>NZ_JAKVQC010000004.1:0-325000 GCF_022488005.1 Ochrobactrum sp. A-1
TCCTCGCCCCCCTCATCGTCGGACTTGGCGGCGCGATCATCGAGCGCGTGGCCCTGTCGCGGCTTTACAACCTCGATCCGCTTTATGGCCTGCTCTTCACCTTCGGCCTTGCGCTGGTGATCGAAGGCACGTTCCGCTATTATTATGGCGCTGCCGGTCAGCCCTATGCGGTGCCGCCGTCACTGGCAGGCGGGCATAATCTCGGCTTCATGTTCCTGCCGAACTATCGCGCCTGGGTGGTTGTTGCCTCGCTTTTCGTCTGCCTCGGCACCTGGCTTCTGGTCGAAAAGACCAAGCTCGGCGCCTATCTGCGTGCCGCGACTGAAAACCCCACTTTGGTCAAGGCCTTCGGCATCAATGTGCCGCTGCTTCTCACCTTCACCTATGCGCTGGGTGCTGCCCTTGCCGGTGTCGCAGGCATCATGGCGGCCCCGATCTATCAGGTCAGTCCACTGATGGGCTCCAACATCATCATCGTGGTCTTTGCCGTGGTGGTTGTCGGCGGCATGGGGTCAATCCTCGGCGCCATCATCACCGGCTATGTGCTGGGGCTGGCGGAAGGTCTGACCAAGGTCTTCTATCCGGAAGCCTCCAGCATCGTCATCTTCGTCATCATGGCTATCGTCCTTCTGGTTCGACCCGCCGGACTGTTCGGGAAGGAGGCCTGATATGGCTGATACCGCTCTCAAGGCCACTTCCAAGGCAACCGCAGCACCGCGCGACAGCAAGGCACCTGCCGTCAACAGCCTCTCGATCATCGTGCTCGGCATCGCCCTCGTCGGACTGCTGGCAGCACCCTTCATGGTCTACCCCATCTTCCTGATGAAGATGCTGTGCTTTGCGCTGTTCGCCTCCGCCTTCAACCTTCTGTTGGGCTATACAGGCATTCTCTCCTTCGGCCATGCGGCCTTCTTCGGCGGTGCGGCCTATATCACAGCCCATACGGTGAAGGTCTGGGGCGTCACGCCGGAACTCGGCCTCGTGCTCGGCGTTCTCGCCGCAGCAGCGCTTGGCCTCGTCATCGGTTATCTCGCCATTCGCCGTCAGGGCATCTATTCGACGATGATTACGCTGGCGCTGGCGCAGATGTTCTTCTTCTTTTGCCTGCAGGCTTCCTTCACTCATGGCGAAGACGGATTGCAGGGTGTGCCGCGCGGGTTTCTCTTCGGCATCATCGATCTCAACCAGCCGATGAACATGTATTATTTCGTGCTGGCCGTGTTCGTGCTGGGCGTCTTTATCATCTGGCGCATCATCAATTCGCCCTTTGGCATGATCCTGAAGTCAGTGCGCGAGAATGAAAACCGCGCGATCTCGCTCGGTTACTCCGTCAACCGCTACAAGCTTGCAGCCTTCGTCATGTCGGCAGGGCTTGCAGGCCTCGCGGGCGGCTTGAAGGCGCTTGTCTTCCAGTTCGCAACACTGACCGATGTCGGCTGGCAGATGTCGGGCGAGGTCATCCTGATGACGCTTCTCGGCGGCATCGGAACCCTCATCGGCCCCATCGTCGGCGCAGCCTTTGTCGTCGCCCTGCAGAACTATCTCGCTACATCCGACTTCCCCGTCACAATCGTCACGGGCCTCATCTTCATGGCATGCGTCCTCCTCTTCCGGAAAGGAATCGTGGGCGAGTTCTATGCATCGCGGATTGGAAAGAAACTCTTCGGCTAACCAACATTTCGGGAGCCGCACGCTCGCTCGATAGCGGCTCCGCTTTTTACTGGATATGAGATCATGACCGACACCTACGATTACATCGTGGTTGGCGCGGGCACGGCAGGTTGCGCGCTTGCGAACCGGCTTTCCGCAGACCAGAACCGCTCCGTACTGCTGCTGGAGGCAGGCGGAAAAGACAATTACGCCTGGATTCACATCCCGGTTGGCTATCTCTACTGCATCGGCAATCCGCGCACCGACTGGTGCTTCACCACGGAAGCCGAACCGGGGCTGAACGGTCGTTCGCTCGGCTATCCGCGCGGCAAGGTGCTTGGCGGCTGCTCCTCCATCAATGGCATGATCTATATGCGCGGTCAGGCCCGTGACTACGACCTGTGGCGTCAGGCCGGGTGCGACGGCTGGGGCTGGGACGATGTCCTGCCGCTGTTCAAGAAATCGGAAGACTATTTTGCGGGTGCCAGCGATGTGCATGGCGCGGGCGGTGAATGGCGTGTCGAGAACGCCCGCCTGCACTGGGATATTCTGGATGCCTTTCGCGATGCAGCGGTCTCTGCGGGCATCCCCGCCACCGACGATTTCAATCGCGGTGACAATGAAGGCGTGTCCTATTTCAAGGTCAACCAGAAGCGTGGCATTCGCTGGAATACCGCCAAGGCGTTTTTGCGCCCGGCACTGGATCGCAAGAATCTGACGGTCGAAACCGGCGCGCATGTGCGCCGCATCGAGATCAAGGAACTGCGCGCCACCGGCGTCACTTTCGACCAGAACGGCACCACCCGCACGGTAAAGGCAAAGCGCGAGGTCATTCTGGCTGCCGGTGCAGTCGGCTCGCCGCAAATCCTGGAACTGTCGGGCATCGGGCGCGGCGACGTGCTGCAGCAGGCGGGCATCCCTGTGAAGCTGGAGCGCAAGCAGCTCGGCGAAAACCTGCAGGATCACTTGCAATTACGCTGCGCATACAAGGTTACAGGCATTCCGACCCTTAACGAAAAAGCCAACAAGCTTGTCGGTAAGGCAATGATCGGACTGGAATATCTGCTGCGGCAATCCGGTCCCATGTCAATGGCGCCAAGCCAGCTCGGCGTTTTCACCCGTTCGGACCCGTCCTTTGAGACCGCCAACCTGCAATATCACGTGCAGCCGCTGAGCCTGGAAAAGTTCGGCGAAAACGTCCACCCCTTCCCTGCCTTCACGGCAAGCGTATGCAATCTGCGCCCCGACAGCCGCGGCTCGATCCATATCAAGTCGCCGGATCATCGCGCCCAACCGGCAATCAGACCGAATTATCTCGCCACCGAAAGCGACCGCCGCGTCGCCGCCGACGCCATCCGTATCACGCGCCATATCGTGGCACAGGCACCGTTGCAGAAGTTCAGCCCCGAGGAGTTCAAGCCGGGTCCTGCTTACGAAACGCAAGAGCAGTTGGAAAAGGCAGCTGGCGATATCGGCACAACGATTTTCCATCCGGTCGGCACCTGCCGCATGGGGCAGGACGCAGAAGCAATCGTCGATCCCCGCCTGCGCTTCAACGGCATTGCGGGCTTGCGCGTCGCCGATGCCTCGGTCATGCCGACCATCACTTCCGGCAACACCAACTCACCGACTCTCATGATCGCCGAGAAGGCCGCACAGATGATTATTGCTGACAACCGATAAGCAAGCGAGATGGGCGGAAATGGCAATCCGCTCACCGTCTCGTGAACGCAATTTCGGCATCATGGCTTCGGCAAATTCTGAAATAATTTTCCTTGTTTATTGCCCGACAAAAGGGAATTATCGGCAACAAGGTGGGCAGGGGGAGAAAGATCATCTCAAAAGATCGCTTTCCGGGACCGGCTCTCCAAAGTCTTTAAACAAGGAAAACAAAATGTCGTCAGTCCTTTCCCGCTACACGCTGACCCGTCGCGCCGGTCTGAAAGCCCTTCTCTTCACCGCAGCCGCACTGACTGTCGGCTTCGCGTCGGCGCCGAGCCACGCAGAAGACAAGACCATCAAGGTCGGCATCATGGGCGGCGAAGACGAAGACGTCTGGAAAGTCGTTGCCGAAGAAGGCAAGAAGCACGGCCTCAACATCGAGCGCGTGACCTTCAACGATTACAACCAGCCGAACGAAGCTCTGGAACGCAAGGAAATCGACGCCAACGCCTTCCAGCACAAGCCTTATCTGGACGAGCAGATCAAGCAGCACGGCTACAAGATCAGCGTCGCCGGCTACACCGCCGTCTGGCCGATCGGCATCTATTCGCGCAAGCACAAGAGCCTTGACGAGCTGAAGGAAGGCGCCGTCGTCGGCGTGCCGAACGATCCGTCGAACGAAGGCCGCGCGCTTCGCGTTCTGGAAGAAAAGGGCCTCATCAAGCTGAAGCCGGATGCGGGCATTCTGGCCACCCCGATCGACATTGTCGAAAATCCGAAGAAGCTTGAGATCAAGGAACTCGACGCCGGTGTTGTCGGCCGTTCCATCGATGACCTCGATGCAGCCATCGTGAACAACGACTGGGCAGCAAAGGCAGGCCTCAACAAGGAAGAGGCAATCGGCTGGGAATCGAAGGAAAACAACCCCTACAACAACTTCATCGCGGTCCGCACCGAAGATGAAAACGCTGAATGGGTGAAGAATCTCGTGGCCTCGTTCCAGAACGACGCCGTGAAGGCCGAAATCGACCGTGCCTACAAGGGCACCGGCATCCCGGCCTGGAAATAATTGCTTTTGATGCTTGAAAGACCGCGCCGGAACCGTTTCCGGCGCGGCTTTTATTGACGTACCGACAAAAATTGCCCTAAAGCATCGCCACAGCGAAAGCTGATGGCTTGAGCCAGGCATCATCCTTCCTTGAAGCCTTATCGAATACAACAAGCCGCTGCCCGCAGCGGCCTATCCAGACATAGAAGAAACGACCGTGACCATTGAAAAGCCGCCCGCCACATCAGCGCCCATCGTCGAGATGAAAGACGTGCGCCGAATGTTCGGCGATACGGCAGCTATCAACGGCGTTTCGCTTTCCGTCGCGCGCGGTGAAATCCTTGGCATCATTGGTCGCAGCGGCGCGGGCAAATCCACGCTGATCCGTTGCGTCAACGGCCTTGAAAAGCCGGATGCCGGTTCGATCCTGATCGAAGGGCGCGAAATCACCGGCCTTGGCGAAGACGCACTGCGTCCCGTGCGCCGCCGCATCGGCATGGTGTTCCAGCATTTCAATCTGCTTTCGGCCAAGACCGTTGCCGAAAACATCACCCTGCCCCTGAAAATCGCGGGCAAGCCGAAGGCCGAACGCGCCAGGCGTGTTGCGGAACTTCTCGAACTGGTCGGCCTTTCCGACAAGGCAAAGCACTATCCCGCCCAACTTTCCGGCGGCCAGAAGCAACGCGTCGGCATTGCCCGCGCCCTTGCCGCCGAACCTGCCGTGCTGCTTTCGGACGAGGCGACATCCGCGCTCGACCCGGAAACCACCCAGTCTATTCTGGCCCTGCTGAAAGACATCAACACCAAGCTCGGCCTTACCATCCTGCTCATCACGCATGAGATGGAAGTGATCCGCCGCATTGCCGATCGTGTGATCGTGCTGGACCACGGCGCCATCGCCGAGGAAGGTCCGGTCTGGAAGGTCTTCGCCAATCCGCAATCGCCCGTCACACAGAGCATGTTGCAGGTGCTGACGCCGGAACTGCCTACCATCTGGCGCGACCGGCTGGAGAAATCCGGCAACCTCGCCGTGCTGAAGGTAAAGCTGTCGGGCGCAGCCGCAAAAGGCGCGTTCTTCAACGATGTTTCCGCTGCCACCGGCGTGGCGCCGCAGCTCATCCATGGCGGCATGGATACGATTCAGGGTGAGCCGGTCGGCACGCTCTTCATCGGCCTGCCCGCAGAGGACAAGGCGAAACTCGACGCCGCAATCACCTATCTCAACACCCATGCAGACGCCACGGAGGTACTCGGCTATGTCTCAGGCGATGCTTGATCTTCTCTGGCGCTCCTTCTGGGAGACCATCATCATGACCGGTTTTTCGAGCCTGATCTCGCTCGTCGTCGGTCTGCCGCTCGCACTCATCATGATCCTGACTGAACGGGGTGGCCTCGCACAGAACCTGACGCTGAACACGATCCTCGGCGCCATCATCAACGGTTTCCGCTCGGTTCCGTTCATCATTCTGCTGGTGGCGCTCATTCCCGTCACGCGCTTCATCGTCGGCACATCCATCGGCACATGGGCGTCCATCGTGCCTTTGTCCATTGCCGCCATCCCCTACTATGCGCGCATTGCGGAAGTGTCGCTGCGTGAAGTGGATCATGGCCTCATCGAAGCCGCGCGCTCCATGGGCGCAAACCGCTGGACCATCGTGCGCGAAGTGCTCGTTCCCGAAGCCCTGCCCGGCATCGTTGCAGGCTTTACGGTCACGATCATCACACTGGTCGGCGCATCGGCAATGGCAGGCGCTATCGGTGCGGGCGGTCTCGGCGACCTTGCCATTCGCTACGGCTATCAGCGCTTCGAGACGCAGATCATGATCGCGGTCGTAATCATCCTCATCATCATGGTTTGTGGCATCCAGTGGATCGGCGACCGGCTGGTGGGCCGTCTCGACAAGCGTAACCTGCGCGCCTGAGCCAACTCTTATCGCTTCCTCTCACGGAAACCCGCTTCCAGCGTGTTTCCGTCGGGATCGAAGACTAGAGCCGCGTAATAGCCCATCTCTTCGGGGCCCTGATAGCCTGGGCTCCCACTATCCCTGCCGCCCGCCTCCAGTGCAGCTTGATGGAACGACTCGACCGCCTCGCGGCTTCCGGCTGTAAACATGAGATGCAGACGGTCGCCAGGCTTGTCCTCGCCATCACCCGCCCCATCGTGGCCGCCATGGATCCACAGAAACGGAACCGGTGCCCGCTCTCCCCCACTGACAAAGAAGCCGGTGCCCGAACGGGCAATGACCTCCAGGCCGAGTTCTGGCATGCAGCTTTCGTAAAAAGAAAGGCTGCGATTGACGTTACGGGCTTTGAATCCGATGTGATCGAAGAGCGACATGAGATTCAATATATCGCGGCCAATTATAAAGAAAAGCGGCGCTCCCCAATTTGGAAAGCGCCGCTATCAATCTTCAATACTTGATAATATCGACGGTTATCCGCGTGTGCGGGCCAAACCATCCTTCGCAGGCTGGTATTTCGGATCGAGCTGTACGGCCCGTGAATAGGAATTCGCAGCCTTGGCCTTGTCGCCATTGTGCTCATAGACAAGCGCCTGATTGGCCCAGCTTTCCGCCACGTTCTGGTCGAGCGTGATGGCGGTGTTGAAATCGTCGAAGGCGTTGTCGTAGTCGCCAAGCGCCACATAGGAAATGCCGCGACCGTTATAAGGCTCCGGCGCCGTGGAATTGAGTGAAATTGCCTTGGAGAAATCCTCGATGGCCTGCTTGTGCTGACCCTTGGCCTGATAGATCAGGCCACGATTGTGATAGGCGCGACCATCGGTCGTCTGCAGGGCGATAGCCTGATTGAAGTCGCTGAGCGCCTGATCGAGACGTCCGGCCTGACGGTAGACATTGCCTCGGCCGATATAGGCGGCGTCATATTGCGAATTGAGCTGGATGGCCTTGCTGTAATCCTGCACGGCCTTGGTGCTGTCGCCCATATAACGATAGACCAGCGCGCGATTGGCATAGGCCTGATAGAAATTCGGATTGAGCGCTATTGCCTGATCGAAATCGCGCAGCGCTTCCTTGTAGCGCCCGGACTTGCCATAGGCGGAACCACGCACATTGTAGCCTTCCGGATCGCGCGGATTGCTCTGGATCACGCTTGTCAGCGAACTGATGTTCTCGCTCGATCCTTGCGCCGTGTCGACAGTGCTGAGTGCCGTAGTTGTGGAGCTTTGGCAACCGGCAACGGTCAAAGCCAGAAGTGCGGCGGCAATGAGAAGGCCGTTCCGACCTGTTCCACCCAATGCTTCAATTCCCGAAACTTTCATTCCAGACGATTGCATCATCTTCAAGCGCGTGGGCAACGACTGCATTCCTTTCAGCTCGCATAGGGTGCAAGACCCTTCTGCCTCTTCTCCATCCCGTAGCCAAATCCGCTTTGGGGATTCTCGCCTCTGCCGGATTATTCTGTCTGTTACGGTACTATACTGGCCTCAACCACCAGATAAAAACAGCAAAAAGGCGGCATTTTCTTCAGCTTGGTTTACTTTTGGATAGCCCGCTTGACAGTTGGATATCCTAATTATTGTTTTTACACATATTGGCACGCGAGGAGTCCAGAAACTTTTCGTAACGCCGCATTAAAAATGGAAGCCTGAACAAATGAAAATATATGTGTTGGTCTGATTTTCGACATTTGCACGCTTCGGATGCAGGCATCGAGCAAATGTCGAATTCAGTGCACTCGCTGACCTAAAACCGCTTCGCAAGGTGCGGGAAACAATCGCAAATATCTGAGGTCAAAACATGCAAAATCCGGCGCAAGCGAAAGCCAGCACCGGAAAGCAAAAAAGGCGCTGTTCAACAGCGCCTGTTTTTAAAGTCGATCAGCGAGCGCCCGGACGGCCGCCGATAAGGCCTTCACGCTGTGCGCGCTTACGGGCCAGCTTGCGTGCACGACGAACGGCTTCTGCCTTTTCGCGAGCGCGCTTTTCGGACGGCTTTTCATAGTGGCCGCGCATCTTCATTTCGCGGAAGATACCTTCGCGCTGCATCTTTTTCTTGAGAGCGCGGAGAGCCTGATCAACATTATTATCGCGGACGAGTACCTGCACGTGTATTCCCGTATCGGTTAGAATTTCGGTTAAGCCTGAGGCCGTTAGGGGGTCTTTTAACGATTTCAGCCGGTCTGACCGGCCGATCAACGCCCAAAGGCTCCCAAGCTTCGCAACGGATACGCTGCAAATTGGTCGTGGCTATTACCAGAAAGAGCCTAGCCTGTCCACCTCAAGATGCAACTTTGCCCACCGGCTTGCGCGAAATACCGGCTTGCACACGATTTACTATAGTCCCAATCGTGCGAATAGGCTAAGCGGCACGTGTTTCCCGCATAATTCAGCCTCAATGACTGCCCATAGCATTTCGCCAGAAAACCGATAGTGCTTCCTCTCAATTTATCCGATTCTCCTGATGCCCCTCCGCAAACGACTCGTTATCCAGTTCACAGGCTATGAAGGCCTGCACCCCAAGGCCGTCCGCGTGCGCCACGCGCAGGCGCTGAAAGATTTCGACCGCCTGTGGAAAGCAAAGACCAGGCTTCCGCCTATGACGGAGGAGCCTGATGATTGTGGCACGCTGACCGCCATCACCACGGGCAATGGCTGGCAGACGGAAACCGAGTTCTGCCAGTTTGGCACTGCGGATATTTTTGACGATTACGCCGCGCGCTCGACGCCAAAACGTATGCTGACCGGCATTCACGCATTCTTGAACATCCTCTTCACCGGAACGCTGTGGCGCTATCTGAAGACGAGCTGGCGCTTTGTCCTGTTTTTCCTGTGGCCGTTTCTGCTGTCACTGGCGATTCTGGGCATCACTGCCCTGCTCGCCTTTGCACCGATGGCCGCAGGACTTTCGGCCTTGCATCTTCTCTGGTCGGCGCCGCTTGCAGCCATCGTCGCAACCCTGCTCGTGCGCAAGCCAGGCGATCAGTTTTTCATGTCCTATCTGCTCGACGACTGGTCTGCGGCCTATGATCGTATTCACGGACGCAACGAAAAGCTCAACCAGCGGCGCAAGGCTTTTGCAGAAAGCCTGAAGCGGAAAATCGAAGCCAGCAATGCCGATGAGGTCATCATCGTTGCGCATAGTCTCGGCACGGTTCCGGCAGTGGAAGCGCTTGCCGACCTTCAGCGCGAGCGCCCCGATCTTCTGGCAAAACAGCCGGTCTCTCTGCTTGCCATCGGCTCATGTCTGATGATGATCGCGCTTCATCCCAAGGCAAAGTCGCTGCGCGAGGACGCGCGCGTGGTGATCGAGGAAAGCCCCGTCCTGTGGTCGGAATTTCAGGTGCTGACCGACATCATTCACTTCTACGGCTCGGACCCGGCCAAGGTTCTCAGGCTTAAGACCGCCAACCCGCCGCTCATCAACCGCATACGCTTCAAGAACGTGCACAGCGAAAGCCGTTACAAGCGCTCGAAAGGCAATTTCTTCCTGATGCATCTGCTTTATATGCGCGGGGCGGAGAAGAAGAATTTTTACGATTTCGGCATGTTCCTGCACGGCCCGTTCTTCTTCCGCGAACTGATGACCGAGCACAAAGAAAAAGCCGCCCCTCTCGATGAAGAAGGACGGCTTCCGGTTCAGTACCGCAAAGCGGCTTAACCTTCCGGTGGCGCCACAACGGCAATGGTGAGCCAGGTTGCGGTCAGTGCTGGCTTCAGCGAGTTTTCGATTTCGAGCGTCACATCATAATGATTGACCACCCGGCCTGACGGGCGGATATCTGCATCCGCCAGCTTGAAGCGGGCGCGCACGCGCGAACCGGTCTTGACCGGCGACAGGAAGCGCAGCTTGTCGAAGCCGTAATTGATGCCCATCGTGGCCCCCTCCAGCATCGGCAGCGCTTCATAGGCCAGCGTCGAGAGCAGCGACAGCGTCAGAAAGCCGTGCGCGATGGTGCCGCCGAAAGGCGTTTCCTTGGCAGCGCGTTCCGGATCGACATGAATGAACTGATGATCGTCGGTCGCATCCGCGAACTGGTTGATCATTTCCTGCGTGACTTCGCGCCACTCGGAACATCCGATTTCCGTGCCGATTGCCTCGCGCAACTGGTCGAGCGTGATTGCGTCTTTCATTCGCTGGCTATTCCTGCTGATGTGATTTGCCTTGTGTTTAACCCATAAAACTCAAGCGGCAACCAGAATTTCCCGTGCAATATCATCCCAGTGCGAGAAAACCTGATGCGCACCCTTGCCCGTCAATTTTTCTGCGTGCCCGACATAAGTATGTCCGCCGCCCGTATAGCCGAACGCCGTCATGCCAGCCGCGATGGCTCCTTCGACACCGAAGGGCGAATCCTCGATCACCACGCAGCGCGCCGGATCGACACCCATTTTGTCGGCTGCGAACAGGAACAGGTCTGGCGCTGGCTTGCCGCGCTTGACCATGCTGGACGAATAAACCGCATCGCCGAAATAATGGCTGATACCGGTTTTTTCCAGACTGAACGCAATGCGCTCCGGCTGCGACGACGAAGCCACGCAGCGCTTTTGCGGCAGTTCGCGCAGGAAGTCGGCAATGCCCACCGTCGGCTCCAACGCTTCGGCAAACAGGACCTGAGTTTCGGGCCAGAACTGGCTTATGGCCTCATCCGGCAGGCGATGCCCGGTCATATCCTCGATCATCTTCATGATATCGGCCTGCTTCATGCCGATGCCCTTGGCGACCGTGCCTTCCGGCAGTTCCATGCCGTGATTGGCATAGACCCGCTCGAAAGCCAGACAGGAAAGCGGCTCGCTATCGACGAGAACGCCGTCGCAATCGAAGATCACGAGATCGAAAGAGGATACGCTGCTCATTTTGGCTCCAATGGCCTGCTAAAGGGATGCCTATTTTGTCGCGCAGTTTGAAGGTGCGCGCGCGCCGGTGTTGATATAGAGACTGTTCATCTATTACGCACCTATATCAACACAAGCGTGACAAATTTATCTCGCCTGTGCGGATTTGACATTTTGCGGAGAGTTTCATGACGACAAATGTGGCACTGGTTGGACTGGCGCGCGATCTCGCAGCGCGGGCAGAAACCGGCAAGCCGATCCGCATCGGTCTGATTGGCGCTGGCGAAATGGGAACGGACATCGTCACGCAGGTGGCGCGGATGCAAGGTATCGAAGTCGGCGCACTTTCCGCCCGCAGGCTTCCCAATACATTCAAAGCCGTTCGCACCGCCTATGGCGACGAGGAGAACGCGCAGGAAGCCAACAGCGAAGCGGCAATGACCCGCGCAATCGAAGCGGGCAAGATCGCCGTCACCGGCGACAATGACCTGATCCTGTCCAATCCGCTGCTCGATGTCATCATCGATGCGACCGGTATTCCGGAAGTGGGTGCAGATACCGGCATCAAGGCCATCCGCAACGGCAAGCATCTCGTCATGATGAATGTCGAGGCGGATGTCACCATCGGCCCGTACCTCAAGGCCGAGGCCGACAAGCAGGGCGTGATCTATTCCCTTGGCGCGGGCGATGAGCCGTCGTCCTGTATGGAGCTGATCGAGTTCGTTTCAGCGCTTGGCTATGAAGTCGTGTCGGCTGGCAAGGGCAAGAACAATCCACTCAACTTCGACGCCACACCCGACGATTACAGGCAAGAAGCGGACCGCCGGAACATGAATGTCCGCCTGTTGGTGGAATTCATCGACGGCTCGAAAACCATGGTGGAGATGGCAGCCATTGCCAATGCCACCGGTCTCGTTCCCGATATTGCCGGCATGCACGGTCCCCGCGCAAGCATCGACCAGCTAAGCCAGACGCTTATCCCGCAGGCAGATGGCGGCGTTCTCAGCAAAAGCGGCGTAGTCGATTATTCCATCGGAAAAGGCGTTTCACCTGGCGTGTTCGTTGTGGCCAAGATGGACCACCCTCGCCTCAACGAACGACTGGAAGACCTGAAAATTGGCAAAGGCCCCTATTTCACCTTCCACCGCCCTTACCATCTTACTTCGCTGGAAGTGCCGCTGACAGTGGCCCGTGTCGTGCTGCACGGCAAGACCGATATGGTGCCGCTGCCAAAGCCTGTGGCGGAAGTCTGTGCGGTTGCCAAGAAGGATTTGCAGCCCGGCGATCATCTGGATGCTATCGGGCAATATTGCTACCGCTCATGGATCATGACGACGCCGGAAGCGCGTGCAGCCAAGGCCATTCCCTGCGGCCTGCTGCAGAACGGCACAGTCATCGCGCCGATCAGGAAGGGTGAACTCATCACCTATGCCAATGCGGCACCGCAGCCCGGCTCCAGAATCGCCGAACTGCGCGCTTTGCAGGATGCCATGTTAGGGCAGTAAGGCAGTAGGGCAATATGGCAGTATGTTTAGGGGAGTAATGGAGTAAGGCGAAGACGGGCAGCATGTCCGCAAGTCAAACATACTGCCCTAATGCCTTACTGCCCTATTGCCTTCCCCTAGTGGTCGAGGGCCTTCACAATACTCTCCACCATCTTCTTCGCGTCGGCGAAGAGCATCATGGTGTTGTCGCGGAAGAACAGTTCGTTTTCCACGCCTGCATAGCCGGAACCCATGCCGCGCTTGATGAACAGAACCGTGCCAGCCTTGTCGACATCGAGGATCGGCATGCCGAAGATCGGTGACTTCGGATCGGTCTTCGCAGCCGGATTGGTGACGTCATTCGCGCCGATCACGAAGGCAACATCGGCCTGCGCGAATTCCGAATTGATGTCTTCCAGCTCGAATACTTCATCGTAAGGCACGTTGGCC
The DNA here is from genome assembly GCF_022488005.1 of Ochrobactrum sp. A-1. Taxonomy (NCBI): domain Bacteria; kingdom Pseudomonadati; phylum Pseudomonadota; class Alphaproteobacteria; order Hyphomicrobiales; family Brucellaceae; genus Ochrobactrum; species Ochrobactrum sp. A-1. Next base: position 13,088 of record NZ_JAKVQC010000004.1, read on the forward strand.
TCGGCCAGAAGCACGTTCATATGCCCCGGCATACGACCGGCAACCGGATGGATGGCATATTTGACTTCCACGCCTTCCGCCTTGAGCTTGTCGGCCATTTCACGCAGCGCGTGCTGGGCCTGCGCCACCGCCATGCCGTAGCCCGGCACGATGATGACCTTGGAAGCGTTCTTCATGATGAACGCCGCATCGTCGGCAGAACCCTGCTTGACCGGGCGCTGTTCGACCTCACCAGCCGGACCGCCGGACGTATCGCCGCCAAAGCCGCCGAGAATAACCGAGATGAACGAACGGTTCATGCCCTTGCACATGATGTAGGACAGGATCGCACCGGACGAACCGACCAGCGCACCGGTGATGATGAGCGCCAGATTGCCGAGCGTGAAACCGATGCCTGCCGCTGCCCAGCCCGAATAGGAGTTGAGCATGGAAACGACAACCGGCATGTCCGCGCCGCCGATTGGCACGATGATAAGCACGCCAAACACCAGCGACAGAAGCACGATCAGCCAGAACACGAAATGGCTTTCGGTGTTCGTGAGCACGACGATCAGCAACACGATGGCTGCAGCCAGAACCGCATTGATGACGTGGCGTCCCGGCAGCATGATCGGTTTGCCCGACATGCGCCCGTCAAGCTTGAGGAAGGCGATGATCGAGCCGGTGAAGGTGATGGCACCAATGGCAACGCCCAGCGACATTTCCACGAGCGCCTGACCGTGGATCTGACCCACTTCGCCAATCCCGAAGGAATGCGGCGAATAAAGCGCGGCGGCAGCCACCAGAACGGCGGCAAGACCGATCAGCGAGTGGAACGCGGCCACGAGCTGCGGCATGGCCGTCATGGCGATGCGGCGCGCGATGACTGCACCGATGCCGCCACCGATGGCGATGCCGACGACGATGAGTGCCAGACCGCCGAAGCTTGGACGCGCCAGCAGAAGCGTGGTGACGATGGAAATCGCCATACCAATCATGCCGTACATATTGCCCTGACGGCTGGTTGTCGGATGCGACAGGCCGCGCAGCGCCAGAATGAACAGCACGCCGGAGACGAGATAAAGGAAGGCTGCGAGATTAACGCTCATAATGGTTCAGCCTCACTTTTCTTTTTTCTTGTACATGGCGAGCATGCGCTGGGTGACCAGAAAGCCGCCAAAAATGTTGACGCTCGCCAGAATGAGCGCAATGAAACCGAAGCCGGTTGCCCAGCCCGAAAGAGAAAGGCCAACCGCCAGAAGCGCGCCCACCACGATCACCGATGAGATGGCGTTGGTCACGGCCATCAGCGGCGTATGCAGCGCAGGCGTAACCGACCACACGACGTAATAGCCGACGAAAATCGACAGGATGAAGATTGCAAAGCGGAACACGAACGGATCAATCGCACCGCCCGATGCGGCGTGCGCGGCAGCCGCTGCTGCATCGCCCAAGCCGCCCGCATTTTCAGCGGCCTGACGCACGGCGTCCACGGCCTGATTAAGGCCCTCAAGGGCTTTATCGAGATTTGTATCGGCCATTATGCCTCTCCTCCATCAACTGGAGACTTGGGGGAAGACGTCGTCTTCGGCGCTTTTGCAGGTGCTTTTTTCGCAGGCTTTGCAGCCGCCTTGGGTGCAACTGCCTTTGCTGCCGGTTTCTCCGCTTTCGGTTTCGGCTCAGCCTTTGGCTTTGCAGCCTTTTCAACACCCGCCGGAGCCGCTGCTGTCTCAACCTTGGCGAACGCCGGATGCAAGATCTTGCCCTGATGGGTCAGAAGCGTTGCCTTGACCAGTTCTTCTTCCGGGTCGATCTTCAGAAGCTTGGCTTCCTTGTCGACCAGCGTTTCGACGAAGGCGATCAAGTTGCGCGCATAAAGCTGCGAAGCGCTCGCCGCGATACGGCCCGACACATTGAGATGGCCGACAATCCTGACGCCGTTCACGTCAGCAATCTCGCCTGCGACAGCGCCTTCGACATTGCCGCCGCGCTCGACTGCCAGATCGACCAGCACGGAACCCGGACGCATGGAAGCGACCATTTCCTTGGAAACCAGACGCGGCGCCGGGCGGCCCGGAATGAGCGCCGTTGTGATGACGATATCCTGCTTGGCGATATGGTCGGCAACAAGTGCCGCCTGCTTGGCCTGATATTCCTTCGACATTTCCTTGGCATAACCACCGGAAGTTTCCGCTGCCTTGAACTCGTCGTCCTCGACGGCGATGAATTTTGCGCCGAGCGAGGCGACCTGCTCCTTGGCCGCAGGACGAACGTCGGTTGCCGTCACGACTGCACCAAGGCGGCGCGCCGTTGCAATGGCCTGAAGACCGGCAACGCCTGCCCCCATCACGAAAACCTTGGCGGCCGGAACCGTACCCGCCGCCGTCATCATCATCGGCATGGCGCGGTCATAGACTTCCGCCGCATCGATCACCGCCTGATAACCGGCAAGATTTGCCTGGGACGACAGCACGTCCATTACCTGCGCGCGGGTGATGCGCGGCATGAATTCCATCGTGAAAGCCGAAATTCCAGCCTTGGCAAGCGCCGCAACAGCGTCTTCATGGCCATAGGGATCAAGCATGGCGAAGAGCGCTGCGCCCGATTTATACCCTTTGAGTTCCGCATCCGTCGGACGCCGCACCTTAAGCACGACATCCGCCGTTTTGGCATCCGCCGCTGTGCCGATGCGGGCACCGGCTGCCGTAAACTCGGCATCGGGAATGCGCGATTTCTCGCCTGCGCCTTTTTCCACGACGACATCAAAACCGAGCGCGATGAATTTCTTCACCGTCTCAGCCGACGCCGCAACGCGAGTCTCGCTGGGGTCACTCTCTTTCGGGATAAATAACGTCTGGGCCAAGCTGGTTTCCCTTTCGTGGCGTTCTTCCGGGGGTTGATCCCGGTCGGGCAGAATTGCGAGCTTCACAGAGGCTCGTTAAAATAGACTAAGATACAGACATGCATAAACCCTCGGCACGGTAACCCATGCCAAGGCATTCGATCAAATCGTGCGGGTTAAATCCCGGTTCAGCAGTTTCTGAGCCGCATCGGACCGCTACCGGATGACTTCATCCGGCAGGGAATGAATGCGCTAGAGAATGAACCAGGCAGCGACGCAGACTAGAATGAAAAGAACGGTCGCGGAGAAGAAACCACCAGCAAAAAAGCCGAACGCCATGGCAATCATAAGGGCAACGAGCGCCACCGTGGCCCATTTAACCAGGCCCGCAAAACCGGCATAAGTTTTCTCATGCTCAGCATAGTCCATCGATGCGCCAAGTTCAGCCGGAGCCGTCGTATGATGTTCTGCCATTTTAGTTCCACCCATTCAGAATTTCCGCCCATACACCGTCATGTTAAGCGAAAATAACTGCAATCTTCAATGTGCGACCGAATAAACCCATGCATTGACAGCAAGGCTTTTCGTCGCAGCTACCCTCTCCCCGCAAAAGCGGTTCCGCAATCTTCGTAAAGCGAAACCACCCTTCTGGCTACATTTAATTGTTTAATATCCGGCGTCGTTTTTAGATTCTTATACGCCGAGGCCAGTATATTTCGCCGTCGGCAAGATTGTCAGCGGCACGGAACTGCCGCGCATGTCGCCAAACATCGCATGACGTTCATGCGGCTGCGACTTGAAAAACGGAAAACGCACGGCCACCGCATCACGGATATTGCGAATGGGAGCAGCACCGAGCCCGACCCGGATTCCATAGCCCTCATGTTCGCGCGCATCAGCCATGACAGACGTGCCGAAAATACGTTTGTAAAACGCCATGTGCTCCGGCTTGACCGAGGCAAGGCATTGATCCGCCGCGAAAAACTCGGACGCCATCGCAGCAATACGCAGTGTGATATAGGGAATGGCCGGATATTCGCTCAAAAGCTCGGGATCGGCCGCAAAACGCGTCGGATCGACAAAATGCATGCCGCTATTGAGCAGCGGATCGAGAATATCGGGAAACAGCGCATAACTCGTACCACGACGATGATCAGGTGTGATGTGATGAATGCGCAGCGTGCTGACCAGTTGCCCGTCCACATACACGCCATAGACAAAAGCATGGCTGTCGTGATCGATATCATCCACGATGGACGGCACTTCGGCTTCATGCATGACATTGCGCGTGCGGTAGGAACGATAACGCAGACGACCGATTTCCTCGAGGTCCTCCGCATGAACGATACGGCGGTACTCCACCCGATCGAGAAATTGCAACAGCTGTCGCGCGAAATTGGACAATGGCGGTTTATCGCCCGTAGCAGCTGTATTCGTCATATTATCCGATTTCCGCACCCCACAAATCAGTGCGCAGAATAAGCGGCTTTAACAGCGTGTAAAGATATAACTTCGCCTATTGCCTTGTTATTGCCACGCAATCGACGCTCGTTCGCCGTAATCGGACGGGCCTTTTTACGCGCTATCTGAAGCGTAAATGTGAAATGGCCCCATAAAGGGGCCATTTCACGACTTTGCCTCAATTTGAAAACAGGCCCTCAAAGCGCATTGGCGATAGCCTGAAATGCGTGCATGGACTCATCTTTCATGTCCTGCCCGTCAACATTATAGCTGGAATGGGCAGAGGTCTTGGCAATCACCACGCCTTTGGCCGGATTGACGTAAATGAACTGCCCATAGATGCCCACGGCGCTATAGTCACCCTGCCAGTCAACCGGCGTCCACCACTGATAACCATAACCGAACGGGATCTTGCCAAGCGAATCCTTGCGACCGGGCATCAGATAGGGCGCGTCGGGCGTCACCGAATCGTGCACCCACTGCGCCGGTACAAGCTGTTCGCCTTTGAAATTGCGTCCGTCATTCAGGTACAGCAGGCCGAAGCGCGCATAATCTCTAAGAGCCTGAATCATAATGAATGTAATGATATCAGGCTCTTGCGATACGCCGTGTGAGGAAGCGGATATTTGCGATGTATATCCACGCTTCGGAAGAAGCGATAGTTTTCTCGAAGTCTTTGGCCAGTCTGCGACACCTTCCCAGCCATGCAAATGTTCGCTCGACCACCCATCGGCGTGGCAGGGCTTCGAAACCGTTGGCCTGATCGGAGCGCTTGACGATTTCCAGTGTAAACTTTCCGACCTTTTCCAGCCTGCCTCTGAGCTTGGGGCCTGCATATCCGCCGTCAGCAAAGATATGTCGCAGCCACGGCCATCGTTTGAGTATGGTTTTCAAGACGTCCGGTGCGCCATCGCGATCCTGAATACCCGCAGAATGGATCACCAGACCAACCATCAAGCCAAGGGTATCAACGACAATGTGACGCTTACGTCCGCTAATCTTCTTTCCCGCGTCAAAGCCCCGTATTCCGCCACTTTCCGTGGTTCTAACTGACTGGCTGTCGATGACGCCAGCCGTTGGACTGGGCTGCCTGTCAGCCTGCTCACGCGCCAGCATCACAAGCGTGTTGTTGATGGTACGCAGCAAGCCTTCATCGCGCCAGCGGTAGAAGTATTTCTGTACCGTCGAGAATGGTGGGAAATCGGTTGGCAGAAGCCGCCACGCACCGCCAGATGATGCGATATAAAGAAGCGCGTTTACCACCTCACGCAGATCCGTTTTGCGAGGGCGACCAAGGTATCTGGGCGAAGGCATCAGCGGTTCGATCACTGACCATTCCGCATCCGTTAAATCAGTTGCATAGCGCGAATTGCGACGTACATAGTGGCGGCGAGCGGTTACTGTCCAGGCCATTGTGATCTCCATCGAATGTAAGCAATCCGATTGGATCATAACCTACTGTAATCGCTCAACCCTTTTTGGAACAGGCTCTTAGCACGGCATTAAGACCAGCAGCAGCCGCAACCTCTCCGGTCGGATCGACCAGCCAATAGGCATCCGCTTCGGCGCCCAGCTTCGACCACAGCCGATCCTCGAAATATTTCTGAAGCGAAACTCCGGTTGCACCCTCCAGCACCAGGCCGAGCACCTGGGTATCCGCCGACACATAATGACTGTCGGTGCCTTGCGGACGCTCATTCTTGAGATGTGCCGTGAATTTGGAGATAGAACCTGTCAAAAGCTCAGCCGCATAACGCACGATGTCGGAATTGAGATCGCCGTAATTCTCGTTGAATCCAATGCCGGATGCCATCTGCATCACATTCTTGACCGTGACGCCCTTATAGCCACCCTCGGCCAATATAGGCGCATAACGCTCCACCGGCTGGTTGATGTCGATCAATCCGTCATTGACGGCGTTGCCCACGAGAAAGGACACAAAGGATTTCGACAGGGAAAAAGCAATCGCCTGCGTATTCTCGGTATTGCCGTGATCATATTCCTCATGAACGATGACGCCGTCTTTCAGCACGATGAAGCCGGTTGTACCGCCACGCTGAAGCCAGTCGGAAATCTTGCGCGTTTCGCCCTTATAGACAAAGGTTTCCGGAAGGGGACGCTCAGCCTTGGCAAGCTGGCTCACCTCACCCTCATGCGGAATACGCACCGAAGGATACATTTTGTATAGATTGCGGAAGTTATCAAAGATGTGTGCGGGCTTGAATACCTGCGCATATTGATAGACCGCCCAGGTCTCATGAATCTTCTTCCAGAACACGGCAGTGCCGGCACCTGCAAGAATGACAAGCCCGATCAAAGCATACAGACCATAGCGAAGAAAACGTTTCATTGCCTTCCCTTTAAATTAGTAGATTAAATTTAAGAATTTCCTTATAGTAGTATAATGAAATACTTATACAGATCCCGTTGAGACAATAAGTGCACGATATCTATGCCTTAAAATACCCCAATTATTTGTCTTATATTCAAATTATGGTGAGCAACACAAGCAGCCTCAGCGACACAAAGCGCCGCAGATGAAACAGCAGCGGACCGCCACATCCCGCGGCCGTCCAAGAACCCATAAGTTTTGAGATTTTGTTCTGTAAAAACAGGGAATTAGAGAAAATTCAACGGCTTCGGCCCGTTGAACCCTGTCTCAACCCCGGAAATTCAAGCCACGGTTCGTCCGCCATCGCGCCGCGATGCGGCTTTCGCGGTCATGGCGCTGATCGCTTCGACAGGCACCGGCATACCAAGAAGATAGCCCTGAACGAGATCGGCGCCCGCCGCCACGCGGATCAGCGCAAGCTGTTCTTCGGTTTCAACACCTTCGACCGTCACACCCAACCCAAGCTCGTGCGAAAGCTGGGTGACGCCGCGAAGAAGCATCAGCGACCGCCGGTCGGTGGTAATGTCGCGCACGAAGGAACGATCCACCTTCACCTTGGTCAGCGGCAAGGTGTTGAGATAGCTGAGGCTGGAATAACCGGTTCCGAAATCGTCCAGCGCAATATTGATCCCGGCATTCTTAAGCCGCTGTAGCACCATCGAGGTTTTGTTGCGGTCCGAGATGATCGCGCTTTCCGTCACTTCCACTTCAAGGCGGTGGGCCGGAAGTCCTGATTTTTGCAAGGCACTCGCAATATCGCGGGCGATATCATTGCTCTTCAGATCGATGGCCGAAAGGTTGACGGAAACGCCGATCCGGTCCCCCCATGACAGACAGTCCGCACAGGCTTGCTCCAGCATGAAACGGGTAATGTCCGTAATGATGCCCATTTCTTCTGCAAGCGGAATGAACTCGGCAGGCGGCACGAAACCAAGCTCGGGATGTTCCCACCGCGCCAGCGCTTCACATGCAACAACGCGCAGGGACTGCGCGCTGACGATGGGCTGATAGACGACCTTGATCTCCCCGTGGTCGATGGCGAGCCGCAAATCGGCTTTGAGTTTCTGGCGTCCGCGATATTTTGTATCCATCGCATCGATGAAGATCGACCAGGGCTTGTCTTCCTTGCTTTTGGCCTCGTAGAGCGCCAGGTCCGCGCTGATATGCATGCTGCCGACATCGCATCTTCCGATGTCCTCAAGCGCGATGCCCGCGCTGATATCGATATGGACCTGATCACCGTCAAGATCGTAAACGCCGGTCACGACGGCCATGATGTGATCCATTACACCTGCAACTTCGGCCTCGTTGCGCAAGTTGAAGACGAATACCACAAACTCGTCACCGCCGAAACGCGACGCGATGAAACGTTGCGGATCGAGCGAATTAAGCCGCTCTGCAAACAGGCGCAGCAGCACGTCGCCCGTATGATGCCCCAGCGTATCGTTGACATGCTTGAAATGATTGATGTCGATGACGATGAGAGCGGCCTGGGTGCCCGTTTGCTGATGCGAACGCATGGAGCGTACCAGGGTCTCGAAATAGTTCCGGTTCGGCAGGCCGGTCAGACCGTCATAGCGCGCCATATGCTGGATACGCGCTTCCGCTTCCACACGCTGCGTCACATCCTCAAACATCAGAACGGCTCCCTCATTGAGGGTCTGGTTGCCGATACATTCAATGTAACGCTGGTTCGAAAGCTGAAAAATGTCGCGCGTGCGCTTGCCGAGCAGAAGGTCCTGCATGCGCACATGCACGTTTTTCAGGTCGTTCTGCGGAAACAACCCCTTCTTGGCGCAATAGCGCAGAAGGACGTCGAGCTTGCGGCCATGCAGCTTTGTGTGCTCGGCGATCTGCAGCATCGCCTTGGCCTTGTTGTTGATGACTGCAATGCGCTGCTGGCTGTCGAACATCAAAAGGCCCTGCGGCATATTGTTGAGCGCCGCATCGAAACGCCCTGCCACAATGGACAGGCGCCGTTTGCCCATGACCGCAGCGAAGAGAAACTCGCGCAGGCCATTGGCCATCTGGATGTTGGACAGGAAATACGGGATCAGCAGCAGGCCGATGATGACGTGAAACGGCGTTCCGGCCAGAATGAGCCCGGCCAGAACCGGAATGAGCGTGCAGGCTGACATCAGTATGACGGCTTTCGCCGAAGCATAATTGCGGCCCACGATAGAAACTACCGAAGCAAGCAGCACAGTCAGGCTGGCAAGTTCGGCGAAGGAATCCCGCAGCACATAGCTTGAGAAGAAGCACAACATGCCAAGCGTCAGGCAGACGGCCGATGCGCCGATCAGATAGCGCGTTTCCCACCGGTCGAGATCGGCATGGGAAAGCGGCTGCTGTTTCGCCTGGTCGAACTTGTGCATGTCGAAGATGCGACCGACGGCGATGACGGCAAAGACACCGCCAAAAACCAGATAGCGCCAGTCGTCGGTTTTCACATAGATGACAACACAGGCTACAACGTGCGCGAGCAAGCCGAACCAAAGCGTCGTACGATTACCATACAGCGCTCTGAGAAAAGATAGCCGCACATCTGCAGGTATCTCAGGTTTACGGCTTTGCCACATATCGATGCATTTATCCCTTATACGGGGAGGCAATATCGCACTAATGACTTAAAAATATCTTTCGGGATATTAAACCACAAGCTGTTATGACAACCACCATAAGATGTATTCAGATATTTTTTAAGGAAAACCGCAGACGCACAACCCTCAACAGACAACTACAACCACCAGCATACATGTTGTAATCGTCCTAATATTACAGAAATGGCTATAATAGGAGAACAGAGACAGGTTAATTTCCATGTTCTCGAGAATTAATCCAGATTAGTTGAAGTGGATATTCTCCAGTCGGACCGCGACGAGATAGAGGAAAAACCCGCCGCGCCAGTCATGACCACGGAAAGTAACTGTCAGGGAACTTTCCCACTCGGTCAGAGTTGATGCCCGCCATCAACCGTAATAATCGAACCGGTCATGTAGCGGCTGGCATCGGACGCCAGCATCAGTACAACCCCGTCCAGGTCCTCCGGTTCACCGAGGCGTCGCATAGGGTTCCGCCCTTTGAAGTAGCCCCCGGCCGGACCTTGCAGCTGATCCTCATTGATTCGCGTCGGAAACCATCCCGGCGAAATCGCGTTGACGCGAATATCATGCGCGGCCCATTCGAGCGCCAGTGCCCGCGTCATCTGCGTCACGCAAGCCTTGGACATGGAATAGGCGGCAGCACCTTTCTGCGGACGTTCACCCAGAATGCTGGTGGTGTTCACGATGGAACCGCCCTCGCCGCGCTCGATCATGCGGCGCGCAGCCTCTTGCGCCACGAAGAAAGCACCGGCGACATTGACCTCGAATATATGTTCAAGCATGTCGCGCGTCGTGTCGAGAGCGCGCGCCATATGGGCGACACCGGCATTGTTGAAAAGCGTCGTTATCGGTCCGAAGCGGCCTTCCGCCTCGTCGAAAGCACGAATGATTTCATCCGGATGGGTCACATCCGCCATGATTTCCAATACTTCACCGCCCGATGGGCAAATGCTTTCACCTGCATGGGTACGCGAGATCGAGATCACGCGCGCACCGTGCCCTGCCAGTACATGGACCATTCTTAGGCCCAACCCCGAAGACCCTCCCGTCACGGCAATGACCTTGCCCCTGACGGAGAAAAGCTGATCGTCAGTCATTCATCCCCTCAACTGCCAATCCCTCTTTATCACTTTCTAGAATATAGAGATCGGCATTTGAACCATCTTCGACCGTAAAAATCGGTTCAAATCAACACAATACACAGAAGGCACGACGAAAGACCTATGGCGTGACCGCAAGACGACACCTGTTCGTGATTGCGCGCACCATTGCGGAGAAGTAAGGAACAGAGCAGATAAGAGCATAATCCGACTGGTGGATACGAACATTATGCCCAAGACTTCTCGCCCTCTCGTCGCCGTGCCGACCGATGTGAAGCCATTTGAAAACTACACCTGGCACGCGGCACCCCAGCAATATCTGGCAGCGGCAATCGACGTTGCGGAAGTAACCCCGCTTCTGGTGCCGAGCTTCGGTGACAAGATGGACCTCGATGCCATTCTGGATGCAGTCGACGGGGTTCTCGTCACGGGTTCCAAGTCGAACGTTAACCCGGCGCTCTACGGCGTCGAGCCGAGCACGGCTTTCGAACCCTATGACAATGCCCGCGATGCAACTTCGCTGCCGCTGATCCGCGCCGCTATTGAAAAGGGCGTTCCGGTATTGGCCATCTGCCGTGGCATACAGGAACTGAACGTCGCATTGGGCGGTACGCTCGCCACCGAAATTCAGGAACTGGAGGGCCGGAAGGATCATCGCGCGCCTGAATCCGAAAGCCAGGCCGAGCGTTTCGCCATCCAGCATCCGATCAAGCTCAACCCGAATTCATGCCTTGCGGAAATCCTGAAAGAAGAAAGCGTGCGCGTGAATTCCGTTCACCGTCAGGCCATCGACAAGCTCGCCCCTCAGCTTGAGGTCGAAGCCGTGGCCGAAGACGGTACGGTGGAAGCTGTCTCCGTGAAGAACGCAAAGGGATTTGTCGTCGGCGTCCAGTGGCACCCGGAATATTGGGCGCATTCCGATGCTCCGTCGCGCAAGATATTCGAGGCGTTTGGGGATGCCGTGCGCAGGCATAGTTTAGGGGAATAGGGCAGTAGGGCAGTAGGGCAGTAGGGCAGTAGGGCAGTAGGGCAGAGAAGGATATGATCGTTGCGGTCATCTGCAATCACAACATATTCCCCTACTCCCTTACTCCCCTATTCCCTTAACATACTGCCTTATTGCCCTATTGCCTTACTGCCTTAACATGAACCGTCTCCGGCACTGGCGTCAGCGCCGAACCGGTATCGAACCATGAAATGAGATTATCGATCACCAGATCTGCCATCGCCTGACGGGTCTTTTGCGATGCGGAGGCGATATGCGGCAGCAAAACCGTGTTGGGTGCATCGAGCAGGCCTTGCGGCACTGACGGTTCGTTGGCAAACACGTCCAGACCTGCAGCGGCAATAGTGCCATTGTTCAGCGCTGCGATCAGCGCATCCTCATCGACCAGCGAACCGCGCCCGACATTGATCAGCACACCGTCCGGACCCAGCGCTTGCAGCACTTCGGCATTGACTGCATTGGCGGTTTCCGCACCGCCGGGCGCGACGAGAATAAGCGTGTCCACCGCCTTGGCCAGCTCGAGCAGGCTCGGGTAATAGCCGTAAGCGACGCCTTCGGCCTTGCGACGGTTGTGATAGGAAACCGGCAGTCCGAAAGCCTCTACACGATGGGCAACCGCCTTGCCGATACGACCAAGGCCGAAAATACCGACCTTGCGCCCGCGCAAGGACAGCTTCGACAGCGGGTAGCGGCCTTCCTTGACCCAATTGCCTGCACGCAGGAATTCCTGCGACTTCGACAATTCCCGCACGGTATCGATCAGAAGCCCAAGCGCCGTATCCGCGACCTCATCGGTCAGTACGTCAGGCGTATTGGTGACCATCACGTTACGAGTGGCGGCATGTTTCGCATCCACCGCATCATAACCGACGCCGAAATTGCCTATGATTTTCAGATTAGGCAACGCATCGATCAGCGCCGCATCGACAGTCGACATGCTGGCAATGCCCTGCACGTCGCCCGCCCAGGCCGCATCAACCAATGCCGCGTCGCCGCGCGGGATGCGGCGCACCGAAAACTCACCGGACAGACGCTCGACGGCATATTCGTTGAAGTTTCCGAGCACCAGAACGGTTGTGTCGCGCTTGGTCATGACAATATTCCTCTGGATTCCTTTGGGCAGCATATCGCAGTTCGTGAGGGACCGGTGACCGGCCAACCCAAGGGCTGTAACCGGACCGGAGCGGGGAAAATCAGCCGTGTTTCGGCTTGGATGTCGATTGCCGGATATGCAGTTCCGGCTTGATGAGTTCCTGCATCGAAGAAACCTCGACGCCATTCAACTGGTCGAGCAGCGCGCGAGCGGCACGGCGTCCTACTTCACGCTGGCCGTTCCAGACGGTCGTGAGCGCTGGCGTTGCGATCGCCGCTTCCTCGAGATCGTCATAGCCGGTCACGGAAATGTCCTCGCCCGGCACGAGCCCGGCGCGGGCAATGCCGTTCATCAGGCCGATGGCCGTCAGATCGTTCCAGCAGACCGCAGCCGTCGGCTTGTCCTTCAGCGCCAGAAATTGCGGCGCGACCTCAAAACCGCCCTGCTTCGTGCGCGGCCCGGCAATACGCCAGTCGGGACGAACCTCAAGACCGGCTTTGTCCATGGCCTGCACATAGCCGCGATAACGGTCACGGCCTGTCGAGGTCTGGTCCGTACCGCCGATCATGGCGATGCGCGTATGGCCGAGCGAAATCAGGTGGTTGGTTGCAAGGCCGATGCCATAGGCGTCGTCCCCCCGGAAAACCGGCGCATGAACACCCTCGACGCTACGCGCAATCAGGACGACCGGCAGGCCGTTATCTTCGGCAAGCTGGATATCTTCCGGCGGCGTGCCGATAGCGGGCGACATGATGACCCCGTCCGCGCCGAGCTGCAGAAGCGTATCCATGAAGGTGCGCTGCTTTTCGAGCTGGTCGTAATGGTTGGACAGGATGAAGGTCTGCCGCGACCGGTCCAGTTCCGTTTCGATGGATTTGAGAATTTCCGCGAAGAACGGGTTCATGATGTCATGCACCACGACGCCGACAATGCCGGAGCGTGAGGTGCGCAGGCTCGCAGCGCGACGGTTATAGATATAACCGATGGCGCGGGCATGCTCCTTGATCTTCTCGCGGGTCTGGTCTGCAACGAGGGGACTGTCGCGCAAAGCGAGCGAAACTGTGGCTGTCGAAACACCAAGCGCGTCAGCGATGGTCGATAGCTTTATTTTCTGGGCCAAGTCGCCTCCCCAAAATGGTCCGTGCCGCAGTCGGAGACGCGGCCACAACCTGACAAGGTGAGACGCGACCGTTCGTCCTGCGAACGGTTATGCCATTGCAAACCCTGAATTGGAAGCATTTTCGATAGCGCACATTTTGAAAAGTGTTTCACGCTTTCCCGCCAAGATGCGCATCAAAACAAATAGTTAGAGCTTGATAAACGGCAGGCTTATTCCACGTCGTCCTCTTCAGGCACTTCCGTTTCAGGCTCGTCGGGAAGGCGCGTGACACCGCGAAGCGCAAGATTGCTCTCCATCCGGCTCAACATCTTGAGGAAGGTCTTGCGATCTTTCTTGTCGAGACCCTTCAGCATGTCCTTTTCGGTCTTGCGAATGGATTTCTCGATTGCCTTGATGGTCTCCAGACCCGTCTGCGTGAGATAGACATGCGACTGGCGCTGATCGGTTTCCGATGCGCGTTTTGCCACGAAACCCTGGCTCTGCAGGCGCGCAATGGTTTTGGTGATGGTGGGCGGACGCACACCCAGCCGCTGCGCAAGAACGCCCGGTGTCAGCCCGTCTTCGGCAGCCAGTTGCAACATGACCGCATCCTGCCCCGCATAGAGCCCCTGTTCCAGAAGCCGCGTGGCCAGCACCGTCCGCGACAATCGTGCCACGGATTGCAGCCGGTAAAGTACAACTGCCTTATTGTCCTTGCTCATCGCCACCTCGCCCTTGCTTTTGACTTAGAGTGCATCCCCGAAAAGTGTGAAACAGTTTTCGGACGAGATGCGCTGTTCAAAATAAACTATTTCCTGTCGCCTGATCGATAGTCCCATTCATCCATATATCGTAAAATATTGTCCGACTTATGAAACAACAAGGCCCGGTTGCTGTCATGGCTAACGAGCGTTAGGGTCTCAGGCTCAAAGAAAAGAATAAAGCGAGGAAAACATGACCGATCTGCGCGATCAGAACAGCGACATGATTGTCGTCCTGCCCCTTGGCGCTCACGAACAGCATGGGCCTCACCTGCCATTTGAAACGGATACGATTATCGCCGAAGGCATTGTCGCGCGCGTCAGCGATGCGCTGCCTGCCGAGCTGAATGTCAATTTTCTGCCCGCCCAGCCGGTCGGCTATTCCATCGAGCACATGGATACGGAAGGAACGCAGAGCCTCGCCTTCGCCGAGGCCGTGAACCAGTGGATCGGCATTGGCGAGAACCTTCATGCGGGCGGCATTCGCAAACTGGTCATGCTGAACGCGCATGGCGGAAATTCGCCGCTGATGACGATTGTAGCAACGGAACTGCGCACACGGCTCGACATGCTGGCGGTTGCCACGAGCTGGACCCGTTTCGGCCTGCCGGAAGGCCTGATTACACCGGAGGAAAAGGCGCTCGATATTCATGGCGGCTTCATCGAGACATCGGTGATGCTGGCGCTGCGCCCCGATCTGGTGGACATGTCGAAGGCACGTAATTTCTCCAACGCCCAGTCACGCTACGCTGAGGAATTCAAGTTCCTGCGCGCCTATGGCCCTCATGCCTTCGGCTGGAAGATGCACGATCTCAACCCGGAAGGGGTTGCAGGCAACGCTGCTGCCGCGACGGCTGAAGCTGGTGAAAAACTGATCGCCAACGCGGTCACAGGCTTTATCGAACTGCTGCGCGACGTCGACAGGTTTAATCTCGCCCGGTTCAAATCACAACGCCTTGCCAATCAGGCGGGATGATGCACACGATCATCGCGCAAAGAAAACATGCCGAAGCATGGGCGCAGTTGCGCCATGCGCTCTGGCCCGACACCAGCCTTGAGAACCACCTGCAGGATATTCGCGACACGCTCGATCAAGACAACCCTGATGCCGTAACGTTCGTCGCGGAGAGCTCAATCGGCCAGATTGGGGGTTTCGCCGAAGCAGCGTTACGGCGTGACTATGTCAATGGTTGCTCGACATCGCCTGTCCTCTTCCTGGAAGGTATTTTTGTGTCTCCCGAATATCGCCAGCATGGCGTCGCGCGATTGCTTTGCGAAGCAATCGCAAACTGGGGCCGAGAAAAAGGCTGCACTGAATTTGCTTCCGATGTTTCACTTGAAAACCTTGACAGCCAGAATTTTCACGCGGCGCTTGGTTTTGATGAAACGGAAAGGGTAATCTTCTATCGGAAACCTCTTTAGCACTACAGATGCAAATTCGTCAGGCCGTGGCGAAAAGAGTGATTTTCGAGTACCGGAGCGCAATGTACTTTTGGGTACATGAGCACCGGAACGCAGATAAATTGCTCTTTGCAGCCCGGCATCACGAAGAATGCAACGGTAATGTTAGGAGATGCAGAATTTGACATCTGCACCATGACCGACTTCGAGGAAAGCCACTGCCATCATCGTGAACGGCAACAATGTAATATTATAGCATTGCATATGGCATTCACGCTGCCCTTCCCTTATATGAATTGTCCTATCCGGGGTTTCGGTGCTGTGCCGCTTTGCGCTGGCCGCGCACTGGTCACCTCGGGCCACGTTTTCAAAAGGCCACAACTTCAAGAGGCATAACCATGAGCCAGGCTGAAGCCCAAACCGAAGCTCCGTCTGCAACCGAGACGACCACTGAAGCTGGCCGCATTCCCGTGACCGTTCTGACCGGTTATCTGGGTTCGGGTAAGACCACTCTTCTCAACCGTATCCTGACCGAAAATCACGGCAAGCGTTATGCTGTCATCGTCAACGAGTTCGGCGAGATTGGTATCGACAACGACCTGATCGTCGAGTCGGACGAAGAAATCTACGAAATGAACAATGGCTGCATCTGCTGCACCGTACGTGGCGACCTGATCCGCGTGGTGGAAGGCCTGATGCGCCGTCCGGGTCGTTTCGACGCCATTGTCGTGGAAACCACCGGCCTTGCCGATCCGGTTCCGGTTGCGCAGACCTTCTTCATGGATGACGACGTGCGCGCCAAGACCGGCCTTGATGCCGTTGTCGCCCTCGTGGATGCCAAGCACCTGCCGCTGCGCCTGAAGGACAGCCGCGAGGCGGAAGACCAGATCGCCTTTGCCGATGTAGTGCTCATCAACAAGACCGACCTCGTGACGCCACAGGAACTGGCGGCCATCGAGGCGACCGTGCGCGCCATCAACCCGCATGCCATCATCCATCGCACCGAGCGCGCTTCCATCCCGCTCGACCGCGTACTGGATCGCGGCGCATTCGACCTGAAGCGTGTTCTGGACAACGACCCGCACTTCCTCGACCATGACCATCCCGATCACGTATGCGGACCGGATTGCGACCACGATCATGACCATCATGGTCACGACCATGGACATCATCATCATGCGCATGATCACGATCATCATGACCACCATCACGACCATGACCATGTGTGCGGTCCCGACTGCGATCATGACCATCACCATGATCACGCCTCGCCGATCCATGATGTGACGGTGAAGTCGGTGTCGCTCAGGGCTGGTGAAATCGACCCGGCGAAATTCTTCCCGTGGATTCAGAACATCACCCAGACGCAGGGACCGAACATTCTGCGCCTCAAGGGCATCATCGCTTTCAAGGACGATCCGGATCGCTATGTGGTGCAGGGCGTGCACATGATTATCGAGGGCGACCACCAGCGCGCCTGGAAGGAAGACGAAAAGCGTGAAAGCCGCCTCGTCTTCATCGGACGCGAGCTTGACCCCGCTGCCCTGAAGGCCGGTTTCGAAAACAGTCAGGCCCGATAAAGTGCTTCCGGTTCCAATCGAACCGGGAAACCGCTTTGCTGCCTATTTCTATGCATTTCCGGCAAAACCGCTTCTGCTGGAAATGCTCTCATCAATGAACAATACCGGAAGCCGATGCCTACAGTAGCTCCGCTCGACCTTGAAGGTCATTGTCTTTATGCGCGCTTTATCAGCGGCATTCCCTTCTTCGCAATGGCCGATGGCTCGATCCATCAGCTCAACAACGGAACCAAGACCTCGGCAGTCCATGACGGCCTGTTGAGCGCGACCGTTTCCGTTGACGGAAAGTCGCTCATCACTGGCGGCGAAGACGGTCGCGTGTGCCGTACCGACGCCGATGGGACGGTAACCGAACTTGCGAAGATACCGCGCAAATGGATGACCGCCGTGGCAGCAGGTCCCGGCGGAACTGTCGGCTTTGCGTCTGGGCGCACTGCCTGGGTGCGCACGTCCGACGGCAAGGTGCAGGAATTTGCGCAGGAACGCAGCGTCGAAGGCATAGCCTTTGCACCAAAGGGCCAGCG
Organism: Ochrobactrum sp. A-1; assembly: GCF_022488005.1. Taxonomy (NCBI): domain Bacteria; kingdom Pseudomonadati; phylum Pseudomonadota; class Alphaproteobacteria; order Hyphomicrobiales; family Brucellaceae; genus Ochrobactrum; species Ochrobactrum sp. A-1. The sequence continues at coordinate 30,929 of NZ_JAKVQC010000004.1, forward strand.
GCTGGCAATTGCCCGCTATAATGGCGCAACCCTGATCTGGACCGGAACGGCGGCAAAACCCGTTGAACTGGAATGGAAGGGCGCGCATATCGGCGTGATCTTCTCGCCCGATGGCCGCTTTCTCATCACCTCGATGCAGGAAAATGCCCTGCATGGCTGGCGGCTCGAAGATACGAAGCACATGCGCATGACCGGCTATCCGGCGAAGGTGAAGGATTGGTCGTGGAGCGCCAAGGCCAAGTGGCTTGCCACTTCAGGCGCCCCGGCAGCAATCGTCTGGCCTTTTGCGGGCAAGGACGGCCCGATGGGCAAAGCTCCTCTGGAACTCGGCCTTCGTGGCGACAGCATGGTGACATCGGTTGCCTGCCATCCGGTCGAAGACATTGCAGCCATCGGCTATAATGACGGCATGATCCTGGTCGCGCGTTTCGCCGACAGCAAGGAAGTTCTGCTGCGCCGCCCCGGCAAGGGCGCAATCACCAGCATGGGCTGGGATGAACAGGGCCACCGCCTCATTTTCGGCTCGGAGGCCGGGGATTGCGGTGTGGTTTCGATAGCGGATTAGAACGCATCCCGAAAAGTGTGAAACGGTTTTCGGAAAAGATGCGCGTAAAAACAAATGATTAGAGCGCCGATCTGATTCAATCAGATCGAAACGCGCTCTAAACCCTGAACAGAAACCGCAGTCGCGGGGAGAAACAGTCCAATGGATTGATTCCCTGTTTCATCCACACAAGTGGACTGCTTGCAGATTCTCAGACCTGATCGTTTCGTTTGGCGCGAGCCACGCCGAAAAGACCAGAGATCACCAGCGCCACGCCGACGCCCATCACCCCATAACCCAAAGCATTCGACGCAAGGTCGGTCTGATTGGCAGAGGAAATGGCTGCGGCAGCTTCCGATGCGCCAGAGCCACCGGCCTTCGCATCCATCATCGCGACCATTCCCGGCTCGTTGCATTTCGGCAGCAACGACGATTTTGCATCGGCATTGTCACCATAAATATTCTGGATGATTTGTTCGCAGCGCTGTTGATCGGCACTGGAAACAGACGAGCCGCTTGCCTGATAATAAAATCCGCCTGCCACGAGAGCTGCACCGATGACGGCCATCAGGACAGAAGAACCTTTAGAACTTCTTCGAATCATACGATTTCCTTATTTAAATCTAGAATAGCCAATAGATCACACCGGCACCGGACCAACAATCGCAATCAATCTGCAGCGGTTTTATCCTGTTCATACAGGAGGAAGAGAATTTCAGTATGCTTTCACGTCGTTCTATTGTCCTCGGCGGAGTATCGGCAGTCTTTTCGACGTCCCTGCTCGTTGAAAAGACTTTCGCAACCGCCCCTGCGGCTGAGGTCGAACCATGGGCGCAAAAGCTGATTGCAGCGGCGGAAAGCCAGGTGGGAACGACCGTTCGCTATGACCCCGCCTATACGCAGTTGAAATATCCGGGCGGGGACGTTCCTCTCGATCGAGGCGTCTGTACGGATGTCATCATCCGCGCCTATCGACAGGCCTTGAACGCAGACCTGCAGGCCTTGGTCCATAACGATATGCGGAAAGCTTTCACGCAATATCCGAGAAACTGGGGCCTGAAGCGCCCCGACCCGAATATTGACCACCGTCGCGTGCCGAACCTTGCCGTGTTTTTCAACAGGAGCAATGCGGCTTTACCGGTTACAAAAGCCGCACAGGATTATCGTCCGGGCGACCTCGTTGCCCAGATGCTTCCCGGAAACCTGCCGCATATAGCCATCGTTACACAGCGCTATAATGCCGAGGGCACACGTCCTTTGGTTGTTCACAATATTGGTGCAGGAACCCGGATTGAAGACCGGCTGTTTGAGTTCCCCATTACCGGTCACTTTCGCTATCGCCCGAATGCATGAAGCAAAGCCCGATCAGCGGGACTGACCGGGCTTCATTCAGGTTGACGCTAGAGTATTACTGGCCGCGTCGTGCAACCGCAGGCGCACCGTCCGGTCCGAGCGATGCCACCCATTGGCTGATGGCGGCTATATCCTTTTCACCCAGCATATGATCCGCATCGATTGTGCGGGCATCCACGCGGGCGCCACCGGAGCGCAGAAGTGCGGAAAGCGCTGGGGCAAACGGTGAGTAAAGCTTGTCTTCCTCACCCGTAATGGTCAGAACGCGCGCCTTGCTCAGATTGGCGACGGGGGCATTGTCCAGAACCGGCATCGAACGCATCAGAACCGCGCGCTTCACCAGATCAGGATGGAGCATCATGGTCGCCGCCAGAAGATTGGCGCCGTTCGAATAGCCCACGAAAGTTGCATGGGTAAGGTCGAGGTCCTTGTCATCGGCCAGACGGGTCAGGAAGGTCACGAAGGCATTGGCTTCGAGCTTCACGTCCTTCTGGTCGAACTTGACCGGCGAGATGCGCTTGTACCAGCGCGTGCCGCCGTCCTGCATCACGCGACCGCGAATGCCGAGCAGCGTGGCGCGCGGCCATATCTTGGAAGCCAACGGCACAAGGCTGGTTTCATTGCCGCCCGAACCGTGCAGCAGGATTACCAGTTCATTCGAAGCATTTTCCGGCTTGTAGAAGCGGTGGATAAACTGCTTGCTGCGCGAAAAATTCTGCTCCGGGGTTGTTTCCGTATCCATCTTCTTCTCGCGCATTGTAACGCCTTCACCGAGCTTGGGAGCGCCCTGCTCTTCTTTCATCGATGCGGCAATAGCGTTCAGAGCCTTGCCCTGACCGTTCGTCGAAACGGGCTGTCCTTCGGCCAAAGCCGAGCCAGCCGTCACCGTGAGTGCAGCTGCCGCCAAAGCGGCAATAAACATCTTCTTTACCATGATCTCAACATAGCCAATGAGACGTTAACGAAGGTTTGAAGGCAGCTCTTCCCGGGTGCGTCCCCACCCCTGCCGGCGATATCAATTTTATCCGACACATCTGTCCGAAATTGCTCCAGGCTCTTTCGGGATGCGCTAATGTAATGCCGTTAACAGCAGAGTTTTAGCGAGAATATGGCAGAATGCACGAAAAGTTACATCGTGTTACAATTCTGTTACGCTCTCACGCGGCTTCAACAATGCGTGAACAACGGCTCGGTCCCAAATTATCCATGCTTTTGACGCCTTTACGTGGGATCGTATCAGCAACTTGAGGGTCAATTGTTTTGGAAGTGGGAATGACCATGAGCAGCTTCAAACCGGGACGTTTTTCATCCGCCCGTCTCACTTACGATGCGGTGACGCCCAAAAGCCTCTACCTGAACCGTCGCTCTTTCATGGTCGGCGCCGGTGCTCTGGCTGCTGCCGGTGTCGCATCGTCGGCTTTTGCCGAACCGCTCAAGGCAAAGGCTTCCGCCTATAAGGTCGATGAAAAGCTGACGCCTCAGGATGCTGTCACGACCTATAATAATTTCTACGAGTTCGGCACGGACAAGAGCGACCCTTCCGCCAATTCCGGCAACTACAAGCCGCTGCCGTGGAAGCTCACCGTCGATGGTCTCGTGAAACAGCCGAAGGAATTCGACATTCAGGACCTGATTGCCAGGATGCCGCTTGAAGAGCGCATCTATCGGATGCGCTGCGTCGAGGCATGGTCGATGGTCATTCCGTGGATCGGATTTCCGCTCGCAAGCCTTCTGTCGCAGGTGGAGCCGCTTGGTTCCGCCAAATACATCGCCTTTACCGGCGTCGTGCGACCGGAAGAAATGCCGGGCCAGACCGGACTCTTTCAGGTTCTCGACTGGCCCTATATCGAGGGCCTGCGTCTCGATGAGGCCAATCATCCGCTGACCATCCTTTCGGTCGGCCTTTACGGCGAGACATTGCCCAATGCGAACGGCGCGCCGATCCGGCTCGTGGTGCCCTGGAAATACGGCTTCAAGGGGATCAAGGCGATCACGAAGATCAGCTTTGTCGAAAAGCAGCCGCCAACCTCGTGGCAACAGCAGGCGGCCAACGAATACGGCTTCTACGCCAATGTAAATCCGGAGGTCGATCACCCGCGCTGGAGCCAGGCAACCGAACGGCGTATCGGCGAAGGCGGCTTTTTGGGTTCGGGCCGCCGCCCCACATTGCCGTTCAACGGTTATGGCGAGGAAGTTGCATCACTTTATGCGGGCATGGACCTGAAGGCGAATTACTGACATGGCAGCAACGACCCAGACAGGTAAAAAGAAGACAGTTCGTCCCGGCGAATGGAAAATCTGGCTGCTCTATGCGGTCGGTTTCGTCCCGGCTGTCTGGACGTTCTATCTGGGTGCAAGCGGTAATCTTGGCGCCGATCCGGTCAAGACTTTTGAACACACGCTTGGCCTTTGGGCTCTGCGCTTTTTGATTCTGACCCTGATGGTAACGCCGATCCGCGACCTGACCGGCATGGCTTTTCTGCGCTATCGCCGGGCGCTCGGCCTGCTCGCTTTCTATTATGCGCTGATGCACTTCGCCACCTATATGGTGCTGGATCAGGGCCTGAACATTTCCGCCATCGTCACCGATATCGTGCGGCGGCCTTTCATCACCATCGGCATGATCAGTCTGGTCCTGCTGGTGCCGCTGGCGCTGACCTCCAACAACTGGTCGATCCGCAAGCTCGGCCGCCGCTGGAACAGCCTGCACAGACTGGTCTATGTCGCCATCGCAGGCGGCGCCATCCATTTCATCATGTCGGTGAAGAGCTGGCCTGCCGAACCGGTCATCTATGCCGGGATTGTCAGCGCGCTGCTTCTATGGCGTCTGGTGCGTCCGCACGCCCGCAACCGCAAGCCCGTTTCCCGCCCACGCGGTGAAGCAATGGCGCTAAAGAAATAAGCCCTGGCACACCAACAACTTTCTACAGTTTTTAGTGTAGAAATTTAAATTCCCTATTCTAAGGGATACCCCATGACATGACGATGCAAATCATGTCAGTATCGCCGCGATTTCCGCACACAGAATAATTTCTGGCCGCGGCAACCGACGAATACGGAATGCATATGTCATCTCTCCTGAAATCGGCTCCCGTCCGCATCGCAGGCAAATTCGTCTTCATTTTATTCACCCTTATCTTTGCGATATGGGCCAGCTTCGCCATGTGGTTCCAGTTACCCTTCGGCGATGCCATGCGCGGATCGATCATCGCCGTCTGGCTTCTGATCGCGCTGGGGGTAATTGCAGGCGAAAGGCATTACAGCTGCTGGCGCAGGCGACTGGTCTTCTGCCTTCTGGCACTGGTGATGCTGGGCGCATGGTCCACGGTCCGCCCCTCCCTCAACCGTATCTGGGCACCCGACGTTGCCCGCACGGTAACGGGACAGATCAATGGCGACATCGTCACCCTTTCCAATGTCCGTGATTTCATCTGGCGGACAACGGAAGATTTTACGCCCAACTGGAAAGAGGAAACCTACGATCTCAGCAAGATCACGTCGGTAGACGTCTTTCTTTCCTACTGGTCGAGCCCGGCAATTGCCCATACTCTCCTGTCATTCGGTTTCGAGGATGGTCGTCATGTGGTCTTTTCCGGCGAAATTCGCCGCGAACACCATGAGGTCTATTCGCCAATCGCGGGTTTCTTCCGCAAATACGAGCTGGCGATGATTGCCGCCGAAGAACAGGACATCATTTATCTGCGCACCAATGTCCGTAAGGAAAACGTCTATCGCTATCGCGTGAAGCTGCCGCCGGTGGGGGCGCGCGAACTCTTCCTGTCCTATGTCGAGCTTGGCAATGAACTGGCTGAACAACCGAAATTCTATAATACGCTGACGGCGAACTGCACCACGATCATCTTCCACATGGCACGGGTGCTGGACCCGACCTTCCCGTTCGATTACCGCATTCTTCTGTCGGGCTACCTGCCCGGCTATCTGCACGATCATGGCTGGATCGAAAATGGCGGCACGCTGGAAGAAGTACGCAAACGCGCGTCTATTGACGCAAGGGCGCTTTCAGGCGGACGCGACGGCTTTTCGCAACGTATCCGCGAACAACAAATCCGCCGAAGCGACTGCTCCGGCGGATTTTCAGGTCAATCAAAAACAGCTCAAACAGCAGCGGTGATGATGACTTCAACCTTGTAGTCAGGCGTTGCCAGCGCTGCTTCGCCGGTGGCGCGGGCAGGCGTGTGAGCCGGATCGACCCATGCATCCCAGACAGCGTTCATTTCGCCAAAGTCCTTCATATCGGCAAGCCAGATGATGGCCTGAAGGATCTTGGTCTTGTCGGAACCCACTTCCTTGAGAAGGCGGTCCACCTCGGCCAGAACGGCCTTGGTCTGTTCGGTGACGCTAGCGCCCGGATTTCCCACCTGACCGGCAAGATAGACGGTGTTGCCGTGAATTACGGCCTGGCTCATGCGCGGGCCGACTCCGATGCGACGGATGCTCATGGTGAACTCCTCTCAATAATGCTCTTCTGCGGAAATGGTCCCGCATGTGAAAATGTTGCGCATCCTTATTAAAGCCCTAGTTTGCTTTGGCAATGCCGATGCCAGCCCGATTTGCTCAATTTCAGCAAAAAGAGCATTTCCAGCAAAAGTGCGAAGCGGTTTTGCGTGAGGATAATGCGAGGAAACAAATACTTGGAGCGGTCTCAACGACTCAACTTCAACTGGAACCGCTCCAAAGAGGAGAACAGCAATGTCGGAACCGCTCGCCGAGATATATCGCGACTATATTGCATGTCTGAACCGGCAGGACTGGGACGATCTCGGGCTTTATGTGCACGAGGCGGCAACGCATAACGACCGACCTTTGGGACTTCGCGGCTACCGCACAATGCTGGAACAGGATTTCGAAGCCATCCCGGACCTGCATTTCAACCTTGAGCTGCTTGTCAGCGAACCACCCTATATTGCCAGTCGGCTCCAGTTCGATTGCACGCCGAAGGCACTATTGTTCGGTCTTCCGGTCAATGGCAAACGGGTCCGGTTTGCAGAGAATGTTTTCTATGAATTCGAGAATACGCTGATAAGGAAAGTCTGGTCAGTCATCGACAAGGCAGCGATTGAAGCGCAACTGTGATATAGCGCCCGTCACCATTGACTCTTTGTCCCCCTCCCCCTATAAGCCGCGTCACGTTCGCCCGCGCGGTTTACGGATGGTTTTGTGCTGTCCGTCGCAAGGACAAGAACCAGCTCCTGTTCAATAGAACATGATCCCGAAAAGTGAATAACGGTTTCGGACAAGATCATGTTCAACGGAAAAACAGAATTAAGAAGGGCCGCACACCGCGGTATTAAATAAATGAAGCGCACTTACCAGCCATCCAAGATCGTCCGCAAGCGTCGCCACGGTTTCCGTGCACGCATGGCAACCACCGGCGGCCGCAAGGTTCTCGCCGCTCGCCGCTCGCGCGGCCGTAAGCGGCTTTCCGCTTAATTTGTTCCCGCGCAATTTGGGTCTAGGGCCAAGCGCGGTGAATAAAGACATGAACAAGCCGAAACAAATACTCCGCCTTCGCAAGAGAGCGGAGTTTTTGGCTTTGAGGAATGGTGAAAAGCGACGCGGTCCACTGTTTCTTCTCGAAGTCCGCGAGCGGACCGAAGAAGAATCGAAAACCGCCAAAATCGGCGAAAAACCCCGTGCAGGTTTCACCGTAACGAAGAAAAACGGCAACGCCGTGATAAGAAACCGCATCCGCCGCAGGCTGCGAGAAGCGGTTCGTTGTCACGCAGGGCGTGACATGGCGCCTTCGACCGACTATGTGATCGTAGCGCGCGAGCAAGCCCTCACTGCGCCCTTTTCGCGACTGACCGAAGAACTCTCCCGCCGCATCAAGGCGAAGGGTGAACGGCGGGGCGATGGGAAACGCCGAACGGAAAGACCGGAATCAGGACCCGTCAATGGAAAATAATCGTAATTTCTTCATCACCATTGCCCTGTCCATCCTCGTGCTAACGCTGTGGCAAGTATTTTATCTGGGTCCGAAAACGGAAGCCCAGCGGGAGCAGGCACGCATTGAGGAGCAGCAGCAGCAGAAACAACAGGCGACGCAACAGCAGGCTCAAAGTGGCGATACGCCGCAGATGCCCGCCACCTCCGGGAACATTCCCGGCCACGGCGATGTTGCAGCCGCAGGCGGCGCGCTGACCCGCGAAGCAGCCATTGCCCAGACGCAGCGCGTCGAAATCGACACGCCTTCGCTGCGCGGTTCGATCAACCTGACCGGCGCGCGCCTCGATGATCTCTTCCTCAAGAACTATCACGAGACCGTCGACGACAATTCTCCGAATATCGAACTGCTCGCGCCTTCCGCGCTGAAGCAGGGCTATTTCGTAGAACTCGGCTTTACAGGCAACGACACGACCGGCCCGGTTCCGGGACCGAACACGGTCTGGACCGTGGAGGGCAACAACAGGTTGACCCAGGCCACGCCGGTTACGCTGACCTATACCAACGAGAAGAACATCACGTTCAAGCGCGTCATCTCGGTTGACGACGCCTATATGTTCGCCGTTGAAGACACCATCACCAACAATGCCGGCGCGCCGATCTCGCTGGCCTCCTATGGCCGCGTGACCCGCTTCAACCAGCCGGAACATGCAAGCGCGACCTATGTGCTTCATGAAGGCCTGATCGGCGTCATGGGTCAGGACGGCCTGCAGGAAATCAAGTATTCCAAGGTCGAAGACGATAAGGACATCTCGTTCAAGGACGTGATGGGCGGCTGGCTCGGCATCACCGACAAATATTGGGCCGCAACGCTCGTACCGCCGCAGGACGAAAAGTTCACCGGTCGCTTCTCGCACTTCACCAATGATCGCCCGCGCTATCAGACCGACTTCCTCGGCGCGCCGATGACAATCGCGCCCGGTCAGGCGCAGACGCTGAAGAACCACGTCTTCGCCGGCGCGAAGGTGGTCACACAGATCCAGGCTTACGAACAGCAGCTTGGCATCAAGCAGTTCGAACTCCTGATCGACTGGGGCTGGTTCTACTTCATCACCAAGCCGATGTTCTATCTCATCGACTGGATCTACAAGTTCTCGGGCAATTTCGGCGTCGCCATTCTGGTCGTCACCGTTCTCCTCAAGGGCCTGTTCTTCCCGCTTGCCAACAAGTCGTACAAGTCGATGGCACGCATGAAGCTGGTGCAGCCGAAGCTGACTGAAATCCGCGAGAAATATGCGGATGACAAGATGAAGCAGCAGCAGGAAATGATGCAGCTCTACAAGCAGGAAAAGATCAATCCTCTTGCGGGTTGCTGGCCGGTGCTGGTGCAGATTCCGGTGTTCTTCGCGCTATACAAGGTGCTCTACGTCACCATCGAAATGCGCCATGCGCCGTTCTTCGGCTGGATTCAGGACCTTGCAGCGCCCGATCCGACCTCGCTCTTCAACCTGTTCGGCCTCCTGCCTTTCGGCGTGCCGCACTTCTTGATGATCGGCGTCTGGCCACTCCTGATGGGCATCACCATGTTCCTGCAGATGCGCATGAACCCGACGCCTCCGGATCCGACGCAGGCTGCCATCTTCACCTGGATGCCAGTGATCTTCACCTTCATGCTGGCTTCGTTCCCGGCTGGTCTCGTGATCTACTGGGCATGGAACAACCTGCTCTCCATCACCCAGCAGGGCATCATCATGAAGCGCCAGGGCGTGAAGATCGAGCTCTTCGACAATCTCAAGAGCCTCTTCAAGCGAAAGCCGAAAGAAGCAAAGAAATAGACTTGAAAGAACCCCGCTTCGGCGGGGTTTTTTGTGCCCTCATGTTGACAATGCGGCCCATAACATTGATGCGTGTACGCAAGAGAACACACCGACCGGGACAGAACCATTGAGCGAGCAGGATAAGAAGCAGGCGGCAATCAGGGCCGCTCAGGCAGCGGCGGATGCAGTCCGGGAAGCCCAGGCGGCACTCGCCGAGGAAGGGCGCCTGCTCTTCAAGAAATCATGGATATTCATCCGCGGCGTGCCGTCGATGAATTTCCTGCCGCCCGAAGGACCCGTGGAGATCGCCTTTGCAGGCCGCTCCAATGTCGGCAAGTCTTCGCTCATCAATGCGCTCGTCAACAAGAAGGGTCTTGCACGTACGTCCAACACACCGGGCCGCACGCAGGAACTGAACTATTTCGTGCCGGACGGCTATTCCGGCGAAAACGGCGACCTGCCGCCGCTGGCCCTCGTGGACATGCCCGGCTATGGTTTCGCCGAAGCGCCGAAAGCGCAGGTCGATGCCTGGACGCGCCTTGTGTTCGATTACTTACGCGGGCGCACCACGCTGAAACGCGTCTATGTGCTGATCGATTCCCGCCACGGCATCAAGAAGAACGACGCGGAAGTGCTCGACCTTCTCGACAAGGCGGCTGTGTCCTATCAGATCGTGCTGACCAAGATCGACAAGATCAAGCCCGCAGGCGTACCGCGCCTTATAGAAGAAACGCACAAGCTTACTTACAAGCGCGCCGCATGCTTCCCCGGTATCATCGCGACATCGTCGGAAAAAGGCGAAGGTTTCGACGAGCTGCGTGCAGCAATTGCATTGCTTATCAAGGAACACTGATAATCAGCTCGGGCAGCTTTCCGGTTGCCCGTCCAAACCTTCGTTCAATCGTTCGAAACGGGCACTCACATGCCCGTCACCGCGCCGGATATGCAGCACATAGATGCTGTCGAAATCATCGCCGCGCCATTTCGGCACCGCAGCTTTATCTCCGCCATTGTCCATGAGCAGATTTCTGGCCAGCTTGAAAAGCTGCTTGTGCTCCCAGCCGACCAGTATCGTCGCATTGCCGTATTGCGGCTGCTCAAGTGCCGCCTGCAGCTTGCCGATCTCGTCATAACCGAAGCGCGTATCGACCGGCATTCCAAAACGGATGGCAGTCGGCTCCACCGTCGCCAACGGGCGGTTATAGGCATAGGAAATGCCGCTATCCGTCTTCTCCTTCGCGGGATCAGGCGCGAAAATGGCATCGGGCTTGCCGAAATCCCGTGCGAGGACGGCGGGCAATTTCAAAGAGCGATTAAGCCCACGACAACTAAGCTGTCCCATGCCACCTTCGGGCTTTTCTCCATGGCGGATGAGGATGATCGTTTCGGTCGTTGGTGCCGGTGCAGCATAGGACGCAGTTGCGCCAAGTACGGTAGCAAGAACGGTGAGGAACATTTTGCGCATGATGCGATCTCTGAAAATCATTCCGGTTCAAAAACCCGCATAGGCCGCAGACCAGCTTTTTGTTGGGCATGTTTCGGGCTGCAAATTCAAATAATCGCGAACGGACAAGCGAAAAATAAGCATCTGCGGATTCCAATTGCGATAAATCCGGTCTAGAAGAACCTGCCTCTTTTTGCCCTGTCGCCTGCCATGGAGCCCGCGATGACGACACTTGAAAATCCCGAAATGCAAGCGCAACTCCTGTCCGCCGCCCTGCCCTATATGCAGCGCTACGAGAACAAGCATGTCGTCGTGAAATATGGCGGTCACGCCATGGGCAATCCGGAACTGGGCAAGGCCTTCGCGCGTGACATCGCGCTTTTGAAGCAATCGGGCATCAATCCGATTGTCGTTCATGGCGGCGGCCCGCAGATTCAGGCCATGCTGACGAAGCTCGGCATCGAATCCCGCTTCGAAGGCGGCTTGCGCGTCACCGACGAAAAGACCGTCGAAGTGGTGGAAATGGTTCTGGCCGGTTCCATCAACAAGGAAATCGTCGCCCTCATCAATGCCGAAGGGGAGTGGGCAATCGGGCTTTGCGGCAAGGATGGCAACATGGTCTTTGCGCAGAAGGCGCACAAGACCGTCATCGATCCCGATTCCAATATCGAGAAAGTGCTGGACCTCGGCTTCGTCGGTGAGCCGGCGGAAGTGGATCGCACCCTGCTCGATTTGCTGGCACGTTCCGAGATGATTCCGGTCATTGCGCCAGTGGCACCGGGCCGCGACGGCCACACATATAATATCAACGCAGACACATTTGCAGGCGCGATTGCCGGTGCGCTCGCCGCAACGCGCCTCCTGTTCCTGACCGACGTACCGGGCGTGCTGGACAAGGACAAGAATCTCATCAAGGAACTGTCCGTTGCCGATGCGCAGGCGCTCATCAAGGACGGCACGATTTCCGGTGGCATGATCCCCAAGGTGGAAACCTGCATCGAAGCAATCCGCCGCGGCGTCGAAGGCGTCGTCATCCTCAACGGCAAGACCCCGCATTCCGTACTGCTGGAGCTTTTCACCGAGCATGGTGCCGGCACGCTTATCGTGCCGTAATAAGAAGAAGCACGTTTATCGTGCCGTAAAGCGCATCCCGAAAAGTGTGAAACGGTTTTCGGGCAAGATGCGCTTGTCATGCTATAAGGGATAGACCATGACCGATATTCCGGACAGAGCTGCTTTCGCCCATGTCACCGACTGGGTGTTCGACCTCGACAACACGCTTTACCCGCACGCCGCCAATCTGTTCTCGCAGATCGACGTGAAGATGACGATCTATGTCGAGACTTTGCTGAAGCTGCCGCGCGACGAAGCGCGCAAGATTCAGAAGCAGTTCTATCTGGAATATGGCACCACGCTGAAAGGCCTGATGGAGTGCCATCAGATCGATCCGGACGACTTTCTGAGACAAGTCCATGATATCGACTATACGTGGCTGACGCCCGATCCGGCGCTCGGACAGGCAATCAAGGCGCTGCCGGGCCGTCGCTTCATCTTCACCAATGGTGATCGCAGTCATGCCGAACGTGCCGCCAGCCAGCTTGGAATCCTCGATGATTTCGACGATATTTTCGACATTGTAGCGGCAGGCCTGACACCGAAGCCGGAACGGGCCACCTATGACCGCTTCCTCGGCGCTTTTGGCATCGATGCGGGTAAGGCAGTCATGTTCGAGGATCTGGCGCGCAATCTGGTCGTTCCCAAAACACTCGGCATGAAAACCGTGTTGGTCGTGCCGAACAATTTTGAGCCTACATTTTCCGAAATATGGGAAAGCGATCCCGAATTCACCGATCAGGTGGACTATGTGACCGATAACCTGACCCAGTTTCTGGAAACCATAATTGCAGACCGATAGGCAATTCACCGGCCTTGAAAAACGCATCGACAAGGCCGCCCACCGCCTTCTCGACAATCTGCCCCGTCACCGGATCAGCGATGCGCTGATCGAGTTTCTGGTCTTCGGGCTGAAACAGGCATGGGCCTGCCTTTTCGGAGGCGCCATGCTGGCGCTCATCATGTTGACCCGCTGGTTCTGGCCGGATGGCGGTGCAGGATTCATCACGCGCTACGATTTTCTGTTCCTGTCCGCGCTTGCCATCCAGCTTGCCATGCTGCTTTTCAAGCTGGAGGCATGGGAGGAAGCCAAGGTCATCCTCATCTTCCATATTGTCGGCACAGCGATGGAAGTGTTCAAGACCCATGCCGGTTCATGGGTCTACCCGGAGGAGAATTTCTTTCGCATCGGTGGCGTTCCTCTGTTTTCCGGCTTCATGTATGCAGCCGTCGGCTCCTACATGGCGCGCATCAATCGCATCTTCGACATAAGGCTGAACCATTATCCGCCGCTCTGGATGACCGTCATTCTGGCCGCCGCAATCTATATCAACTTTTTCGCGCACCACTTCATCTGGGATATGCGCTGGCTGCTGTTCGCCGCGACCTTCGCCCTTTTCTGGCGCACCAGCATGCATTACCGCGTCTTCCGCTTCCGGCACAAAATGCCGCTGCTGGTCGCCTTCCTGCTGACCTCGCTCTTCATCTGGATTGCCGAGAACATCGGCACATGGTCCAGGGCCTGGCTTTATCCGAACCAGCGCAACGGCTGGGAGCTGGTATCAATGAGCAAGCTCGGCTCGTGGTATCTCCTGATGATTATCTCGGTCGTGCTGGTGACGCTCGTTCACCGCCCTCGGCCTTATCAAGCAGAAGAAAAGCCGCAAAAAGAAACGCCCGACCATTTGGCCGGGCGCATCGAACAGAAAATCCGGGGCGATCAGAGCTTATAAAAATCCTTGATCTGTTCCCAGGCTTCGTCGGCAGTTTCGACAAAGTTGAGGAGCTCGATGTCGGCGGGCGAAATCGTGCCCTGCTCGGCCAGAAACTCGATATTGATCGCCTTGGTCCAGAATTCCTTGCCGAACAGGATCAGCGGCACGCGCTCCATACGGTTGGTCTGGATCAGCGTCATCGCCTCGAAAAGCTCGTCCATCGTTCCAAAGCCGCCAGGGAACACGCAGATCGCCTTGGCGCGCATCAGGAAGTGCATCTTGCGGATCGCAAAATAATGGAAGTTGAAGCAAAGGTCCGGCGTGACATAGGCGTTGGGCGCCTGTTCATGCGGCAGCACAATGTTGAGCCCGATCGTCGGCGCACCGACATCGGCGGCTCCGCGATTGCCCGCTTCCATGACGCCGGGACCACCGCCCGTCACCACGATGAATTCGCGATAGTAGGTCGTCGCCGAATATTCCGAGCATAGCCGCGCGAATTTGCGCGCTTCCTCGTAATAATGCGCATTGGCTTCAAGGTTCTTCTTCTGAACCTCGTTCTTGGCTGCCCATGCCTCGCCGCCGGGCTCAGGAATGCGCGCACCGCCAAACATGACGACAGTGGACTTGATGCCCCGATCGGCCAGAATCATTTCAGGTTTCAGGAGCTCAAGCTGCAGCCGGATCGGCCGCAGGTCGCGCCGCGTCAGGAAATCATCGTCCGTGAAAGCAAGGCGATAGGCAGAGGCTTCGGTCTGTGGCGTCTGCGGTACGGTGCGCGCCTGCTTGACCGCTTCCTCTGAATTCGGAAATGGCGTCCAGCCGGACTTCTCCATCGGGTTCATGCTCTCACCTGCTCTTTCATTATCGCCATTCAACGCATAACAGCATCCATTCTGGCGCTAAATGCTTAATCTGTCTCAAACGTGGCACTGCAATCGGATCACGAACGACATTGACCCTCATGACGCCTTCGCTTAATCAATTTCCCAGCAACGGGCCGGACTTGTCCGCGCCTGCCATCTGTCGCCCCTTCATGGAGATCGCACCCTATGACCAAGCCAGACCTCGCCTCCCTTGAGAAGACAATCGACAAGGCTTTTGACGAGCGCGACGGTATCAACACGGCAACGCGCGGCGAAGTGCGCGAAGCCGTCGAACAATCGCTCATTCTTCTCGACCGCGGTGAAGCCCGTGTCGCAGAAAAACAGGCGGACGGCAACTGGCATGTCAACCAATGGCTGAAGAAAGCGGTCCTGCTCTCCTTCCGCCTCAATCCGATGGAAGTCATCAAGGGCGGTCCCGGCCAGTCATCCTGGTGGGACAAGGTGCCGTCGAAATTCGACGGCTGGACGGCCAATGAATTCGAAAAGGCTGGTTTCCGCGCCGTGCCAAACTGCGTCGTGCGCCACTCGGCCTATATCGCGCCCAACGCGATCCTGATGCCGTCCTTCGTCAATCTCGGCGCCTATGTCGATGAAGGCACCATGGTAGACACCTGGGCGACCGTCGGCTCCTGCGCGCAGATCGGCAAGAACGTTCATCTTTCGGGCGGCGTCGGCATTGGCGGCGTTCTGGAGCCGATGCAGGCCGGTCCAACTATCATCGAGGACAATTGTTTCATCGGCGCCCGCTCGGAAGTCGTTGAAGGCTGCATCGTGCGCGAAGGCTCGGTCCTCGGCATGGGCGTTTTCATCGGCAAGTCGACCAAGATCGTGGATCGCGCAACCGGCGAAGTCTTCTATGGCGAAGTGCCGCCCTATTCGGTTGTCGTTGCCGGCACCATGCCGGGCAAGAACGTTCCCGGCGAAAACTGGGGCCCAAGCCTCTATTGCGCCGTCATCGTCAAGCGCGTCGATGAAAAGACCCGCTCCAAGACGTCGATCAACGAACTGCTGCGCGACTGAATACAAAGCAAGCGCGCATAAAACAAAAGGCGACGCTGTTGGCGTCGCCTTTTTTATAACTGGTCGCCCCTTCGGATGGCACAATGCCTCTGATCCGGGCAGTCCGGGGAGACATTGATGCCATCCTCCGGGGAGATTCCTTAGCAGTCCTTCGGTTGCCCCGCGCGTCTCATGCGTGAGGGGAGTAACGCACGTGGCGATGCGGGGCGACCGACGGCTCAGCCATTAGAACCAATTAGTTCTGGTAGCTGGACGGGGAAGCGTCGCCGAAGCGATGAGCCGAACCGTCCTGATAGACGGGGGCCGACTGATGAATGGCAGCCGGAGCCGTATAATCGATGTTGCTGCGGGTCGAAGCGACCGGGGTTTCGCCAGGAAGAACGAAAGCCTTGTCCTGAGCAGCCATTGCAGGCGGCTGACCAACAAACGGGTTTTCAGCATAGGCAGCACCGGCGCTAAGAGCGACAGCAAGAGCGGCGAGAGCGAACTTCTTCATTTCTTTATTCCTTTTCTCCATAGCGTCCCCGGCATCAGCTTTTCGTGGCTGGGACTCAAGATCGTGTCCTGAGCGCAAAGGGGACATTCGGTTAACTGAGCCTTCGTGGCCCGCCCTAAGGTGTCAGGCACATCTGGGAGGAAATGCCCCGACACCATCGGGAATACATGCAATGCGGGTATTTCATTCATGCCCGGTCCAGACGAACCGGAGAGGCCAAAAGTCCGAACGGACTTTTAGTTCTGGTAAGAGGAAGGCGATGCATCACCGAAGCGGTGAGCCGAACCATCCTGATAAACCGTTGCCTTGTTGATCGAAGCAGGAGCCGTGTAGTCGAGCTTCTGGCTCTGGGTCGCAACCGGGGTACGGTCATTTGCATAAAGATCGGCAGGTTCGCCGACATGCGGGTTTTCTGCAAAAGCGGCACCGGCGGTAAGAGCAAGAGCAGCGGCAGCAAGAACAATCTTCTTCATTTTCCTATCTCCTTGGAAAGTGGAGCGGCGTTTGTTCGTCGTTCCGATGCAGCTGAAATGGGTGACAATGGGTAAAAGTTCCAGTCACGAAATTGTTTTGTTGATCACACATTCGTGCAGGATTTTTTTGGAAGAACGATAATGATAATTTATAAAAATTAACAATAACGATGAGTTAATTGATATACCAGCAATCACACGACTGTTACAGCACTACATTTGTTCAAAAAGCGCGAACAGTCTGTCCAAATATATTGTCCAATCACAGTGAACAATGAGGCCATTTTCCGCAAAATCGACGTTGAAGAAACGAAGCGGGCTTCGTCGAAATGACACCCTGATTTGTCTCTGACATCGTTTAGCCAGTCAATTCAGCCCTTACTAAACAAAAAAGCCGCATCGAAATGCGGCTTGGTAAGGCTTGATGGATCGAATGAACCGGCATTCAACTGAACGCCACCACCCGATCAGTTGTTTGCAACAGCGACCGAACGCCCGGCGATGGAAACCCATTGCCCGGAATTTCCAGGCGACTGCATCTTGATATAGCGATAGGAGGTCTTCTCGACCGGCAACACTTCATCGCGCAGATTGTCGAGAATAAAGTCACCGTGATCGGTACGCACGGTCAATATGATATGCGGCTCGCTGCCCTGTACCAGAGTGATGAGAAGTTGCGACGGGCTGATGCCCCGCGCCATCAGTTGGGCGCGTTTCATCAGCACATAGTCTTCGCAATCGCCCTTGCCGTTGACTGGAATAGTCCAGTAATCGCGCTTGCCATAATTATCCTGATCGGAAACCGGCTTGACGCGATGATTGACGGAACTGCTGACCGATTGCAGCAACTTCATGCGCTGCGGGGTCATGTTCATCGGCGGCAACACGCGATGCGCGCCGCAATCGCGCTTGTTGCGATCACAGTAATCCTTGTGTCCGTAAGGAATGCTTGTAAGCCCGCCAGCTTCACTCCATTGCGCGGCCTTGGCCGGTATCGTTGTCGCCCCGAAGAGCACCATCATGCCTGCTATCGCAGAAGTGATAAAACGCATGCGCAATTTCCCATTTAAAAAGAGTCCCCGTCGACCGGCCCTTTGCGGGTCTCGTTATCAACTTATTTTTAACTAACGATGACAAGGGGGGCTCGGTCAAGGAAATTTCGTTCCCAAATTGAAACCGACTGAGAAAAACAAGTGAAAGGCGAAACGGTACCCCCTCGCGCGCAACCGCCGGATTGCCGTTTCTATCCGCTTGTTTCACGCGCATCTTGTTCCGAAAACCGCTTCGCACTTTTTGAGATGCGCGATAATCTCGCCGTCAGACGATTCCCTTTTCAAAAAGTCCTGATCTCATGAGCTTAGCCGTCAATCCCGCCGATAACCTTGCTGCCCTCATTCGCTGCGCATCCGTAACACCTGCTGAAGGTGGCGCGCTGACGGCGCTGGAAGCGATGTTGAAGCCGATGGGTTTTTCGGTGGAGCGGCCCATCTTCCGCGATGAAGGCACGCCGGATATTGAAAATCTCTATGCGCGCAAGTCGGGCAATGGCCCGCATCTGATGTTCGCGGGACATACCGATGTCGTACCACCCGGCAATGAAGATGACTGGAAACATCCGCCCTTCTCCGCCGCCATCGAGGACGGCGTGATGTACGGTCGCGGTGCGGTGGACATGAAGGGCGGCGTTGCCTGTTTCGTGGCCGCAGTTGCCCGTCATATCGAAAAGCACGGTAGCATCAAGGGCAGCGTTTCCCTCCTCATCACCGGCGACGAGGAAGGCCCGGCCATCAATGGCACGGTCAAGCTTCTCGACTGGGCGAAACAGCGTGGCGAAAGCTGGGATGCGTCCATCGTCGGAGAGCCGAGCAACCCGAACGCACTCGGTGATGCGATCAAAATCGGACGCCGCGGCTCGCTGTCCGGCACGATCACCGTTCATGGCGTGCAGGGACACGCCGCCTATCCGCATCTTGCCGAAAACCCGGTGCGTGGCATCACCACCCTCGTCGACAGCCTGCTCTACCCGGCTTTCGACGAGGGCACGGACAATTTCCAGGCCAGCAATCTGGAAGTGACGAGCATCGACGTCGGCAACAAAGCCACCAATGTCATTGCAAACAAGGCGACGGCCTCGTTCAACATCCGCTTCAACGACACCTGGACGGCAGAGACCTTGCAGGCTGAAATCATCGCGCGTCTCGAAAAGGCCGCCCGAGACAATCGCCTGCGTCCCGGTCGCGAAACGCCGATCAACTATGAACTCACCTGGCGCGAGCATCCGAGCCATGTGTTCCTGACCCGCGACGAGAAACTGATCGGCACGCTGACGGATTCGGTCGAGGCGGTAACCGGCAGGCGTCCGGAACTATCGACATCGGGCGGCACATCCGATGCCCGTTTCATCAAGGATTACTGTCCAGTGGTCGAATTCGGCCTTGTCGGGCAGACCATGCATATGGTTGACGAACGCGTGGCTCTTGCCGACCTCGAAGGCCTGACACAGATTTATGAACGCTTCATCGCCGATTTCTTTGGGTAGAGCATAATCCGGAAAGTTGCATAACTTTTCGCCCGGATTACGCGAAAAATTGGGAATCTCATGCCAAGCCTGGACGATATTTTCAGATATTTCTGGGGCGTCTGGAAAATGATGCTCGGGCGCAAGGAAGGACTGGGCTATCTCGACATTTCCGCCGAGGGGTTCTGGACGTCCTTCTTTGCGATAGCGATTGCGCTGCCCCCCATGTTCGCGAACTGGGTGTCCTATGCGGCGGACCTCACGGCTGGCCGTGACGAAGCAGGCTTGCGCTTCGCCATCGTCACGCGTGCCGCAGTCGTGGAAATAGCAGCCTGGATCATTCCGCTTGTCATCATTGGCCTTCTCGCCAAGCGGATCGGCATCGCCAAGCGTTATGCGGCTTTCGTGATTGCGACCAACTGGGGCAGCGCCCTGATTTCATGGATCTTCGCACCGATCACGTTGCTGCAATTGTTCTTTCCCGGACAACTCGATGTCGCAACATTGTTCGCCATCATCATGTTCGGCATATCCATCGTGCTGGGCTACCGGCTGACATTCGTTGCGCTGCAACGTCCGCATGCCTATACGGCACCATTCTTTGCCTGCACCGTTTTCGGTTCGCTCTTCCTGACTGTCCTGCTGCAGAATTTGCTCGGGATCGGCTTCGATCCGCACGCCTATTAAAACGAAAAGTGTTATATCGGCATGGGATGACCGAGGGTGCCAGCGATCTCGGTCATGACCGCACGGAGAGCCGGAACCGTCTTCATGTCGGAATGAACGACCATCCACACCTCACGCAGAAGGGGAGCATGGTCTGGTAGTGCTGGCATCAGATGCTCCTGCGTCTCAGCCATGAAATCAGGCAACATGGCAATGCCTGCATTCTCGCTTACAAGAGCGAGCTGCATCTCCAATGTATTGGCCCGCAAGGCAATCGGTCGGGCACCAGCCAAGGCAAGTAAGTAAGCCTGCTGCGGAGCGTCCTCCAGACTTTCATCATAGGCGATGAACTGCCATTTATCAGGCGCAGTTTGCGCCAGATACTGTCGGCTCGCATAGGGGCGAAAAGCTTCCTCGCCAAGCCTGCGAATGGTGAGGTCACCGGTTGTCGGACGTGTCAGGCGAATAGCTATATCCGCTTCCCGACGATTCAGCGAACTGAAGCGGGCCTCCCCCATCACACACATATGGATACCCGGATATTGCGCCGATACCGCAGCAAGCGGCCTGGCTAGTCTCGCAACCGCGTAGGAGGGCGGCGCTGTGAGTGTAACAGTGGCGCTTATGCCAGTATCCCGGACTGCGCCGAAACGGCTGATAGCTTGCGCTTCGTCTTGCATCTTTCGGGCAATTGCAGCGATCCGCTCGCCGTCTTCCGTCAGCAGAAAACGCCGCCCCCGGCGATCAACCAGTTTCAAACTGGTTTCGGTTTCCAAGGCAGCCACACGTCGCGCAATCGTCGCATGTTCTACATTCAGCAATCGCGCCGCACCTGACAGAGTACCGGTATCGGCCAAAGCCACAAAGTAACGTACGCTTTCCCAATTCACCATTGTGAAATTTTTCCCATATGCTGCGATCAAAACAGCAATTTTTTCCCGTTTCTCTATCCCCGATACTGCCCCGGATTGCAACGGAGGCTGACTGATGGACTACGAGATCATTCTGAACGCGACCGGTGAAGCAGGGCTGCTTCAGACAGTCCAACACACACCCCGAAGCCCCGGTGCAGGCGAGATACGCATTCGCCACGAGGCAATCGGCGTCAACTTTGTCGACATATACCATCGGACCGGCCTCTATCCGCTGCCGTCCTTTCCGGCTGTGCTCGGTGTCGAAGGTGCAGGCGTTGTGGAAGCAGTCGGATCAAATGTAACCGACCTCAAACCGGGTGACAGAGTGGCTTATGCAGGCTTGCCAGTGGGGGCATATGCCTCAACCCGGCTTCTACCGCCCCAAAGAGCACTGCTACTGCCCGGCACAATTTCGTCGCAGTCGGCGGCAGCGACCATGCTGCGCGGTCTTACGACCCACATGCTCCTGACCAATACATTTCCCGTTGGCCCGGATACAATCATGCTGGTGCATGCAGCCGCAGGCGGACTGGGCACTTTGCTGACCCGCTGGGGCAAGGCTCTTGGAGCAACAGTGATCGGAACCGTCAGCTCGGAAGACAAGGCCGAAATGGCGCGCAAAAATGGTGCCGATCATGTGCTCGTTGGACGCGATTGCGATTTCGTCACAGCCACCCGGCGTCTCACGGACGAACAGGGCGTTCACGTCGCCTATGACGGGATCGGCGGTGAAACCCTGGCCAAAACGGCACAATGCGTGCGCCCGTTTGGAACTCTGGCGAGCATTGGTCAGGCCGGTGGAAAAATCTCCCAGACCGTCATTGATGCACTCGGCAATCAAGCAGATCTTTCTTTCGTCCGGCCAAGCGTGATCGCTTACATCAACGATCTGGATAACTACCGAAACTCCGCTTCCAAGCTTTTCGACATCATGGAAAAGGGACTGACTGGAACGATTGGGGCAACCTATCCGCTGAGCGAGGCAGTACAGGCCCATCGTGCGCTGGAAACGGGAAAATCATCCGGAAGTTTGCTCTTGATTCCCTAGAGCGCGCTTCGGGTATCAGTACGGAAAGGCGTAGTCCACACCAATCAGATAAAGCCCATAGGGCGGGGCAACCTGCCCGCAGGCCTTGCGATCTCTGGCTTCCAAAGCCGCTTGCAGATCATCCGCCGTCCAGCGGCCAACACCCACTTCCATCAGGCTGCCTGCGAAGGACCTGACCTGATTGTGCAGGAAGGACCGCGCCGAAACGCGCATTTCCACGTAATCGCCGTTGCGGATGACATCGAGCCGGTCGAGCGTCTTGATTGGGCTCTTGGCCTGGCATTGCGTGGCGCGGAACGTGGTGAAGTCGTGCTCTCCCAGAAGCCGCTTTGCTGCTTCGTGCATCGCTTCAGCATCAAGTCGCTTCTGCACCCACCATGCGCGCTGATAATCAATCGCCAGAGGCGCACGACGATTATGGATGCGGTAGAGATAATGCCGTGCACGTGCGGAAAAACGCGCGTCGAACGTGTCCGTCGTCTTCTCGACATTCAGGATACTGATGCGCTCATCCGCCATGACCAGATGCGCATTGACCGCATCGCGCACCTTGCCTGCATCCCAATCCTTGGTGAGATCGACATGGACAACTTGTGCTGTTGCATGAACGCCCGCATCGGTGCGGCCCGCAGCGCTTAACGTCAGGTCTTCGCCGCAGAATTTCTTGAATGCCAGTTCAATGGCATTCTGCACCGCATGGCCGTTTTCCTGCCGCTGCCAGCCGACATAGGGCGTGCCGTCATATTCGACAGTGAGCTTGTAGCGCGGCACCGCCTACAGAACCTTCGTGACCTGTGCACCACGCAGAAACTCCTGCGCAGGCAATGGCTTGGCGCCGGAGCGCTGCAGCGTGACGAGCCTCAGGGCACCTTCGCCGCAGGCAACCGTCAGGCGATCATCCAGCACCGTACCCGGCTCACCCTTGCCCTCACCCAGCGTTGAGCGCTGAAGCTTCACGCGCTCGACAGCGCCGTTGATTTCCATTTCGCACCAGGCACCTGGAAAGGGCGACAGTCCGCGAATGGTGTTGTGTACCTCTTGCGCCGACTTCGACCAGTCGATACGCGCCTCAGCCTTGTCGATCTTGGCGGCATAGGTGACGCCTTCTTCCGCCTGCGGCTGCAAGGCGAGGCTTTCACGCTCCAGCGCACCCAGCGCACGGATCATCAGGTCGGCGCCGATCATACTCAGACGATCATGCAGTTCGCCCGCAGTCATGTCAGGCGTGATCGCAACCTTTTCCGCCATGGCAACAGGACCGGTATCAAGCCCGGCATCCATTTTCATGATCATCATGCCGGTTTCCGCATCGCCCGCCATGATGGCGCGCTGGATGGGCGCGGCCCCGCGCCAGCGCGGCAAAAGCGAGGCATGACCATTATAGCAGCCGAGCCGTGGCGCATCGAGAATGGCCTTGGGCAGCAAAAGCCCATAGGCCACGACGATGGCGACATCGGCTTCAAGACTTGCAAAGACTTCCTGCTCTTCCGCACCCTTGAGGCTTTTCGGCGTGAACACCGGAATGCCAAACTGCTCGGCTTTTTCATGCACTGGCGACTTGGTCAGCTCCAGCCCGCGACGGCCAGCCGGGCGCGGCGGCTGCGTATAGACGGCAACAACCTCATAACCGTGACCGATAATGGCGGTGAGGATCGGCACGGAAAATTCCGGCGTCCCCATGAAAACGACACGCATTAAAGCACTTTCCCCGGCGCGCGCTGGCTGGCGAGCTTCTTGAACTTCTTGATGACCATATCGCGCTTCAACTTGGAAATATGATCGATGAAGAGCACACCGTTCAGATGGTCGATCTCATGCTGCAGGCAGGTGGCCATCAGCCCGTCGGCTTCCATCGAATGCGGCTTGCCGTCAGCATCGAAGTAATTGACCTTGATAGCGGCTGGCCGTTCGACCTCGGCATAATAATCCGGGATCGAAAGGCAGCCTTCCTCATAGGTGCTGGCTTCATCCGTCACACCGATGATCTCGGGATTGATGAAGACATGCGGCGCTTTCGGTTCACCTTCCTTGGCAAGATCGATGACGAGCATACGGATCGGCTCGCCCACCTGAATGGCGGCAAGACCAATGCCCGGCGCATCATACATGGTGTCGAACATGTCGCCGGCGAATTTGCGCAGCTGGTCGTCAAAGCGCTCCACAGGCTTGGAAACCTGGCGCAGGACGGGATCGGGAAGGATGACAAGCGGTTTTACTGACATGCGCTTTCACGTAATGGCTCACGCGGGAATCGTCAATTACACTTTGCAAAATGTTCCCGTTTTGATCTCATCAAGGCGACACGAATCAACTAAGCTGCCTTCATGGAAAACCAGAATCTCTTGAATGAGCCGCTTCTGCAGCTCGGCGCCACGTCGTTCACGCTCGGGAATATCCTGCTGGCGGGCATCGTCGTGCTGGTCCTGTGTCTTGCCCTTTTTCTGATGGCGGCAACACGCTCTGCCCGGCTTCGCGCAGTCGCGGAAGCGCAGGCCGAAGACCGTGCCCGCGATGCCGAATATCGCATGGCGGAAATCCTCAAAGCGCAAGCCGAGATGCAGGGCCGGATGCAGACCATGGCGGAAGTGTTCGGTTCGCGGCAGGCGGAGCTCAACCAGTCGATCCGCGAGCGACTCGACGGCATGACGCATCGCATCGGCCAGACCATGACCGAACAGACCCGTTCGACGCATGAAAACCTCGCCAAATTGCAGGAGCGTCTCGCCGTCATCGACACGGCGCAGAACAATATCCAGTCGCTCGCCGGACAGGTGGTGCAGTTGCAGGCGATCCTCGCCAACAAGCAGACGCGTGGCGCTTTCGGCCAGTCGCGCATGGAAGCGATCATCGCCGACGGTCTGCCGCAGGGCGCCTACGAGTTTCAGGCAACGCTTTCCAACAGCACCCGTCCGGATTGCCTTGTACGGATGCCGAACAATGCGCCCTCTTTGGTAATCGACGCGAAATTCCCGCTCGAAGCCTGGAATTCCATTCGCGAAACGGAACAGCCGGAGGCGCGCAAGGCAGCAGTCGCCCAGTTCCGCCGCGACATGGAAGTGCACATCAAGGATGTCTCCGACAAATATCTGATCCCCGGCGAAACGCAGGATACAGCTTTTCTGTTCGTGCCGTCGGAGTCGATCTTCGCCGATATTCACGAGCATTTCGAGGCCCTGATCCAGCGTGCGCACCGGGCACGGGTGGTCATCGTCTCACCCTCGCTGCTGATGCTGTCCATTCAGGTTATTCAGGCGATCCTGAAAGATGCCCGCATGCGCGAGCAGGCGCATGTGATTCAGGGTGAAGTGATCCGGCTGATGGAAGATGTCGGCCGCCTCGATGAGCGCGTGCGCAAGCTGCAGACCCACTTCGTGCAGGCCAACAAGGATATTGACGATATTCTCGTATCTTCCAGCAAGGTCACCAAGCGCGGCGCGAAGATCGAGGCGCTGGAATTCGGCCCCGCGCCTGCCGAGGAAGCATCCCGCCCGCAATCACGACAGGCGGAAAGCGCCCCCACCCAAATGCGCCTGCGCGTGGTGGATGAGGACTAAAAGCTGCCAAAACAAAGAAGCCCGCAACTTGCGGGCTTTGTCTTATTCAGGTTTTGACATCCGGTCCGAATGACCCAGATCGCGTTCCGGCCAGACCAGATCGCGCACGCGCTGCTTCAACACCTTGGCTTCCGGAAAACCGCCGTCGCGCTTGCGTTCCCAGATGAGTTCCTCGCTGCCGTCCGGCATATGAACGCGGATTTCAAAGACCCCGCCGGTGCCCGTACGCAACGCCACTTCGCCTAAGTCCTGCCCGAAAGTCTGCAACAGTTCCTGCGCCATCCACGCAGCGCGCAGTAGCCAGTTGCATTGGGTGCAGTAGGTGATGGAAATGCGGGGAGATACGGGCATTGATTTCAACCTTCTGAACACGCGCAATCTTAAAGTCGATTGCCGCGTCTTGTTAGACAGGTAAACTTGCATCAACATCTATCTTCCAACGACAAGCGGGGGCGAGTCATGGAAGTCACGATATATATCCTGCGTTGCGCGGACGGTTCATATTACACCGGTCTCACCAAGCAGAACATCGAAGCCCGGCTGTGGGAACACAACGAGGGCATCTACGAGGGCTATACGAAGAAGCGTCGGCCGGTCGAGCTTGTCTTCACCGAAACCTATGACCGGATCGTTGATGCCATTGCGCGCGAACGACAGATCAAAGGTTGGTCTCGTGCAAAGAAAGAAGCATTAATTGCACTAGATTATGAGGGCCTACCCGAACTGTCAAAGCGGGGATGAGATCGGATGTAAACTCGCCCCCCCTCATCCTGAGGAGGTGCCCTGAGCATGGCGAAGGGAACCGTCTCGAAGGGCTGAGGGGGAGCGCTGTCGCCTCGTCCTTCGAGACGCCTCCTTCACAAGTTCAGGAGGCTCCTCAGGATGAGGACGAGAGCGGCATTCGTCAAAGTTCAAAAAGAAAGGGCGCTAAAAGCGCCCAATCTAAAACAACATTCGGCAAACACGCCCTGTTTGTCGAAGGGAAAGAATCAATCATCACCCATCTTGAGCGCCTGAATAAAGGCCTCCTGCGGGATTTCGACCTTGCCGAACTGGCGCATGCGCTTCTTGCCTTCCTTCTGCTTTTCCAGAAGTTTGCGCTTGCGCGTCACGTCGCCGCCATAGCACTTGGCCGTCACGTCCTTGCGCAATGCCGAGATCGTCTCGCGCGCCACGATGCGGCCGCCGATTGCCGCCTGGATCGGGATCTTGAACATGTGCTGCGGGATCAGCTCTTTCAGCTTTTCGCACAGCGCACGGCCGCGCTTTTCAGCCGCCGAACGGTGGACAAGCATCGACAATGCATCGACCGGCTCTTCGTTGACAAGGATCGACATCTTGACCAGATCGCCCTCGCGGTAATCCGAAAGGTTGTAGTCAAACGAGGCATAGCCCTTCGAGATCGACTTCAGGCGGTCATAGAAATCGAACACCACTTCGTTGAGCGGCAGATCATAGGTGATCATGGCGCGTGGGCCAACATAGGTCAGATCGATCTGGATGCCGCGGCGCTCCTGGCAAAGCTTCATGATCGCACCGAGATAGTCATCCGGCGTCATAATGGTTGCCTTGATCCAAGGCTCTTCAATCGCATTGATCTTCACCACATCCGGCATATCGGCCGGGTTGTGAAGCTCTTTCTGCGTTCCGTCCTGCATGTTCAGGCGATAGACGACCGAAGGCGCGGTCGTGATAAGGTCGAGATTGAACTCGCGCTCGAGACGTTCCTGAATGATTTCCAGATGCAGAAGGCCGAGGAAACCACAACGGAAGCCGAAGCCGAGTGCGGCAGAGGTTTCCATTTCGAACGAGAACGACGCATCGTTGAGGCGCAGCTTGCCCATCGCGGCGCGCAGATCTTCAAAATCCGCTGCATCGACCGGGAACAGGCCGCAGAACACGACCGGCTGCGCGGGCTTGAAGCCAGGCAGCATCTTTTCGGTCGGGCGGCGATCTTCGGTAATCGTATCGCCGACGCGGGTGTCGGCCACTTCCTTGATCGAGGCCGTGATGAAGCCAAGCTCGCCGGGGCCGAGTTCGTCCACCTGAACCATCTTCGGCGTGAACACGCCGGTGCGTTCCACCGGATATTTCGCGCCCGTGCCCATCATGCGGATGGTCTGGCCCTTTTTCAGGACGCCATCGATGATGCGCACCAGAACGATAACGCCAAGATAGGAATCATACCAGCTATCGACCAGCATGGCCTTGAGCGGCGCATTGCGGTCGCCTTCCTTCGGCGCGGGCAACTGGGTGACGATGGCTTCGAGCACATCCTCGATGCCAATGCCGGTCTTGGCCGAAATATGCACGGCCTGCGCGGCATCGATGCCGATCACTTCCTCGATCTGCTGCTTGACGCGTTCAGGCTCGGCAGCAGGCAGGTCGATCTTGTTCAACACGACCACGATTTCATGATTGTTGTCGATGGCCTGATAGACATTGGCCAGCGTCTGCGCTTCCACGCCCTGGGAGGCGTCCACCACCAGAAGCGAACCTTCGCACGCAGCCAGCGAGCGCGAGACTTCATAGGCGAAGTCGACGTGTCCGGGCGTGTCGATCAGGTTCAGCACATAATCTTCGCCGTTCTTCGCCTTGTAGGAAAGACGGACTGTCTGCGCCTTGATGGTGATGCCGCGCTCGCGCTCGATATCCATCGAGTCGAGAACCTGATCCTTCATCTCGCGCGTGTCCAGCCCGCCGGTCAACTGAATGAGGCGGTCGGCCAGCGTCGATTTGCCGTGGTCGATATGGGCGACGATCGAAAAATTGCGAATATGGTCAAGTGGTGTGCTCATGCGCGCGATTTAACAGCAAGCCGCCAAATTTCAAAGGAGTATTCGCGCCAAAAGGCGGGAAAACCGGCAGCTTTCGCAATCGTGACAACAAGTCCCCTTTGCCTTGTGGCAAAAAGGCGATAAATCACCGCTCGAATAGCGTGCTTTCATGCAGGAGTTTAGGATGAAGACCGAACCGAACGAAGTCCACAACAGGCCGAAACTCGTCACCGTTTTCGGCGGCTCCGGCTTTGTCGGGCGCGCGGTCGTGGCGGCTCTCACCAAGCGAGGCTACCGTGTGCGCGTTGCCGTTCGCAAGCCGGAAGTTGCCTATTACATGGCTCCGCTCGGCAATGTCGGCCAGATTCAGATGGTGCAGGCCAATGTGCGCCATCGTGGCTCCGTCGAGCACATCGTCAAGGGCTCCGACCATGTCGTGAACCTCGTCGGCATTCTTGCCGAAAGCGGACGTCAGCGTTTCAACACTGTTCAGGTGCTGGGCGCGAAGAACATCGCCGAAGCCGCCAAGGCCGCAGGAATTCGCATGACGCATGTGTCCTCGTTGGCCGCCGACGTCAATTCGCCATCGGATTATGCACGCACCAAGGGCGAAGGCGAAAACGCCGTTCTTTCCGTTCTGCCGGAAAGCGTCATCCTGCGCCCCTCGATCATTTTTGGCCCGGAAGACCGCTTCTTCAACCGCTTCGCCAACATGGCGCGCTTCTCGCCGTTCCTGCCAGCTATCGGCGGCGGCGAAACGAAGCTCCAGCCGGTCTATGTCGGTGACGTGGCGGAAGCCGTCGCCCGCGCCGTTGATGGCAAGCTGATGCCGGGCGGCGTCTACGAACTCGGTGGCCCGGATGTGCAGCCGTTCAAAAACTGGATGAAGGACATGCTCAAGGTCATCGGGCGCAAGCGCATGATCGTCTCCATGCCGTGGTGGGTTGCTCGCCTCCAGGCATCGATCCTCGGCCTGCTGCCGAACCCGATGCTCACCAATGATCAGGTGACGCTGTTGAAATTCGACAATGTCGTTTCCGAAAAGGCCATCAAGGAAGGCCGCACGCTGGAAGGCATGGGCATCACGCCTGAAGGTGTTGACGCCGTGCTGCCATCCTATCTCTGGCGCTACCGCGTGGCTGGCCAATACACCAAGACCGGCTTCGCATGAGACATTCCATTCAACGGAAATGAACAAGGGGCCGAAAGGCCCCTTTTCTTTTGCCTGGCTTTTATGCGCCAAGCTTTGTCGAAATTTGACGACGTTCACCCCCATACGAGGAGTGCTGCCAACCCCACTGATCCGACGATCAGACGCCACCAACCGAACAGCTTGAAGCCGTGGCGGGACACGTAATCGAGCAGATAGCGCACAACGAAAACGCCCGAGATGAAGGCCATCACGAAGCCGACGCCAATCAGCGCGCCGTCGTTGAACGACAGGATATTGCGGCTCTTGTAGAGGTCATAAGCAAATGCGCCCGCCATGGTCGGCATGGCGAGAAAGAACGAGAACTCCGCAGCCGAGCGTTTGTCGGCACCGAGCAGCAGCGAGCCGACAATTGTGGAGCCGGAACGCGATACACCGGGTATCATGGCCAGGCACTGGATGAAGCCGATCGCAAGGCACATGGGCAGCGGATAATCCATGACGTCATGATAGCGCGGACGCAGATTGAGCTGATCCACCCAGAGCAGGATGAAACCGCCGATGATCAGCATGATGCAGACCAGCATCGGCGTTTCAAACAGCACGCTCTTGATAAAGCCGTGCGCCAGCGCACCGATAAAGGCAGCGGGCAGGAAGGCGACCAGAATGCCGAAGACAAAGCGACGCGTGCGGGCATCGCGAGGAAAATCAGTCAGGATTTTCAAAAGTTTTGCTGAATAAACAGTCAGAATGGCCAGAATGGCACCCAGCTGGATCAGCACCTCAAAGGTCTTTCCTGTGGATTCAAAGCCAAGAAAATGACCAATCAGCAGCAAATGCCCGGTGGAGGAAACCGGGATAAATTCGGTCAAGCCTTCAACAAGACCGAGAAACGCGGCTTCCAGCAGATTAAAAACATCCATGAAGTCAGCACCTTAGAATAGTGGACACGATGATGGTATCTGAACCGGCTCGCATTAGCGGTTATGGCGTCTAAAACGGGCACTTGCAGCGATTGCTTGTCTCACGCAGACATAGCCCTTATAGACTTTATATTCCGTTGAGGCGGCGTCGAATCGCTCGGTAGCAGGAATAGCCTGCTGCATGCGCAAACGCCAGCCGCCGTGCTATCTCCGGACGTTCAATTCAAGCTTCAGTCGAGAGTATCGCGTCGATCATGCTTACGCTTTTTCATCATCCCATGTCTTCGGGTTCGCGCTATGTGCGGCTCATCCTTGGCGAATATGGCGTTGAAGCGGAATTGATCGAGGAACGACCGTGGTCGCGTCGCAAAGAATTTCTGGCATTGAATCCGGCGGGCACCCTGCCTGTTCTTCTAGCTGAAAACGACCTTCCGGTCGTCGGCGCGACGGTGATTGCCGAATATCTGGACGAAACGCGCGGCGCCTTGAAACGCAGCCGCCGACTTCTGCCGGAAAGCCCGATGGAGCGCGCCGAAGTGCGCCGCCTCGTTGACTGGTTCCTGCTGAAATTTGAAAATGAAGTGACGCGCCACATCGCCCGCGAACGTGTGTTCAAGCTGCAAATGGCTGCCGAAATGGGCGGTAGTGCACCGGATTCGACCGCTATCCGTGCCGCCCGCACCAATATCCGCCAGCACATGAAATATATCGACTGGCTGGCCGCGACGCGCGACTGGCTTGGCGGCGCGCATCCAAGCTATGCCGACATGGCTGCGGCAGCATGCATTTCCGTGCTAGACTATCTGGGCGAAATCGAATGGGGCGAAACCAAAGCGGCGCGTGACTGGTATGCACGCATGAAATCGCGCCCGGCTTTCCGCCCATTGCTTTCTGACCGCGTGCGCGGGCTTGCCCCGGTGGCCCATTATGGCGACCTCGACTTCTAATTCGAAGACAGACAAGCTGAAGCGCTTCCTGATCGAAGAGGCGAAGGCGGTCGGTTTCGATGCCGTCGCCTTCACCACGCCGGATGCAATTCCGCAAGCGCCCGAACGGTTGCGCCAATATATTGCCGATGGCCACCATGCCGATATGGAATGGATGGAGGAAACCGAGGCGCGCCGTAGCGATCCAAGCGTGCTGTGGCCGGAAGTCCGTTCCATCGTGATGCTTGCGATGAATTACGGGCCGGATGCCAATCCGCTTGCCATTCTGGAAAAACGAGATTGCGCGGCCATCTCGGTCTATGCGCAGAACCGCGACTATCATGACATCATCAAGGGTAAGCTGAAGCATGTGGCGAGCCGTTTCGCCGCGCGTGCCGGGCAGGACGTCAAAGTCTTCGTCGATACAGCGCCCGTCATGGAAAAGCCGCTGGCTGAGGCCGCCGGTCTTGGCTGGCAGGGCAAGCACACCAATCTGGTGAGCCGCGAGCTCGGCTCCTGGCTGTTCCTCGGCTCCATCTTCACAACGGCGGAAATTCCGCCCGACGAGCCTGAACGCGACCATTGCGGCTCCTGCCGCGCCTGTCTCGACGCCTGCCCGACCAAGGCCTTCCCCTCGCCCTATCGCATCGACGCAAGGCGCTGCATTTCCTATCTCACGATCGAGAACAAGGGACCGATCCCGCACGAATTCCGGAAAGTCATGGGCAACCGCATCTATGGCTGCGACGACTGCCTTTCCGTCTGTCCTTGGAACAAGTTTGCGCAAGCGACCAGCGAAATGAAGCTGAAAGCCCGCGAGGACCTGAAAGCGCCGCGTCTGGCCGATCTGCTGATACTGGATGACCCCGCGTTCCGCACTTTGTTTTCCGGCTCCCCGGTGAAGCGTATCGGGCGCGACCGCTTTATTCGTAATGTGCTGATCGCTACCGGTAATTCCGGTGAAGCGGCTCTTCTGCCAGATGTCGAACGATTGCTGGAAGACGAAGCGCCTGTCGTGCGCGGCGCGGCTATATGGGCCTTGAAGCAGTTGGCCAATCCTGACCGTGTGGCTGAAATGCAGAAACGTCTGGCCTCATCGGAAGAGGATGCTACGGTGCAGGCGGAATGGAATACGGAGGCAATCTGATATGCGCATATTTCTGTTCGGAGCTGGTTATTCTGCCCAGGCCTTTGCTCAAAGGATGACCGGGGAAGCGGAACGCATCGACGGGACCACGCGGCACGAGCAGAAATTCCCGCTTCTTGAACAGGCAGGCATAAAGCCGATGCTCTTCGATGGCGAAACGCCCTCGTCCGAACTTGTGAACCGGCTTGCCCAATCGACTCATGTGGTTGTTTCAATCTCTCCCGGCGAAAGCGGCGATCCGGCAGTCGCCGTTGTAGAAGAAGCGCTTCGCCGTCCCGACAACACCATTCGCTGGATCGGCTATCTGTCGACGGTTGGCGTCTATGGCGATCATCAGGGCGAGTGGGTGGACGAAACGGCACCCTGCAAGCCAGCATCCCGTCGCAGTCTGGAACGCGTCGAAGCCGAAGAGGCATGGGGACAATTGAGCGAACGGCATGGAACGCCGCTCGCGGTCCTGCGCCTCTCAGGTATCTATGGACCGGGCCGCAACGCCTTCATTAATCTGGAACGCGGTACTGCACGGCGTATCATCAAAGACAATCAGGTTTTCAACCGCATCCATGTCGATGACATTGCCGGTAGCCTGCGTTTTCTGGCGGGAACCAACACGGGCGGCATCTTCAATATCACCGACAATGAACCAAGCCCGCCGCAGGATGTCGTCACCTTTGCAGCCGAACTGATGGGCGCGACGCCACCACCGGAAGTCCCCTTCGCAGAAGCCGACATGACGCCGATGGCGCGTTCCTTCTATGGCGAGAACAAGCGTGTCTCCAACCAGTATATCAGGGATCTCGGCTACGAATTCGTCTATCCCGACTACAAGACGGCCTTCTCGGCCATGTGGCGCGACGATAGCTGGCGCTGAAGTCGCGCCAGTGCTAAAAGCAGGCCTGCAATCGAACCGGGACAACACAGAATGAGCAGCACCGAACTCGCAACCAGATAAGCCGCAACAGCCTTTCCGACCTGTTGCGGCATCTGCCCCGGACCAATTTCCCTTAAAGCGCATCCCGAAAAGCGTGTGACGGTTTTCGGATGAGACGCGCGTTTTAAAGAAGGCAGATCGCCGCCCGAATTCTTTCTCGAGCGGATGCTTCGTCATGCCTTTTGATAACAAACAAACTCCACGCTGGAGTTATTCCCTGCCATTTGCGCTCGCGTTGATGGCTCCCTTCGACATTCTCGCCTCGCTGGCCATGGACATCTACCTGCCGGTCGTACCGTCCATGCCCGCCATCCTGCAAACGACACCCGCCATGGTGCAACTGACGCTCAGCCTCTACATGGTGATGCTGGGTGTCGGTCAACTGCTGTTCGGCCCGTTGTCGGACCGTTTCGGACGCAGGCCCATCCTGCTTGGCGGTGGATTGGTTTTCGCCCTCTCGTCTTTCGCTCTGGCGATCACCAACGATGCCACAGTTTTCGTGTTGCTTCGTTTCGTACAGGCAATGGGCGCCTCGGCGGCACTTGTCGCCACTTTCGCAACGGTCCGCGATGTCTATGCGACTCGTCCCGAAGGCGCGACAATCTACGGGCTTTTCAGCGCCATGCTTTCCTTCGTCCCTGCGCTTGGGCCGATTGCAGGCGCCCTGATTGCAAAAGGTTTCGGATGGCGGACAATCTTCGCATTGCTGGGCGTTTTCAGTCTCGTCGCAACATCGCGCGCCTGGCGCCACTGGCACGAAACACGTCCGGCCAACAATGCACCAAGCGCTGGCAGTCTGGGCCGGATCATGAAGGATTTCCGCTTCTGGACCTATACGCTCGGCTTTGCGACGGCGATGGGCACGTTTTTCGTGTTCTTTTCCACGGCACCACGCATTCTGATCGAACGCGGCGGTTTCGGGGAAACCGGCTTCAGTCTTGCCTTCGCAAGTGTTGCCGTCGTCATGATCGCCGCCACGCGCATCCTGTCACGCCATACGCAGAAATGGGGTGCCCGTAAAAGCGTGGCCCTTGGCATGGCCGTGCTCCTTGCCAGCACGCTCCTGCTTCTGGCGGGTGAGAAACTGATGCAACCATCGTTCACAAGCCTCATCGTCCCGATGTGGCTTGCCGCTGTCGGGATTGTTTTCACCGCATCGATGACGGCAAATGGCGCGCTTGCAGCCTTTGATGATAGTGCAGGTATGGCGGTCGCGGTCTACTTCTGCATTCAAAGCCTGATCGTCAGTCTCGCAGGAACCGCACTGGTCATTTTCCTGCCGGGCGACACTGCCTGGCCATTGATCACCTTCTGCACATTCATGCCGTTGCTGGTTCTGGCCATGCTTGTGAGGCTACGAAAGAGCTGAGGGAAATGGCGGTCGGCAGCGCAAACGGTCGACCGCCATTGAAGCCCTGCCAATCACACAGCATAATGCCCGCAATCCGGTTGCTTGATTCGCAACCGAAGCCCCGGCAAAACTGGAATTGCCCCATGATTGCAAACAGATTGAAGAAGATCGTTCTCGCAGCCTCGCTGGCCGCAATGATCGCGCCCGACTTCGTGCCAATGGCCATGGCGGAGGACATGCCCGCCAAACAGGCCTTCGGTGGCGAAGCGCTTCCCGTGCTGGCACAGCAGCCGCAATCCATCGGCTTTTATGCCAAGGGATGCCTCGCCGGTGCCGTGGCGCTGCCGACGGACGGACCGAACTGGCAGGTCATGCGCCTTTCGCGCAACCGACGCTGGGGCCATCCGCGCATGATCGGCCTTCTGGAAAAACTGTCCCGCGACGCGGCAAAGGACGGCTGGCCCGGTCTGCTCGTCGGTGACATCTCGCAGCCGCGTGGCGGTCCGATGCTGACCGGCCATGCCTCGCATCAGGTCGGCCTCGATGCTGACATCTGGCTGACGCCGATGCCGAAAAAGCGGTTTAGCGACGCCGAACGCGAAAGCGTTTCCGCCGTTTCGATGCTGAAGCCGGATTCGCTTTATGTGGACCCGAAGAAGTGGACCCCTGCCCGCACGGCCCTCATCAGACATGCCGCAAGCTATCCGGAAGTCGAGCGCATCTTCGTGCATCCAGGTATCAAGAAGCAACTTTGCGACACGGTGACAGGTGATCGAAGCTGGCTCGGCAAGGTTCGCCCCTATTGGGGTCACTTCTACCATTTCCATGTACGCCTGACCTGCCAGCCCGGCTCGCCCCAATGCAAGCCGCAACCGAAAGTGGCTGCTGGCGACGGTTGTGACAAGTCGCTTGCCTGGTGGTTCACCGACGAGCCATGGAAGCCTGCAAAGCCTTCAAAGGAACCGCCGAAAAAGCCGCGCCCGGTGATGGTGTCCGATCTGCCGAAGGCCTGCGCTGCCGTCCTCAACGGTCCTGCGCCGAATTCGGTCGCTGATGTTACCTATGGAGTGCAATAAAGGCTTTTAGCGCTTTTCATGTTGTCGGCACTTCGCTATAGGTTTAAAACGATTTAAAATGCCGGAGCGGTTCCTGTTTTTACGGTGTCGCTGGAACTGCTCCAGCTTATTTCACCACATTTTCCTACGCAAAATCGTTTCACACTTTTGCTGGAAATGTTCTAATGACAAGGTTATCAACTCGTAAGGTTGCTCATTCATGACGGAACGCCTGCGCATCGCATTGATTGCCCACGACCAGAAGAAGGATGACATGGTCTCCTTCGCAAAAGCGCATGAGCAGGCTTTGGCCCGTTATGACATCGTGGCGACGGGGACGACCGGCGGCCTCATTCTGGATGCCTGCCCTTCACTCAGCATTCAGCGTGTGAAAAGCGGGCCGCTGGGCGGAGACCAGCAGATCGGCGCGATGATCGCGGAAGGCACGGTGGAAGTACTCATCTTCTTCATCGACCCGCTGTCCCCGCTTCCGCACGATGTCGATGTGAAGGCGCTGACACGCCTCGGCAGCGTCTATGATATTCCAATGGCGCTCAATCGCGCGACAGCGGAAAAGCTGATCAAGGCGCTTGATTAATCCTGCACAAGACAGGCTCGCCCGCGGAAGACCACTGCGGCTGGAAGACATAACCTGGGAGAGGACATGCTGGCGGCTACAGCATGTCTCCCAAAAGTGGGAACCGGTTTTGGACAAAGACATGCATGAAAACAAAGAGATAGAGCGGGCCGAACAGAGTTTCCGGTTTCCGGTACTCGTCGGCGATATCGGCGGCACCAATGCCCGCTTTGCTATCCTGGTGGATTCCAATGCCGAGCCGAAGGAGTTTCCCGTTCTCCAGACGGCGGATTATGCCACCATCGACGAGGCGATACAGAGCGCCATTCTCGATCACACCTCGATCCAGCCACGTTCCGCCATTCTTGCTGTGGCTGGTCCGGTCGACGGTGACGAGATCGACCTCACCAATTGCGACTGGGTCGTGCGCCCAAAGAAGATGATCGCCGACCTCGGGTTCGAGGACGTGACTGTGCTGAACGATTTCGAGGCGCAGGCACTCGCCGTTGTGTCTCTCGGCAGCGATCATCTGGAACAGATCGGCGGCAAGCCGGAAGAAGTGATCGCCACCCGCGTCGTGCTTGGGCCGGGCACAGGCCTTGGCGTGGCCGGTCTTGTGCGCACGCGCCATGCATGGGTGCCGGTGCCGGGCGAAGGCGGCCATATCGATATCGGCCCGCGCACGACACGCGACTATCAGGTCTTCCCGCATATCGAACGTATCGAAGGCCGCGTCGCAGGCGAGCAGATCCTGTGCGGACGCGGCCTGCGTAATCTCTATCTCGCCATATGCGCCGCCGACAAGGTGACACCAACGCTCGAGACACCCGCCGACATCACATCAGCCGGGCTCGATGGCAGCAATGTACAGGCAGAGGAAACCCTGCATCTGTTCGTCACCTATCTCGGACGCCTTGCGGGCGATCTGGCGCTGATCTTCATGGCGCATGGTGGCGTCTATCTTTCGGGCGGCATTCCGCAGCGCATCCTTTCCGCACTCAAGGCAGGCGCTTTCCGTGAAGCCTTCGAAGACAAGGCCCCGCACAAGGCCATCATGCGCGACATTCCTGTCCGCGTGATCACGCACCAGCTTGCAGCCCTCACCGGGCTTTCGACCTTTGCGCAGGCCCCTGCCCGTTTCGAAGTCTCGACCGAAGGACGCCGCTGGTGCATTGGAGCATGATTCCGAAAAGTGGGAACCGGTTTTCGGGTAAAATCATGCTCAAACAAAAATTTAGAGCGGGATGATGGTTCAGCTTAAAAACATCCCGCTCTGACCGGCAAAGCTTGAGGATGGTCAAGCCGCACAGATAACGTTATAGAAACGCTGCACTGAAATTGCCGATGGCTTTTTCAGTGCAGCGTTTTCATATGGGCGCCATATGGGAAGTCGTATTTTTCAACGATAGCCGCCGGGCCTGCCGGAGGGCTAAGAGACAAAAAGCGCTTTTGCACGTGAGTCTATTCAAGAAGAAAAACAAGAAGATCGATACGGGCGAAGCCACCCGCGTAATCCGGCGCATGATGTCGGAAAACATCCGCGAATATAAGAAGAATTACATTATCGCCATTCTGGCATCGCTCATCGTCGGTGGATCGAATGGCGCGCTGGCCTATCTGATGAAGCCGATGATCGACAAGATCTTCTACGAGCAGAATCTCGGTCTGGTCTGGGTCATTTGCGGCACATTGCTGGTCATCTTCATCCTGCGCGGCTTTTCCGGCTACATACAGGCTGTCGAACTTGCCAAGATCGGCAACAATCTGGTCGCGCGCTATCAGAAGCGCATTTTCGACCATCTGATGAAGCTCGGTCTCGATTTCTACAACGATACGCGTTCAGGTCATCTGGCGGCGCAGATCAACCAGAATGTTTCTGGGATTCGCGACCTTCTCAACATGACGATTTCGTCGATCGCACGCGATCTCATTTCGCTTATCGGTCTCGTCGGCACGATGTTCTATATGGACCCTATACTGTCCGTTGCGATTTTCCTGATCGGCCCGCCGCTCATTCTGGCCGTTGCCTATATTTCGCGCCGCATTCGCTCCGTCACCCGCGATCTCGTGCATCTCAACTCCCATTTGCTGGGTGCGATGCAGGAATCGATTCAGGGCATTGCCATCGTCAAGGCCTTTACGATGGAAGATCAGCTGCGCGCCAAGATCGGCAAGCTCATCGACCAGTCTGAGGGCCGCAGCAACAAGATCGCCAAGGTCTCCGAACGCACGACGCCCATTTCAGAAATGCTGGCGGGTTTTGCTGTGGCGGGCGTGCTGGCCTATAGCGGCTATCGTGCAATTCTCGAGCAACAGCCCCCCGGCGCAACCTTCGCCTTCATCACTGCAATGCTGCTCGCCTACGATCCGGCTCGCCGCCTCGCCCGCCTTCAGGTCGGGCTGGAAAAAGCGCTCGTCAATGCACGCATGATCTATGAGGTGCTGGATATAGAGCCGCGCCAGCGCGATCTTCCAAGCGCCGTGGAACTGAAGGCGGGTCCCGGTGAAATCCGCTTCGAGGATATTTACTTCTCCTATAACGAGACCGCTCCGGTCCTGCATGGCGTCAGCTTTGTCGCCAAAGCGGGCGAAACCACCGCCGTGGTTGGCGCTTCGGGCGCGGGCAAGTCGACGCTCATCAATCTCGTCCAGCGCTTCTACGATCTCGACAGCGGCAAGATTCTGTTCGACGGACAGGATATTGCGCAGGTCAAGAAGCGCTCGCTGCGCCATGCCATCGCCTATGTTTCGCAACAGCCCTATCTGTTCGAAGGCACCATTGCCGACAATATCCGCTATGGCCGTCCGGATGCGACGGACGAGGAAATCATTGAGGCGGCCAAGCTCGCCCATGCGCATGAGTTTATCCTGCAGCAGCCACAGGGCTACGATACACCGGTCGGCGAAAATGGTGTAACGCTGTCCGGCGGCCAGCGACAGCGCGTTTCCATCGCCCGCGCCATCGTGCGCAATGCGCCGGTTCTCCTGCTCGACGAGGCGACTTCCGCGCTCGACAACGAATCGGAAAAACGGGTCCAGCAGGCGCTGGAAGGCATCATGCAAAACCGCACCACAATCGTGATTGCG
Organism: Ochrobactrum sp. A-1; assembly: GCF_022488005.1. Taxonomy (NCBI): domain Bacteria; kingdom Pseudomonadati; phylum Pseudomonadota; class Alphaproteobacteria; order Hyphomicrobiales; family Brucellaceae; genus Ochrobactrum; species Ochrobactrum sp. A-1. The sequence goes on from NZ_JAKVQC010000004.1 coordinate 70,319, forward strand.
CATCGCCTTTCCACGGTGGTCAATGCGGATCGCATCGTGGTGATGGAAGCCGGTCGCGTGGTGGAGGAAGGTCGTCACGACGATCTGATAGCCATCCAGAATGGCGTCTATGCGCGCTTCTATCAATTGCAGAGCGGCAATGGCGATATCATCACCGAAAAGACGGCAGAAGAATTGCGGACAGGAGAACCCCGATGAGCGGAGAAACGCAGAACAGCGAAATGGGTCTTGTCGTCGTCGGTGCTGGCGGGCGTATGGGACAGACCTTGATCCGTACAATCCAGACCATTGAAGGTGCGAAACTGGTCGGCGCCATCGAACGCTCCAGCTCTCCCCTTCTGGGCAGGGATGCAGGCGAAGTCACCGGCATAGGCCCACTGGGCGTGACAATCACAGACGATCCGCTGCCGGTCTTCGCCAAGGCGCAGGGCGTCCTCAATTTCACAAGCCCTGCGGCAAGCGTGGAATTTGCAGGGCTTGCCGCGCAGGCGCGTATCGTGCACGTCATCGGCACGACGGGCTGCTCGGCGGAAGATGACGAGAAAATCCGCGCCGCCGCCCGGCACGCAACCATCGTCAAATCCGGCAATATGAGCCTCGGCGTCAATCTTCTGTCCGTTCTTGTGCAGAAGGCGGCGCAAGCACTCGATCCAGCAGATTTCGACATCGAAATTCTCGAAATGCACCACAAGCACAAGGTCGATGCACCGTCCGGCACCGCGCTGCTTCTCGGAGAAGCGGCAGCCAGGGGGCGCGATATCGCGCTGGCGGAAAACAGTGTTCGCGTGCGCGATGGTTATACGGGACCCCGCGAAACCGGCTCCATCGGCTTTGCGACCTTGCGCGGCGGTTCGGTCATCGGCGATCACTCGGTGATTCTTGCCGGCCCCGGTGAACGCGTCGTTCTCTCCCATCACGCCGAGGACCGTTCGATCTTCGCGCGCGGCGCCATCAAGGCCGCACTCTGGGCCTATGGCAAAAAGCCCGGCCTCTATTCCATGCTCGACGTTCTCGGGCTGAATGACTGATTATCTTTATTAACGGAGCGTTGCATATGTCTCGTACTCTCGTCCTGGTCCGCCATGGTCAAAGCGAATGGAACCTCAAGAACCTTTTCACCGGATGGCGCGATCCGGGCCTGACCGAACAGGGCCATGCCGAAGCCAAGGCCGCTGGCCAGCGCCTGAAAGCCGCTGGTCTCAAGTTCGACATCGCCTATACGTCTGCGCTGTCGCGTGCACAGGTGACCTGCCAGCACATTCTTGATGAACTCGGCCAGTCCGATCTCCAGACGATCCGTGATCAGGCCCTGAATGAACGTGACTATGGTGACCTGTCGGGCCTCAACAAGGATGATGCCCGCATCAAATGGGGTGAAGAACAGGTCCATATCTGGCGCCGCTCCTATGACGTCCCGCCTCCTGGCGGCGAAAGCCTGAAGGACACCGGCGCGCGTGTATGGCCCTATTATCTGCACACGGTGCAGCCGCACGTGCTGCGCGGCGAGACGGTGCTGGTTGCCGCACACGGCAATTCGCTGCGCGCGCTCATCATGGCGCTCGACGGCCTGACACCGGAACAGATTCTCAAGCAGGAACTCAACACCGGTGTTCCGGTCGTTTACCGGCTTAATGCTGATTCGACAGTTGCTTCGAAGGAAATTCTCGAAGCCTGATAGCTGTCTGGCTGTGAATTTGTCGGGCGCGTCAGCGCGCCCGTCCCTCTTTTCAACGCGAAAAAAGCATTGGCTGAAAAAAAGCTGGCTGAATGTCGAAAACGCGATTGACAGAGGCAGGTCGACCCCTTAGATGGGTCCTCGTCGCCCAGATGGCGGAATTGGTAGACGCACCAGCTTCAGGTGCTGGCGCTCGCAAGGGCGTGGAGGTTCGAGTCCTCTTCTGGGCACCATTTCCAAGTCTTCAGACCACTACCAAGGTCCAGAAGCATCCCAAAAAGCCCGCGCAAGCGGGCTTTTTTGTTTCCGGATTGTCGTCCCGGCAGGATCCGGCTTTAGGCCAGTTAATCCGACCAACAGATTTGGCAGTCGATGCAGTTTTCTCCCTCCGAACGCGACGCTTTCTTTGAATTGCTGAAATGGCGGCGCGATGTTCGTCACTTCAGCAATGCGACCCTGGACGATGGAATCATCGCGGCTTTGCAAGAAGCGATGACCTACGCCCCCTCCGTCGGCAATGCCCGTCCCTGGCGGGTGATTTCAGTCGAGAGTATCCCGATACGCGCTGCCGTCCGCGATATATTCATCGAAGCCAACCGGTCAGCCGCACAAATCTATGAAGGGGCGCGCGCAAAGCATTATCGCGATTTGAAACTGGAAGGCATAGAGGTTGCTCCACTGCAGCTTGCGATTTTCACCGAAACGGCACCCATCGAAGGGCACGGCCTCGGAAGACAGTCCATGGCCGTCACCCTGGAGCACAGCACGGCAATGGCAGTCCAGAATCTCAATCTGGCGGCAAGATCGTTCGGGCTCGGTGTCGGCATGGTTTCCATTCTCGATCCAAGCGCAATGGAAACGCTTTTCCAGGTTCAGTCTAGCTGGCGTTTTAGCCTTTATCTGTGCATCGGCTGGCCACAGGCAGTTGACGACACGCCTTTACTGCATAGAAACGGCTGGCAGAAAAACAAAGCGACGATCTGGCATCGTTTCTGACCGCCGCTTGTTGCAACAAGCGGTCACTCCGCGCATTCTCGTCATACGGAAATCGGAGGCGAGATGAGCCATGCAACAACCGGATTATGATCGGGACTTTGGCGAAATCATCCGCTGGCTGAAACAGGAGGGCCTGATTCTGCAAACAGACCTCGAAGGCAATACGGAGCTTTCCACCCGCGCCGAGCGCATAGACCGCAAAAGGCGCAAGGCGGCAGAAATACCTCCTGACAGCCCGCGACTATCCTGATCCGCTCCCAGCCTGTAAGCTGGAGCATGTCTCCCGAAAGTGGGAACCGGTTTCGGGATAAAGATATGCGTGAAAATAGATAGAGCGGTTCCAGCGGCTCTGTTTTTACCAGAACCGCTCTACGCCCCGCGTGGCGGGCTTTCTGGGAGGAAAATCATGCGACGGATCATTGTTGGAACGTTCCTGAGCCTCGACGGCGTAATGCAGGCGCCGGGTGGACCGGAAGAGGATCAAACAGGCCAATTCGAATATGGCGGCTGGACAGTGCCCTATTGGGACGATGTGATTGCCGGAGCCATGGGCGAAAGCTTTTCCAAGCCGTTCGACCTGCTTTTGGGCAGGCGCACCTATGATATTTTTGCTGCCCATTGGCCGCATCAGGTAACAGACCCGAACGACCCCGGTTTTGTACCTGGTGAAGGCGAGATTGCCAGAATGTTCAACGAAGTGACGAAATATGTCGCGACGCACAGGCCGGAAAGCCTGAACTGGCAGAACAGTGAACTGCTGGGCGACGATATCATCGCCTCATTGAGAGCCATCAAGGCCACTGAAGGCCCTGACCTGTCAGTCTCGGGCAGCAGCGAACTGGTTCATCAGTTGCTTGCCAGCGATCTCGTCGACGAATTGCGGCTGTTGATCTATCCGGTCGTTCTTGGCAGGGGCAAGCGTCTGTTCGACGGGCAATCCGTGCCATCGGCATTCAAGCTGGTCAGTTCCACCACATCGCCCAGCGGCGTTATCATTGCCAATTATCAGCGTTCCGGCGATCTGAAGACCGGTTCTTTCGCGATGGACCACCCTTCGGAAGAAGAAATCGAGCGACGCAAGAACCTTTCCTGATTTCAGCCAGGCTTCCGAACCACTGGAGCAGAGTGCCCGGCTTCTCCGGCAAGGCTTTGTCAACAACCCGATGAATTGTGCCTATTGCGCTGATATCGCAATTGGCGGCACAATCCCGCGTCCTTAATTCATTTGCTTACAATTATAATAACGGGGAGCCAATATGCGCCGAAGAGGCTTGCTGGAGTTTGAAGGGAACAGAACGCTTTACGGCCTGTTTCTGTTCTGCGCGGTCTGCGCCATTGCAGGCAGTCTCATGAGCTATAGTGGCGAGGATTCCGCATGGCGCTGGCTGCATTATCTGACCAAGCCGACGGCGACCTTGCTGCTGCTCGCCGCCGTGCTTTGCGCCGGGCGACCCAAATCGAAATCCTATGGCTTTGCGGTCGCCTTTGGCCTGGCTTTCGCTGCACTTGGCGACTTATTCCTGATGCTGCCCGGCGATTATTTCATGGCGGGCCTGATCTGCTTTCTCATCACCCATTGTGCCTATATCTATGCGCTTTGCCGCAAAACACGCTTTGCAGCGCATAAGGGCGTTTTCATCCTTTTTACCATCGCAGCCCTCGCTATCATAAGGGGCCTCTGGTCATCGCTGCCAACGCCCCTGAAAATCCCTGTCATCATCTATGCCGCTGCACTTGGCATCATGGCGGCACAGGCGATGAGCCGCGCGCTCGGCACCGAACCGGAAACGCCGCAGCGCTATGCCGCCTGGCTTGCTGCGGTGGGCGGCCTCTTCTTCATGGCAAGCGATACGCTGCTCGCCTATGGACGGTTCAGCCTCGACATTCCGCTGAACGGCCTCTGGGTGCTTGCAACTTATTATGCCGCGCAATTCCTCTTTGCCCGCTCGACCGAGGATTTTGCCTATGGCGACTGAAGAACAGGCATTGCAGCGCTCATTCGAACGCCTGCGTCACGCATGGCTTGAAGATCGGCCTGCCTATGAACAGCGTTTGGACGACCTGAAGCGTCTGCGTGAAAGGCTCGACGCGAGACTGGATGAAATGGCGAAAGCCATCAGCACAGATTTCGGCAACCGGTCGCTGCACGAAACACTGCTCGGTGAGGCCAGTGTCGTCTTTGCCGAAATCGACGATGCCCTGCACAATCTCAAACGCTGGATGAAGCCGAAACGCCGCAAGGCGGGCTGGAAAATGTGGCCTGCCAAAGCCGAAATCCGCTATGTTCCGCTGGGCGTGGTGGGGATCATCGCACCGTGGAACTATCCGGTCAATCTGGCGCTGGCGCCGCTTGTCGCGGCAATCGCAGCCGGAAACCACGTTTTCCTGAAACCATCCGAACACACACCGCGCACCGCCGAATTCCTGCAGAGCCTGCTTGCCGATGTTTTTCCAGATGATCGTGTTGCCGTGGCACTTGGCGACGCATCGCTTTCCGCACAATTTGCGTCGCTGCCATTCGACCATCTCTTTTTCACCGGCTCCACCGCCGTCGGGCGCAAGATCATGGCAGCCGCTGCGCCGAACCTGACGCCGGTAACGCTGGAGCTTGGCGGCAAGTCGCCCGCCATTGTCAGCGAAAACGCCAATCTCAAACGCGCCGCCCGAGCAATCGCCACTGGCAAATTCTTCAATGCAGGGCAAACCTGCATCGCACCGGACTATGTTCTGATTCATCACAGCAAGCGCGACGAATTCGTGAACCTTCTGCGTGCCGAAATGCAGGCGCGTTACGGCGGCGCATCAGCGGAAAAAGACCGCACAACAATCATCAACGAAGCGCAGGAAGCGCGACTGTCAAAATTGTTGGCCGGTGCCGCAAACGGGAGCGAGGCCGTCATCGATCTTCCGGTGAGCTCTAATCAGCCGCGATCAATGGCCCCCGCGCTCGTGCTGGAACCTGCCGCCGACAGCGCGATCATGCAGGAGGAGATTTTCGGCCCGCTTCTGCCAATCGTCAGCTATCACCTGCTCGACGATGCGATCGATTTTGTTCTGAAACTTGATCGTCCGCTGGCCCTTTACTGTTTCAGCGACAATACGGCAGAGATTGAAATGATGCTCAGCAGCATCGTGGCTGGCGGTGTCTGCGTCAACGACACGCTCTACCATTTCGCCTGCAGTAACCTGCCATTCGGCGGCGTGGGTGCAAGTGGCATGGGCCAATATCATGGCCACGACGGTTTTCTAACCTTTTCCAAGGCCATGCCGGTCCTGACCAAATACGTCCCGGCTCCGAGCGATATCATCAAGCCGCCCTATACCGGCCTCACCGACCGGTTGATCCGTTTCATTGCGAGATGAGTCAGGGAACTGCACGGAAAGAGATTGCGTTTAGCTCCAGAGGTCGCCCAATTGTGTAGGGAATAGCTATTCAAACAGATGTACAATTTGACTATATAGAGATGGATGCCAGTTTATCTCACAGGCAGATGTCATAGTCTTTCGGAACCGAATACCTGACAGGTGACAAACGGGTGCTGAAAAAGAAAGAACCAAACCGGATATCGAAATCCATCCTGACTGCCATCCGGAACAGGCCGGGTTACAGGCCGCTCAACGCCAATATTACCGGCGGCGATATCGTCATTGCATCCTACAATGTTCACAAATGCATTGGCATCGACAAACAATTCAATCCGCAGCGAACGGCCGAGGTCATCAGTGAAATCGATGCGGATGTGATCGCGTTGCAGGAAGCCGACCGGCGTTTCGGCGAGCGTTCCGGCCTGCTCGATCTGGGTCTGCTTGAACGCCGCCATGGGCTCGTCCCAATTCCCATCACCGCAACAATGCCAAAGGGGCATGGCTGGCATGGCAACGTGCTTCTGTTCCGCGAAGGCGTGGTGCGCAATGTGCAGCAACTCAAGCTTCCTGGCGTCGAGCCGCGCGGCGCTCTGGTCGCGGACCTGCAGTTTCCGGCAGGACCTCTCCGGGTGATTGCCGCGCATCTTGGTCTCTTGAAACGCTCGCGCGAACAGCAGGCCGAAAGCATTCTCACCGCCTTACAGGAGGCCGACACACTGCCGACCCTGCTGATCGGCGACCTTAATGAATGGCGCATCGGCAAACGCTCGTCGCTTGCAGCCCTGATGCCGACATTCAACCATGTCGCCACGGCAGTCCCGAGTTTCCCGTCACGTTTCCCGGTTTTTGCGCTGGATCGCGTGTTAGGTGCCCCGCACAATCTGGTTACATCGGTTGAAGTCCACAATACGCCGCTTGCGCGTCTGGCATCCGATCATCTGCCCATCAAGGCGCATCTCGATCTCAAATCGGCAACGAACCTTCTGGAAGAATACAGCCCGGAAATATTCACGAGCCGGACGGGGTAATGCTTATAGATAGGGCGAACCCAGCCAGATTATCCGGTCCAGAAGCCGTTCCAGAAATGGCCGGTTCTTGAGGCGCGCAAGATTGACCTCGCGGCTTTCCTCTATCACCTTGCCGATACGTTCTTCCACCTGACGCGCCACATCGCGGTCGAGAATTTCCAGATCGACCTCGAAATTCAGCCGCAGCGAGCGTGGATCAATGTTGGACGATCCGACATAGGACCAAGCACCGTCGATGGTCATCAGCTTCGAATGATTGAAAGCCCCACCCGCCCGCCAGATGCGGCAGCCATCCTTCAACAACTGGTCAAACTGCGCGCGCATGGCGCGATCCACCAGCTTCAGATTGTTGACGCCCGGCACGACGATATCGACTGACACGCCGCGCCGCGCCGCTGTCACCAGCGCACTGATCAATTCGCGATCCGGCAGAAGATAAGGTGTCATGATGAGAATATGCTGCTCGGCAATCGAGAAAGCGCCCATCATCATACGCTGGTTGGTTTCCACATTCTTGTCGGGACCTGACCCGACGACACGCACCAGCGTTCCTGTCCCCGGCGGGTTTTCCGGCGGCGCTATCTTCCAGGCTTCACCCGTCAGAAGCTCGCCGGTCGCAAAGCGCCAGTCTTCGGATGCGATGTGAAAGAGATCGGCAATCGCCGGACCTTTCAACTTGAAATGCGTATCGAAGGCAACTGCGTCGCCCGCTATCGCGCGTACGAAACCCGCACGAATATTCATACCGCCGGTAAAGGCTGTTTTGCCGTCGACGATGAGGATTTTGCGGTGAGTGCGCAGATTCGCATAAGGCAGGCGCAGCCCGATGATGATATTACCGTTGAACACATCGACGGCAACACCCTTGTCCTTCAAAAGCTTCACGATGCTCGGAAAGGAATAGCGTGCACCGACCGCATCGACCAGCACACGCACTTCCACGCCACGCCTGACCGCGTCACCCAGAGCATCGGCAAATTTTTCGCCAATGGCATCCCGATCAAAGATATAGGTTTCCAGCATGATGCTGCGCTGGGCATTGCCTATCGCGTCGAGCATTGCGGCATAAGCTTCGTCGCCCGTTTCCAGCATTTCGATGCTGTTGCCACTGGTGAAGTCATACAGGCTGACAGCATCACCCAATATCTTCATCGCACCGAACTGGCGTCCGAAGGCAGCTCGCACCAGATCGTTTGTCGTATCGAAATGCGACAGGTGATAGAGCGCGATCTTGCCCATATTGGCACGCTGGTGGGTAAGCGTCGAACGGCGGATGCGGTTCACGCCCGCGATAGCATAGACCACCGCCCCCACGATAGGCGACAGCACGATCACGCCGACCCAACCAATGGCGGTGCGCACCTCCTCCTTTGTCATGGTCGCATGAATGGCAGCAATCGCTCCGAGAACGATCGACAGGACGAACAGGATATGCGGCCAGTAGTGGGAAACGAGATCGAGCATCACATGAACTTTAAACGAAAAACAACTGCAATAGCAAAGAGATATAATGCGAAGCAGACTAAACGAACAGTGGGCGCAATAACGATCCGGTGTGCTCTGCGCATGAACACAGCAGGTGCGGATTCGTCAGGCCGTGGCGAAAAGAGTGATTAGCGAGCACCGGAGCGGAGCGTACTTGAAGGTACGTGAGCACTGGAGCGCAGAAAATTGCTCTTTGCAGCCCGGCATCACGAAGAATGCACCTGTTGTGATAAGCTGGTCAAATTCTAGAGATGCCTTATATTGTTCACGAGGCATGACAATTTGAGGGACGTCTCATGGCAACAGCTCACAATGATTTCGACCGCCCGACCTTTCCGAAGGAACTTTCCAGCAAGTGGGGGTGGTTCGTCGCCCTTGGGGTCGCACTGCTAATCCTCGGAGGCATTGCCTTCGGTAATCTCGTTCTGGCCACTGTGGTCTCGGTCTACTATGTCGGCCTGATGATGCTGATCGGCGGCGTCATCGAGATCATCCACTCCTTCGGCGTCAAAACCTGGGGCAGCTTCTTCTTCTGGCTCCTGAGCGGCCTGCTTTATACGGCAGCCGGCATTGTCGCCTTCATCAATCCGGTGCTGGCAGCCGGTGTACTGACCTTCCTTCTCGCGGCAGCGCTGATCGGTTCCGGTGCCTTCCGCATCTGGCTCGGCTTCAAGTCGAAACCATCCGCCGGTTGGGGCTGGATCGTCGCAGGCGGCGTCGTCACCCTGCTGCTCGGTCTCATCATCGCCATCAAATGGCCAGTCAACAGCCTGTTCATTCTTGGCCTCTTCCTGGCGATCGACTTGATCTTCCAGGGCTGGTCCTTCATCGCTTTCGGACTTGGCATCAAGAGCCGATAATCATAACGCATCACTGGCAAAGCGGCGCTCACTGCGCCGCTTTTTCATTTCGAAGCCAGACTTGTAACGCAGCGCTTGTTGAGATTCAGGCCAAGTCCTGCTAGATGCTCCCCAACATCTTCGCGGCGCGCTTTCACGCGCAGCCCAACGTTTCGCCATCACGAGTTTCTTCATGCCCGCTGACCATCCCGTTTCCAAGCGCCGCACATTCGCGATCATCGCGCATCCGGACGCCGGCAAGACCACGCTGACCGAAAAGCTGCTGCTGTTTGGCGGCGCCATCCAGCTCGCCGGTGAGGTGAAGGCCAAGAAGGATCGCATCCAGACCCGCTCGGACTGGATGAACATCGAGCGCGACCGCGGCATCTCGGTCGTCACGTCGGTGATGACCTTCGAATACAAGGATTGCATCTTCAACCTGCTCGACACGCCGGGCCACGAAGACTTCGCCGACGACACCTACCGCACGCTGACCGCGGTGGACTCAGCCGTCATGGTCATCGACGCCGCAAAGGGTATCGAGCCACGGACGCTCAAGCTGTTCGAAGTCTGCCGCATGCGCGACATTCCGATCGTCACCTTCGTCAACAAGATGGACCGCGAAGCGCGTGACCCGCTCGAGATCCTCGACGAGATCGAAGAAAAGCTGGCGCTCGACACGGCTCCCATCACCTGGCCTATCGGCTCAGGCAAGAGCTTTGCAGGCACATTCGACCTGCATAAAAATACGATGCGCCGCCAGGACAGTGAAGAGCAGCCAACCAAGGTCAGCGGTCCTGAAGAAGCTGCAGTACTGCTGCCTGAAAACGAACGCGAAGCCTGGCTGGAAAGCGTGGAACTGGCACGCGGCGTCTGCCGTCCGTTCGATCTCGCCTCTTTCCGCGAAGGCCATATGACCCCGGTTTATTTCGGTTCGGCGCTGAAGAATTATGGCGTGCGCGACCTGATTGAAGCCTTCTGCGATTTCGGCCCCTCCCCGCGTGACCAGCAGGCCGATACGCGAATGGTCGGTTCAACCGAAGACAAGATGACCGGCTTCGTGTTCAAGATTCAGGCCAATATGGACCCGAACCACCGCGACCGCATCGCATTCCTGCGCGTTTGTTCCGGCAAGCTGTCGCGCGGCATGAAGGCAAAACTGGTGCGCACCGGCAAACCGATGAGCCTGTCCGCGCCGCAATTCTTCTTTGCCCGTTCGCGCCAGATTGCCGACGAAGCCTTTGCGGGCGATGTGGTCGGAATTCCAAACCATGGCACGCTGCGCATCGGCGACACGTTGACCGAGGGTGAAGATATCCTGTTCCGCGGCGTGCCGAACTTCGCGCCGGAAATCCTGCGCCGCGTGCGCCTCGATGACGCCATGAAGGCCAAGAAGCTGCGTGAAGCGCTGCAGCAGATGGCCGAGGAAGGCGTCGTGCAGCTTTTCGTGCCCGACGACGGTTCTCCAGCCATTGTCGGCGTCGTCGGCGCTCTCCAGATCGACGTTCTGACCGAACGCCTGAAAGTGGAATATTCGCTGCCGGTCGGCTTTGAAATGTCGCGCTTCTCGGTCTGCCGGTGGATTACTGCGGACGATCCGGTCGAACTCGACCGTTTCATCGCCTCACATCGCGCCGACATCGCTCACGACCTCGATCACGATCCGGTCTTCCTGGCGCAGAACGGCTTTTCGCTCAATTACGAAGCCGAACGCTGGAAAAATATCCGTTTTGCCACCGTCAAGGACTATCAGGTCCGCGACAAGGTGTGATGCGGGGCTAACCCATAAGGCTGGCGGCAATCTTCGCTGCCAGCTTTTCAGCCACTTGTTCCTTGCTCATTTCCGGCCATTCCTCAATGCCGGTCCGGCTTAGAATGCGGACATGATTACGGTCGCCACCCATGACGCTGCTGCCATCCGGAGCATGCGAAACATCGTTAGCGACGATCCAGTCCGCACCTTTCTTTTCAAGCTTGCGCAGCGCGTTTTCAGCCACGTCCTGCGTTTCCGCTGCAAAGCCCACCACAAGACCGGGGCGCTTGTCGCTATGGCCGACACCAGCCAGAATGTCCGGGTTCTCGACCATGGCAAGCGTCGGAGCGCTTTCACCGGGTTTCTTCTTGATCTTCTGTCCGGCTTCATTGGCCGTGCGCCAATCGGCAACTGCCGCGACCATCACCGCCGCATCGGCGGGGAGATGTCGCTCGACAGCCCCCTGCATTTCACGTGCCGTCTCGACATGAATGACGTCGACGCCTTCGGGGTCCGGGATCGTGACCGGACCAGACACCAGATGCACCGTAGCGCCAAGTCGCGCCAGCGCTGCCGCAATAGCATGGCCCTGCTTGCCCGACGAACGATTGGCTATATAGCGAACCGGATCAATTGGCTCGTGCGTGGGGCCGGACGTCATGACAATGGTTTTGCCCGCAAGCGGCTTTGCCTGCGGCGCGAGCAGGGCCTCGATGGCCGCGACAATCGCCAGCGGCTCGCTCATGCGTCCCGTTCCCGCCTCGCCGCTTTCCGCCATCTCGCCCTTCTCCGGGCCGATGAAACGAACGCCGTCTTTTTCAAGCGTCAGGCGGTTGCGTCTGGTCGCGGGATTTTCCCACATGGCCGGGTTCATGGCAGGCGCAATAAGCACTGGAACTTTGCGGGCCAACAACACCGCGCTCGCGAGATCATCGGCTAGCCCATTGGCCATCTTCGCCATCAGGTCAGCCGTTGCAGGAGCGACGACGATCAGGTCCGCGTCGCGGGCAAGCCGGATATGTCCAACATCCTGCTCATCCTCACGCGAGAAAAGATCGGTAAAGACATGATCGGCAGAAACCGCGCCAATGGTCAGTGGTGTTACGAATTGCTGCGCCGCAGCCGTCATCAACGGACGCACATGCGCACCGCGCTCACGCAGACGGCGAATGAGGTCCGGCGTCTTATAAGCGGCGATGCCACCACCGATGATAAGAAGAATGCGTTTTCCGGCCAGTGAAACCACTGCACCGGGAGACACTGCAACAGCCTGTGGAGCTATATCCTGCCCGGCCAGCAGAATGCGCGCTTCCTCTTCCATGGAGCGCCCGTTCTGTGCTGCCCTTATACGCAGCCGTTCCTTGGCGTCATCGTCGAGATTCCGGATAGTAATGCTGGCCATTTGATTGCACCTGCTTGTTACAAGTGCAATCATTGAAATCACTTTGGAAGGTAGATGTCACCCTAAAAGTGACTTAGAGCCAAAGATATAGCTTGATCGCTATCGCTGCGAGCGAGATCGCAATCACCACTTGCGCGATGCGACCCCAGCGCGAATGCTTGGCTTCGGCGCGACCGATAGCTTCCGCTGTCGCCTCGTCAAAACGCAAGCCCTTGGCGGCCATGTCGTCCAGCGCAACGGAAACACGCTCGACACGTGCGATAAGTTCCGGCGTCTTTCGCGTGAAATGCAGCAGCGAATAAGCACTGTCCTTCGCGTCGAGAAGCATGCCTTGCGGCCCGAGATTCTTGGCGATCCAGTCGCCAACGACTGGCTCCGCTGCTTTCCACATATTGAAATGCGGATCGAGCGTACGCGATACCCCTTCCACGACGACCATTGTTTTCTGGAGCATCAGCAGTTCAGGCCGGGTTTCCATATCGAAAAGCTCGGTCACTTCGAACAGCAGCGTCAGAAGCTTGGCCATGGAAATAGTTTCGGCAGGCTGGCCGTGGATTGGTTCGCCAATGGCGCGAATGGCTTGCGCAAAGCTCGCCACATCATGCGTGTGTGGCACATAGCCTGCCTCGAAATGCACTTCCGCCACGCGCATGTAGTCGCGGGTAATGAAGCCGTAGAGAATTTCTGCAAGGAAGCGCCGCTGCTGCTTATTGAGCCGCCCGGTGATACCGAAATCAACCGCAACAATCAGCCCCTGATGATCTACGAACAGGTTTCCCGGATGCATGTCGGCATGGAAAAAGCCGTCGCGCAGCGTATGGCGCAGGAAGGATTGGATCAGCGTTTCTGCAAGCTTTTTGAGATCGAAACCCGCGGCTTCAAGCGCCGAAACATCGGACATCTTGATGCCGTCGATCCATTCGAGCGTCAGCACATCGCGACCTGTACGTTCCCAATCGACATTGGGAACGCGGAAGCCCGCATCGCCCTTGATGTTCTCGGCGATCTCGGAAAGTGCCGCCGCTTCCAGACGGAGATCCATCTCGATACGCGTGGTCTGCTGCAGTGTCTCGACAACCTGCACCGGGCGCAGGCGGCGCGTGAAGGGAACGTGACGCTCCTGCATGCGCGCAACCATATAGAAGCCTTCAAGGTCGCGGGCAAAGCGGTGGCGAACGCCCGGACGAATGACCTTGACCGCCACTTTCTGGCGCGACCCGTCCTTCATGATTTCGGCTGGATGAACCTGCGCCATCGACGCTGCCGCTATCGGTGCATCGAAATGCAGGTAAAGATCATCGATCTTGCGGCCAAGCGACCCTTCGATAGCGGAAACCGCGTCGGCCTGCGGGAAGAAGTCGAGCCTGTCCTGCAAAAGTTCGAGATCGGCAGCAACATCGCGACCGACAATATCAGGCCGCGTCGCCAGAAACTGGCCGAGCTTCACATAGGACGGACCCAGCTTGTTCATGGCCCTCGACATGCGCTCGGAGCGCTGCATGTGGCGTGCGCGCGGACGCGCCAGAATGCCTGCAATCTTGTGCCCGAATGCCGGGAGGCCGGAAAGCCCCTCGACGGGAAGCGCACTGATGACACCCTCGCGCGTCAATATCCATCCGGCTCGCATCAACCGGAAAGCGGCGGATAGATTGCTCATGCCTCGATGCCCCGTTCCTGACCCCAATTCATCACAGGCACAATCAAAGCTTCCAGCCGGAATGCAGTGCGGCAATGCCGCCAGTGAAATTGCGATAGCTCACGCGCTCGAAACCAGCCTTCTCGATCATCGCGGCAAAATCCTGCTGCTTGGGGAATTTGCGGATCGATTCAACCAGATAGCTGTAGGAATCGGCATCGCCTGTAATCATCTTGCCGATGCGCGGAATAGCGTGGAACGACCACTGGTCGTAGACCTTGTCGAGAACCGGGAGTTCAACTTCTGAAAATTCGAGGCAGAGGAAACGACCGCCCGGCTTCAGCACGCGATAGGCTTCGGACAGCGCCTTGTCGATATGGGGAACATTGCGAATGCCGAACGAAATCGTGTAAGCATCGAAGCTTGCATCTTCAAATGGCAACTCTTCGGCACTGGCTTCAACAAATTCGAGATTGTCGGCAAGGCCCTTCTTGATCGCCCGTTCACGCCCCACGCCAAGCATCGAGCCATTGATATCGAGAATGGTGACATGGGCCTGACGACCTGAGGCCTCGACAATACGGAAAGCAATATCGCCGGTGCCGCCTGCAACGTCGAGGGAGGTCCAGCCGGGGCGCTTCGACGGTGCCAGCCATGCAATCATCGCATCTTTCCAGACGCGGTGCATACCCGCCGACATGAGATCGTTCATCACGTCGTACTTGCTGGCGACCTTATGGAAAACGTCGTTGACCAGCCCCTGCTTTTCGCTTTCGTCCACCGCCTTGAAGCCGAATGAATGCTCCATGCCACCTTGTGCGCCCACGCGGTCCGCATTGCCGTTCTGCTGGCTCATAGCTCATCCTGCTTTTGAATATTAAGACGAAAACGATTTCCGTAATGCATATAAAGCTTGTGCTGGACGATACAAGCAGAGACCGCCCTCCACTACCCCTTTTGTGAAGGGACCTTGCGAACCGTCTTGCGTTGACGCCGAAAAATGGCCAAAGAGACATAAAACTGTGCGTGCGCGCTCGCCACGCGTTTTCTCCGGCGCAAACTGCCGCTAAAGTCAAAAAGATAACAAGAAAAGTGGAAAGATCATGGGCGTTACAGTCGTCAGCCATCCGCTTGTCCAGCACAAGCTCACCATCATGCGCAAGAAGGAAACGTCCACAGCCAGCTTTCGGCGGCTGCTGAAGGAAATATCGCTGTTGCTCTGCTATGAAGTGACGCGCGATCTCGAACTGACCACCATGCCGATCGAAACCCCGTTGATGCCAATGGACGCGCCGGTGCTCGAAGGCAAGAAGCTTGTCTTCGCCTCGATCCTGCGTGCAGGCAATGGCCTTCTGGAAGGCATGCTCGATCTGGTGCCCGCCGCGCGCGTCGCCCATATCGGCCTTTATCGCGATCATGACACGCTGCAGCCGGTCGAATATTACTTCAAGGCCCCCGAAGATATCGTCAACCGCCTCATCATCGTGGTCGACCCGATGCTGGCCACCGGGCATTCGGCAATTGCAGCCATCGACAAGCTGAAGGAACGCGGCGCTACCAATATCCGCTTCCTCTGCCTGCTGGCGGCTCCGGAAGGCATCAAGCGCTTTACCGAAGCCCATCCGGATGTCGACGTTTTCACAGCTTCCATTGACGAACGCCTCGACGAAAAGGGCTATATCGTTCCTGGTCTCGGCGATGCCGGCGATCGCATGTACGGTACGAAGTAAGCACCAGCGCGCATCCCGAAAAGTGTGAAGCGGTTTTCGGGCCAGATGCGCGCTAAAATAAACAACGCAGAGCGCCCCGCGCCTGCTATTGTCCTTGGAAACGGGGGCAGCATGGCGCGGGTTTTTACGATCCTTCTGGTATTTGCGGGACTGGCAATAGCCTTCCCGCTTCTGTTTGAGAAATTCGGCCAGCAGCCGAAAGTCGGTTCAAACACATCCGCGACAGCTTCGAGTGCCCCTTCGCAAAACCCCGCCGCCTATAACGGACGCCGCACGCAGATCGCGCCGGACAGTCGCGGCCATTTCATCACAGGCATAAAAGTCGCCGGGCAATCCTTTCGTGCAATGGTGGATACGGGGGCGAGCGTGGTTGCGATCAACGCAAACGCCGCACGGCGCATCGGCCTGTCGCTCAAACCCGATGATTTCAAATATCGTGTCTCGACCGCCAATGGCGAGACTGTCGCTGCGTCCGCGATACTGCCAAGCATCGAAATCGGGCGCATTCGGGTGGAGAATGTGGAGGCCATGGTTCTTCGTGACGACGCCCTGTCCGATACGCTCCTCGGCATGAGCTTTCTGAAGCGTCTGCGTCATTATGAAGTTTCAAACGGCGTACTCGTGCTGACGCAATGATGTGATACCGTACTTCCGATATGGATCGAAAGCGGTTAAACCCCGCCGACCACCGACGCCCAAATACCAATGGAAGCCAGCCATGACACCGGACCAGCGCCTGACCGAGCTCGAAATTCGTGTAGCCGAACAGGAAAAGACAATCGACGAGTTGTCATCCGTTCTGGCCGAACAATGGAAAACCATTGACCAGCTTTCCAAAAAGCTCGGCGCATTGACCGACCGCTTTCTGGAACTGGAAGAACAGACCGCGCCGGACGTCCCGGTCACCAAACCGCCGCACTGGTAACACCATGCTTCAGATCGTCTCCCTCGCCGACCGCCCCGACCTTATACCGGTCTGCGCCGCATGGAACCATGCGGAATGGGGCGAATTTTCCGGTTCATCCCTTGAGCAGACAGCCAAGGCTTTTAGCGATATTTCCCGTGAAGACGACGGGCAGGTGGCGCGAGTCGCGCTCTGGAACGGGCAACCCGCCGGCCTTGCCCTTCTGATCCACAGCGATCTGGAAACACATCCGCATCTGAAGCCTTGGGTGGCAAGTGTTTTCGTCGCGCCTGACTGTCGCGGCAAAGGCATTGCCAAAGGTCTTGTCGGCGCTATCGAGGATGCTGCGCAGGAGCTCGGCTATGCGGAAGCCTATCTTTACACCGACAAGCCCGACCTATACCGGCAGATCGGCTGGAGCGATTTCGAGCATCTGAAAGGCGACTATGCCGGGATGCTGATCCTGAAAAAGAAAATCGCGCGGTAAAGACCGCGCGATCTTTATTGCATGTCTCCCAAAAGTTGGAACCGGTTTTGGGATAAAGACCTGTATGAAAACAAAGGCTTAAAGCGCATCGTAGAACTACGATAAAATGCGACACGTTTCAAATTACAGCCCGCTTATTGTGCCAGCGGGATCGGACAGCTCACGCCAGTGCCGCGCAATCCGCAATAACCGTTCGGGTTCTTCGCCAGATATTGCTGGTGGTAGTCTTCAGCATAATAGAGCTCCGGCGCGTCCTCGATCTCAGTCGTAATTGGACCGAGACCGCGAGCGGCAAGCGCCTGCGAATAGGCTTCCCGGCTCTTTTCCGCCACTTCACGATCAGCCTTGTCGAAAGTATAGATGACCGAACGATAGGTCGTGCCACTATCATTGCCCTGCCGCATGCCCTGCGTCGGATCGTGCTCTTCCCAGAAAAGGGTCAGCAGTTCATCAAGACTCACGACCTTCGGGTCATAGACGACCAGCACAACTTCCGCATGACCGGTGAGGCCCGTGCAGGTTTCCTCATAGGTCGGGTTGGGCGTAACCCCGCCCGCATAACCGACAGCCGTTACATATACGCCTGGCACCTGCCAGAACAGGCGCTCGGCGCCCCAGAAACAGCCCATCCCGAACAGAACCTTCTTGTAGCCTTCCGGCCACGGTCCTTTCAACGGGTGACCATTGACGAAGTGGGTCGCAGATGTCGGAATCGGTTGTGCGCGTCCCGGCAAAGCTTCATCCGTCGAAGGCATCTGCGTCTTCTTGCGATAGCTGTCCAAGAAACTCATGGTATCCACCTCCTGATTATCGAGCGGTGAAGCGTCCCAGAGGGCGCTCCCGACGATGACCGATTGCATAGAATAAAAAGGCGAGAATGCCGAAAAGAAGCCAGCCCGGCTGCTCAAGCAAAGGGATGCAGACGGCATTCCAGGCTCCTGCCCCTATATAGTGCGTCACGAAGGTTTCTGCATCGGCCAATGTTTCGGGCGCGTTGCGCGACCACATGGACAAAAGCGGCTTTGCAATGAACTGCGACGCGCCAACGGACCGGGCGCCGTCAAGAACCGCGAAAATCACCGCGAAAGCCAGAAAAACAACCGCAAAACTATGCAATACAAATCGGATCACGATTCTCTGCCCCGGATTTCCTACCCTGATTTCGGTGTCGGTTTTGAGTCCGATCACCCGAAGATTTGTCTTTTTGATGTTGCTAAAGCATAGCACACAGAACCCGTCAGGCTCAAAGCCAGGCTGGAACACAATTGCTCGATCTAAATAAAGCGCAATATTTTCAGATAGTTATGTCGTAAATATCGTTCTTTGCACAGGTTCGTCGATTTAGACGCAAAAACTTGCAAATAGCTGTTGAACATATGCATTTTCTGGCTATATTCGCGCCGCACCCGCTAGTTGGCGATTAACCAGCGCCTGTTTCGAAAAGCGGTGTCACGTTTGCAGTCAGTTTCACCGTGATACACGGTTCCCCGACAGCAAGGCAGACGGAGAGGTGGCCGAGTGGTTGAAGGCGCACGCCTGGAACGCGTGTATACGGGAAACCGTATCGAGGGTTCGAATCCCTCTCTCTCCGCCATTTCAGTCCGCCTGTGGGCACGCCAATCGCCGCCGATTGCCGCCCCTGACCGGCAATAAGCGTCCTCAATAGTTCCGTTTTCGATCCCATGATGCGAATTGCGTCGTCTGCGACCTCGACACGCTGCGCCAGGGCGCGCAGGTGATCCCGCCGATAGCCGCCCTCGTGACCGCGAATGCGCTCCCGCGCGCGGCGTGCAAACCCTTCGATCATCGTCGGGCTGATGGCATTGTGACCGGGGCTTTCGAGCAGGGCCTGCGCTCGGTCGGCGTCAGCCCGCGCCTGATCGCGGAGAACCTTGAGACCAGCGATGCGCTCCTTGAGCGCCGGGTCGTCCAGATCGGCCACGCCCGCCTCGATGGCGTCGTAGAGACGCTTGAGGCGAGATTCCGATTCGGTCGCCTGTCGTTGCAAAGAAGCGATGTGTTCGCGGCGGCGCTCGGCCTGATCCTCACGGCGACCAAGGATGCTGCCAAGCAGCTTCTCCAGACGGGCGGGATCAAGCAAGCGTTCCTCGATATGGCTGACCACCATGTCGTCGAGCTTGTCCATGGGAATCGCTCGGCCCTTGCAGCCGGTCTCGCCCTGCCGCGCCTTGATCGAGCAAGCATAGTAGCGGTAGCGGCCGCTCTTTCCGGTGCGGATGGTCATGGCTCCGCCGCAGTTGCCGCAATAGCAGATGCCGGTCAGCAGGGTCGGCCCGATCACCACGCGGGCGGGCAGTTCCGTCTTGGGGTTGCGAGCCTGCAAAAGCGATTGAACGGCGTCGAAGGTCTCCCGCTCGATGATGGCGGGCACCGGCACGATGACGATCTCGCCGGGAGCGCGCGGGTCGTTGTGCTTGCTGCGCTTCCCCCATTCATGTTCGCCGATATAGGTGCGGCGGGTCAGGACGCGATGGACCTGGCCGATGCCCCAGCGGCCGCCGTCGCGGGTGAAGATGCCCTTGGCGTTCAGATGCTTCACGATGGCCTTGACGCCCATCTGGCCGCTGTTGCCCTGACCTTCCAGAGCGAGCCGATAGATCAAACGGATCGTGTCGGCGTGCAGCGGGTCGATTTCCAGCTTCTTCTTGGTCTTGGCCCCACGCTGTTCGGCGGCGGCAATCCGGTAGCCAATCGGTGGCAACGCGCCGTTCCAGAAGCCCTGCCGCGCATTCTCCTTCAGGGCGCGCGTGACGTGCTTGCCGTTTTCCTTCGACTGGTATTCGTCGAACAAGGACATGATCCGCCGCATCATGTCGTGGATCGGGTCGTCCCCCAGCTCCTGCGTGATGGAAATCAGGCGCACATCGTTCTTGGCGAGCTTGCGATAATAATATTCCATGTCGAAGGCGTCGCGGAAGAAGCGCGAGAAGCTGTGAACGAGAACTACGTCGAACGGCGCAGGCTTCGACGTGCCCGCCTCGATCATGCGCTGGAACTCGGGACGGCGATCGTTGGTGGCCGTGTTGCCCGGTTCTACGAAGATTTCGACAAGCTGATAGCCGCGCGCCGCGCAATACGCCTCACCCTGCTTGCGCTGGTCGGGGATCGAGACGTCGTGCTCGGCCTGGCGGGCAGTCGAGACGCGCAGGTAAAGGGCAGCCCGCAGGGCGACATTGGGCGACTGTGCGTTCATTTGCGGGTTCCTTTCCTGCGAGGCTCGATCAGGGGCAACACCAGTTCCACGCGGTCATGGATGACCTTGGGGACCAGCTTGAGGCCCTTGCCCTTCTCCATGCGGATCAGGCCGTAGCTCTCCATTTTTTTGAGGGTGCGCGAGACGTTGGGCGTCGCGCGTCCGGTGATCTGCGCCAGTTCCTCAAGAGAGCCGGGTTCCTGCTCGTGGATGATGCGCAGCAGTTCGCGATTGCCGGCTGACAGAAGTCGGGCGAAGGATTCCGTGGAAGGGAACCATACGGTTGGATCGCCGGACGCCGGCTTTTCCTCGCCATTCGCGATCCGCATGGTGCGGGCTTTCATTTCCTCCGGCTCGGTGATCCCGACTTTCAGCGTCGTCACGGCAAAATCCCTGCTTTCGTCAGGGTTTATCATTATCATCACGAGATAAGTATTCCAAGCCTTTTGGGAGATCGAGCGAGCCGAACATCTCGTCGAAGACATCGGCAAACCAGCGCTCGAACACCTGAATCTCGGCCTCGGTGATCGGCACTTCGTCGGGCCAGTCATCAATGACGGGCAACTTCTCCACGTCGAAGACATGAGGCGGACTGCCGCGCGACGGGCTGATGCGCGGCGCGGGATCGTCGTCATAGTCGTAGAGGTCGTCGGGAAGCGTTCGGGGGGCCGGCTGTCTTGGGCGGCCTCGTTGGGCGCGGCGGCGCTCTGCGCACATGGTATCCTCCGTGTTTCACTGGTGGATTCAGGAGCGGTAAAGCCCCGGAACCCAAGCGAAGCATGGAGGGAGATCGGCGGTGTGTAGCGTGCCGCATTCGCGCCTGTGCGCTGGCGGCACCCTCGCCGTGATGGATCAGGAGGGGTGCCGCCGCGCCTTTGCGAAGCCGCGATCCGTTGCGATGAACCGCTCCAGCATCGGCACGATAAGTCTGGCAGGCTCGATCGGCGCACCGCCATCGGCCAACAGAGCGCCATAGTCGATCAGGTCACGGTGGAGCTGCGCCGGCAGTTCCAGCGTGACCTTCACTGGCTTGTCGTCGGCCAGAGGACCAAGTTTCAGCTTCGCCATGGTCAGTTCCTATAGGGTTCGAGGACTAAATCCCGCGTCACAATGACCCTGACCGGGAAGCCCGGCCGGATGGTCAGCGTGGGCGCGACCTGCAACTGGCGCTGGACGATCTGCTGCCCGGCCTGATTGATGGTATCCTGCGCGCCGTCGCGGATGGCGCGGATCAGCCGGTCCTCGTCGTCGGTCGCCAATTCGGTGCCGATGCCGAGCAGCGTGGACAGCCCGGCCGCTTTCATCAGATCCCACCAGTGATAATCGACGCCATCCTCAAGCCCGGCATAGCCGCTGGCGTCCGCGCCGGGCTGGCGCTCAAGGACGATAGAGCGGCCGTTTGGCAAGATCAGGCGGTTCCAGACGAGCAGCACGCGGCGCTGACCGAAGGTCACGCCTGCATCATATTGGCCGATGATGCGCGTGCCCTGCGGGATCAGGAGCAGGCTGCCGGTCGGGCTGTCATAGACGTTCTCCGTGACCTGCGCGGTGATCTGGCCGGGCAGATCGGAACGGATGCCGGTAATCATCGCCGCCGGAATCACGGCCCCGGCCTGAAGGATGTAGGGCGATGCGGGAGCCATGATGCGGTCGAGGGCAACCGTCTGCCGGTCTACCGGACCGTTGAGGAAGGCCGTATGTCGGTCCTGCGTGCCGGCAGCACCAAGCTGGCCGTTGAGACCAAGGCCGGCAAGGCTCGGGCTTGCTGTTCCCGCTCCCGGTGCAGTCTGGAAAAAGACGCGGCTGACGCGCGCGGCCTCTTCCTCGGCAAGACGACGTTCCTCGGCAGGATCGCGAGCGGGCGTCGCCATTGCGGGTGGCGTGACGGGCTGGCCCCGGTTTTGCGCGTCGAGGATCGGGCCGCCCAGGTCGCCCGGCAATGGCGGCCCCAGGACGGGGCCGGTATAGTCGCGCGGCAGGCCGGACAAACCGTCCGCCGTTGGGCGGTTCTCGGTCGAATAGAGTTCTTCACCGTTCCCGCTCATGTCGCGGGTCTGGAGCGCATAGATCAGCGCCCCGCCGATCCCGAACAGCGCGACGGCTCCGACGCCCGCAAGCATCTTGCGGGACAGACGGGTGACGCGGGGAGGTTCGGCACGCAGCCGCATGGGTGCGGTGGTGTCGGCTGCGGCTCCTGCCGTGGTCGTGTCTTCGGTCATGACGGGGTTTCTCCGGTCGCCTTTGCCGGCTGTGCAGCCTGCCCTTGCTCGATGCGGACGATCCTGACCGTCTGCTGGCGGTCGCCGCTGCCAAGGCGCAGTTCGGCTGCGCCGAACAGGCGGTCCACGATCAGGATGTTCTGGTGGATGCGGCTGTTGACGATCTGGGTTTCGCCATCCGAGCCGATGACGAAGATCGGCGGCATCTCGCCCTGCACGATGCCACGCGGGAAGACGACATAGATACGGCGGCCATCGTCGAAGACGGAGATAGGCTTCCAGGGTGGATTATCGCCGGTCAGGCCATAGCGATAGTTGCGCGCGGCCTCGGCCGGGATGATCGGCGCTGCCGGAACGGTCTGGCGCTGGCCCGCTGGTGGCGGGGGATAGGCCCATGCCACGGCCGGCATGTAGAGGGCTTCGCGGGCGCGCAGTTCGATCAGGTAGGTGCGCCGGTCGGTGGTCACGACGAGATTGGTCGAGATGTCGGGCCGGGTCGGTTTGACGAGGATATGGACGCGGCGGGACGTTCCGCTGCCGCTCTCGGTATCGCCTATGATCCATCGGGCCGTATCGCCGGCGGCGATCGGCCCTGCGCCGGTCAGGCTCTCGCCCGGCTCCAGTGCGATGCTGGTGATCTGCCCGACGGCCGCATAGACCTGATAGAGCGCGCCTTCGCTCCACGGGAAAATCTGGATGGCGTTGTAGTAGCCCTCGCGCTGAGGTTCGACACGGGCGGCCGCATTGGCGTTCCCGACGCGGCCTGCCGGTGTCGTGGCTGAGGTGCCGCCGCGCGCGACCGTCCATGCCGGCGGCGTGTGCAAAGGCCCGGGCCGGTCGTCGCTCGCCGCCGACTGCTCGACGGGCAGCGATGGCACGTCGGCGTCGTAGCTGAACTGCGGGGGTTTGTTGGTAGCGCAGCCGGCGAGCATGGTGGCGGACAGCAGTAGAGCCGGAAGCCCATGTTTACGGAAAGCCGGAACGGCGGGTTTGCGGGTCAACGCGCTCATTGGCTCATTTCCCGCGACCACGAGATGGCGTTGACGTAGATGCCGAGCGGATTGGCGCGCAGGCGCTCCGCGTCGCGCGGGGTCTGGATCACGATGGTCAAGATGGCGGTCCACCGTTCGGTCGTGGAAAGCTGGCCGTTCTCATAGTGACGCTCGGTCCACGCCACCCGGAAGCTGTCGTTCGATGCCCGGATGACGCTGGACACCTCGACAGCGACCTGTTGCCGTCCGACCTTGGTGAACGGGTCGTTGCTGCGCGCATAATCGTTGAGGGCTGCTGCCCCGCGATCCGTGGTCCATTCATAGGCGCGGAGCCAGTTCTGGCGGACGATGATGGCGTCAGCCGGGATCGCGCGGACCTGTTCGATGAAGCGGCCGAGATGGAACGCGATCTGCGGGTCAGTCGGGCGATAGTCGGCGACGGCCGGAGCGACGGTCTGTGCCTGCCCGAGCCGGTCGACCTGCACCACCCAGGGCACGACGGTCCCGCGCGCCGACTGCCAGACAAGGGCGGTGGCGAAACCGGCCGACAGAATCAGGGAACCGAACGCCATGTGACGCCAGTTGCGAGCCTGCACGCGTGCCGAGCCGATCCGTTCGTCCCAGACCTGTGCGGCCTTCTGGTATGGCGTCTCGGGTTCCGGCGATTTGCCGTAGTGGGTGGCTGGTCGTTTGAAGATGCTCATGAGCGGTCACTTTCGGAAAGATTGACGGAGGAGCCGCCGCCGTGGCTGTCGCCCGAGCGAACCGCATGGGCGGCCATGGCGGTGCCGTGGCTGAGAGACTGTGAGCGCCGCATCCGCTGCGCCCAGGCCGGGGGACTGCCAGCGGGGGAAGACGCTGCTGTGGGCGCTGCGCTTGCCCCCTCGACCGCGCCTGCGGTGGATGAGCCGCCCGTCACACCAAAGGCCGCGCGCGCGCCACCGGAGAAGCTGGACTTGACGCTTTCGGATCCTTTGGAAGCGGCTCGCTTCAGAGGCGATACGGCGGCAGAGCCTGCGGCGCGGGCAACGCCGCCAAGGCCGGATGCGACGCCTGCCGCGCCCGACTGGCCGAGCGAGCCGACGCTATAGGCTGCGCTCGCCGCACCTGCTGCGGCAGAGCCGCCCCGAACGGCCGCGGCTCCGCCGGACATGGCGACAGCGCCACCCTTGACGGCGAGACCGGCCGCACCGCCTGCGGCAGCGCCGCCGGCGAGCACCATGCCGCCGGCCGCCAGACCGGTGCCGACCGCTGCGCCTGCCCCAAGTTGCGGACCGCCGGAAACGAGACCGGAGGCGATGCCGGGTCCGAAGATGCCGAGGCCGAGCAGCGACAGCGCCGCCAGCACGACAGCCATGGCGTCGTCGATGCTCGGGGTCCGGCCGCCGAAGCCTTGCGTGAATTGCGAGAACAGCGTCGAGCCGATGCCGACGATGACGGCCAGCACCAGAACCTTGATGCCGGACGAAATGACATTGCCAAGCACGCGCTCGGCCATGAAGGCGGTCTTGCCGAACAGGCCGAACGGGATCAGCACGAACCCGGCGAGCGTGGACAGCTTGAACTCGATCAGCGTCACGAAAAGCTGGATCGCGAGGATGAAGAAGGCGAGGATGACCAGCGCCCAGGCGAACAGCAGGCAGGCGATCTGGATGAAGTTCTCGAAGAACGCCACCCAGCCCATCAGGTCGGAAATGGAGTCGAGCAGCGGGCGGGCTGCATCGAGGCCGGTCTGCGCTACCTTGCCGGGCCGCATCAGATCCTGCGCGGTGAAGCTGGTGCCGGACGCTTTCAGCCCCAGGCCGGCGAAGCTGTCGAAGACGATCTTTGCGAGGTTGTTCCAGTTGCCGATGAGATAAGCGAACACGCCGACGAACAGCGTCTTCTTCACAAGCCGGGCGATGATGTCGTCATCGGCGTTCCAGCTCCAGAACAGTGCGGCGAGCGTCACGTCGATGACGATGAGCGTCGTGGCGATGAACGCCACCTCGCCGCCGAGCAGGCCGAAGCCGGAGTCGATATATCGGGTGAAGACCCCGAGGAAATTGTCGATGACGCCCGCACCGCCCATGCATCACCGCCCTTCGCTGGAGGTCGGCGCGGCGGGCGCAGGCGAGCGGCCAAGGAAACGGTCGCGGGTTTCGGCCCAGACCGCTAAGCATTCCGCGTCGCTGGCGGCCGTTGTCCCAAGCTGCTGGCACCGGCGCTGCCCTTCACGCAGCGGGTCGCGTTCGGGCTGGACAAGACTCGGCGGCGATGCCGGCGCATCTTCCTTGCGGGTCATCTCGATGGCCGTCGCGGTGATGGCGATCGCCACGAATATGATTGCACCCAGCCGGGCCAGCATCTTGCCGTCCATGGCCGCGCCCTCAGTTGCCGTTGTTGAACATCTGCGCGTTGCCGGGCTGGTAGCCATTGCCCGGCGTCAGGAACCGCTCGCGCTGGATGCGCCCCTGTTCGGCGGCGGTCGCGCGTTCGGCCTCGGTCAGCGCGCCCGCCCGGCCGTTCGCGGCGAGAAGCGCCACAAGGTCTGAAAGCTGCTGCGACTGGAGAGCGAGAAGCTGGTTGCCAGCCTGCGTCGCCTGAAGCGCACCGGTCGCCGACTGGCTCTGGCCGACAAGCTCGGACATCTGCGTGCGGTTGGTGTCGATGTTGCCGACGACGCCGGCCTGCACGCGCATGGCGTCCTGCAAGCCGCCGACCGTGTTCTGCCAGCGCGAGCGGGCGCTGGTAACGAGCTGCTGCTCGGTCGCCGACATCGACACGTTGCCATATTGCTGCTGGAACGCCTTGTCGATGTTCTGGACATTGAAGGCGATGTTCTGCGCCTGGCTCAAAAGCTGCTGCGTGCGGCTCACGTTCTGCTGGAGCTGCTGGAGCGAGGAATATGGCAGGCTCGCCAGATTGCGGGCCTGATTGATGAGCATGGTCGCTTCGTTCTGAAGGCTCGTGATCTGGTTGTTGATCTGCTGGAGCGTGCGCGCGGCGGTAAGCAGATTCTGCGCATAGTTGTTCGGGTCGTAGACAATCCACTGCGCGGCCGCTGGCGTGACTATAAGCGGCGAAAACGCGACCGGCATGGCGAGTGCGAGCGCCAGTGCCGAAGCGCCAGCGATGCGCCGAACGGGAACACGGATCATGAAAGGGTCTCCTTTGCTTTGGGGGTGTCCAGAGCGGCCGGCGCGGTGTCCGGACGGTGGATGAGATTGGTGAGATCGGGGATGAGGTCGGCCGCCCAATCGACGCCGCGCAGGCGCAGCCACGCCGCGAGGAAGCCGTCGCGGCCATGCTCGGCGACGATGCGCTCGATGGCGGTCTGGTCGGATTGGGACGAAGCGGCGCAAAGCGCGAGGCCGACTTCGGACAGGCCAAGCTCGAACAGGCGGTTTCCCCTGCGACTCTGGCAGTAGTAATCCCGCTTGGGCGTCGCCCGCGCGAGGATTTCGATCTGCCGGTCATTCAACCCGAAACGGCGATAGATGGCCGTGATCTGCGGTTCGATGGCGCGTTCGTTCGGCAGCAACAGCCGCGTCGGGCAGCTTTCGATAATGGCGGGCGCGATGTTGCTGCCGTCGATGTCCGATAGCGACTGCGTAGCGAAGATGACGCTGGCGTTCTTCTTCCTGAGCGTCTTCAGCCATTCCCGAAGCTGGTTGGCAAATCCCTCGTCGTCCAGCGCCAGCCAGCCTTCGTCGATGATGAGCAGCGTCGGCCGCCCGTCGAGCCGATCGCCGATCCGGTGGAACAAATAGGCGAGCACGGCCGGAGCCGCGCCGGTGCCGACAAGGCCCTCGATCTCGAACGCCTGCACATCCGCATGCCCAAGCTGTTCGGTCTCTGCGTCGAGCAGCCGGCCATAGGCTCCGCCGATGCAATAGGGTCGCAATGCCTGTTTCAGATCGTTGGATTGCAGCAGCACCGTGAAGCCGGTGATGGTGCGTTCCCCGGCCGGAGCGGTGCTGAGCGATGTCAGCGCCGTCCAGATATATTCCTTGGTTTCG
Organism: Ochrobactrum sp. A-1; assembly: GCF_022488005.1. Lineage (NCBI taxonomy): Bacteria > Pseudomonadati > Pseudomonadota > Alphaproteobacteria > Hyphomicrobiales > Brucellaceae > Ochrobactrum > Ochrobactrum sp. A-1. The sequence continues at coordinate 98,046 of NZ_JAKVQC010000004.1, forward strand.
GGCGTGATGGGCACGCCCTCGCGGCCGAGTATCGCGGCGATCCAGTCGGCGGCCCAGGCGCGTTCATAGGTGTCGTCGATGCGAGCGAGCGGCTGGAGCGAGACGGATGCTTCGTCCCCCTCCGTCAGTCCGCCGCCCAGGTCGTGCCAGTCGCCGCCCATGGCGAGCGATGCGACCCGGATGCTGCCGCCGAAGTCGAAGGCGAAGACCTGCGCTTGCTCGTAGCGGCGGAACTGCAAGGCCATGAGCGCCAGCAACACGGACTTGCCCGCGCCGGTCGGGCCAACGACGAGGGTGTGGCCCACGTCGCCGACATGAAGGGAAAACCGGAACGGGGTCGAGCCTTCGGTCTTGCCGAAGAACAGCGGGGGCGCGCTGAAATGCCCATCACTACTCGGGCCTCCCCGTTCCGGCCCCGCCCACACGGCGCTCAGGGGGATCATGTGGGCGAGGTTGAGCGTCGAGACCGGCGGCTGCCGGACGTTGGCGTAGGCATGCCCGGGGATCGAGCCGAGCCAGGCATCGACGGCGTTGACGGTTTCAGGCATCGCGGTGAAGTCGCGGCCCTGAATGATTTTTTCGGCGAGCCGCAGCTTCTCGTCGGCGATGCGCGGATCGGCATCCCAGACGGTGATGGTGGCCGTGACGTAGGCCATGCCCGCCACGTCCGCGCCCAACTCCTGCAAGGCCATGTCTGCGTCGGCGGCCTTGTTGGCTGCGTCAGTATCGACAAGCGCCGACGCTTCGTTGGTCATGACTTCCTTGAGGATCGCGGCGATGCTCTTGCGCTTGGCGAACCATTGGCGGCGTATTTTGGTCAGCAACCGGGTCGCGTCGGTCTTGTCCATCAGGATGGCGCGGGTGCTCCACCGATAGGGGAACGGCAGCCGGTTCATCTCGTCGAGCAGGCCGGGCGTCGTCGCGGTCGGGAAGCCGATGATGGTCAGGACGCGCAGATGCTGGTCGCCCAGGCGCGGTTCCAGCCCGCCGGTCAGGGGCTGGTCGGCGAGCAGCGCATCGAGGTGCATCGGCACCTCCGGCACGCGCACGCGATGCCGGTTGGTCGAAATGGTGGAGTGGAGATAGGTCAGCGTGCCGGCGTCATCGAGCCAACGGCATTCGGGCATGAAGCCGTCGAGCAGCGCCAGCACGCGGTCGGTGCGATCGATGAAACCGCGCAGCAGTTCCCATGGATCCACACCGGATTGCTCGCGGCCCTCATAGAGCCAGGTTTCGGCGCGGGCGGTGTCCTCGGCAGGAGGCAGCCAGAGGAACGTGAGGAAATAGCCCGACACGAAATGCGCTCCGGCTTCCTCGAAACCTGCCTTGCGCTCAGCGTCGAGCAGCGCGGATGCGGCTTCAGGAAATTGGCTGTCGGGATAGGTCGCGGCTTCGCTGCGCTGCGCCTCGACGAAAATGCTCCAGCCCGATCCGAGACGGCGGACGGCGTTGTTGATGCGGCCTGCGACCGCAACCAGCTCGGCCGCGACGGCGGAATCCAGATCGGGACCGCGAAACTTCGCGGTGCGCTGGAGCGAGCCGTCCTTGTTCAAGACGACGCCGGAGCCGACAAGTGCGGCCCAAGGCAGGAAATCCGCGAGACGGCTGGCGGTGCGGCGGTATTCGACAAGGTTCATCATGGCCGCGCCCTCACACCGACAGATGACCGGGGATGCGCAGATGCCTGCGGCCCACCTCGACAAAGAGCGGGTCGCGCTTGGCCATCCACACGGCGGCGAAGTGGCCGATGGCCCAGATGGCGAGGCCGACCAGCCAGAGGCGCAGGCCGAGACCCACGGCTCCGGCCAGCGTCCCGTTCATGATGGCGATGGAGCGCGGTGCGCCGCCGAGCAGGATATGCTCGGTCAGCGCCCGGTGGACGGGGACGGAAAACCCCGGCACCGCGTCGAGTTGTTCGAGGCCGCCCGCCATCAAATGAGCGCCCCGCCGCCGAAGCTGAAGAAGCTGAGGAAGAACGAGCTGGCGGCGAAGGCGATCGAGAGGCCGAACACGATCTGGATCAAGCGACGGAAGCCGCCCGACGTGTCGCCGAAAGCGAGCGCGAGGCCAGTGGCGATAATCACGATCACCGCGATGATCTTGGCGACCGGCCCCTCGATCGACTGAAGGATGGATTGCAGGGGCGCTTCCCACGGCATCGACGAGCCGGAGGCATGAGCGGCCGGGGCGAGCATCAGGCTGATGGAAACGGTTGCCGCCGATGTCGCCATGAAGCGGCAGGCGCGTGAAAGTGTGGGGATCATGATGGGTCTCCTTTCGGGGTGGTTGCCAAGGCGCTGGGATGCGTGATGCGGTAGTCGCCGTCCGGTCCCAGCCCCTCGACGCGGGCGAGTTCGGCGAGCCGGCGCGCGGAACCGCGTCCGGCGAGGACGGCAACAAGGTCGATGGTCTCCGCGATCAGCGCGCGCGGGACGGTGACGACAGCCTCTTGAATGAGCTGTTCGAGGCGGCGTAGCGCGCCGATGCCGCTGCCGGCATGGATGGTGCCGATGCCGCCGGGGTGCCCCGTTCCCCAGGCTTTAAGCAGGTCGAGGGCTTCCGAGCCGCGCACCTCGCCGATGGGGATGCGGTCGGGGCGCAGGCGCAGCGAAGACCGCACAAGATCGGAGAGCGTCGCCACGCCGTCCTTGGTCCGCATGGCGACGAGGTTCGGCGCGGCGCATTGCAGTTCGCGCGTGTCCTCGATGATGACGACGCGATCCTGCGTCTTCGCCACCTCGGCCAGCAGCGCGTTGGTGAGAGTCGTTTTGCCGGTGGACGTGCCGCCCGCGACGAGGATGTTGGCGCGGGACTGGACGGCTTCGCGCAGCGTTTCGGCCTGATCGGCCGACATGATGCCCGCCGCCACATAGTCGTCGAGGCTGAACACCGCGACGGCGGGCTTGCGGATGGCAAAGGCCGGTGCTGCGACGACGGGCGGCAACAAGCCTTCAAACCGTTCGCCGGTTTCAGGTAGTTCCGCCGACACGCGCGGGGATCGGGCGTGAACTTCCGCGCCGACATGGTGCGCGACCAGGCGGACGATACGCTCGCCATCGGCGGCGGACAGCATCTCGCCCGTATCGGCCAGACCCTCGGACAGCCGGTCGATCCAGATGCGGCCGTCTGGGTTCAGCATCACCTCGATGACGGCCGGGTCTTCCAGAAACCGTGCGATGGACGCGCCAAGCGCTGTGCGCAGCATCCGCGCGCCCCGTGCAATCGCCTCCGGTTTCTGGTGATGTGTCGTCATGTCGGCCCCATCTCGGGCGGGGCGCAACAGACGGACCCCGCAACGGGGTCGATTAAAAGAGCCTGAAATCAGGCCGATTCAACAAGTATCTAAGAGGATGCGGTGATCGGCGGCTATCGGCGGCAAATAGGATGGGTTGAAAATCTAGGCAGCGTCACCATCGGTCTTGGTCTGATCTTGCGGAGGACTGTCATGAAGCGAATCCATGTCGCGCGATAGCTCTTTCAGGAACCTATCGCCGGTCGCAAGCCTGCGGCCGAGATTCTGCATGAAGCCCTCGAACCGCTCGTTGCCCTTGATCCGTGCGGACTGTTTGGCGCTATCCGGCAATGGCGGGGTCATCGTCAGCCAGAAGTGAACGAACAAGGAGAGGGTCTCGCCGAGCACGGCGAGATCTTCGTCCAGCGTGCCGATCTGCCGGCCGATCTTGTCGAGGCGGCGCGACATGGCCGCTTCCAGCCGATCCGATGTGTCGCCCGACAGGAAGGATGCGACCGCCGCCTCGACGATAGCAGACTTCGAGACCTGTCGGCGCAGCGATAGCGCCTCGACCTGTTTGAGCAGTTCCGGGTCGAAATAGACATTCATGCGGGTGCGCGTCGTCATGGGCGGCCTCTCAAAGCTCTATGCCGTCATCGGGGTTCATCGACGCTTGCCGGGCGATCATCCGCATGCGCTGGCGGATGGTGCTGGCCTTGGCGGCATCGACGTCCGGCTCGTCGTCCAGAATGTCGAACTCCTGGACGGGCGATGGGGGCGGCGGGACGATTTCCTCATGCTCGGGCAATTCCGGCTCGCGGCGGATGCCGGCATTGTCGGAATCGCCCTCGGCCCCACTGGCGGCACTCGCCGTTGTATGGTCCGCCGCCACGATGACGCGGCTCGTCCAGTCGTCGGTTGCCGGTTTCGTCGGTAGGACGGACGGCAACTCGGGCGGCGGCAGGATGCGCTCCTGTAATCGTGCATCCTCGAAATACCGGGCCTTCTTCGCCCGGATCGGTGGCGTTCCCGCGACCATGACGATTTCATCGGCGGGTGGAAGCTGCATGATCTCGCCCGGCGTCAGCAGCGGCCGCGCTGTTTCCTGCCGCGAGACCATCAGATGCCCGAGCCAGGGCGCGAGGCGATGGCCGGCATAGTTGGTGGAATCTCGCATCTCGGTTGCTGTGCCGAGCGAGTCCGACACGCGCTTGGCGGTGCGCTCGTCGTTCGTGGCGAAGGCGACGCGCACATGGCAGTTGTCGAGGATGCTGTTGTTCGGCCCGTAGGCGCGCTCGATCTGGTTGAGCGATTGGGCGATCAGGAAGGACTTGAGGCCGTAGCCCGCCATGAAGGCGAGCGCCGATTCAAAGAAGTCGAGACGGCCGAGCGCGGGAAACTCGTCCAGCATCATGAGCAGGCGATGCCGCTTGCCGGATAGCGTCAGTTCCTCGGTCAGCCTGCGGCCGATCTGGTTGAGGATGAGCCGGATCAGCGGTTTGGTGCGGTTGATGTCGGACGGCGGAACGACAAGGTAGAGCGTCACCGGACGGCGGCTGCCGACCAGGTCGGCAATCCGCCAGTCGCAACGATCCGTGACGCGGGCCACGACCGGATCGCGGTAAAGGCCGAGGAACGACATGGCGGTGGACAGCACGCCCGACCGTTCGTTCTCGCTCTTGTTCAGCAGTTCGCGCGCCGACGAGGCGATGACGGGATGAACGCCAGCCTCGCCCAGATGAGGCGTGTCCATCATCGCACGCAAGGTCGCCTCGACCGGGCGGCGGGGATCGGACAGGAAATTGGCGACGCCGGACAGGGTTTTGTCCGGCTCGGCATAGAGGACGTGCAGGATCGCGCCGACAAGCAGGCTGTGGCTGGTCTTTTCCCAATGGTTGCGCTTATCGAGACTGCCTTCGGGATCGACCAGGATGTCCGCGATATTCTGCACGTCGCGGACTTCCCATTCGCCCTGCCGCACCTCCAGCAACGGGTTGTAGGCGGACGACCTCGCATTCGTGGGATCGAACAGCAGCACGCGGCCGTGCTTCGCCCGGAATCCCGCCGTCAGGGTCCAGTTCTCGCCCTTGATGTCATGGACGATGCAGCTTCCCGGCCAGGTCAGCAGCGTCGGCACGACGAGGCCGACGCCCTTGCCGGACCTCGTGGGGGCGAAGCAAAGGACATGCTCCGGCCCGTCATGGCGCAGATAGTCGCGATCGTATCGGCCGAGCAGGACGCCATCCGGGCCGAGCAGACCGGCGGCTCGAATCTCGCGATCTTCCGCCCATCGCGCCGAGCCGTAGGTGGCGACATTGCGGGCTTCGCGTGCCCGGATGATCGACATGAAGATGGCGGCGGCGATGGCAAAAATACCGCCGGACGTGGCAATGGCCGCGCCTTCCATGAAAATCGCGGGTGCATAAGCGTCGAAGGAGAACCACCACCAGAAGAAGGCGGGCGGATAGTAGAACGGCCATCCGGCCAGATCGAACCACGGCGGACCAAGCTGGGACTGGAAGCCGAGGCGAAAGGCTACCCATTGCGTTGCGGCCCAGGTCATCACCATGACAATGGCGAAGACAACGGCAATCTGCCCCCAGAGTATTCGGCCTCCACGCATACAGGCTCCAATCGGCAAGAGAGACGGAGCCGATCAGAGAATAGGCAATCATCGGGTCTGCAACAGCAAAGGCATTGCCGGAGGGCTATAGGATACTATCGGCGGCAAATAGGACGGGTTGCCGCGGCACTCTTCCAGCACTGTGCTAGTGGATTGGTTGCGATTCGGTCAGCGGAAAGATCAGCGGAAAGATCAGCGTATGTTCGTCGTGAGCGCGAGCAACTTGAGAAGCGCGGGCGCGCGATTGGACGGCGACCAGACAGCCGAAAATGGGATCGTTTCAGGCTCGTCCCGGATCGGCCGGAAAGCGACATTCGCCGTGCTGTCCGCTGCGCCTTCCTCGACGAAAAGCGAAATTCCGTGTCCGATCGCTACCATAGACAGCAGGGTGCTGCGCTCAACATCAAAACGCTGGATTGTTGGCGTTAGCCATTTGCCGGCCGCCCGCGCCACTATAAGGTCGTGAACCTGTGGGCCGGTGCCGCTATGACGGACGAGGAAAGTTTCGTCCGCAAGGTGAAGCCATTCCACATCCGATTGTGCCGCCAGAGGATGCTTGACCGGCAGCGCAACCATCAGGCGGTCGCGCCAGATCACCCGGGAATTAAGGTCGGGAATTTGATGGGTGCAGGCCATGAAGGCGACATCGAGCCTGCCTTCGCGGATCATGAATTGGGCGTCTCTAGCCGTTCCCTCGACAACGTGCAGCCGGATACCGGGATGGTCGGTGTGGAACTGCTCCAATAGCCGGTCGAGAAAGCAGCCAGGGGTGAGCGCATGCACGCCAATGCGAAGTTCTCCGGCCTCGCCGCGCGCTTGCATCCCGGCGATCTTGATGGCGCGGTCGAGGATGCCCATGGCCTCACCGACCTGATCGACGAAGCGGCGTCCGGCTTCGGTCAGGCGGACGCCTCGCGTGTTGCGGTCGAAGAGAACGATGCCAAGGTCTTCCTCCAGCGCCTTTATCCGAGCGCTGACGCTCGATTGACTTGTGCCGAGCGCGAGCGCGGCACGATTGAAGCTGAGATACTCAGCAACGGCGAGTGCCTGGATCAGGGCGATCATGGGGACGCGGCTTCGAAGGATCGAAAGAGGAGATCCTATTTCGGGTTCTTTTCTCTGTCTCCTTCGCATGTCGTTCACCGCCAAGCTGAACGTCACGCTTCATCAGCGGAGGCGTAGTTCTTTAACAAGAGGATGCTGTAGCAGCTACGAATGCAACGACATTCAGGCGGATCGATTTTCGTGATCAAAATTTGATTATGCTTTGCGTCAACCCAATGACGGCTTGCCGATATCTCACTCCACGGATGGCGCATCATGGTTGGCCCTCCGTGATCACTTCATCGCGGCGTTCGCGGCGGTTTCTCGCGGGAAGCTCGCTGTTGACCAGCCATAACGCGATGCTGATCAGAATACCTCCACAGGCTTGGAGCCAGGAGAGCGTGGCGCCGAGTATGAAGTAAGACAGAATAACCGTGAACAAAGGGGCCAGGAAAAGGAAGCCGCTCGTCTTTGTTGCTCCCCCCTTGTTCAACGCTACGAACCACAAGCCGAAGGAGCCTGTTGAGGCGGGGATCGCAAGCCAGAAGAACCAACCCCACTGCTCCCTCGTGACGGCTGTGGGCCACTGTTCGACCGTGCCGTATGCAAGGCCCAGAACGGCGATCGAGCCGATCAGCATCTGCCAGAAGCTTAACCCCCATGGACCAAACGGCAGATTGGCGCGCTTGTTGATGATCGTCGCTGTCGCCCAGCAAAGGGCGGATGCGAGGCCGATGATTTCGCCGATCAAGGTTTCGCCACCGGAGAGCATGTCTGGCCCGAGACCTATCGCGAGACCGACACCGATGGCGCCGAGGAAAAGGCCGGCCAATCTTCCACGGTGGAGCTTCTCGCCGAGAAAGAACCGACCCAGCACCGCGACCCAGATCGGATTGGTGAAAAGCAAAATGGCGGCGGTGGACGCGGATACGAACTGCATTGCCCAGAAGAGTAGCCCCATGACCGCTGCCGTCTGGACCAGTCCAATAAGGATCACCAGAGAAAGGTCACGCAGACCAACTCGGCGCGGAAAAAGTGCCTGTCTGAGGCTGCCCTTGTCGAGAAGGACCAAAGGGAGAGTGGCGAGCGCTGCGACGAGAAAACGCCATCCCACCAGCATCATCGTCGGAAAACCCTGCTGGATCAGGATTTTCCCTGCGACGAAGCTGGACCCCATCAGAAAGGTTGATGCAATCAGTGTTATAAAAAACGGTACCTGAGAAACCGGCGTAGGTTGCGACCGCGTGGCCATGATTATGCTCCCTTGCCGGGTGTGGTGAATTTTGTAATAAGTTCGGCAAGAGCTTCGGGCGCATCTTCCGGCAGAAAATGCCCGGCCTGTTCTATGACTTCGAACTGGCCATTTGCCACTGTCCGGGCCAGACGTTCGCCAAGCGCTTTCGGCTGGAACACATCATTGTCGCCCCAGATAACGAGTGTGGGGGCCTCCAATCTCTCGACGGCATCCATCCGCGACGAAAGATCCTCCGTCCGCAGCCCGCGTGCCACCCGTAAATAGGCACGCCTCCCTTCAACGCCCCGGAAGGGGCGCTCGTAGGCTTCGATCAGTTCTGACGTGATCTTGTCGGGATGGACCATTCCGCGGGCAAATCCTTTAGCTAACCCCTTCTTCAGATCGAAGTCGGGCGCTTCGAGGATGCCGTCCCAGACGGGGTCCTTCAGTCTGGCGATACCCGGCTCGGGAAAGGAATCGTAGACGATGGAATCGACGAGGATGAGCCGTTCGATGATTTCAGGATGATCGACGGCAATCAGTTGAACGATACCACCGCCAATGTCGTGGCCAACGAGCGTTCCCCGTGCCCAGCCAAGCGCTAACAGCGCCTGCACAACGATATCGGATTGACCCTGTATACCGAGGTCGGCAACCAGCGGCTTGTCACTTTCACCATAGCCGAGAAGGTCAAGCGCGATGACCTCCCTACCAGCCGAGACGAGAGCGGGAATGATCTTCCGCCAGAGATGACGACTGGTCGGAATTCCGTGAATAAGCGCAATCTTGGGACCATTCCCCAAGTGCGTATATGCGATTTGATGGCCGCCGATGCTCAATCGACCATTTTGGCTGACATCAATGCTCATGAGCGTCCTGCCTGTTGCGGGCGCGAAAAGCCGCCCCCTTGGCTCGGCTTCCGCACCGATCCATTGAACACCAGCGCCGCCGCGAGCTGCGGGAAGTGTCGAGGAAGAGCATTCGGCAATCAGGCTGCTCACACGCCTTGATGCGTGTCCGTAGGGGGCTGCCGAGTAGGTCGATCGCATCCCTCGCAATTGTTGCGAGTGCTGTCTGGAATGGATCGTCGGCAAACAGCTTTACCGTCACCGACTTCGCATCGAGTTTCGGCACCGCCAATGGGAGCGCCGCCATTTCGTTCAGCGTTGCGACCGCATCTGCGGGCAAATCGCGCTCGGCGGCCGCCGCATCGGCAACTGCCCATATCGCTTCCCGGAGCTTTTCGAGGTCGGACGTCTGCTCAGGGGAAAGTGCCAGCAACTCATGGCTCAGACCAGCATCGCGCAGCCAACGAGCCGGTGCGCCTGATGACGCCAGCACGTCTTGCGGCTCGGAAGCCCTGCGACGGACGGTTGCCGGAAGATCCAAGGCAATACGGCCAGAATTGAATCGGAATTCATCTACGTTGATCATGCAAACCGTATAAACCGGTTTGTTAGGTTATTCAAGTCTTCACCACCTGAGGGTCACCTGCCGACTACTGCCTCCGAAGACATCCTGACGCCGACGTGCTGAGCCAATTCCACGCTACGCCGCCTCTGGGGGCACTGTCGCCGCGGACTCGTTCACGTCGCCCCCGTTCGCACGCCGACAGAGCGCGCCAACAGCTCGCCGCACAGCTCCGTTGTTCACTTGCCCCCGGTGACATCGAGAAATGTTCCGGTGATGAAGGAGGCTTCGTCACTCGACAGCCACACGATCGCGCGGGCGACCTCTTCCGGTTGGCCACCCCTTCCCATGGGGATCGTGTCCCTGACCCGATCCACTCGCCCCGGCTCTCCGCCGCTGGCGTGCATCTCGGTATAGATGTGGCCGGGACGAATGCAGCATACGCGTATTCCCTCCCGCGCAACTTCCTTTGAGAAGCCGATGGTGAATGTTTCCAGGGCACCCTTGGAGGCCGCGTAGTCGACATATTCGTTCGGGCTGCCGAGCCGGGCCGATGCCGACGAAATGTTGATCACGACACCACCCCGCCCGTTGTGGCGGGTGGACATCCGCCTAGCCGCCTGCTGGGCGCAGAGCATCGGGCCGATCGCGTTGACCGCGAATATCCGTTGCATGCGCTCGAAGCCGAGGTTTTCCAGGCGGGACTGCTGCGCAATGATCCCGGCATTGTTCACCAGCACATCGATCCGGCCAAACTCCCGGTCGATCACGGAGAAAAGCTGGGTGATTTGCTCGGGATCGGCACTATCTGCCTGTACGGCCACAGCCCGGCGCCCGGCTGCTTCCACATCCGCTGTGACCGCATGAGCGGCGGCCTCATTGGAAACGAAAGTGAGGACGACATCATAGCCTCTGGCAGCGGCAAGCCGCGCCGTCGCAGCGCCCACGCCACGGCTTCCTCCGGTTATCAGCATCAGCGGTGTCGGCGAAACGGTATTCATTTCCTGGCCTTTCTCTGGGATTGAATGAGGCCGGTCAGGAGCCGGCCGGTTATTTGAGCTTCAGAATGGTTTATGCGACCGTTGTGATCTCGGCTGCCGGACTTCGCAGGTGGGGGGCTAGCGCCAGTACGAGCGGAATGATCAGAACGGCGGTGGCAGCCGCCGCAAAAACGCCGATCGTTCGGTTGCTGTGATCGGCGATTGCGCCATAAAGGATCGGGGCGAGACCACCGGAACCGATAACGCTCGTATAGAAGATTGCGAAAGCTCGACCGGTATCGCCGTCCGACAGTTCAGGCACGGTGCCGTAGAGCACCGACGATGTGCCGTTGAGAACAATGCCGAGCAGCGGCAGCAGGATGAGCGTCAAGGGCAGCGGCGTGAACATCGTCGCGACGATCAGCGAGGCGGTCATGGCCTCGGCTACCATCACGGTCCTGACGACGCCCAGCCTTTCTCCAAGCCCGCCGAAAACTGCTTTCCCGAACGCTCCACCGATAAACAGCAGGGCTAGAGCGATGCCGACCGTTGGAAGCCCGCCACCACGTCCCTGAACAAGAAAGGGAAGGAACAGGAGATACCCCATGCGGGTGGCGGTATCGAAGCCGCCGATCACTGTGAGAATACGAAAACCGCTGCGTCGGCGGCTGATGGTCGCCTGTCTCTTGCTTTCCGTGGCGACGGAAACGGGCGGCACCAGCCGAGCCAGAGTCAAGATCAAAGCGGCTCCGAGCATTGCCATCAATCCGAGCACTGGCCGCCATGCCAGAACCGTCAGCAGCAATGCGACAAGCGCCGGCAAGACGGCCTTTCCGAGATCGCCCGCGAAATTATAGATACCGAGGGGGCGTCGCGCGGCATCCCCATAACTGTCGGTGACAAGGAGGGAGGCCCGGGGGTGCTGAATGCTCGATCCAATGCCGGCCACGACGAGGCCGACACAGAGCCCCGTCAGCCCCAATGGCAGAGCCATAATCCCAAGGCCGGCTGCCGCGATAGCTGTGGAGAGGATCAGCGCTGCGCGTGGCGACCAGCCGCTAAGGAGTCGGTTGGCGGGTAGCTGAAGGCCGCCCATGGTCGCGTAGTAGAGGGCACGGATAACGGCAAGAGCCGCATAGGACAGCCCGAACTGCGCCTGCCATACCGGCATAAAGGCATAAAGGGAGTCGGTGTATCCATCATGCAGGGCATGTGCGAGGCTTGCTCCGACGAGGCTACGTTTTTGATTATTCCATCGATTGCTGCGGTTCATCTCTCACTGGTCTGCCTAGAATGCTTTTTTTACCTTGCCATGTCTGGCCATCTTATCATTCGACGGTATACGTGTGAGCTTTCATCGACTAGTATGGATTTGCTCACGCATATCGTTCGCTTTTCTCACGGATACAGGATGCGCCGTCTTCCCCCGTTGAGGCGTATTGCCCCATCAGGCGGTTTCGTGAGCTAGGCGCCAGATCTAGGCCCAGTGCCGTAAAAGAATAATCCAGCGCGTCGCCTGTCACCTGCCAGAAGTCCGCGTATTGGTGGCAAAGGGTGCGCAAGCGGGTGTATTCGATTTGTTTGTCACGCCAGAGAGCAGCCAGTTGCGCGCCTTTTCCGGGAAACAGCTCCTCGGCCATGGAGCTAACCGAATAAACATCGAATAGGGTCCCATAGGCGTCAAAAGCGATTGCTTTGAGGGGCATTATTTGTAATCCATCGTGTTAAGTTTATTTTTTTGAGAACATGAGGCATGTGGCCCGGGAACTTAAAAGCCAGACCACACGATAATTGCCCAAGAATTATAGCACAAGCTCGCTGCATCATCCGACATTTCCCAAGTGGCCTGCCGCTTGACTTCAAGATCGCCTGATTTTGCTCGCTGGGCAAGCGTTTTTCGCCCCGAGCGGTGTCTGTCGTCGCGCAAACGGCCGAAGTCGGGTGGATCAAGCCTCGAACCCGCAGCATTCTGGCCCGGCAGAGCCGCTTTTCCGCGCGGCAGACGGACCTGTCCTGCCGCTTTCGTTCAGCTTGGGCATGGATCGTGGTCATGCGCATGACGGAGGCGTTCGAAGACGGCGGATGGCGGCAAGGACGGCCCGCACCATCGGGCCGGTGACGGCGACCTCGGCCAACTGGAAGGTAATGGCGCGGGCGTGGCGGACGACGCGGGCGCCGATCTTGATCAGCTTGAGTTGCAGGCTGGTCAACGACCAGTCCGCCATGGCCTCGGGCAGTTCGATGCAGCGCAGGAAGGTTGCCAGGTTGTAGGCCAGCGCGTGCAGTTGCAGCCGCACCTCGTTGTGCCGGAACTTCCGGCATGACAGCCGCGTCCAGCGAAAGGCATATTTGCCTTCCTTGATGTGCTGCTCTGCGGTGCCGCGCTGGTTGTAGAACCTCACCACCCAGTCTGGCTCCATCGGCAGGTTGGTGACGATGAAGCCGACTTTGGGGAACAGCTCGCCCGGATGCCATTCGATCTTGGCGATGACGCGGCGCGGCTTGTCCCAGGACGCCGCCTGATACTCGAAGTCCTCGAAGAACCGTTTGACCTTGGTCAGCGAAGGCCGTCCCACGGGCCGTGTCAGCCGATGCGCGATCTTCTCGCGCAAGACGGCGTTGGCGGGCAGACGGATGGCGTAGAAGAACCTGGCTTCTTCCAGCCGCATATAGATCGCGGGGATCGCGTAGGCAGCGTCGGCCCGGAAGAAGCGTCCACCAAGGTCGCGGCCAGCATATCGGGCAATGACGGGATCAAGGACATCCCGCCAGCCATCGGCGCTGTGGACATTGCCGTTACGCAGGGCGCAGCGCTCCAGCATGCCAAACTGGTTGAACAAGAAGATGGGGTGATAGCAGGTGCAGTCGAAATGCCCGTTCCAGGCAGCACCTTCCTGATCGCCGTGGGTGGGGCTGACCGAGCTGTCCATGTCCAGCACGATGTATTTCAACCCGTTGCGGTCATGAAACCGGTCGATCCATTGGCCGTTCAGATCGGCCAGCGCCGCCCGGTTCGCGGCCAGAGCCAGCGTCTCGGTCTCGAACCGTCCCATCTGCGATGCCGAAGCAGCTTGCGCCTCGACGGCCCTGCCGCCAACGACCTGACGCATCACGGGATCGAGGGCCAAGCGGTCGGCATCGTTCACATCCTCGTATCCGGCCAGTCGTCCGAACACCGATTGCCGGAACAATCCGTCAAGCCGATGGAGCGTGTTCTTCCCGGTGCGGCTGTCTCGCAGCGCCTCCGACGCCAGATTGGACAGGCCGAGCACGTCATCAAGCTCGCGCATCACCAGCAGGCCACCGTCTGAACTGATCTGCGCACCACGGAACTCCAGACGCACACGGCGGTCGAAATCAACCCGATCTCCCCGCGCCAAGCCCGCACCCTCCAGGTGATCCATGAAACGCGCCCCTCGCAGCCGTCAACGCCATGATTTATATGCGAAATATCACGATTACGACAGCGAAATCAGCGACTTACTTGGAGAATGTGGGGTTGAATGCCCTGCGCATATTCGAAGTGGCTGCCCGGACGGGGAGCTATGCCGAGGCAGGAGGTGAACTCGGCCTCACCCATGGCGCGGTGAGCCGGCAGATCGCCGCGTTGGAAGGCTGGCTGGGGCAGAGGCTGTTCGTGCGGGATGGCCGCCGCATGGTCGCCACGCCAACGGCGAAAATCTTCGCCGCCGAGGTCGGGCTTTCATTCGACCGTCTGGCGGTCGCGGCAGAAGCCTGCGGTCGCCCGACGGCACGTCGCATCCTGCGCGTGAGCGCCCCGACCAGCCTGGCAATGCGCTGGCTCATCCCCCGGCTCGGTCGCTATCATGTCGATCACCCACATGTCGAAGTCGTCGTTACGACCGTATCCTGCGTGCAGGAAGAGTTGCGCGGCGGCGTTGATCTCTCGATCCGGCGCGGCGTTGCACGGGCTGATATCTGGCCCCAGCACCATGTCATTCCGGTGCTGGACGACGTGGATACATTGATCATGAGCCCTGCCTTGTTCGCCAAGCGCCCGATCCTCAAGCCGACGGACATTGAGGAGCATACGCTGCTTGCCAGCGAAACACGTCCCGGCGATTGGGTGAACTGGCTGGAAGCGGCAGACCTCCAGCACCTGGTCGGACTGCCGCGTCAGACATTTGACCACTTCTTCGTGGCGCGCCAGGCGGCGGAAGACGGGCTTGGCATCGGGATCGGCCCGCTTCCCATGCTGGACATCGACATTGCCAACGGAAGGCTGATGACGCCTCTGCCGGACATCCGGGTTCCGAGGACGGGATATGTCGCGGTCATCCCCCGTCAGGCCGATCCTGGAAGTCTGGTTCGCGGTTTCGTTGACTGGCTCGTTGCGGAGGCGAATAACGACTGACGAAGCTCAGCGGACAATCGACGATGCCTTTAGTGCCCGCTCGGCCCCGGCCAGCCGTCTCTCGACGCAGGCCGGGTCGTTACCGAAAATGGCGAACCCCTCAGATTCGCATTCCGCCGGAAACCTCGATCCGCTGTGCGTTCACCCAGCGATGATCCTCCGACAGCAGCGAGGCAATCATCGGCCCGATGTCGTCTGGCTGGCCCGGTCGGCCAAGAGCGGTCATCCCGGCAATAGCCTTGGCGACATCAGGATTATCGCGCACGACACCGCCGCTGAAATCGGTTGCAATAGCACCGGGCGCAACGCAATTAACGGCGATCCGTCGCTCGCCCAGCTCGAACGCCATATATTTGGTCATCGTTTCGACAGCAGCCTTCATCGTGGCGTAGGCGGCGCGGTTCGCCATGATGATCCGCGTCAGGCCCGATGAAATATTCACGATACGACCACCATCCCTGAGCAGGGGCGCAAGCTTCCGGGTGAGGAAGAAAACGCCCTTCACATGAATCCGATAGAGCGTATCGAATTCCTCTTCCTGCGCGTTCAGGAAACCCATGCCGCTGGAATTGCCGGCGTTGTTGACGAGGTAGTCTATTTTCTCGCTGCCAAGAGCTTGGAGTGTCTGCTGGATGCTGATGACAAATGCGTCGAAGCTGCTGGTATCACTCGTATCCAGTTGGAGCGCTACGGCCTTGCCGCCAGCTTTCTCGATCAGGCTGACGACCTTGTCGGCTTCCGACCTGTTCGTGTTGTAGGTGAAGATCGAAGTGACGCCGCGACGGGCGAGCGCTTCGACGGTGGAGCGGCCCAGGCCGCGGCTGCCGCCAGTAACCAATGCGATGGGAACGTGATCTGTCATAAGGATCTCCTGAGATTGATGATCCCAATATAGATGCATGGTCCGAACGGATTAGATCGCGATTGCCGCCCATACTGTTTTGCCATACAGAATAATCGCCATGGATAGATTGTCCTCTATGGAATTATTCGTGCGGATCGTGGAGCGCGCCAGCTTCAGCGCGGCGGCCGCAGATGTCGGCGTTTCACGCCCCGTCGCGACCGCAACCATCAAGGAGTTGGAGCGCCGGCTCGGCACACGTCTGCTCCAGCGCACCACACGGCATGTCCAGCCGACTGTCGAGGGAGAAATATACTATCGCCGTTGCATGGCCATTCTCGCTGACATCGAAGATGCCGACAGGAGTGTGAGCGGCGCCGTGACTGGCCTGCTGCGGGTTGACGTGGCCGGCAACCTTGCACGAACGATGCTGTTGCCTTCGTTGCCTGCTTTTTTAGCCCAGCATCCTTTACTCACGGTTCATCTCCGAGAAAGCGAGCGCTATGTCGATCTGGTGCGTGAGGGTGTTGATTGCGTCGTCCGCAGTGGGCAGCTCTCCGACAGCGACATGATCGTACGACCTATAGGCGCCATGGGGGAAATCACCTGCGCGAGTCCGGACTATCTGGCAAGGCATGGCAATCCGTTGTCACCCGACGCCCTCGAAGGTCACACGATGATCGGCTTCGTGTCATCGCGCACCGACCGCGTTATGCCGCTGGAGTTCACGGTAGATGGAAGGGCCGTCGAGGTCGCGCTGCCTTCGCGTGTTCTGGTTTCCGGTGCGGATATGAATGCAGGGGCGGCACGTCTCGGACTTGGCTTGGCGCAGGCGCCGCGCAGTCGGTTCGAGGATGATCTTGCCTCAGGCGCTCTTGTAGAAGTGCTACCCGAGTTTGCTCCGCCAGAAACGCCCATTTCTGTGCTGTATCCCAACAATCGCCATCTTTCTCAGCGGGTACGCGTGTTTGTCGATTGGCTTGTCGCCACGCTGAAACCCAGGCTCTCCTAAATACTTAGCCCTCTCTGCTTCCCCAACTGCCACGACACCGAACCGCCTTGCACAATGCCTGTGACTTCGCGATCGAGCTGACGGTCGATGAGGGGCCGCCACGGAACAAGCGTGAACTCGTGGCTCTGCTCGACCACGGCGAACTTACCGCTCGATAGCTGAACCGTCCCGGTGAACTTGCCGCTAATCTTCTCCCCGTCCGCCGCCGCCCGAAAAGGCAGCGCCTTGCTCTCGGCCATTTCCGCGCCGGCGCGAGCGACTTCGCGCTCCCGCAGCGTGGCGAGGAGGCTGCGCCGGTAGAAGATGCGGCCGTCCCGCGCGCGGCTGGCGTCACCCTGTTCGATATGATGCTCTCGGCGCTGGTCCATCGCCTCGCGCACCTGCTGGCCGAACCCGGCCGGTGCGAGATCCGATGCGTCGGGCGTAACCAATCGCCGGTCGAGCCAGGTCGCACCATCGGACCCGATCTGGCTTTCCAGATTGAAGGTCGAAATGACGCGGATGCTGGCCTGCCGGTTTCGGCCTGCACCATAGGCGGCAGCGCGACTCTCCAAGTCCTCTGGGATGCGCCATTGGTCGACGTCGATCCGCTCGACGATCCCGGCACGGCGCAACGCTTCCAGCCGGCGCACATGGGCATCGACAAAGCCCTCATAGTCGCCGCCCGGAACGCGCCCCTCGAACTTCGCCCGTTCAAGATGGCGGCTCGGGCGATAGGCGCCGTCCTCGGCTATGGATGCAATGGTCCGGTCGGATGGCCGCTGCGCCGTATCGGCCGGGCCGATCTCGATGACGCTGCCGATCCGGGCGTCCTCGACGCGGGCCGGGTCGATGCCCGGAAAGTGGTGCGTCCGGCCGTCGATGCCGTCCACCACCACGGTCAGGTTCTCGCCCATCTCGTCGGTCAGATACTTGTCCACGACCCGGCCGACTATGGGCGTCTCGGGCGCGGCATCATGAAGCTGGAACGTCATCGGATCGCGTTCCAATCCATCGGCCTTCAGCGCCTTGTGCATATTGCGGATGATGTCGCCGCGCTCGCCCAGCTCGCGCAAGGCCGGCTCCATCCGTTCGCTCAACTCCCAGACGCCGGGCGCATGTTCGGTGGCGAGGCCCATCTGCTCCAGCTTGCCCAGACGGCGCAGGCGCAGCGTCCGGTCGAACTGGCGACGCGGATCGTCGGGTTCATGGCGCAGGTCGATGAAGCGTTCATCGGCTTCCTCGGTCATCGCCCGGTCGATGCGGGTGAAGCGGTCCTGATCGACTTCAGCCGAGAGCTTGCGCGTCTGCTCGATCTCGGTGACGGGACCAAGCTCCATCGTGGTCAACTCGCTCGCCCGCTCGCGGATGCCGTTGGCGAGATAGTCGCCGTTGATGACCAGGTTCTCGCCCAGGTCATCCTTGCCCCGGACGATGACATGCACATGGGGATGGCCGGTATTGTAGTGATTGACCGCTACCCAATCGAGCTTGGTGCCAAGGTCGGTTTCGATCTGGCGCATGAGGTCGCGGGTGTGCGCGGTCAGGTCGGTGAGATCCGCGCCGTCTTCCGGCGAAACGATGAACCGGAACTGATGCCGATCCTCCTTGCCGCGATCGAAGAAAGCATCGCCATCGGCGCGGTCCTCGGTGGCGGAATAAAGCTGGCCGCGCTCGCCGTCGCGGGACGTACCGTCCCGCTGGATATAGCGCAGATGGGCAGCGGCCTTGCCGTTCTTTCCGGCCTGCTGGACATAGCGGGTTTTCACGACGACGCGGCGCATTCCCGGCGTGCTGTGCTTCCAGCCGCCCGACAAGGTGCGGGCACGCACGAAGGTCGCGCCGCGTCCACGCTTGAGGCCCGGCCCGCCGCTCGTCCGCGATGCCTCGCCGCCCTTTGTGGTGGCTGACGATCTGGAGCGTGGCGAGAATGATGCGGATGACCGCGACAGGCTGTTGCTGTGCTGGCGGGCGAGTTTCTTCGCCTGCGTCAGAAAGCTCTTCGCCTTGCCGAGCTTGGGGGTATCGGCGCGGATGCCTCCGGGCTTCGGTCGGAAGCGGTTTTCATCGTCGGCGCTCATGGCTGCGCCTCCGGCCAAAATCGTGGAAAATCGGGCGTTCGGCGGCTATGGTGCCGGTCGAAACCCAGCAAAGCCAAGGCTTTGCGCAAAATCACGGCTCGCGCCGTCCAAATACAGGGTGCCGCTCGCGGCTCTCCTAACCAGTGTGCAGACAACAATAATTTCGAGAACATGGGCGCCGTGGTGCCATGTTCCTTTATCTTGCCCTCCCTTCCTGCCTTCTCTTCTGCCCTTCCTACCCGGATACCAGACAGGAAGAATCCTGCCTGGCTGAACACCGGAACGGATCGCGCCGAGCGCGGGAATACGCCTCTCATGGCGCACTCCCGTCGTCGGCGCGGGCCACGAATATGCTGCCGGACGGCGGCTCCGTATTGGCGGCATCGCGCACCGGAACGGTCGCGCGGGTGTCGCCGGATTGCGCCTCGGACGACGGCGTAGCGGCAGTCCGCATGTCGGTCGAGCGCGTGACGAAGAGCGGAGCCGCGCGCCAGTCGGGCGGCGGTGGCGGTGCTGGCGCGGGTGTTTCACTCCCGGCCGAGCCGCCCAAGACCGGCGCGAGCGCGGCGACATAGGCGCGCGTCTCGGTGGGCAAGGCGCGACCTGTCGTGCGATGTTCGTCGTAGCGGCCGGGACCGGCATTGTAGGCCGCAAGCATCGCGGCGACATTGCCGTAGCGGTCCCACATTTCGCGCAGATACGCCGCGCCCGCCATGATGTTGTCGCGTGGGTCGTAGGGATCGCGACCGAGGCCATGACGGACGCGCAGGCCCGCCCAGGTGTCGGGCATGACCTGCATCAATCCCATCGCCCCGGCTGATGAGATTGCGCGCACGTCGCCCGCGCTCTCGGCGCGCAGCACGGCGCGAATCCAGTGCTCTGGAACGCCGAAACGGTGCGAGGCTTCGGTGATGAAGCCAGCATACGGATCGGCGGGATTCACGCGCGCAACGGGCGCCGCCTGCGCCCATACGGCGACCGGGCAGGCTGCGACCGCGAGCACGCCAGCCAGCAGGAGACCGGCATATCGCCCGATCTCCCTGCCTCCGTTCGACCTCCAGCCTGCCAGCGTGCTCGCTGCGGTCAAGGGCAAGGCGCAAGCGCCGGCCGGGGGCCGCCCCTGACCTTCGCTGCGCGCGCCGGCCGTCCGGTGGCCGAGCGGGACGACGGGATGAGACGGCTTTTCCGCGAACAACGGGATGAAGGTTTTGAGCGCGGGGATGACGCGATAGCGCATGGCTTTCAGTCCCGCCCGCCGCGCGGCTTCGGGCGGCTCCAGTGCAGCGACCACGCCGTCTTGTCGTTGCTGTTCTGGAAGAGGTTGGCGCGGATCGGCTGCGGCAAGGCGGGATCGTCGATGACCAGCGAAATGTAGTCACCGGCCTTTTCCCCGACCTCCTTCCAGCCCGCGCCGACCTCCGGGCCATCCTCTGCGCCGTGAAGAACGCGATAGGCGGGCGCGTTCTCCGCGTCCGATGGTTCGGCGGGAACAATGGTCAGTTCGCGGTAAAGGGTGAGCGTATGAACACAGCCCACGAAGTTTTCGTTTTCGGCGGTGAATTGACCGATCTGTGGCACGACAGTCTCCTTGGCGGTGAGGTTGAAAAGACCTTCGGCGGGCTCCGCTACCGCTGATGGGAAAGCGGTCATTGCGTCGGCGCGCGCCATTCGTAGCGGCCGTCGCCTTCCTCATCGGTCCAGAGCGGGAGCGCCCGGCCGATGACGGAACTTGCGGGGATAGGTCCGAAGTAACGGCCGTCCAGACTGTCACGGACCTCCCAATTCATCAGGAAGATTTCGCTATCGCCGATGACGCGGCAGCCCTGCCAGACCGGCAGATCGCGGCCGATCCGGTCGCGGTCCAGCGCTTCGCCCATCTCCACGCCATCGACGGTGATCGCGCGGCCGGTGCGGCAAACCCGCTGTCCGGGCAAACCGAGGACGCGCTTCAGGAGTGGCACGCCGCGCCCGACATAACCGCGCTCGACCATGAAGTCGGCGAGCGGTTCGGGCGGCATGATTGCGACCAGTTCGGGCACCTCGATCCGCTCGGCGGGTGCGACGGTGTAGAAACCGATGGGCGCGCTGGCGGTGGCGTTCCAGATCAGTTTCGTGGGCGTCGGGATGAACGCCGCGATGGCCACGCCCATCGCCGCGAAATACGTCACCATGACGTAGCCGAACCGCGTCATGGCTCGATCCTCCGGCGATTGAGCCAGGCGGCGTGTCGTTCCGGCGTGTAATCGCGCGGCTCCAGACCGGCGGTCAGGCGGTTTTGAACGTGCCGCCAGTGATCGGGCGCGGCGTCTGCCGGATCGAGGCCGAGCGCTTCCACCGCGTCGATGGCGGCGAGCGCGCGCTCCACCTTTGTCCAGCTATCGAGGCGCAGCAGGATGTCGCCGCCGGGACGGACGAAGGGCAGCGTCTGGAACGGCTCGCCGCGGCCAATGGCGCGCACGATGTCGATGCGCGAAGTGACAGTTCCATGCTCGCCCGCCGCCCAGCGGACGAAGGCGAAGACACTTTCCGGCGCGAAGCCGACGAGGCTGCGGCGACGGTCGATGATCTGTTCGTAGCTCTTGCGGCCGAACCGTATCCAGCGCTCGACCTTGCGCTTGTCGAAAGTCAGTTCGACCAATGTGGTGAAGGGCGCAGGCCCGTCCGGCAACGGACGGCCGTGCAAGCGGCGGGCCGCGTTGCCGGTCATGTCGGATCTCCTTCGATGAATGGAAATTCGTGCGCGAGCAGGTCGCGCAGCATGTCGGTGACGGTGATGCCGCGCCGGAAGGCCGCGACCTTGATGCGCCCGCGCAACTCGGGCGTGATGTCGATCGTCAGGCGGGCGGTGAAAGCCTCGCCAGCGGCCTTGCCGGTCTCCGGCGTGTCGGCAGCCTTGATCCAGCTATCGGGATTGCCCGGACGGGACGCGAAGCCGGGCTTGCGGGTGCGTCCGGTCATGGCGCGGACCTCCCCATACCGATGCTGTCGATCTCGGCGGCAAGCGCGGCAATCTCGCGCGTGGCCCGGCTGTCGGCGTCGATCTCGGATGCCAGTCGGCCGGACTGCGCGGCGTCCGCGAAGACGACGCGCTGGCCGATGGTCGTGGCAAGCACCGGCGGATCGTGATCGGCAAGCGTCTCAGCCGTCTCGCGGGCGATGACGGTGCGGGCGCCGCAACGGTTGAGCACGAAACGGGCGGCGAGGTCTGGCCGGTAGATGCGCGCTTCCCTGAGAAGCGCCAGCATCTCGGCCGAGGCCCAGCCATCGAAGGGAGATGGCTGCACCGGGATCAGCACCAGGTTGGCGGCGAGCAGCGCCGAGCGCATCAGAGCGGCGACACGGGGCGGCCCGTCGATGACGACGACATCGGCGTCACGGGCCAGCTCCGGTGCTTCCCGGTGCAAGGTGTCACGGGCCAGGCCGATGGTGCTGAACAGCCTTGGCAGCCCTTCATGGCTGCGTGTCTGTGACCAATCGAGCGCGGAGCCTTGCGGATCGGCGTCGATCAGGACGACGCGCTGGCCGCGCTGCGCCCAGGCTCCGGCGAGATGTAGCGCCAGCGTGGTCTTGCCGACGCCACCCTTCTGGTTGAGGAGTGCGACGATCATGGCGCACCTCGGCGCCCGAAACCAGCACTGGCACCGGCACCACGGATCGCGTGCGCGCGCGTCAAAAAAGAAGAGTTAGATTCTTTGTTAGATTCTTCTATAGAGTCCGGCGCGCTATTTGCGCCTAATGTCCCGATACTGCGTGCGCCTAATGTCCCGATAGGTTTCACATGGTTATCCACAGGCACTGTGGATAGATTTTCGGGCAGGAAACGCAGCAGTTCGCGCCCGTCTTCCCATTTGCTCTGGAGCAGGTAGCCGGGCAGAGATTGACGTGCCGCGATCCTGCGCAGGTCGAGCGCAAAGTCGGACGGCCGCGCCGCACTGCCGGATTTCTGGTGAAGGTGGGAAACCTCGAACGCCCAACCCTCGGGCTGGCGTCCGGCGTGTTTACGGGCGACGCGATACAGCCAGCGCTCGATCCCGCCGGTCAGCCGGAAATAGGCCGGGTCGATGGTCAGGACCAGCGAACGGTCGATGACGCTGTTGTAGAACCATTCGGGCAGGACGAACTCCATGCCCTCGACGCGGCCGGCGCGCGTCGTCATTTCCTCCCACTCGTTGATCCATGAGAATTGCCGCCGCCGCCAATGCTTGCCGTTGCGGATGGTGGTGGCGATGACGGTGGATTGCAGGCGGGCGAGCGCGGCTTTCAGCAGCAGATAATCGCGATTGCCGGTCGCCCGCCCGATCGAACGCAGAAGCTGATAGGGCATGAAGCGGAAGAACCGCGACGTGGGGATGCCGTTGTTCTCTGCCGCGACGATCTGCGAGGCGGCCCAGATCAGCACATCGGCATCCCAGATCGTCGCCATGCCATGTTCGGGCATGGCCAGCACCTGCACCTCGACATCGGCGGCCCGGTAGAGGATCGGCGTAGTGCGGGGCCGCTTCGCCAACGAGAAGAATGGCCGCTCCATCAAATCGCGCTGGTCGCGCGGCGTGGCGTCGCCGGTCGCCACTACAAACGGGTCCAGGCGAGTGCGCTCACTGGCGTCGGTCGGCTGCGTGGGTCTGGGATCGTCGTCGCGCAGCATTTACAGCTCGTCCCGCTCTTGCGGCGTCAGCGGACGAGCGGGAAAGACGGTGCCGGCGTTTTCGTCGCGGGTGGATTTGCGGGTGCCGATGGCGCTCCATGCTTCCAGATCACGGACGGCGTAGAGGACGCGGCCGCCGATCTTGCGGTAGGTCGGGCCGGTGCCATAGGTGCGATGCTTCTCAAGGGTGCGGATGGACAAGCCGAGGAAGCGCGCGGCTTCCTTTGTGCGCAGCAGGCGCGGCGGCAGGTCCGCATTGGGGCGGATGGCCATGGAATCTCTCCGGTTCGTCAGACAGGCGGCTGTCGAAGCGACAGCGGGCTGTGGCGGACGATGGCGAGGGATCGGCGGCCTGTAGCGTGCCGCAGTTGCGCCTATGCGCTGGCGGCACCCCCTGATGGGTGATTGTCAGCCGGAAAAGGTGAGAGATTTCAGTGGCTCAATGCCCATCGCGCCAAATTGCCGAAGACATTCGCGCGCGGGTCGGCTAATAATGCGGGTGGAGCAGACGCGCTGCTCTGGGGCGTAGTAACCCCTGTTGACGGTTGGTGCCGGCCGTGACGGCACCACACTCCTTGACCCTATGGTCGGGGAGCCTGTGGCGTATGCAACAGGCTTTCCAGCTAAAGGCCATGGGGCCGTTCAACACGGTTACTAACTCCCCGATCACCAGGAGTCAGAGAGTTTTGTTTGCGGGGGCGCACCGCAAGCCATCGCTCTCCCAGGATGAAGGGGAATGACGATGCGGGTTCCGGTCGAACTAGATCCTGATGTGGATGACATCGCGCCAGTTGGCGATGAAATCACTACGTATGACGAACGGCATTTTGTGACCTATCTGCGGCTTCTCGACGCCAAGGCCGAGGATGCGGACTGGAAGGAAGTGGCGCAGATCGTGCTGCACCGCGATCCGGTCGCCGATGAGCTTCTGACCTATCGGTGCTGGCAAAGCCATCTCGAACGGGCGCAATGGCTTTCGCGCGAAGGCTACAAGCGGCTTCTGGAGCAGGCTGCGGCCAACAAGGCGTGATGCCGGAACATTGGCAACAACCGATGACCTCAACCGGACTCAGGGTTTGCCGGGTTTAACCGGATAGTGCAGCAGCAGGCGATAGCCGCCACGCATCATCTTGATGCTATGCGCCACGAGCCTGCGAGCCTTGTTCTTGCTCGGGTCGCCCTCGAAATCCTCCTTCGTGCCGTGGAAGCCGAACAGGACTTCGGCGATGGCGCGATAGCTCTCGCCGCGTAGGCGGGCGTCGAGCGCGCGCAGTGACAGGATATGCCATTCCCGGAGCTGGTCTGGCAGAACGCCGATGGGCGGGCCAGGCCGACGCTGTGTGAGGGATCGCCAGAGGCGACGCGCCGCATGAACGCGAAGCTCCAGAAAAGAATCCATCGGCAAGGTCACGGCATAGAAGGCTGCGGCGTCAGGCACCGCGTCCGGCAACCAGAACTGGTGCGCAATGTCGCCGACCTGCCAAACGCCATGCCAGCCATCGGCCGCGTGGCGCAGATCGAGACCATCGAGATGGGCGAGAGTGACCAGAGGCTCGGTTTCTGCGGCCTCCTGTTCGACAGGCGACAGCATGACCGCCTGCGGCTGAAGGCGCGGAGACCAGAACGGTGGCTGGCGATCAGGCGATGCGTCGGGGTCGCTTGGGAAATCGCAACCCCCATCGCAGCGCGAACCGCTCCAATTGCCTCGCGCCGGGTTCGCCGGTGAGGGCAATGGCGTTGAAGTCATGGCGATATTCGTCATTGCGACGAAGATATTCCCAGGCGAAGCCGGCGGCAGGCAAACGCTTGGCGTACCCGTAATCCGCCGGAGCACGCCAGTCGATGCTAAGCATGGCGTTACCTCCGAATACCGGGCTGCAGAGGACAGGCCCGGTTCGAAAGCCTGCGAGATTTCAGGGAGCGGCTGTAGCTACACCAAGGATATAAGTGGTGCCGCTAAGTCGATCAATTATTTGGTTATTTTTGTCTTAAAAGTGCTTATCTGGATGCGCGAGCCGGGCCTAGCCCGGCGAGCGGCGGCCGTGTCTTGGCATGGCCGCGCCGCCGATCCGCTGAGCCGGATCGGCGCAAAAATTAAGGAACCGGAAATCCGTAGAGCCGGTTTTCCGGCTCTACGGTTCGGCGGTCATCGGGTCTTGAGGCGCTGCATTCCTTCGGCCAGCGTCCAGAGCGCGCGATTTAGGGTCACGTTCTGGTCGATGCCGTTAATGGCGCGGGTCTGGCTGCGGCGGATGCGGCCTTCGGCGTTACGCTTGCGGCCATGGAGTCCGCCCCGGATGATATTTTCCTGAATGGTGTTGTAGGTCATCCAGAGGTTTTGCCCGGCATCCTCGCGGCGGCGCGGTTCGATGATCTGTTCCGGGCGGATCGGGCTTTCCTCTTCGCCATAGCGGGCGACAAGGCTGGCCTCGGCCAGAACGCGGCGCTCATCTTCGCCAAGCTGGATTTCCTTCATGGTTTCGCTGGCGTCGATCAGCCGGGGAAAGTCCTCCGCGACGGTATAGACGCCTTCGATAATGTCATGCTGGATATTGCCCTTGTGCGGCACGCGCACGTCCTCGAACCGCTCGCCCGCCACAAGGCTGTTGGTGCAGACGAAACGCAGCATTCCGGCGAACATCTGGTAGCTGCTGGTTCCGTCATGGGAATTGACGATGATGACTTCCGCCGCCTCCGGCTTGCCGATGCCGTCATCCCGGCGCAGGCGCAGCATATGCTTGGCGTGGCCGTGGCGGCTGCCGTCGCGCGGGACCGACTGCACGGCGAAGAACGGGAACCATCCTTCCCGGCGCAACCCCTCCACGATGTCGATGGTGGGGACATAGACGTAACGCTCCGACCGGCTGTCATGGGCCTCTCCGGCGAAGATGGAAGGAACGTGCCGATAGAGCGCTTCGTTGTCGAGCGCTTCGCGCCCGCTGATCTGATGGCTGTTGCGGCCGAACCGGGTGGCAAGGTGATGATAGGTCATGATCTTGATCCTTATGGGTCTGGGTTGGAGCGCAGCGCTGCGCTGCAACCCTGGCCGTCGCCGAGACCGGGGGGTGCAAGGCGCAAGGGCGGCCGGGCGGAGGGGGATCACCCGGCCTGCACAAGCGGATCGAAGTCATGACGAAGGTGCGGAGCACATATCCGTGCGGAAGGCTGGGGATACCGCCCGGCCGCCCTTGTGCCGCGCCAGGGGGCAGCGCCCCCAAGCAACCCGCCCGGCCAGAGCGAAGCGGAGGCCGGGGAGAAGATCTGATCGGGATACGCAAAACCTGAAAACCGGAAAGCCGTGTATCCTGATCCCCTTGTTTCCTGAAAGGCGGCGGACATGAGCTAGAAGAAGCCCCGCTCGGTTGAGCGGGGCAGTTTCGGGAGCCGGTCTTAGTCGCCGTTGCGGCGGGACCAGATGAGGTTGTGACCGCTGCCGTCCTCGGCTTCGACCAGGCTGGCGTAGATCGGTGCGGGAAAGCTCGGATCGTCCAGCTTGACGGAAAGGTATTCGCGCTGCGTCTCGCGGGCGGTCTTCTTCCAGGCCGCGCCGAACTCAGTGGCGCCGGCGAAGATGCGGAAGTCGGGGCCGCGCTCGCTATCGCCCTCGCTGGGGACGAACTTGGCCTTGACGTTGAGGGTCAGGGTCTTGACCGCGCCGGTGAAGCCCGCGCCGTTCTCGTTCTGGATGAAGGTGCCGATGGTCGCCATTGTCGTACTCCGTGCGCCAAGAGTGATGGCTGGAAACCGTCACGCGCGCTTTTTGCCCCTGCAGGGTGGGAGACCCTGCCGCCAACATGCCGCAAGCATGGGGGTTGAAGCAGACGGGTGAGGTAAGCCGAGTGCCTTCGGCAAGCCATAAATAAGCAGAACCCGTCAAAGTCGGAGGGACAGGGACTTCCGCCCGTGGCCCGTCCGGCAAGCATGCCTGCTATGGGAAGAATAATCGAACCGATGTTTGAAGCCTCGTTGCAACATGGAACCTGCCAAACCGGAAGTGGGCAGGTCGGTCGAAAGACCGGAGAAGCGCCGATCCCCGCTGGATTACCGGGGTTCAGGGGCGTGCGCAGTCGCGCACGTCAGCCAGCGGCCCAGCTTGCGGTGGCCGATGGTCGGAATTCTCACGGGGTAGAGTCGGTCCCTACGGCAGGCGAAGGGACATCAGGTGAACTTGGGAACCTTGCCGTGTTCTCTCACGCAGGATTGTGCGAGATGATCGAGGCGGCCGATGATCGGCGCGGCAAGGGGCGGAGTCTTCGTAGTAGTCTGAGGGCGGGAAAGCCGTCCACATGGCGAAGGGAGACAGTGAGTGAAGCAAGCCGGCAGGAGGTGGGCCGATGAAGCCCGATGCGGTGAATACCGTATTCGTCCTCGACATGCAGCGCAAACTTCACAGGTGGAGTGTCGCGGACGCCGACAAGGTGTTCGCGGACCTGTTCAACATCGTATGTGACCGCAGGACGCTCTCGGAAAGCTGGCGACGATTGTCCCGTAACAAGGGCAGTCGAACACCGGGAACCGATGGCGTCACGCGGAAAACGGTCGAAGAGCGGCCGGGCGGCGCTACGCAGTTCATCGAGGATATTCGAAACGAGCTGCGCGGCGGCACATATCGGCCAGAGCCTGTCAGGCAAAGGCTGATCCCTAAACCGGGGAAACCCGGAAAGGTACGTCCACTCGGCATTCCGACGCTCAAAGACCGACTGGTACAAATGGCTTTGAAGCTCGCGCTGGAACCGATCTTCGAGGCGGACTTCTATCCGACCTCCTACGGTTTCCGGCCCGGCAGGAGCACCCATGATGCGCTGGCGAACATCCAGCGCCATTTGCACCCCACACCGAGCGGCACCTCCGAGTATCGCTGGGTGATAGAAGGGGACATCAAGGGCTGCTTCGACGCCGTCGATCATCATGTGCTGATGGAACGAGTACGCTGCCGTATCGCGGATCGCAAGGTCCTCGGGCTGGTGCTCGCCTTCTTGAAAGCCGGTGTCATGGTCGAGGGCTCCGTCCGCCACCCTGTCACGGGTACCCCGCAAGGTGGCATCATCTCGCCGTTGCTGGCCAACATCTATCTGGCTGCCATTGACGAGAGGTATGGACGGTGGTCGATGCGTCCTCGCGAGCGACCGCAGAATGCAGCCGATCGGCGGCTTTACGACCGCCGGAGAAACAGGCCGACATTCTTCGCCGTTCGATATGCCGACGACTTCGTCGTGCTGACGGACGGAACACGCGAGGATGCGGAGACGGAAAAGCTGGCGCTGGCGCAGTTCCTACGTCAGGAATTGCGCATGGAACTGTCGATGGAAAAGACCAGGATCACCCAGGTTGGGGAAGGCTTCGACTTCCTCGGCTATCGGGTGGTGCAGACCAAGGCTCGCCGCACCGGACGTATGGTCGGCAATCTCTTCATACCGAAGAGCAAGCTGAAGGATTTGCGCCACAAGATCAAGGTCAGGGTGAAGGAGACACCGACAGGTCAGTCCCTCGCCAATCTCATCGAGAGCCTCAACCCGGTCATCACCGGCTGGCGAAACTATTACCGCTACGCCACATGGGCCACGCGGGACTTCTCCGGTCTGGATTGGTGGCTATGGGAGCGCATCGGGCGATGGCTGCGCAAGAAGCATCGAAAGGCGACATGGCGTGAACTGTGTCGCCGCTTCCGCGCGACAGCGACCGAAAGCCGCTGGCGATGGGTCGACGGACCGAAATCGCTGCGGTTCTTCCGGGAAGGAGGATCGATCCGCTTCCCGTTCCGGGGCATACGAATACCAAACGGATGGAACGACCCTGACGAGAAATTCCGAAAAGGAGCTGATCGCTTCTGGGCATCGTTCGACACCCTCATGTCCGTGTGAGGGCCACCCGTGGCGATAGCCACGCATGGAGAGCCGGTGGCTTGGAAACTTGCACGTCCGGTTCGGCGAGAGGGGCGCAGAAACCACCTGCCGCGAGGCAGGCAGGCGCTGTGCTCCTACTCTACTTTTCCTGTCGGGCCGCGCCATTGCGACCTCGATGGGTGGTCGTGAGACCGGGGACGATCGGCCCCGCACCCCTCGGGGCTGGAACATCGTGGAAGGCGGCCGGCGACGGCTTTTTTGCTTCGCGGTGCAAAGCCGAAGGCGGCGGAAAAAAGCTGGCGACGGACGTTGCGGGAAGACGAACGAGGCGAAGCCGGTCTTCGGTCATACCGTGCCAATCGAGGACGCGGATGGAGCGCCCGTTTCAGGAAATCTTGGAAATACGGCAATGGCGGCCGTCCTGCGCCTCGCCGGGATCGGGGACGCTGCGCCGGTTGCCTTCGGTGCGGTCTTTGCCACCCTGACCGTCAAGGCCAGTTCGTATGATGCCAGCGGGGCGTTGGCGGGCGAGGTTTCGTCTGACCTTCGCCGGTGCTGGCCTGCCCGGTGTGGCCCAAAGACCGCTTGCGGGGCGGCATCCACTACCTCGCCGAGCTGATGATCCGAGCTTCCCGGCGCTGATCCGCCCGCCCGTCGAAGCGGGCGGAAAGGCTAACCTCGTTGGTCTGCCGTGGCGAATATGACCAGCTCCGCGAGATTGCCTCTCCAGCCGGATGGGGCTTGCCGCGAAATGTCCGCCGCCGACCTTGCGTTATGGGATTGAAGCCGAATGGCGGAAACGCGGCGAAGTCGTGGTTCCGGCGCAGCCGAAAGCCCGGCCCGAAGGGCAACGCCAGAAGACTACATGAGTGAAGGCTGTCTATGGCGATCGTCGCTTGTCGGCAGCGGACTACGGGCAATCATAATTTCCAGGAATGCTGAAAAAGACGACATCGCCTTCGAGAGAACACCTTGCTTATCCATTGCAACCAAGGTCGCGCATGACCGCGCCTGGCAGTTTATTGATTTCAGGGGGTTGAAGACGATATCGGTAAAGCCTTTGTAGTGATAAATTTTGTTCCTCAGATAGTCCATGTGTGGATACAACGCCGAAATATAAAGCCAGTCGTAGAAGACCGTTTGGGGGTAAATCGGATAGTCACCTTCATCGAAGTGAAACCCTATCAGTGGGCCGGACTCGCGTAGTCGTGTATCAGACTTTGCTGCGCGCGGTTCCATTTCATAGAGATCGCTGTACGGTCCGCCATCCCTGAACACCTTGCTGCCTTGAAAGGCGTTTTCGAGAGCGATTTCGCGCCCGGAGAGCTTCACTTTCAGGCTAAAGGCGCTCATGCGTTGGCCAACGCGATCTTCCGACTTGCTGGATATTTCCAGCAGCGGAGACAAGCCCCGTCTGGCCGCACTTTCGTGCAGCGAAATGACGTTCTTTCTCTTTTGGGAATCGGCCATGCCAGCGTGCCAGTGAAACTCGACAGGGCACTCCTGAACAAGCCGGTCCCCGTCGGGAAGTGGAATGAAGACAGGGCGTTCGGCCATTTTCAGTATCCTGACAGCAGATCGGCCGATATGTGATCGGGTACGAGGAGTTCATATTTCTTGGCGACCTTCCGCCGTTCCTGAACGGCCGCGTCCTTCCAATCGGTTCGCTCATAGATTACCGGAAAATCCATCAAGTCCAAAGCGCGTGTGAAATCGAAGGTCTCAACGCCAGCTTTGTTGGAAACATCAGCCGACAATAATATTCCTTGCCTACTCAGAACAGATTTGTCGACTTTGATGAATACGGTATCTTTTATTCTGCCATCCTGCCTTATCGTCCATTCCATCGGGTGTTGGTCGAGGAAGCAAAGGTGGACGTAGCTATGCAGCCCCAAGCGTTCATCAGCCTCGTGGCTCCAGTCATTGCCTCCTGCTGCCGGAGGAACGATTCCGTTCTTCCGCAACAAATGAAGCGACATCAGTCCGTGAGATTTGATGGAAGGCACGTTACGAGTATCCGTAAAATGATAGAAGCACTTTCCAGTCATGTATTTTTCAATGAATTCTGACGGCTGCATGGTCCCCTCCCAAGGTTGTTTCGGGAAGGGTGATGCAATCAACGCAAAACCACAAGGTGCGCTTGAGATTTGACGACAAATTATGCGCTCATCTTGGTCGCCTATCGTGCTCAAGGCTGGCGGCGGCGACAAGGCGCATCAGCGCCGATAGCCCCGCGGACGCTCCGCCGACCAGGCTGAAGATAATTCGCCAGACCTCGGACGGCACGGCTTCCGCGGTGATGCCGTGGACCAGCGCATAGCCCGCGACGACGGCGGGCGCGGCGAAAACAAGCGCCACGGCGAGACGCAGGATCGGCGGGCGCACCGCCATGAACAGGACGATCAGCAGACCATAGGCGACAGCGCCTGTTACCAGTCCGACCAGTCCCGCGCCGATCAGGCCGGAGCCGGAGGCATAGGCCCAACGCGCCACTTCCACGCCGAGCATGAAGGGCAGCGCATAGACGGCGAGCGTATGGGCCAGGACGCATAGACCGGCGACCAGCGCGACGGTCATCAACATGAGCACAATCATCGCACGGTCCTCCTGAACCGATGACGGCCACGGTCATCGGATCGGTCGCGCGGGGTCGATCCCCGCGCGACCGCGATTTTTCTGAGGGTGGAAAACAGGATGGCCGGGACCACTTGCACGATCCCGGCCCGGTCCTCACTCAGCGGCTTGCAGGTAGGCGTCGGCTTCCGGCTCGGCGGCAGGCCGCGCGGTGCGCAGCACGGTCGGCAGCCAGCCGGTTCCGGCCAGAAGCTGTTCGGCGGCCTGCACCATCTCCGGCTTCTTCAATCCCGCGATCCGCTCGGCGGCCTCATCGCTGACGGCTTCCCGCACGGCGGCGAGGATATGCGCCTTGGTGACGCGACCAAGATAGGTCCGGCCGGTCGGGGTCCAATGCGCCGTCATGTCCAGCATCGTCGCCGTCGCCAGCTTTTCCGCCGTCGCGCGCGCGTTCGGCTTGTGCTCCCACTGAACCCTGACCGCATTGATGGTCAGCGATGCGCAATGCGCGACCAAGGCCATGAGGCTCGCGTGGTCCAGACCGGCGACGAAAGCCCACAGGTCCGCTACGTCGCGGGGCATGTCGGATGCCCATTCGGCATGACGATCCGCCAACGCCTTCGCGGCGGGCGTGTCCTCGATGCCGTCCGCATGGGAAGCGAGATAGGCGCTGCTCAACCGGATTTCGAGGCAGGACGCTTCCCCGCCGCGATAGAAGGTCTGCGCCGCCAGCGCGTGAACCACGGCGACAAGCGCCGTATCCGGCTGCTCGCCAAGGGCGAGGCGCAGGCCAAGGGTGCGATGGGCGGTCAGATCGCGGACGAGAAGGTCCGACAGCGGCTTTCCCACATCCCCGGCGTCCTCTTCCTCGGTCTCGAGCGCGGAATCTGACCGCTCGTCCTCGTTTCCTTCGTCCCCGACGATCTCCCCATCCTTGGTGACTGTCACGCCATCCACTTCATAGGTGGCGCTTTCCGCTTCCTCCGGCTCCGGCGCTTCTTCCTCAGCGCGGATGAAACCACGCTCGATCCGGGCCGTGCCGTCATGGTTGAGGATGACGAACACGCCGCCGCGCGCGATCTCATCGGCGTCATAGGCGTGGCGCTTGGCGTCGATCCGCTCGATCTCGGCTTCCAACTCCGCGAGCCGCTGATCCACCTCGTCGGGCAGGTCCACGTCCGCATCCTGCCACTCTGCCGACAGGCGCTCCAATTCCTCCTGCGAGGCGTCATAGGCGGCGGCATCTTCCTCCGACAAATCCACCGGATGCGGATAGCTGCGGCGCAAGCCGTGGGCATGGGGATAGTCGATGTGAGCGGCGGTCCACTTCCACCCTTCTGCCGCCTGCACCTCGACGGCGATATCTTCCAGCTTTCCGATGACAAGCCGGTCGAGCAACGCGGCATCCTCGAAATAGCCGCCCCGATCCTCGCTGAAGAGGTCGCGGATGATCGTGCCGCCTGCCTCCGTATAGGCGTTCGCCCCGACGAAACGCGCCCGCCGTTCGGTCGCCTCCACATTCGCCTTGGTCAGATCACGCCGGATCGTCGCGGGTTCGCGGTTCCACGACAGGTTGTCGAACACCTGCTCCTGCCGGTCGTGATCCTCGGTGATGGCGAAGGCCATCAACTGGTCCAGCGACAAGTCGCCATTCCGGTAGACCTGCATCAGCTTAGGACTGACCGCACCAAGGCGAAGCCGCTGCTTCACTACATGGGCCGACACCCCGAACCGGGCGGCAATCTCTTCCGCGCCCCATCCGCGATTGTCCGCCAACTCCCGGAACCGCTCGAACTGGTCGGCGGGGTGCATCGCTTCGCGGGTGACGTTCTCGTCAAGGCTGATTTCCGCCGCGTCGTTCTCGGTATCCAGAACGCAACGGATCGGTTCGGACTTTTTGATCTGCTTGCGCTTCACGCGCAGCAACTGCGCCAGCCTGCGGCCTTCACCGATGGTCACGAAATAGCTGCCGGTTGGCTCGCCCTCCGCGTTCGTCTCCGGCTCCACCACCAGATTTTGCAGCATCCCCTTGGCGGCGATGCTGGCCGACAGCGCTTGAATATGGGCTTCGCTGTGCGGGGTCTTGCGGGCGTTGCGGGGCGACTTCTTCAACTTGTTCAGCGGCACGAACAGCACTGCGCCGCTTGCGGCGGCAGGGGCTTCGGAAACCGTGGCGGTCGTTTCGATGGTGTTGGTCATGTTTTGATCCTCATTGGCTTGGGTTGGAGCGCAGCGCTGCGCTGCAACCCTGGCCGTCGCCGAGACCGGGGGGTGCAAGGAGCAAGGGCGGGCGGGACGGAGGGGGATCACCCGGCCTGCACGGAACGGAGGAACGACGTGGAGGAAGGCCGGGGATACCGTCCCGGGCGAGCGTTAGCGATCCCTTGCGCCGCGCCAGGGGGCAGCGCCCCCAAGCAACCGGCCCGGCATGAGCGCCAGCGGACGCCGGGCAAGAAGCTGGATCAGGATGTGCAAAGCCTCAGAACATGGAGGCCGTGCAAGCTGATCGCCGCAGCTACCCTTGTGGTGAGGTATGACCCAGTTCAACGGCCTTGCGACGCTGGCCGGTCGTCAACGCGGTCCAGAACCGATGGACGCGCGCGGTCGGCATTTGTTTCAGATCGTTGATATGTTGGGCGCGGCGAAGCTCGATCTGAAAGAACGACGGGTGATGATCGATGTTGAAAGCCTGAAGCTTCCAGAAGACGACGGCGGCGTATTTGGGGGTGAGCTTCTTGTTCTTGCGATAGTAATCCAGAGCGCCCGACAGGATCGGGTTCTTCTCTTTCGCGGCAAGCTGTTCAAGGGTGCGGATGCACGAATCCAACTGCATCTGCTGGGTCAGCTTGGTGAGGTGACGCTTTGCCTCGGCTGGCGACAAGCGCCGACCTTTCTCCATGACCGCCACGTCGAATTGAAGTATGCAGTGAGATCCGACCCAAAGCGTCGCATCGGTATAGTGATTGGCGATCTCGAAGTGGTAGCGAAGGTCTTGCTGGCCGCAGAGTTCACAGGTTTCGATGGGTTGCTCGTGATCTACTGTGTTGTCGGTGAAGGACCACTCGTCGAACGCAGCCGGCAGGGTTCCCGCCACTGAAAGCGGTAGAATACTGTCACGAACCCGCTGCGTGTACCCGCCCATGATGATGCCGCCCGTTATTTAAGAGCGCTTACCTTAGCTCAACTGCTATTTAAGCCAAGAGCCAATTGCTTAAATAACACTGCGCCCGCATAATGGGGCATGTCCGAATCAGCTTCCAACCTCCGGCTAGGCCGCTTTGTCGAGACCCCTGTTGCGGGCGAAATCGTGCGTGCCTTCGTACCGCCCCCACTGCCGCCGGAACCGCCGATCGACGTGCTGACCCTTCTGGAGCGGCTAAGTTTGGCGGAACGTGCCTTGGGGCGCCTGGACGGCATCACTATGCTGCTGCCGCGCCAAGAACTGTTCCTCTACATGTACGTGCGGAAGGAAGCCGTCCTTTCGTCCCAGATAGAAGGAACGCAATCGACCCTTTCGGACCTGCTCCGCTTCGAGACCGAGGCGCAGGCCGGCCAGCCGATCGACGACATCCGCGAAGTCTCGAACTACGTCGATGCGATGATGTATGGGCTGGAACGGCTGGAAGAGCTTCCGCTGTCACTGCGTCTGATCCGCGAGATGCACGAACGCTTGCTGCAAAGCGGACGCGGCGGGACGAAAAATCCCGGCGAGTTTCGGCGGTCTCAGAACTGGATCGGTGGCTCACGTCCAGGCAACGCGCTTTTCGTGCCGCCGCCGCCGACCGAGATGGATGGTTGTCTCGATGCGCTTGAGCGCTTCATGCACGAGGACGGCTCGCGTCTGCCCGCCCTGATCAAAGCTGGGCTGTTGCATGTCCAATTCGAGACCATCCACCCGTTCCTGGATGGAAACGGCAGGATCGGCCGCTTGCTGGTGACGTTGTATCTCTGCGTCAACGGCGTGCTGCGCAAGCCGCTCCTCTATTTGAGCCTGTACCTGAAGACTCATCGCGCCGACTATTACCGCCTGCTTCAGGAGGTGCGCGAGCACGGGGCATGGGAAGCCTGGCTCGATTTCTTCCTCACCGGCGTTGCGGATACGGCCAATCAGGCGTTCGAGGCCGCTACCCGGATTGTCGATCTGTTCAAGGACGACCGCGAGCGGATCACGACAGAGAGCGACCGGGCAGGCTCCGCGCTGCGTATCCATGATCTGTTTCAGCAAAACCCGTTCCTGACGGCCAACCAGCTCGTCCAACAGACAGGGCTTTCGGCCCCGACCGTGAATGCGGCACTCGCCGATCTGGAACGGTTCGGCATCGTTGAGGAAATCACCGGGCGCAAACGGGGGCGCGTGTTCAGTTACCGGCGATATCTCGCCATCTTGAGCGAGGGAACCGACCCGCTCCCCACAACGGCCTGAAAGGGGAGCCTGTGCCGATAAAAACTATCTCCGCCGCACAATTCGCGACAGCGTTCGATCTCAGGCCAAATCTTGTGGCCTGGTTCCTCGGCGCAGGCGCATCGGCCGCCTCCGGCATTCCGACTGGCTATGCCATGATCCGCGATTTCAAGGCGCAAATCTTTTGTCGCGAAACAAACCTGTCAAAGCGCGAGATCGATACCGCTGACCCGATCTGGATCGACAGGATCGATGCCTTTTTCCGCCAAAACTCGCTGTTGCCACCTGACGGTGATCCTACAGAATATGCCAAGGCCTTCGAAGCGGTCTATCCAGAGGCTCGGCATCGCCGACAGTATATAGACGATGCGATCTCCAAGGGCACTCCCTGTTTTGGACATAAGGTGCTTGGCAGTCTTATGGCTGCTGGCAAGGTCGATAGCGTCTTCACCACGAACTTCGATCCGCTTATCGAGGAGTCGGCGCATTCGGCAAATGCGATCCTTCCGATAGACGGCCAGAACCGTCCGACTGTGGCTGCGATCGATTCCGCCGACCGTGCCATGCGGTGCCTTAATGAATCGGACTGGCCGTTGGTCGCTAAGCTCCACGGTGATTATCAGTCGATCGCGATTAAGAACACGGGATCGGAACTAGAGGAACAGGACGCCCGGATGCGGCATGTGCTGGTAGAATCCGGCAAGCGCTTCGGAATGATCTTCGTCGGCTATAGCGGACGCGACGCTTCGATCATTGAGGCGCTGAATACGGTTCTCGATGCGCCTTCGCCATTCCCGAACGGACTGTACTGGCTCACGTCGTCAGCTTCGCGTTTACTGCCCGCAGTGATCGAATTCCTAAAGCGCGCCGGAGCGGCTGGCGTGGATGTGGCCGTCGTTGAGTGCGCGACCTTCGACGAACTGGCTGCCGATATCATCAAGGTAACCGATTTACCCAAGCCGCTTCTTGATCGGGTGATGGAAGGGCGACCTACGCCGCGTCTCGTACCCGTTCAGATTCCAAATGCCAAAGCCCGCGCATTCCCGGTGCTGCGCTATTCGGCAATTCTGCTCCAATCGATGCCGACCGCGGCCAGGCGCATCAGGTTGAGCCAACCGACAACATCGGCAGAGGTGCGCGAGATCTTCAAGGCGAAGGGATGTCGGGCGACGGCGGCCGCTTTGGGGCGTGAGCTAGCGGTGTTCGGGCGTGACCAGGAAACTCTGGATGCCTTGGCTCTGCTTGGCCCATCGCTCGCAGGAACGATCGACCTAGATCCGGTCGCTGATAGCTGGGCGACGGGATTGCTCTACGACACGCTCGTGCGATCTCTCGCCCGACAGCGCCCGCTCATCCCACGCTACAGGCGTTCGGGCCATTCGCTCGTCATTGCAACACCGCGCGACGGCGATGATCCTGATCGAACGCGGCGTCAGCAACAAACCCTATCCCGGCTGCGCGATGCCTACGGCACCAGTCTGTTTGGCACAGTGCCCAAGCTCGGCTTCCCGTTTCAGGAGGGTGTCCAGCTCAAGCTGGAACAGGTCGATGGAAAGTGGTGGTGCGGCTTCGAGCCTTACACGTTCGTCCAGTTGCCCCGACAAGACACTCCACAAACGGAAGGTGCGGAGGATCTGGTCGCGCAAGAAGCTGCGGCCGAAATGGGCATCCAAGCCGAGCGACGAGGTGATCCTGCCGGTGACTGGCGCCGGGAACGATGGGCTCCGCGCTATAACAGGAATTGGGCCAGCATTATCGGGGCCTGGGCCCAGCTTCTGACGGAGACGGGCGGCACGCTTCGAAGCGCTTTCGGACTCGAAGACGGCATTGGCATTGATGCCGTGTTCAAGGTGTCACCCGTTACAGGGTTTAGCCGACCGTCGCATCACCATACCTACTTCGACAGGAGCAAATGATGGCGAACCCAGCCCTCACCGAGTTGCCGCCATTCACGCTCTTGGATGAGCCGGACCTGTCGTTTTCCCCATCCGATGCCACCCAGGTAGATGTCCATCCATTGCGCGGCCTCCTGAACTTCGGGCCGTATTCGAAAGGATCGTTTAGCGGCTACACTCCCCGCATTCGAATCGCAACGGTTGGCCCGGAGAGCGCTTTCCATCGTCGTGGCGATCTGATGAAGCTGTTGCGCGGCGTGCATCGGCCTTCCGACAGATCAGAATATGTGCCGGAATATCCCGGTTTCGAGCGCCTGTTCCGCGTGTCGCTCGATCCCGCGCCAGCGAGCGCGCACATCAAGTGGCCTGAGCACCTCGACCAGTTACCGGGTGACGGCAACGCGCAGCATCGCCTATACCTCGCAATGGATGCCGCGCTCCGCCGCCTCGACGCCGTTCGCAACGAGTTCGACGTTGTGCTGGTCCACTTTCCCGACAACTGGGACACGGCGACACGCGGAAAATTCTTTGACGCGCACGACGTGCTGAAGGCTCTGGGCGCCAAGTATAATATTCCGACCCAGGTTCTGAACGATCGCGTCTTCAACTTCAGCTTTAAGGCCTCGCTCGCTTGGCGTCTTTCAACCGCACTGTATGTGAAGGCTGGGGGCACGCCATGGAAGCTCGCGCCGCTGAAAGGTGTGCCGGCGGACACCGCCTACATCGGGTTGGCTTATGCCCTGCGCGGTGACCAACAAGATGCGCATTATGTGACGTGCTGCTCGCAGGTCTTCGACATGGATGGTGGCGGCATGCAGTTCGTCGCGTTCGAGGCGCGAGACCCGGTGGCCGACGTGGCCGAAGCCCGCCGGAACCCCTTTCTAAGTCGCGACGACATGCGCGCGGTCCTCGCCCGTAGCCTGGAACTCTATCAGGGACGCAATGGCGGCAACCTACCAAAACGCATGGTCATTCACAAAACGACCGCGTTCAAGGAAGCTGAAATCGAGGGCGCGTTCGATGCGCTTACCGGCGTAGCGGAAATAGAGTGCGTCGAGGTCAGTTCGGCATCGTGCTGGCGCGGCGTCTGGCTCATCAAGTCGGGCGTAGAGAAACCGCCGTCAAAACCTTCGGGGTTTCCCGTACCGCGCGGGACGATGGTGATCCGCACGGGCAATTCTGCCTTGATATGGGTGGCGGGCAATGCTCCCGAGGTCTCAACCAAAGGCGATTACTATCAGGGCAAGAAGAGCATCCCCCGGCCGCTGCAGCTGATCCGGCATGCCGGTAGCGGGCCACTTGAACTCACAGCCCACGAGGCGTTGGCCCTCACGAAGATGGATTGGAACAACGACGCGCTTTACGACCCTGTGCCGGTTAGCATTCGCTATTCGCAGAAACTGGCCCGCACGATAGCGAATGTCCCCGACCTACCTCGGAATGTTTATCCTTATCGGTTGTTCATGTGAGAAGGTTTCTGAAAATTGAAAACGAACCGAAGCGACGGTATTGCTAAGAACTAATTCTGAAATTTGAATTCAATTATACCGTGTAAGAGGCGCGCGCATTCTGCATTTCAAAGACGGCTTCGAATGTACGCCATATTATTTATCGGCCTTGGGGGAGGCATACTGTGACGGCACCGAACTATCTGAACTGGCTGGTCGATACTGGAGAGCGTCAGGCAACGGCGTGTGGCCGTGAAATCGAGATATGGGAACTAAATCCGCAAGATGACGCTGAAATCCTTTCAAACTGGGCTCGGCATTTCCGCAACCACTACATCGCCGATGCCGATTTACCGTTCATGGCTGGCGGAACGGGACTCGGCCATCCCGATTATCTAAGGACCATTCTATTCCCCGATGCGAAGGTGGCACCCGGACCGAGCCTCCGATCGGGAGATTTTGGCGAGATCGTCGTCGCCGACTTCATCGAATATTTCCTAGGATATTGGTGTCCACGCGAGCTGCGCTACCAGGATCGCTGGAACCGAAATGACTCGACAAAGGGTTGCGATGTTATCGGGTTCAAGTTCGCGAACGAGGACAACCCCGGTCCGGCCGACGAGCTTTTTATCTTCGAGTCCAAATCTGGCATGTCTGCGTCCGGCGCGAACCGGCTCCAGGATGCGATCGATGACAGCGTAAAGGACAGACTTCGCGAGGGCATGAGCCTCAATGCCATTAAGCGCCGCTTCTTCGATCGGGGCGAAATGGGCGATGCCCGGAAGGTCGAGCGCTTCCAAAACGAGGCCGACCGACCCTTTCGCCGGATCAACGGAGCGACCGCCATTCTCGACGAGGCCGTCTTCGCCGAGACCGATATGGCGGCGACCAACGGTGCGGCTCATTTTAACCACGAGAATTTGCGCCTTCTGGTTATCCGCGGACCGTCACTGATGAAGCTCGTGCATACGCTTTACGAGAGGGCAGCCGATGAGGCCTGAGGCGACCGCGCTCACCATCCTATCCACTGCGCGAGCACGGGCAAAGATGCACGAGTTTCGCGTCGCGCCAGCGGACTTCAATGCGTTGCCGCGCGACCCGTCGCTACTCTTCTCATTGGCGATCGGCATCTTGGGAGATGTTGCGGCCGCCGTCGCAGATACGCTCGAAGGTGCAGGAGTCGCACCGGCCGCGCTTCCTCAACCGCCCGGCTGGGACGAGTTGGATGAGGACCCGCAAGATGTGCTACGCTTTTCCTCAGTTTTCTTCGATGCGTATTTGAACGCGCAACTCGATGCCGACTTAGACACCGAATTTTCTCTCCTGTGCGCAGCGGCATATTACATCGCGGGGAATGTCGGCAGCGCGACGGTAATCATTCGGCACATGATGGAGCCGGGCCTCGACCTCGCGGGGGGGCTTGGTCATCTCGTCTACAGCATCCTCAAAAACAGCTTCGTTCCGACCGAGGCGGTCCATGCTCATCAAGCGGCGACGACTGAGCTTCTCCAGGCGCTAGCCGGCTATTTCAGCTTCGAGGCCGGGGCGGATGGCATTACCGAAGCGTGCCGCAGAATTCGCGAGTATTTTCACCGATCCGGCTCACCGCGCGAATTGCTCTACGCCGACATTGCTGGCGCCTTGTGTGCGCTCAAGCTCAGAAATTCTGCCCGGACGATCCTGCCAACAGCATCAGGCTTGGCGCCGGACGCTTGGCGCCAAGCGCTCGCGAAGTCGCATTTTCCGATCGAACTCTGGCCTGCTCAGCAGCGGATCGCGGATGCTGGCGTGTTCGCTGGACGTTCCGTAGTCATTCAAATGCCGACCAGCGCTGGCAAGACGCGCGCCACCGAAATCATCATTCGATCGGCCTTTCTATCCGGTCGAGCACACCTTGCAGTGATCGTCGCCCCCTATCGTTCGCTATGCCACGACATCCGGGGCGACCTGGTAACGGCCTTTTCCGGTGAGAATGTGCGCCTGGACGAAGCATCAGACGCCTATCAATTCGACCTCGCGCTAGATGCGCTGCTCGCCGAAGACTCGGTGCTCATCGTGACGCCCGAAAAGCTCCTTTATATGCTGCGCCGGGCTCCGGACCTAGCCCAGAGGATCGGATTGGTGATCTATGACGAAGGACATCAATTCGACGGAATGACTCGGGGGCCGACCTACGAACTCCTCCTCACTTCGCTGCGCATGTCGCTACCCGCTGAAACCCAGATCATTCTCATCTCTGCCGTGATCGGCAACGCGCCGGATATCGCTGCATGGCTGATCGGCGATGCTGATGCGGTTGTCGGCGCCGACGGTCTGCTACCGACGACGAAAAGCATCGCCTTTGCGAGCTGGCAGGATCAACGCGGGCGACTCGAATATGTGAAACCGGAGGATCCGGCCGAGCGAGAATATTTTGTGCCTCGCATTATCACCGACATCGCTCTGCCGCTCCGCGGCAAAGAAACTGCCCAGCGCAGATTTCCGGAGAAAACCGGCGGTGACGTCGGTCTGTTCCTCGGCCTACACGTGGTGCGCAACGGTAGCGTTGCGATCTTCTGCGGCCGAAAAGACAGCGTGACGAAGATTTGCTCGCGCGCTGTCGAAATCGTCGAGCGCGGCGTCGCCTTGGAATGGCCGATTGAAACCTCGGACGCCGCCGAGGTGGAGAAGATCCGAGCGCTCTGCGAAGTCGAACTCGGAGCCGGCGTGTCAGCGACCCGCGCGGCAGCGCTTGGAATATTCGCCCATCACGCCGACACACCGCAGGGTATCCGCCTCGCGATCGAACACGCCATGAAAGAAGGTATGGCGAAATTTGTCATTTGCACCTCGACCTTGGCGCAAGGGGTCAATTTTCCGCTCAAATATCTGATCATCACATCGACGCGCCAAGGTGGCGAACAGATCCTGGTGCGCGACTTCCACAATCTGATGGGTCGTGCCGGTCGCGCGGGGATGCACACCGAGGGCAGTGTCATCTTCTCGACCCCGTCCATCTACGATCAGCGGCAGCAATTTCGCGGCCGATGGACGTGGGACCGCGCAACCGAACTTCTCGACGCCCGAAACTCTGAACCCTCTCGCAGCTCGATCCTGGCGTTGTTCGATGCGTATCAGCAGCGCCAACCGCCGATCGTACAAGAGATTCCGCCCGATTGGCTCGATCTCGCCTTCGCCGATGCCGCCCGGATAGATGAGGTCGTGGCCGCAGCGCTCGCGGCGCAACCTAATATCAGCGAACGGGAATTCCGCCGGTTCATCGAAGGTCGCGCCCGCGCTGTCCAGAATATCGCCGCTTTCCTCGTTGCCAACATGACCTTTGCCGAGGGAGAGGACGTCGCAGCGCGGATCGGTGAACTTGCGGCTAATACATTGGCTTATCACCTCGCTGACGAGGAGACGCGGGTTCGTCTCGTCGAAGTCTTTCGGTCGATCGGGGATTCGATCACGGCCAACACCGATGGCGACCAGCGCGCGCTTATTCGACGGTCGCCCCTACCGCCTGCGGCGGTTGCAGAACTC
This sequence comes from Ochrobactrum sp. A-1, assembly GCF_022488005.1. NCBI lineage: Bacteria > Pseudomonadati > Pseudomonadota > Alphaproteobacteria > Hyphomicrobiales > Brucellaceae > Ochrobactrum > Ochrobactrum sp. A-1. The sequence goes on from NZ_JAKVQC010000004.1 coordinate 141,186, forward strand.
AAAACTTGGCTGACTGAGAACCTTGAAACCCTGCAGACCGCAGTCCAAGAGAACCGCCTGTTCGCCGAAATCTCTCCGTTGGCACTCCGTTTCACCACGTCCCGCGCGATCCAGGCGATTAGCGATCAGAATGTAGTTCCGCGCTCTCTTGAGGAGTGGGTGGCGGGCAGATCCTATGCGGTGATCTTCGACATATTGGCTGAGGCAAGAGTTCGGGTCGGGCGTGACTATGTCACCGTCGAAGATGCTGTCGCGCTGTGCGAGAGCGGCTTCGGCTACGATGTTGCGATGATCGTTGCATCGATAGCTGACCTGACCGAGGACCTGGACGACGCACTGCACACGGGCGTCAGCTTGCTGCAAAAGCAGATTAAATACGGCCTGACTGATCGCGCGGCGATTGCGTTTCACGAGGCCGGGTTCGCAGATAGGCATGTCGCGAGCATTCTCGGTCTCGTCTGGGGAAATGTCGTCGACCGCGGCGGCGTCCGCGCAGCTTGCCAGCAAGAGGAGATTGTACGCGCGGTGCTCGCGCATATTCCGAGCTATTTCGTCAAGGTCGCTGCTGAGCTTGGAGGATGGGCCTAACGCGGCCCATGCCGGTAGCTAGAGCGGAACGCTCATCGAATGACTGTGACGCAGCTCTATCTTCCCCTCATTCCTATTTTGGAGGGGCATAGAGGGCTATAGAGTAGACATAGTTCTCATCGCTATCCCGCATGGCCCGCCACTATCATGTAACGAACTCGCCGCAACGGGAAATCAGGGCCAAAATTTCTTTTTGTTTCAAAGGTGTTTAGCCGAGGCGCCCGAACCTTGGAGACTGGCGCCGTGTCCAATTTCCGTCTCTGAACGGCCCTTCGTCTCTAACCGAGCGAACCTCGCACCGAGCGGTTCGGCTTCGCGAAAGCCAGCGTTTTCAGCCGGTTTCTCAGGTCCGACGACAATGGATTCAGCGGGCGTTCTTCCGGTTGGCGAGGCCGCTGGGGAAACACGCGGTAGGCGTTTCATAGCGGGACGACGGGGGGGGGGCCCGCAATCGCCCGAATTCTGTCCGGTGCTTTGGCTTCTGGCAGCCGGGTTCGATGTTTCCCTTGAACACACAGTCATCAGCTGTGTTCACGGACTGATCGGCCACGTTACCTTGCGGAGCTTTTCCAGCGCATCCTCAATCGTGGTCGCATAGTGTACCAGTGGGCGCTTCAGCCCGTGGGTCGCGAAGACGCGCTGGATGTCGCGTTTGGCGCCGGTGAGCCAGAGCGTTACACCCTGTTTGTGCGCCTTGTGGGCCAAGCCCTCGATCATGTTGGCGCCGGTCGAGTCGAGGAACGGCACGGCCGAGAAGTCCACGATCAGTGCCTTATGGGTATCCTGGATGCGGTCGAGGACCGATCCGATCGAGGCCGTCGCGCCGAAAAAGAGCGCACCGGTGATCCGGTAGATGACCACGTCCGGGTTCGCGGCCTGCTCCTCGTGGTACGCTCCGCGCGGGTGGGCCGTGTCGGCTTCGTCGCGGCCGACGAAGGCGCTGTCCGTCGCAACCGAGGTTGTCCGGCTCATGCGATGAATGAAGAGGACCGATCCGAGCGCGAAGCCAACGACGATGGCCTCGGTCAGGTCGCGGAAGATGGTGAGGAAGAAGGTGGCGCCGAGGACTGTCGCCTCGCCCCAGCCTGAGCGGACGAGGATCGCGATAGCCGGTTTCTCGATCATGTTCCAGGCCACGACGGCCAGCACACCGGCGAGCGCCGCCAGCGGGATGTAGGAAGCGAGCGGCGCCGCGACGAGCATGAACAGGAGGATGAACAGGGCATGCAGCATGCCGGCCACCGGGCCATGCGCCCCGGCGCGGACATTGGTTGCCGTGCGCGCGATGGTGCCGGTCACGCAGAAGCCGCCGAACAGGGACGACCCGATATTGGCCGCACCCTGCGCCACCAGCTCGCAGTTCGAGCGGTGGCGGCGGCCGGTCATGCCGTCTGCGACGACGGCTGACAACAGCGACTCGATGGCGCCCAGAAGGGTGAAGGAGATGGCGGCGGGCAGGACCGCGAGGATGGCCTCCATCGAGAGGGTCGGAAGCTGGGGCGCCGGAAGCGACGAAGGTATCCCGCCGAACTTCGTGCCGATGGTCTGCACCGGCAGCGCCAGCAATCCCGTCGCTGCCGCGGCAAGGCCGACGGCGATCAGCATGCCGGGCCAGTGCGGACGCCAGCGCCGCAGCCCTAGGATGATCGCAACGGTCGCCACGGACAGGCCGAACGCCGCGGGCGTCAGGCTGTCCCGAGCCTCCCAGAGCGCCGGGATCTTCTCCAGCAGTTCGCCCGGTTCATGCGTCAGCGTCAGGCCGAACAGTTCCTTGACCTGGCTGGCGAAGATGATGACCGCGATCCCCGCCGTGAACCCGACCGTGACCGGAAAGGGAATGAACTTGATGAAGGTGCCCAGGCGCAGGAAACCGACGACCGCGAGCATCAGCCCCGAGAGGAACGTGGCCAGGATCAGCCCCTCCATCCCGTGCTGGGCCACGGTGGCGGCGACCAGCACGATGAAGGCCCCGGCCGGCCCGCCGATCTGGAAGCGCGATCCGCCCAGCAGCGACACAAGGAAACCGCCGACGATGGCCGTGTAGAGCCCCTGCGCCGGCGTCGCGCCGGACGCGATGGCGATCGCCATAGAGAGTGGCAACGCCACGATGGCAACGGTCAACCCGGCGATGCCGTCCGTGCGCAACTGCGTCAGCCCGTAGCCTTCCCGCAGGACGGTAACTAGTTTCGGGGTGAAGAGCTCGGCGAAGCTCGGAGTATCGCTCTGTCTGGTGGTCTGGTCTTTCATCTGTGGCCGCACCTTTGGGAAGGAAGCGGCGGGATCGTCGGCCTGATGTCGGCGGTCGCCGTCGCGGATTGAGAGGAATCAGTGTTTTGGCGGAGGCGCCTTCAGTCGTACGCCTCGTCCGCCAGCCGGGCTGGCCGCGCCTTCTCCGATCAGTTCGACACCGGCGAATTCGAGTGCCGCCACGACCTTGGTCAGGCTGTCGACGACGCCGCGCACATTTCCGGTGCTGGCCTCCATCCGCTGGATCGTCGGCACGGAAAGCCCGGCTAGTTCTGCGAGGGTCTTCTGGTCGATACCGAGAAGAGCACGCGCGGCGCGCATTTGGGGACCAGTGATCATCGGTATATCCTGAAACACGATAATCGATATAACCAAATTCGATAATGATATGTCAAACATCAAAACTGTTTGGGGAATCCTATCCGCGCCAAATGAATGATGCCCATCATTGCAGGCGTCATCCGGGGCGACGCAGAGGCTTAGCGAACGCAGCTGCGGGTCAATCGGCGAACCCTTTTTGGTTTGCTCGCTGATTCATAGGTCGTGACAGGCTAATAGAATATTGTCTCAAACTGCTCCGCCCACGGCTGGTCGGCGACAGCGGCTAGATCGTTTAGCGAGAGCGCCGGTGGTACGCGCCTGGTGACGAGGTGTTCGAGCACCTCCGGCGACAGATAGGCGAGCCGCATCATGCGGCTCACGAACCGGTCGGAGACCTTCTCGGCCGCGGCGATATCCTGAATGGTGGAAGCGGCACCGGATTCCAGCTGCCGCCGCCAGCTCCAGGCACGGGCTATGGCGCGCAGCACATGAGGGTCTTGCGACCGGCCGTCCCGGATCGTCACCTCGTCGGGCGGGAGGATCTTCGGCCGCCCATTGCGTTTGCGGATCGTCAGGGGGATGACGACCCGGATGGTCTTCGTCGAGTCGGTCATGCACAGGCCTCCGTCTGGTGGGCGGCCATCATGTCCCGCAGGACCGAGCTCAGCCCCTCATGGCGAAGATCGACGGCGATGCCGTCTTCGCCGACGGTCACCCGCTCGACCAGAAGCTGGACGATGCGGGTTTGCTCCGCGGGATATAGCGCCGCCCAGAGCTGATCGAACTCGCCGAGCGCCTGGACGACCGCCTTCTCATCGACGGTCGAGCTCTCGTCGCGAATGGCCTTTATGGTCCGCGCTGCGACTTCGGGCGCGCGGATCATACGGCGGATTTCGCCGACGACGGCGTCCTCGACCATGCCGGCGGGCAAGCGCAGGGGGCCTGAGGCGTAGCCGGTCGGGCGGTTTCGGATCAGGTCCATGGACGCGTAGTAGCGGTAGAGGCGCGTGCCCTTCTTCGTCGCCGTCGGCGTCATCGCCGTGCCCGTCTCGGTGAAGATGATCCCCTTCAGCAGGGCCGGCGTCTGGCGGCGGGTATTCTTCGCCCGCAGGCGCGGGCTCTCCTGCAGGATGCTGTGCACCTTGTCCCAAAGGGTCTGATCGATGATGGCCTCGTGCTCGCCCGGATAGGCCGTGCCCTTGTGCACGGCTTCGCCGAGGTAGACCCGATTGTTGATCAGTTTGTAGAGGAAGCCCTTGTCGATCGGCTTGCCGCGCTTGTTCAGCACGCCTTCGGCCGCCAGCGCTTTCGCCAGCGTCGTGGCGGAGCCGATGGCAACGAAGCGCTCGAAGATCATCCGGACCGTCGCGGCCTCGGCCTCGTTGACCACCAGCTTGCGGTCGCGCACGTCGTAGCCCAGTGGGACGTGACCGCCCATCCACATGCCGCGCTTGCGGGATGCCGCGACCTTGTCGCGGATGCGTTCGCCGATCACCTCCCGCTCGAACTGGGCGAAGGAGAGCAGGATATTCAGCGTCAGTCGCCCCATCGACGTGGTGGTGTTGAACGACTGGGTGACCGACACGAAGGTCACCTGATTGCGGTCGAAGATTTCCACCAGCCTGGCGAAGTCCATCAGCGAGCGCGACAGGCGGTCGATCTTGTAGACGACGATGACGTCGATCAGCCCGGCTTCGACATCGGCCAGCAGCCGCTGCAGGGCCGGCCGCTCCAGCGTGCCGCCGGAATGGCCGCCATCGTCATAGCGTTCGCGGATGGCGGCAAAGCCCTCCGAGCGCTGGCTGGCGACATAGGCCTCGCAGGACTCGCGCTGGGCGTCGAGCGAGTTGAACTCCATGTCGAGCCCTTCCTCGCTCGACTTGCGGGTGTAGATGGCGCAGCGCAAGCGACGCTGAACGGGCGCGACGGCTTCCTGATGGTGGCTCATCGGTCGCCCTTCCTCGCTTCGCGGAGGCCGAAGAAGCGGTAGCCGTTCCAGTTGCTGCCGGTGATCGCCCGTGCTGTAGCCGACAGCGACTTGAAGCGGCGACCCTGCCAGTCAAAACCGTCCTGCATCACGGTGACGGTATGTTCGATCCCGCCCCACTCGCGGACTAGCCGCGTGCCGATGACCGGATTGCGCGGGTCGGCAATAATCGCCTTGCGATCGGATGTGCCGTCGATCTCGTCGGCCAGCAGGTCCAGCACCTTGCGGGTCTCGCGAGAAAGACCGCCCAGCGTCAGTTCCTGGATGCGCCAGGCCAGCCGCATCTCGAGGTAGCCGCGGCTGTTGTTCGGCGCTGGCGTGTTGAACAAGGCCTCCCATTCGGCTTTCAGTTCCCTGACCGACATGCGCTTCAGCGCCGCCAGCCTGGTCAGCATTGGCATGTCCGCCACGGCGGCGTCCATGTGCTTTCGTTTCGTCATTGCCGGCATCGTCACTCTCCAACTCGGTTGCTCAGTTTGCGACGACCAACACGGCGTTTGAGGGCGAGAATGTCGAATGAACTTTCTCTGCCGGCAGCAGATAAATGACTGGACTGTTCGGACAGAACCCGCTTCAGCCCGATGGCGAGAATCTGGCCGAGTTCGCCAAGCCGCTCATCCGCCGACATGCGGTCGGGCGACAAGGGGTTGGGGGCGGAGGAAACGTCGTGCATGAGACCGTTCGCAATCAATCCTGATAAGCGAACGGTACGTGGAAATCATGAAAACACAAGCACAATCAATTATTTGTCAGGTTAGTACGCAATCATGAGTACTGGATGGCGCTCGTTCAGCGGCGGTTCAGATTGCCCGACCTACACTGCCCACATCTTATGGCTCGGGAGGAACACATGAAGCGCGTCGTACAAGTCACTGCCATGCTGGCAGCCCTCATTGCCACCGCCACTACGGCATCGGCCTACCGGATTGAGAAAGTGCAGGCATCCTCGCCGTCCCTTGGTAAGCATTATCTCTATTCCTGCATCTGCGACAACGGAAACCGCATCATCTCGTATTCAACAAGCCCCATCAACGGCAACGACTGCCTTACGGCCTGTTACCATGCCGGTTCCGGATATGGTGGGCCGCAGACGCCGCCCGTGAAGTCCCTCCCTGCCACCACGGCGCAACGTCGACAAGGTGCAGTAGGGCGATAACGTTACGCGGTGGCACGGCCTGCTCAGTGGTGCGTTGCCGGCCGCACGTCCCTGTCGGTGTCCAGGCGCAGCGCCGTGCGCCACAGTGACGTCTTGGTGAACAGGCCATCATCGAATCGTCGCGCGCCCTCAACGCGATCCTCTCGCAACAGCCCCGTCCAGCATAGCGGACGCAGAACCTGAACATAGAGGTTGCTGAGGATCATATCGAAGCGTTCTGACTCGCCCTTTGGCCCATAGAGCGTGTGGCGCAGTTCCGTTGCGGTCGCGCCATTCTCGACCTCGACATTCAGCACATTGAGGAAGATGTCCCAATTGCCCGGCAATCGTTCCGGCCGCCGTGCAAATTGCAGGTGGTCCACTTCGAAGAGATAGAACGGTGTGATGATGCCGAACAGCCGGCCAGGATGACCAACCAAGGACTGGCCCGCCTTGGTCAGCGTGAACTGGCCCTTGGAGTGACGCCCGATCTTCAGGGCAATCATCAGGTCGTGCAGGTCCATCAGCGGACCGAAGTCGATCTCGTTCAGCACCTTGTTGATGGCGAAGAGGTCGGCCTCCAGATAGCCCGGCCATTCGAACTCGGCGGCCGCCCAGTGGACGAAGCTGCGTTTGAAGGCTTTTGATGGCGTCAGCGGGATCGCTCCGTGCTCGTAGATATAGGCGAAGGTCTTTTCCATTGCCCGCACCATTGGCGAGTGCACGAGCGCCGGATCGTCATCGACCACTTCCTCGAACACGATCAAGATCAGATCTCCCGGCCGAACCAGCGAATGCGCCCGATGATCCTGATCTCCTCGGCCGTGCGCTCATAGGGGCTGTAGAACGTGTTGTCGGAGATGATGCGCACCCGCGGCGGCTCAGAGTTCGGGATATGCTCCAGCCGCTTGGCCACCAGACCCATGCCGTCGAACAGCACGAAGATGCCCGGCGGGGTCGGCATGCAGCGGGCAAGGTCGACCAGCACGACGTCCCCGTCGTGCAAGGTCGGCATCATGCTGTCGCCCTCGACATGCATGATGCGCAGGCTTGCCGGATTGGCGCGCAGGCGATGTGTGATCCACGAGCTCCGGAAATGGTAGGGTTCGCCGTTCTCCACTTCGTCCGCGACGAGCTTGCCGCCGCCCATCGAGGCCGTGACCTGGACCGACGGGATTGCCACGAAGGCATCCGCCTCGTCTTCCATGACCGGCTCATCCCCCTCGATCATGCCCTTGCCATGCAGGAGCCAGTTGCGATCGACCTTGATGATCGCGGCGACCTTGTCGAGCTTTTCGAGGTTCGGCCGCTCCGAACGCCCGCGCATGATGTCATAGACGAAGGACCGGTTGACGCGCGCCTGTTCGGCCACCTCGCGCGCGTTCAGCCCCAGCTGCTCGGCTCGGGCTCTCAGTCGTTCGGCAAGCGTGATGGTCATGGATCCGGTCCGTAATGTGGATTTTGTGGATTAAAATGGATTGATTCATCCGCGTCAAGCAAATAGAACATAACAAGAACGATATTTTGGGCAGGGGTGCGCAGAATGGCGACCATCGAGAAGGACTATTTCGCGCTGGAGGAACTGGAAGAGCGCTGGGAGGTGCCGCAGCGGGACCTGGTCTATCTGGCCGAGAATGGCCTGCTGAAGGTGTCGGTTCGTCTCTATGGCGTCCACCTCGAGCAAGGCAGCTACGAGGAGGTCGACGAGGGCCAGTGGTGCAGCATCCCCCACAGCCAGGCTCCCTTTCACGGGCTCCAGGACCTGCGCACCCATGACGCCTACCGGCTGTTTCACGAGGGCGCGCTGCGCATCGATCGATTCGATGCGCCAAGGGATCGGTACTGCGTCGTGCTGCGACCCGAGGACGGGATCATGATCCGCAAGGACGAGTTGGTCGTCCGACGCGAGGAGCGCGACCGCGCCGAAGCCAGGCATGGTCTGGGCGGCACGCAGCGAACATCCGGAATCGTCTTCGAGCAACGGCACGATTTCAGCTAGATCACTCTCGGCGAACAGACCTTCATGCTCGGGCAGATCCAGGCGCGGGTCGTGCGCATTCTCCATGATGCTGCCATGCGCGGGTTCCCCTGGCAGCATGGCAAGGCAGTGCTGGCCGAAGCCGGCTCTTCCTGCACGCGTCTGTCGGACCTGTTCAAGACACAGCCGGAATGGCGCAAGCTGATCCAGTCCGACCGGCGCGGCCGCTATCGTCTCAATATCCGGTTCTTCTGATCCCCCTGTCTCAAGCCCGGTTCCGCCGGGCTTTTGTGCATCTGGATGTGGGCAGCATCCGCCTGCCATCCCCTTGTCCATCCCCCTCTGTGCGTATGAAACGGTGATTCTGATCCCCTAACGATCCACTTTCCATCCCGACGACACCAGCCTGATCCTACTCCATCCTCTCCGCAGGTTTTCTCATACAACCACGGAGAACAAGATGGCTACCAGACACCTCTCCCAGATCGAGCTCGCCGCTCGCTGGAACATTTCGCACCGCACGCTGGAACGCTGGCGCTGGACGGGTGAAGGCCCGCAATACGTCAAGCTCGGCGGCCGCGTCGTCTATCGCCTCGAGGATGTCGAGGCGTTTGAAGCGGAGCAGATCCGCCAAAGCACCCGCGGTCGCAGTTATCAGGCATCGGCGTAGGGGGATGATGATGATTTCCAACCACATCACCCTTGGCGATCTGCGTAACATGCAAATTGGCGCAATTGTTGCACTGCCGGCCGAACAACTCGCCCTTTTACAGGATGCAGCCAATGAGGCGCTGCGTAGTGCCAAGGCAATCAGCGACTGGCTCGATAGCGCCATCGCGCTCAAATACACCGACCGCATCGTGACGGCACGCATGGAGGCGAGCAAGGACACTGGGACCGTCCGCTTTGATGATGGCGCAGTCACTGTGATCGCCGACCTGCCAAAGCGCGTCGATTGGGACCAGGCGCAGCTGGCCGCTCTGGTTGAGCGCATCAGCGCCGCCGGCGACGATCCTGCCGAATATGTCGATGTCAGCTTCAAGGTGCCAGAACGCAAATATACCGCCTGGCCCGGGTCGACCCGCCAGATCTTTGAACCCGCCCGTACCGTCAGGACCGGCGCGCTCAAGGTAAAGCTTGAGCTGAATGGGGGTGCGCAATGACCGGCACATTTCCCATTATCACCATCGACGAACGGATGGCAGCACCGCGCAGTATCAAGGGCTGCATCTTCGGCAAGTCCGGCATCGGCAAGACCTCGCTGCTGTGGACGCTTGATCCCGCCACCACACTGTTCATGGATCTGGAAGCCGGTGATCTCGCCATCGAGGGCTGGGCCGGCAATACGATCCGTCCGCACACTTGGGATGAATGCCGCGACTTCGCAGTTTTCATTGGCGGCCCCAATCCGGCGCTGCGCGACGATCAGGCCTATAGCCAGGCCCATTTTGATGCGGTCGTCGCCCGGCTCGGTGATCCGGCCCAGCTCAGTCGCTACCAAACGGTGTTCATCGATTCGATCACTGTTGCCGGCCGGCTCTGCTTCCAATGGGCCAAGGGCCAGCCGGAGGCGTTCTCCGACAAGACCGGCAAGCCTGACATTCGCGGCGCCTACGGCCTGCATGGCCGCGAGATGATCGCCTGGCTGACGCATCTGCAGCACACGCGCTCAAAGAACATCTGGTTTGTCGGCATTCTCGACGAGAAGCTCGACGACTTCAATCGCAAGGTCTTCGTTCCGCAGATCGAGGGCTCCAAGACCAACCTCGAACTGCCCGGCATCGTCGATGAAGTCATCAGCATGGTCGAACTAAAGGACGATGAAGGTAAGCCCTACCGCGCTTTCGTTTGCCAGACGCTCAACCCGTTCGGCTTTCCGGCCAAGGACCGCTCCGGCCGGCTCGACATGATCGAACAGCCCGATCTTGGCCGGCTGATGGACAAGATCCGCAGCACGGCGCGCCAGGCCTTTGCCGCGCCCTCGGCGACCACCCCTTCCCAAACCTCCTCCACCACAGCTCAAGAACAAGGAGCCTGACCCATGTCGGCATGGAACGATTTCAACGACGCACAGACCAACACCAACCTGATCCCCAAGGGTACGCTCGCCAAGGTGCAGCTCACCATCCGCCCCGGCGGTTTCGACGACCCCTCGCAGGGCTGGACCGGTGGCTATGCCACGCGCGGTTCGACCGGCGCTGTCTATCTCAACGGCGAGTTCACGGTGCTGGAGGGTCAATACGCCCGCCGCAAGATCTTCACGCTGATCGGCCTTTACAGCCCAAAGGGTCCGGATTGGGCCAATATGGGCCGGGCGTTCGTGCGCGGCATGCTCAACTCCGCTCGTGGCCTTTCTGACAAGGACCAAAGCGAGGCGGCACAGGCAGCACGCCGCATCTCGGGCTTTGCCGATCTCGACGGGCTCGAATTTGTCGCCCGCATCGACATTGGCACGGATGCCAACGGTGATGACAAGAATGAAGTCCGTGCTGCCGTGACGCCCGATCACAAGGACTACGCTGCGATCATGGGCCTGGTCAGGGCAACACCGCAGACCAACACCGCACAGGCTGGCGTTGCGCAGAACAATGCCTATGCCGAAGCCAAGCAGCAGGGCACTTCTCCCTCATCGCGCCCGTCCTGGGCACAATAGAGCGAGGGCCCTGCAATGTTGCTTCGTCCCCGCCAGAAACTCTTTGTCGAGCGCAGCCTGTCTGCGCTTGACACCCACGCCAACACGCTCGGCGTTGCACCAACCGGTGCCGGCAAAACCATCATGTTGTCGGCCGTCGCTGGCAAGATGATCGGCGATACGGACGCAAAGGCGGCTGTGCTCGCCCATCGTGATGAATTGACCGCTCAAAACCGCGACAAGTTCGCTCGCGTCAACCCCACCATTTCCACCTCGGTCGTCGATGCCGGCCAAAAGTCCTGGGGCGGCCGGGTCACCTTCGCCATGGTGCCGACGCTGTCGCGCAGCACCAACCTCGCCAGCATGCCGGCGCTCGACCTGCTGGTCATCGATGAGGCACACCACGCCACCGCCGACAGCTACCGCCGCATCATCGATGAGGCGCTGAAGCGCAATCCGTCCTGCCGCATCTTCGGCGTCACCGCCACGCCCAATCGCGGCGATCGCAAGGGCCTGCGCGAGGTCTTCTCCAATGTCTCCGATCAGATCCGCATCGGCGAGTTGATCCGATCCGGCCATCTGGTGCCGCCCCGTACCTTCGTCATCGATGTCGGCGTGAAGGACGAACTGGCCAGGGTGCGCAAGACCGCCAGCGATTTCGACATGGGCGAGGTCGAGCGCATCATGAACCGCGCGCCGGTCATGGATGCCATCATCCGACATTGGAAGGAGAAGGCCGCCGGGCGGCAGACCGTGGTGTTCTGTTCGACGGTCGACCATGCCCGCAGCGCCACCGATGCCTTCAACGAGGCCGGTGTCGCAGCCGTTCTCGTCCATGGCGAGATGGCTGATGGCGAGCGCCAGGCGGCGCTTGCCGCCTATGCTGCCGGCGACGTCCAGGTCGTCGTCAATGTCGCCGTGCTGACCGAAGGCTGGGACCACCCGCCGACCTCCTGCGTCGTGCTGTTGCGCCCGTCCTCATACAAGTCGACCATGATCCAGATGGTCGGTCGGGGTTTGAGAACCGTCGATCCCAACGAACATCCGGGCGTCGTCAAGACCGACTGCGTTGTGCTCGATTTCGGCACCGCCAGCCTGATGCATGGCTCTCTCGAGCAGGAGGTCGATCTCGCCGGCCACGAGGCCTCCGGCGAAGCGCTGACCAAATGCTGCCCGCAATGCGAGGCGGACATCCCGCTCGGCTGTCAGGAATGCCCGCTTTGCGGTTTTGTCTTCGACAGCATCGGCGACGACGGCGGCAATGTTCCGCTCGGCGATTTCGTCATGTCGGAGATCGATCTCCTCAAGCGCTCCAGCTTCCAGTGGTGTGACCTGTTCGGTGACGATGCAGCACTGATGGCCAACGGTTTCTCCGCGTGGGCCGGTGTCTTTTTCCTCAATGGCCGCTGGTACGCGGTCGGCGCGGCGAAAGGGATCGAGCCGCGCCTGCTCTCGATCGGTGAGCGCATGGTGTCCCTGGCCGCCGCCGACGACTGGCTGAACGAGCACGAATCCGATGAGAGCGCCCACAAGACACGGCGCTGGCTGTCGCAACCGCCCACCGACCGGCAGCTGGCGTACCTTCCGGCCGATTACCGGCACGATTTCGGGCTGACCCGCTATCAGGCTTCGGCGCTGCTCTCCTTCCAGTTCAACCGCAATGCCATCCGCAGCCTGGTCTTCGGCGCGGACGGACAGGACCTGGCGAGGGCGGCATGATGATCGACCCGACCGAAGCCGAACAGGCAGCGATCCGCAGCGCCATGAAGCCGGTCGCCGAGATCATGGAGGAGATCGGCTGGCAGACCCGGCTTGCCGATCTTTCCGAACAGCAGGTGCTGACCCTGATCGAGGTGACCGCCACCGGTTTCCAGGACGCGCTTCGTGAACACGCCGCCGCCAATCCCACCCTCGTTCCGGAGGTGCCGTTCTGATGAAACTCTGCACAAAATGTGGCGTCGAAAAGGACCTCGGCGAATTTGGTCGTCGGAAGCTGAGCGCGGACGGTCGACAGAGCTGGTGTCGAGATTGCCGGCGTGAGTACCAACGAATCTACGCTCAGAACTGCAGGGATCCGAAGCGACATCGCGAAGCACAACGCCGATACCGCACGCGGCATGCCGAAAAGCACCGTGCCCACTGCATTGTCAGGAAAGCGATTCTGAGCTGCCGGATCATCGTGCCCGTCTGGTGCCAGCGCTGCGGCTGTGTGACCGAACTCGAAGCTCACCACCACGACTATTCGCAGCCACTCGCTGTCGAATGGCTGTGCTCGATCTGCCACGGGCGCGCGCACCGTCGCTACGAGGGAGGCGATCATGCTGGACTATAATCGCCGCCTGGGCTTCGCCGACCACATCAACACAGCCATCGATGCAGCACTTGTCGCCGAGAACGAGGCCACGCCGCCGCGCGATTACCTTGGCGGCTCTCGTCTCGGTGTTGCCTGCGAGCGCGCCCTGCAGTTCGAGTTTACGGCGACGCCCAAGGACGACGGCGCCGGCTTTACCGGCCAGACGCTGCGCATCTTCGCCATCGGTCACCAGCTCGAGGATCTGGCTATCCAGTGGCTGCGCGCCGCCGGCTTCGATCTCTATACGCGCAAGGGCAACCGACCCGACGGCGAACAGTTCGGCTTTTCTGTCGCAGGCGGACGCATTCGCGGTCATGTCGACGGCATCATTGCTGCCGGACCACAAGGTTCTGGCTTCGCCGTTCCCGCGCTGTGGGAATGCAAGACCATGAACGCAAAGAACTGGCGCGCCTGCGTCAAGGAGGGCGTGGCGAAGTCGAAGCCGGTCTATGCCGCCCAGATCGCGGTCTATCAGGCCTATATGGACCCGCAGGTTCCCGGCATCGCGACAAATCCGGCGCTGTTCACCGCCATCAACAAGGATACTGCCGAACTCCACCACGAGCTGGTGCCGTTCGATGCCGGGCGCGCTCAGACCGCCAGCGATCGCGCCGTGCGGATCCTGCAGGCAACCGATGCTGGCGAACTGCTGCCGCGCATCGCCACCAGTTCTGACTTCTTCGAATGCCGCTTCTGCCCATGGGCCAAGCACTGCTGGGAGCAACCCGTATGAGCGACGAGCATGACGACGACATGACCGGCTCCCCGAAGCCGCCCGTCAGCGGCGAGATTGTCCATTTCAATCCATGGCGCGACTTCAACGACGCGCCCTGCCAGATTGACTTGTTCGGCGACGAGCCGGACCCGGATCAGATCGCCCGGTTCATGGAGGTCGTCTTCGGCTACTGCGAAGGCCTGATCCCGGTCCGCAGCTTCATCGACAAGGGTCAGGGCTTTGACGGCCGCCCCCACAACATCTGGATCGAAGCCGACCACGCGGTTGCCGACAAGATGGCGACCTTCGCCAGTTGGGCCGGCCGCGAAGGCGCGGCCGTCTATGTCATCCCTGGCACCGTCGCCGCCAAGGGCCAGGCCAAGGCCGGCGACATCGTGCAGATGCAGACAGTGGTGGTCGACATCGACACCGGCGATATTGCCGCCAAGCGCGCCCATCTCGAGCGCCATCTCGGCTCTCCCACCATGGTGGTGGAAAGCGGCGGCGTGACACCGGATGGACAGCGCAAGGCCCATGTCTGGTGGAAGCTGACCGAGCCGGCCGAAGGCCACGATATCACCCGCATCTGCCGTTTGCGTGGTGACATTGCCGCCAAGGTCGGCGGCGACACACATTTCCGATCGCCGCATCAGCCGATCCGGGTGGCCGGCTCGGTCTATTACAAGAACAGCCTCAAGACGCAGGTGCGCATCGTCGCGCTCAATGCCGATCTCGAGCGCGATCTCGAGGAATTCATCGAGGCCGTCGCCGACATGCCGCCGGCGCCCGGCATCTCGCTCCAGCCTGACTTTTCCGTAACTGACAAGCCGGCCGTCGCCGATGTGCTGGTGACCCCGGTGCGCGAGGGCGCGCAGGATGACTGGTCGCGCTTCGAGGGCGCCTCGGCCGCCATCGGCCACTACATCCGCATGGTGCACGACGGCCGGCTGTCGAAGGGCGAAGGCTGGCAGGCAATCTGTGAATACAACGCCGCCATGTTGCGGCCTGCCTGGCCGGTGGAGCGGCTGAAGCGCGAGTCGGAGCGGCTCTGGTCCATCCATGTCGAAAAGCACGGTCCCCCGCTGGTCCGCCTCGACAGCGCGGCACCCGCGCCGAACGAGCTTCCCACCTTCACGCTCGGCGCGCTGCTTGACGACACCACCCCAATGCCGGCCGACATCATCGCGCCGCGCGTGCTGACGCCGGGTGGCCTTCTGGTGCTCGGCGGCGCACCAAAGGTCGGCAAGAGCGATCTGTTGATCACCTGGCTCGTGCACATGGCCGCGGGCTTGCCCTTTCTTGGCTTCACGCCGCCGCGGCCGCTGCGGATCTTCTACCTGCAGGCGGAGATCCAGTATCACTACCTGCGTGAGCGCATGCAGCAGATCGGGTTGCCGTCCGACATGCTGGCCGCCGCGCGCGACAATCTCGTTGCCACGCCGAAGCTGCAGATGCTGCTCGATGCCGAGGGCAGCGTGCGTGTCGCCGCAGCGATCCGACGCGCTTTTCCGGCCGAACCCGTAGACATCATCTGCATCGACCCGATCCGCAACCTGTTCGACGGTGGCCCAGATGGTGGCGGCGAAAACGACAATGCCGCCATGATGTTCTTCCTCAAGGATCGCGTCGAGGCCCTGCGCGATCATATCGATCCCGATTGCGGCGTAGTTCTTATCCACCACACCAGGAAGCTCTCCAAGCAACAGGTGAAGGACGACCCGTTCCTCGCGCTCTCCGGCGCCAGCGCCCTGCGTGGCTTCTACACCACCGGCCTTATCCTGCACCGCCCTGACGAAGAGTCATCCCAACGGCGACTGGAAATCGAATTGCGCAATGGCCCGGCGTTGCCGGCAAAACTCGTCGACAAGGTCAACGGCCGATGGGTCGAACTCAACCCGATGAACGAGCGGCTGGTACGTGCAGAAGTAGGCGCCAAGCACGATGCTGAACGTGTGCGCAAAGGCGATGTGATCCTGCAACTCCTCTTCGATGAGGCCCGTTCCGGCCATCTTTATACCGCTTTGCAATTCGCTGAAGCCTTCGAGAACAAGGCCGGGCTCGGCGGCAAGGACACGATCCGGGAGCGGATCAGCGTGCTTGCGACCAAGGGTTTCATCAAATTCGTCCGTGATGGCGCACCGTTCGGGTTGCCCACCTCAAGGTCGAAATTTGGCTATCTCTGCGTCGAGGGCATGAGGTTTCCGACCGGCGAAGCCGACGCCGATGAGGAGACGGGTGAGATCGTGCCCGTTCTCAATCCTGTGCTGCCGACCATCTACAAATGTCCGCAAAGCGGCGCGGCGCTCCCGGTCGAGAACCCGACCGTATGGGTCTATCCGGAGGGTGTCGAATGATCATCTGGCACCGCGTCCCGTATTGCGCAGCATTGCGCAGCTTCAAGTTGGGGGAGTTGGGAAGTTTTCTCCCAACTACCTGCGCTGCATCACTGCCGATTTCGCAGGCTCGCGCGCCAGCAAGTTGGGAAGGCCTTTCCCAACTACCTTTGATCTTCCGCGCACCATCACGCTGTGACACGCAGCTTCAAGTTGGGAACGGCTTGAACGTTTCTCGCCTCCACAACTTGATTTTATCAAGCAATCACAAAGACTTGCCTACCTTTTCAAGTTGTGGGGGTGAAACCCACCCTTACAGGGTGGGGAGGAGGACGCCCAGCGTAGCCGCTGGCGTCTCCTCCTCCCTCTGCCCGGTTCGGGAAGGTCCGGCGTGTCTTCCGTCCGTTAGCAGTAAGAGGTGAACCATGAATCAGCGACATGTCGTGCATGCGCTCAACTTTTCCAATCCTCCACAAGTAGGCACGGTGCTGCTGCGCGAAGGACAGCGATACGAACTGCTCGAAATCCGACCCTACGTCCGACGCGATGGAAAACAGACCTGGCTGCTCGTCTGGCAGTCCCACTGTGCAGATTGCGATCGCGCGTTCGAGGTCATCACCGGCATCAAGACCTCCGTCGGCAACCTCAACCGTCGTTGTTCAATCCATCATAGTCCAGGGCGAGCCGTCTCGGCCGCCGGTGTTGCACGCCGCAATCGCTTTCTACGCCGCAAGGCATCTCGCAAGCCGTGAGCGCAAAGATCCCGACCAGACGACGGTGGCCCGTACCGCCAAGCACATGACCGCCGTCGTCCTCCACCACAGCAGCCAACCCGAGAAGGAGACCACCCATGGCTGAACCGACTCAGCGCATTGAGAACAGCAGCGCAATCCCCGCGCTGCCCGTCATGATGGCGCATCATCGCCCGATTCTCGCCCTCGACCTCGGCACCACCACCGGCTGGGCGTTGCGCGACGCCGACGGTCTGATCACCAGCGGCACGTTGTCGCTACGCCCCGGACGTTTCGATGGCGGCGGCATGCGCTATCTGCGCTTTGCCAACTGGCTGGCCGAGATCGACCGGCTCACCGGTCCCATGGCCGCGATCTGGTTCGAGGAGGTGCGCCGCCATGCCGGCACCGACGCTGCCCATGTCTATGGCGGGCTGATGGCGACGCTGACCGCTTGGGCCGAGCAGCATGGCGTGCCTTATCAGGGCGTTCCGGTCGGCACGATCAAACGTCACGTGACGGCCAAGGGCAATGCTGGCAAGGAGGCCGTGCTTGCCGCGGTCCGTGCGCGTGGTTTCAGTCCCGCCGACGATAACGAGGCCGACGCCATCGCGCTGTTGCTGTGGGCGGTGGAAACCGCAGGCGGTGTGCGATGAGCGGTTGGACGCCGAGCATGGTCGAGGAGCGGCTCGCGGAAGCCGCCGCAGTTCTCAACCGTCTGCCCGAACCGCGGCGGCAGGGATATTTCAACACCTGGCCGGATTACTTCTACGAGTTCGCCGACCTCGTCGGTCAGGAACCGCAGCCGATGCGCCTCGTCCCGTCGCCCGCCGCCATCAGCCAGATGGAGGAAACGCTGACCTGGACCTTCGACCTCGACCCGGTCGACGGCAGGATCGTGTGGATGAAAGCCCATGGTTGGCGCTGGAAGGCGATCTGCGGCCGGGTCGGGCTTCAGCGGTCCGCAGCCAACCAACACTGGCTTTATGCGCTGTGCCTCATCGCCCTGAAGCTCAACCGGCGGCGGTTCAATCGCAACCTGTCGAGGCGCAAGGTGATCGAACTGGCTCGTGCGTCGCAAGCATGAGAACCGGGTAGAACTTTGTTCGGCGGACAGTTTTCGAACGGACAAAACCGGCTTGTTTGGGGTAGATTCTGGATATGCTCGGGAGAGCAGCGCGCCCGCGACGGTGAAAACCATCGCGGGCGTTGTCGTTTCCAGTACTACCGTCACCATCATCAGCATTATCGACGAGATCAGCTCCGTGCCCGTGCGTCCGCCGATCCATCGCCCGGTTGGCCGGCGCGACAAGCGCGAGCGCGATCGTGATTACGCAAGCAGGCGCAATCCGGTGGCACGTGCGCTCTACCGCTCGAAGCGCTGGCGAACGGAACGCGCCGCGTTCCTGCACGAGCATCCGCTGTGTGTGGAATGCGCGCGTCATGACCTGATCCGACCAGCCAGCGTCGTCGACCACATCGATCCCCATGGTGGTGATGAGACGGTGTTCTGGGATTGCAGCCGCTGGCAGGCGCTGTGTGCCTCGTGCCATGGCCGCAAGACGGCGGCGCAGGATGGCGGCTTCGGCAATACGCGGCGCTGCACATGAGCCCGCAACACCCCCCGGGGACCTCAAAAGTAGCGAAAGTTTGCTGCCAGGACCGCGCGCCACCAAACACGCATCCGTGGCCAAAATGGAGCATGGGGGGTGCGCAACCAGGATGTTGATTTCATTGGATACAGACAATGGCAGTCGCTGAAACCGCGCACATCGGCGCCGACGACCACGCATGCCAGCTTTCGGTCGAATACCGGCCGCTCGACAGCCTGGTGCCCTATGCGCGCAATGCCCGCACGCATTCGGATGCGCAGGTGGCCGAGATCGCCGGGTCGATCCGCGCCTTCGGCTTCACCAACCCGGTGCTGATTGCCGAGGATGGCACGCTGATTGCCGGTCATGGCCGCGTGCTGGCGGCGCGCAAGCTCGGTATGGAGACGGTGCCGACGATCGTGCTGGCGGGCCTGTCGGAAACCCAACGCCGGGCGCTGGTGCTGGCCGACAACCGCATCGCCATGAATGCCGGTTGGGACGAAGAATTGCTGGGCCTCGAACTCTCCGACCTGCAGGAGGCCGGCTTCGATCTTGGCCTCACCGGCTTTGACGATGATGAATTGCAGGACCTGCTTTATGGCAATCGTGATGAGCAGGACGGCCTGACCGAGGATGACGCCATTCCGGAAGTCCCGGTAACGCCGGTGAGCCGGCGCGGCGATCTCTGGTTGCTTGGCAATCATCGCTTGCTGTGCGGTGACAGTACCGATCCAGCAGATGTCACGCGCTTGATGAACGGCGAGCGGGCGGCGCTGTTTGCCACCGACCCACCTTACCTGGTCGACTATGACGGCACCAATCATCCGACCAAGAAGAACGCGTCAAAGCGGGCGAAGAAGATCGCCAACAAGGATTGGTCTGAAGATTATATCGAACAGCCCCACTGGGATGATTCCAGCCAGGGGCCAGAATTTTATGAAGCCTTCTGCCGGGTGGCGATCGATCATGCCATTGCCGAGGATGTCGCCTGGTATTGCTGGCACGCCTCGCGCCGTCAGCGCATGCTGGAAAATGTCTGGGACCAGTTCGATGTTCTGCATCATCAGCAGATCATCTGGGCGAAATCTCGCCCGGTGCTGACGCGCTCGGTGATGCTGTGGGCGCATGAGCCCTGCCTGTTTGGCTGGGTTCGCGGCAAGAAGCCAAGGATCAATCGCGAGGGTTTTGAAAGCTGGCCGACGACGGTGTGGAATATTCCGTCGTCCGAGATTGAAACCCGCGAGCACCCGACATCAAAACCGGTGCGCGTGTTCACGCTGCCAATGCTGTTGCACACAAGAACCGGTGATATCTGTTACGAGCCGTTTTCAGGCTCCGGATCGCAGCTGATCGCTGGTGAGAAGACCGGCCGCAAGGTTTATGGCCTCGAACTGTCAGAAGCCTTCTGCGATGTCGTCGTCAAACGCTGGCAGGAATATACCGGCAAGCCGGCGACGCTGGATGGTGATGGCCGCAGCTTTGACGCGATCACGGCAGAGCGTGTGCCGGAACAGGCTGATGCGGCATGAAGCAATCGCGCACCATGTCGCTGGTAGAAGCCTTCGCCAATGTCGCAGTTGGTTATGGCATCGCGGTCATCACCCAGATTGTGGTGTTCCCACTGTTCGGACTGACGACCACACTCGCCGAGAACATGGCGATGGGCGCCATCTTCACCGTCGTCAGCATCGCCCGTAGCTACTGTCTGCGCAGGGCGTTTGAAAGCTTGTGGCTGAGCAGAAAACCCAGCGCATGAAGCTTCGGTGTCGAGCTTTTCTGGTCAAGCTTTCCTGGCGCTTGGGAAAAACAATGCGGCAGATTTGCCCCTGAGATCCTCGGCTTCTTTGGCCAGACGAGCGCTGCGTAACCGCAGTGTCTTTTCCTGGCGAGCCTGAGCGATCGGGTCGCATTTTTGGTCGGCGGGCTTCCGGAGAAGAAAGGGTGTTTGAATTTTAGCGAAAGCTATCTCAGCTGTTTGGCGAGATATGCTGTGTGTTGGTGTCATTGTTGGTGTTGTCTTCCAGAGGCCAGCTTCGGTGAGCAGCCATAAAAAAAGGCCAGGCAAATTGCCTGACCTTGATTGGTATTATGCTTTCGCAGTGCCAGTACATCCGTGGTCAAGGGAAAGCGGATACCGTTTTAGGCAGCTTGCAGGTTGCAAGCCGACATTTTGCCCGACTTCATGTCGCGCTCCATGTCATAGGCAATCTTCTGGCCTTCGACGATTTCGCGCATTCCGGCGCGCTCGACGGCAGAGATGTGAACGAAGGCGTCAGCGCCGCCGTTGTCAGGCTGAATGAAGCCGAAGCCTTTTGTGGAATTGAACCATTTAACTGTGCCAGTGGTCATAACGAACCCTTTCATAGCAACATAGAGGACCGCAGCGCCGAGGCGTTACGGATGATGATAGCGATGTTTTAAAGGGAGGGTTCGTTCAAGGCGCGGTGCCAATCGCGCAATAAAAAAGCTCAACAAGAAAATATCGATGGCCTTCAATAGGGGCGATTGGACTTGGTGTCAACTTTTACTTTTGCCAATCGTTACGCGAACCGAAATTATCTGGTGCTCACACAAGGAGTTCTGACATGGCCGGCCGCAAGCCGCTGCCAACACATCTGAAGCTTGTGAAAGGTACAGCCCGTCCGCACCGCATGAACAAGGCCGAGCCAAAGCCGGTGGTGGCAGTTCCTGCGCCGCCGGATCATCTTGATGAGGAGGCAAGCGCCAAGTTTACCGAAATGGCCGAACTGCTCGCCCGTCATGGCGTCATGACCGAGCTCGATACCGGTGCGCTGGCCCGGTACGTCGTGATCTGGCGGCGCTGGCTCGACGCAGAACAGGAAGTGAAGCGCCGTGGGCCGGTGGTGAAGACGTCAAACGACAACATCATCCAGAACCCGTTCCTGGCCGTCGCCAACAAGTGCCTGGCACAGATGGCGCAGATTGAAAGTGAGTTCGGGCTGACGCCGTCGAGCCGCTCGCGGATTCGCATGGCGGAGCCGGCTGAGACCAAAGACCCGTTCGAGGATTTTTTGACCCGTGGCAGAAAAGCGTAAATCCGGATCGGCGAGGAAAGCGCCGTCCTGTCCGGTCGAGGCGTACGCGCGCGCTGTCGCCAGCGGCAAGATTGTTGCCGGGCGCCTGGTGCGGCTTGCCTGCGAGCGTCATCTCGCCGATCTAAAGATGGGCGCCAAGCGCGGCCTGGTCTGGGATGGCGCTGCGGCACGCCATGCGATCGACTTCTTCGGTCATCTCCGCCATTCGACCGGCGAATGGGCCGGCGAGCCGTTCGCGCTGCAGCCCTGGCAGCAGTTCGTCGTCGGTTCGCTCTATGGCTGGAAGCGAAAGAATGGGCTGCGCCGTTTCCGTACAGCTTACGTCGAGGTGGCGAGGAAGAACGGCAAGTCGGTGCTGCTGGCCGGCACGGCGCTTTATGCCTTGATTGCCGATGGCGAGCCCGGCGCGCATGTCTATTCGGCGGCAACGACACGGGATCAGGCGAGGATCGTCTTTGGCGAGGCCGAGCGCATGGTGGCGGCAAGCAGCGCCCTGCAGGCAAGGATCACCAGGACGGTGAACAATCTGGCGGTGCTGCCAACCTCGTCCTGGTTCCGGCCGTTGTCAGCGGATGCCACCAAGATGGACGGTTTGAACATTCATTTTGCGGCTGTCGACGAGGTGCATGAACATCCTGGACCCGAGATCATCCAGAAGCTCAACACCGCGACGGGTGCTCGGCGGCAGCCACTGATCTTCGAGATCACCACGGCGGGTTATGATCGCCATTCCGTTTGTCGCCAGCATCATGAGTTCTCGGTCAAGGCGCTGGAGGGCACGGTGCCGACAGACTCGTCCGACAGCTGGTTCGGCTATATCGCCACCATCGACGACGGCGACGATTGGACTAACCCCGCCGTCTGGGTGAAGGCAAACCCGAGCCTCGGCGTCACCGTCAAGGTCGACGATCTCAAGCGCCAGATCGACGAAGCAAAAGAAATGCCGCCGCAGCAGAACGCGATCCGCCGGCTGAGATTGAACGAATGGACCGAACAGGTCACGCGCTGGCTCGACATGGCGGTGTGGGAAGAAGGTGGCCTGCCAGCCGCCGCCGACTGGCGCATCGTCAAACACGAGCTGGAGGAACTGGAAAGCAAGCTGCTCGGCCGCGAATGCTATGGCGGGCTTGATCTTGCCCGCGTCAATGATCTGTCGGCCTTCGTGCTGTTGTTTCCGCCGACGCTCGACGACGATCTCGACGCCCTTGCAGACAAATGGATCGTCATCTGCCGGTTCTTCATCCCCGAGGATGACATCGTTCGCCGCGTGCGCCGTGACCGCGTGCCCTATGATGTCTGGCGTGACCAGGGATTCCTGACCGCCACACCCGGCAATGCAACCGACTTCGCCTTCGTCGAGAAGGAAATCCTCGAACTGGCATCACGCTATGATCTGCGCGAGCTGTCCTACGACCGCACCTTTGCCGGCGAGATCGTCCAGCATCTGCAGGATGAAGGGCTGGCCCTCGTCCAGTTCGGCCAGGGGTTCCTTTCCATGGCGGCCCCCACGGCGGAACTGGAGCGGCTGTCTGTGTCGCGATCGCTCTGGCATGGCGGTCATCCGGTGCTGCGCTGGAATGCTTCTAACGTTGCCGTGCGTCATGATCCAGCCGGCAACATCAAGCCGGACAAGGAGCGCTCGACCGAACGCATCGACGGCATTGTCGCGATCTGCAACGCGCTCGGCCGGGCGCTGGCGCGTGACGTCAATGCTGGCCGCTCGGTTTATGAGAACCGCGGCATCCTGATGCTGTAGCGGCGACCGCAGAGAAGAAGAGAGTAGATGGCATTCTGGTCAAACTGGTTCGGCGGGGCAAAACCGCCGGCCGCATCTCCGCGCGCGTCCTTCCAGGATACCGGCGGCGGCCTGGTCATTGCGACCAGCCAGCAGTTGGAAGAGGCGCTGCGCTCCGGAGCGGTGACGGGAGCTGGAACCACGGTGACGCCGAACAGCGCCATGCGGGTGGCGGCTGTCTATGCCTGCGTGAGGATCATCTCGGGTGCTGTGGCGACATTGCCCTTGCACATCAAGCGTCGGGTGGATGAGCGCACCAGGCAGGACGCCTCCGACACGCCGATCTGGACGGTGCTGCGACGACGGCCGAACCGCTGGCAGACGCCATCCCAGTTCCGGCGCATGCTGCAGGCGCATCTGCTGTTGCGTGGCAATGCCTATGCGATGATCGTGCGCTCGCGAGGATTGGTTCAGGAGATGATTCCGCTCCATCCCGATCGGGTCGAGGTGAAGCAGGCTGACAACCTGACCTTGGAATACACTTACACACGCCAGGACGGCCGTCGCATTCAGTTGGTACAGGCAGAAATGTTTCATCTGGTCGGGCTGACACTCGATGGGGTGCATGGCGTTTCGCCGATCACCTATGCCCGCGAGACGATTGGTTTGTCGCTCGCCATGGAAGATCATGGCGCGGCGACCTTCCGCAATGGCGCCCGCGTCAGCGGCGTATTGAAACATCCGAACAAGCTCGGGCCCGAGGCGGTCGCCAATCTCAAGGCCGGGCTCGAAGAGTTCCGCTCCGGCGGCGAGCAGGAGGGAAAGAACCTGATCCTCGAAGAGGGCATGGACTATGCCCGCATCGCCATGACGGCCGAGGATGCGCAATGGATCGAGAGCCGCAAGTTCAGCCGCACCGACATTGCCATGTTCTTCGGCGTGCCGCCGCACATGATCGGCGATACGGAAAAGTCGACCAGCTGGGGCACGGGTATCGAGCAGCAATCGATCGGCTTCGTCGCCTGGACGCTCGAGGACCATCTGACCATGTGGGAAGAGGCGATCAACCGCGACCTGATCGGCGCGGAAGACGATCTCTACGCGCGCTTCAACCGGGCGGCGCTGGTCAAGGGCGACATCAAGGCGCGCTGGGAGGCTTACGTCAAAGGCCTGCAATGGGGCGTCTACAGCCCGAATGAAATCCGCGCGCTCGAAGACCAGAACCCGCGCGACGGCGGCGACGTCTTCTATCCGCCGCCGAACACGGCGGGAGCGCCGGCGGGGGAACAACGAGATCGCCAGGAGTCTGGCAACGGCAGCGATGGCGATCGCGTGGTCGCTGCCAGTGGCAACCCTGGCGATCGAAAGACTGGTGGCCGGCGCGATGACGAAACCGACGCCCCGTAACGACAAGGAATAAACAGATGACCCTTCTGAACACGTTGAAGCTGGCCTCGACGCTGATCGTCATGGCGGTTGTCGGGCTGGCCGCCATCAGCCCTGCCTTCGAGTTCGGCATCTTTATCGGCGGCGTCACGCTCGGCGGTTATCTGTTCCAGCTCCTGGAGGAGTTCTGATGAGCCTGCGCAGCCTTCCCAACGCGCCCACAATGGCTCGCCCGCAAAACTACCAGTGGGATGCGCCGAGCGACGTGCTGGCGAAATGGGCAGAGCACCCTTTTGCCGCTGCGCCCGATGCCGACTCCACCATTTCCATCCTCGACGTCATTGGTGAAGATTATTGGTCAGGCACCGGCGTCACGGCAAAGCGCATCTCGGCGGCGCTCCGTTCGATCGGAAACAAGGACATTACTGTCCGGATCAATTCGCCGGGTGGCGACATGTTCGAGGGGATTGCGATCTACAATCTCCTGCGCACACATCCTGCGAAAGTTACCGTCGAGGTTCTGGGCTGGGCGGCATCCGCCGCCTCGATCATTGCCATGGCCGGCGATGAAATCCGCATGGGATTTGGCTCCTTCATGATGATCCACAATGCCTGGGGCATGGTGATCGGTAATCGCCACGACATGCGTGAAGCCGCCAGCCTGTTCGATGGCTTCGATGCGGCGCTTGCCGACATCTACGAAGCCCGCACCGGAATGGCCCGCGTGGAGATCGAGCGCCTGATGGACGCCGGGACCTTTATGACGGCGGCACAGGCGGTTGAATGTGGCTTTGCCGATGCCGTCGACGACACCGAAATCCACCCAGAGACCAATGCGTCCGCGCAGGTCCGCCCCGAAATCCAAGCCAGGCGCCGCATCGATGCCGCCCTGGCGAAACAGGGCATCTCGCGCACGGAGCGGCGCAAGATGTTTTGCCAGATTGCCGGCATGCACGACGCTGCCGACACCGCCACGCACGACGCTGGCTTCCATGCCGCCGCCATTCAGCGGCTGATCGACACCATCAGATCATAGGAGAACCCATCATGGGTATCGAACTCACCCCGCGTGCGCGCGGGATCCTTGCCGTGCGCGCTGATTCCGGCAGCACCACAAAGATCCTCGCTGAGTTGCAGAAGACCTTCGAGGACTTCAAGGCCGAGCGCGACAAGGAACTCGCCGACATCCGGGCCGGCATGGCCGATGTCGTCCAGACCGAAAAGGTCGATCGCATCAATGCCGAGATCACCACCCTGCAAAAGGCGCTCGACGAGACCAACGCCATGCTGGCAGCGGTGAAGGTCGGCGGTGTTGGCGGGACGACCGATCCGGACAAGGCCGAGCATGCGCAAGCCTTCGACCGCTTCTTCCGTCGCGGCGTCGATGCCGGCCTGCGTGATCTCGAGGTCAAGGCCAAGCTGACGACGCAGTCCGATCCCGATGGCGGCTATCTGGTGCCGGAAGAGACCGAGGCCGGGATCGACCGGGTGCTCGGCACCGTCTCCACCATCCGCTCACTCGCCCGCACCATCTCGATCTCGACCAGTACCTACAAGAAGCTGGTCAATATGGGCGGGGCGACGTCGGGCTGGGTTGGCGAGGAACAGGATCGTCCTGGCACGGCCACGCCGACCTTGCGTGAGATCGCCATCAATACCGGCGAGATCTACGCCATGCCCGGTGCCACGCAGACCTCGCTCGACGATGCGCGCATCGATCTTGCCGCATGGCTGGCCGAGGAAGTGGCGATCGAGTTCGCCGAACAGGAGGGCGCAGCCTTTGCCCATGGCGACGGCATCAACAAGCCGCGCGGCATCCTTGCCTATGACACGGTGGCCAATGCCTCCCATGCCTGGGGCAAGATCGGCTTCGTCGCTTCAGGCAAAGCTGACGGCTTTGTTGCGGCGACCGCCTCGGCCAATCCTGCCGATTGCCTGATCGATCTCTACTATGCCCTGAAATCCGGCTACCGGAACGGGGCCTCCTGGCTGATGTCGGATGCGACCATGAACACGGTGCGCAAGTTCAAGGACGCCGAGGGCGCCTATGTCTGGGCGCCACCCTCCGGCCCTGCACAGGTGGCCACCATCCTCGGCAAGCCGGTCCATACCGACGACAATATGCCGGCGGTGGCGGCCAATGCCTTTCCCGTCGCCTTCGGCGACTTCGGCCGCGCCTATCTGATCGTCGACCGCATCGGCATCCGCGTCCTGCGCGATCCCTACACCGCCAAGCCGAACGTGTTGTTCTACACCACCAAGCGGGTCGGCGGCGGCGTGGTCAACTTCGAGGCGCTCAAGCTGCTGAAGGTCAGCACCTGATCCACATGACGGGCGGCTCCGGCTCCCCGTCTCTTCACAATTCCCATTCATCGAAAGGACTCCTGTCATGAAGGACGGTATCTCCGGCCTCAGCCTGGTTGCGTCTCTGGTTCCGGCCGTGGTCACGGCCACCACCAAGGGCAGCCATGCCGATCTGCAGGGCTACAACGCGGCAACGCTGATCATCACCACCGGAGCGATTGCCGGCGACGGCGTGTTCGACGTGAAGCTGCAGCATGCCGACACCACGGCCGACGGCGACTTCACCGACGTTGCCGCAGCCGACCTGCTAGGCACTTTACCGGCAGTGCTCGAAGCCGACACGGTCTGCAAGCAGGGCTACAAGGGCACCAGGCGCTTCCTTCGCGCCGTCATCACCAGGACCTCCGGCACATCGATCGCTGCCGGCGCCGTCTTTGCGCTTGGCCATCCCCACGACGCGCCGGTCGCCTGATCGGTCAGAGCGGCCAGACAGTCGGCAGCGCCGAGATTCTGGCCGCCCCCCGTTCATCAACCTGTTGGAAGACAGCCATGCTCGCTCCCGTCCGCACGGTTGCGCCCGCGACCATGCCGGTGTCGCTCAGCGAAGCCAAGGCGCATCTGCGTGTTGATCATGATGACCAGGACGATCTGATCACCGCTCAGATCAAGGCGGCGACGGCATATCTCGACGGCTGGTCCGGCATTCTCGGGCGGGCGCTGATTACCCAAACCTGGCGACAGGAGTTTGGCCGCTTTGCCGATCACCTGCCATTGCCGCTGGCGCCGGTGACCGCGATCGACAGCGTCAGCTACTTCGACGGCGACAATGTGCAGCAGACATTGGACACCGGCGTCTACGATCTGTTTGCCGACGCGCGCGGTGCCTATGTCACCCGGCGGTCAGGCCAATCCTGGCCGGCTACCTTCCGTCGCGCGGATGCCGTCTCGATCATCTTCACCGCCGGCTATGGCGCGGCGGCCGACGTGCCGGAGCCCATCCGCCAGGCCATCCTGCTCATCGTCCAGCGCCTGTTCGATGGTGCAGACACCAGCATCGATGTTGCCATTGACCGCACCGTCCATGCCCTGATCGCACCCTATCGCAGAAGCCCGATCTGATGGCCAGGATCACCGCCAATGCCCTGCGCGACCGCGTCCGCCTCGAAAAGCGCGAGGAGATCGATGATGGCTATGGCAACACCTATGGCCAGTGGGTGCCACAGTTCGAGCGTGACGCCTGCATCCTGCCCTCCAAGGGCGGCGAGACGGTCATTGCGTCGCGCCTGCAGGAGGTGCAGCCGGCGCTGATCATCGTGCGCTTCGATGCCGAAACCGCAACCATCACCGCCGCCTGGCGCCTGATCGATGCCCGTTCCGGCATGATCTACAACATCCGCACCGCCGCCGACATGGAGCGCCGCCGCCGCTTCATCACCATGCTGTGCGAGGCCGGCGTGGCGACCTGAGCGGCCACCGGCAAAGCCGCGAGCCAAAACCAGACTCTCCGGGAGAACCGCTATGACGCCGCCGCAAGCGAACGAGCAGTTCCGCATGTCCGAGACCGAGTTCGAGGCGCTGCTGGCACGCGCAGCCGAAACCGGCGCTCGCCGCGCCCTGCATGAGGTCGGTCTCGATGGCCACGATGCGGCCGAGGACATCCGCGATCTTCGCTCGTTGCTCGCGGGTTTCCGCCTCGCGAAACAGACGGCCGTCCAGACCGCCGTGCGACTGATCACCACTGGCATCCTGCTCGCCCTGATGGCGGGCATTGCTATCAAGCTGAAGCTCTTCGGACCGACGCCTTAACCCATCCGCCCGACCCATCAGACCACCGCCCGCCCTCGTCGAGGAGCGGGCTTTTTTGTGCCTGGAGCTCACTCATGACCACAACCTTCTACAAGCACTGGCGCGACGTGCCCGAGCGCTCATGGCGCTGGAAGAATTTCTCCCCCGCCGAGATCGCCTGCCGGGGAAGCGGCTCCCTGCGCATCAACGAGGAAGCGCTCGACAAGCTCCAGGCGCTGCGCGACCGGCTTGGCAAGCCCCTCATCGTCCGTTCGGCCTACCGCAGTCCGGCGCATAACCGGGCCGTCGGCGGCGCGCCGCGCTCGAAGCACATGGACGGCACGGCCTTCGACATCGCCATGTCGAACCACGATCCGGTCGCCTTCGAGGCCGCTGCCCGAGCCGTCGGCTTTCTCGGCTTCGGCTACTATCCCCGTTCGGGCTTCATGCACATCGACCTCGGTCCTGCTCGGCAATGGGGCGAGCGGTTCCCGGTGCAGGCGACGGGGTTCGCCGCTGAAACGGCGCCCGCGCGGGAGGTTTTGGCCGACAGCCGCACGATGAAGGGCAGCGGCGCGGCAGGCGCGGCGACGCTCGGCGCCGTAGGCGTCGAGGTGGCGCAGAGCGTCCTGACGGAGACCCAGTCCGCGATCCTGCCGCTCGTACCCTATCTCGACACGCTCCGCTGGGTGTTCATCGCCGTCGCGCTCGGCGGGATCGCGGTCACGATCTACGCCCGAATCGATGACTGGCGCCGGGGGCGGCGATGATTGCCACCGTGCTCAGCGCAATAGCCGCCAGCCCTTGGATCCGGGCGGCGCTGCGCTACGGCGCCATCGCACTTGCGGTGTTCCTGTTCCTGCTCTCACTCCGGCGCTCCGGCGAGCGAGCGGGACGCCTCGCCGAACGCCTCGAGACCTCGGAGAAGACCAATGACGTCCATCGCCAGATGCTCGATGCGGCGGCTCGCCGCCCTCGCGATCGTGACGATCTCGCTGACCGGCTGCGCGACGGTCGCTTCTGACCCTCGCGTGGCGACCGTCTGCCCGCCGGTTGTTGAATATAGCCGCGAGTTCCAGGCGCGTGCCGCCGACGAGCTCGATCTGCTGCCAGAGGGGTCGGCTATTGCCGAAATGCTCGCCGACTACAGCGTCATGCGGGATCAAGCTCGGACGTGCTTGCCATGATCAGTCTCTTCTTTAACCTGCAACGTGAGCTTCAGAAGTTGCTCACGGATAGCTCCGTTGTCGGCCGCCAGATCTACAGTGGCGAAGCGAATGAGATGTCCGTGCAACGAGACGGCTTCATCAAACATTTCACCAATGGCCGGGTGCAGGAGCAAGCCCTCCGCGTTGTCGGCCAGCGGGTCGCTACGTCCTGCCTGTGAACGTATGTACGAATAGATTTGATAGAGGTACCCGCTGCGCAGCGTCGTTTCGCGGCGCCAGCCCGTCGTCACGATGCTGGTGAACTTGGTGTCGATCACGATACGGCGGGTAGCCAAGGCATCGTCGAGCACAACATCAGTCTGCATCCCGGGCATTATGTCGCGTGCCCCTTCGGTCCACCAATCGATCGGCCAGTCGAGCAAGCCACCCGTCCGCACGCGCCACCGCTCCCGTGGCAGTACGGTTCTGTAGAAGCCGCCGACGGCGCGTTCGAATAGCCGCCGAGCCCACTGCTCTTCCCTTTCCGGCATCGGCAAGGGGCGCGCGCCAGCTCGCTCTGTGGGCAGAACGAGATCCATCGCAAGCATCGCCGCTGCGAGCATTTCGCTGTCCTTGGCGTCATGACGACCGATCCGGTCGGCACTGAGCTCGGCGCGCGATGGCATGGCCCCAGCTACACCTTGCGCCTGCATGTCTGCCGCCAGCCGTCGACAGCGATGGCGCAGATCGGGGCGCGTTACCAGCCGCGCCACGGCCTCAAGTGCGCCGCGGACGTAGCGGTTGCGCGGTGTGTCGACGCTGAGTTCGACGAAGCGGCACGCCACAGCTCCGCGCGCGAGTAACTGTCGGCGCTCCGTGCGCAGCACGTCGATCCGCCCCCGGACCCGCGATAGGTCGGCGCAGCGGGGACGGTAACCGAGGCTCAGCTGTTGGCGTTGACGCTCCTCGACCGCCTGCGCCAATAACTCAGCGACGAGATCGGCGATCTCGTCGGGGTTGCGCTCGACGTCGACGCGCGTGGGCCCGGCCTTCCGGAATAGGTCCGAGGCGTAAAGCATCAGGAGCCAGATATTGCGCACGGGGATGCGGCCGATGAACCCCGCAGCAGCCCTCTCGGGCGCAACACCGGCATCGGCGATCACCATCCCTGCAACAGCCGGTCGAGTGCCTCTCGTGCCGATTTGGGCGCGTCGAACCAATATTCGTCAAGCAGCGGGCCGATCTCCGTTTCAGCGACCTGACGGAACCACTCGCGCGTTGCGCCGGGTTCGAGTTTTGCCGTCGGTGTGACATAGCTGTGCCCGATCTCGAACTGACGGCCGAACGCGTCGGCGATCTGCGCATTCAGCGCCACGATACGCCGCTCGATGTCATCGACGAGGGCGGGATCGACGCCGCCCTTCTCGGTTACCCACCCTCGCCAGGCTTCACCCAGCCTCGGCTCAAGTCCGACGAAGGCAAAGCGCCTGCGGAACGCGAGGTCGACCAGCGCCAGCGAGCGGTCAGCGATGTTCATCGTGCCGATGACAAAGAGGTTCTCGGGCACATGAACCGGGCGGCGGATGCCGTCGGCATCGGGATAGCAGAGCTCGAGCGCCTCGCGCGGTGTGCGCTTGCCCGCCTCCAGAAGCGTCAGCAGTTCGCCGAAGATCTGCGCGGGATTCCCACGGTTGATCTCCTCAATGATGACGACGAAGCGGGCGTCTGGGCGACCGAGCGCCGCGCGGATCGCCTCCATGAAGACGCCGTCGGCAAGGGTCAGCTTGCCATCGCCGCTCGGACGCCATCCGCGCACGAAATCCTCGTAGGAGAGGTTTGGGTGGAACTGGACCGCACGGACGCGCGCCTCGTCGCGTTCCCCCATCAGTGCGAATGCGAGGCGTTTAGCCATCCAAGTCTTGCCCGTTCCCGGCGGTCCCTGCAGGATCAGGTTCTTGCGCGTGCGCAAGCGCTCCAGAAGCCGGTTGATCTCCCCGCGCTCCAGAAAACAGCCATCGCGCAGGATGTCGTCAACATCGTATGGCACAGCCGGCGCTGGCGTCTGGACCGGATCGACGACAGCCGCATCTTCTTCGTCCTCATTGGGCGTCGCGCCGTCTTGGTCGGCCTCGGCCTGAGACTCTTCGGGCCCCTTGTAGTGCCATGCGGCCAGCGACAGTTCGGGGAAGCTGTGGACCGGGTAGCTCTCCTCAGAAAAGCGCGCCTTCAGATCGTCCACCAGCTTGAGATAGGTGGCGCCACTGCACGGCTTCTGCGGCCCTATCGTCGGGATCCGCATCTGCAGCCGGCCGGTGAGGAACGAGCGCGAGTTGCTGTCGAGGGTTGAGAACTCCCACGGATGCGACCAGTAGAGCCCGGTCGAGAGGTTCCATGAGGCGCCCCAAACGTCGATGGCCGCGTCGTAGCGGGCGATGAATTGGTCCCGCTGATCGGGTTGATCAGATTCCGCCAACGCTGCCGCGGCAGCGAACAGGTCCCATAGTTTGTCGATGTCGCCTTCGCCGCGCTTGTCGCCGTATCGAAAGAACCAGGATCGCTGGTTGTTGAGGACCGGAATTCCCTCGAAGGTGCTCGGAGGCTCCTCCTCGACGCCGATCAGCTTGGCAAGCGCTCCCGCTATCGCGCTCCGATTGGAGTCGGTCATGGATCGGTTGAACGTGCCCATCGCCGTAAAGGGGCAGATGTCGCGCAGTGGGCCAATACCGCCTTCCGGGTAGCGGTCCTGTAGATACCCTAGCCCCGCCATCTCTTGCGCGATTGCATGGATGCCGTCGATCAGGGGCTTGCGGTCTGCCCGGTAGTCCAGGAGCTTTGCCGCAACGGCGCTGTAGAAGGATGTCCAGTGGAAACGCTGCTCGCCGTTCGCGTCGCCGAACCGCTCCCGCCAGAACGGTTCATTCCGGAACCGGTCGAGGTCCTGCTGCTGGCCGTCAAATGTGAAGGCGAGGAGGCCATCCTCCATCCAGCCGCCCGGCGCGACCCGCCAAACCGTGGCGCGGTTTGTGTAGAAGTACCATTCGCGGGGCGGCGATACGGGCGTCCAGTTGACCTGAACACGCTTGCCGTCGTCGAGATTGGCAATGATCGTGCCGACCGCCTTGATGGCCATCACCGAGACAGTGGCGCCGCGGTTGTCGAACGGCAGTTCCCGCTTGCGAGTATAGGACGACTTGATCGCGATCCTGTCGCCCGGTCGCATCGCTCGCACGAGATCGCCATACTTGCCGTCTTCGTAGCCGTTCTCCCAGATGCCTTCAGCGAGAAATCTGGGCGTCTGGTCTTCGGTGCGATTATACGCGGCGCCGACAAACCAGCTCGGTCTGGTGTTTGAAATTTCCGACATTCCCCACCCCCCCCGTCTATGCCGCCATTCGATTTATTATTGAGGCGACATAGGTGTCTTTCTGATCCTCCATGAACAGCACATGCATGTCCTCCAATTCATGGATCGTCTTGCCCCAGTTCAGCTTGCCGAACCGTGTCGGTGTGACGATAAAGCTGTTCAGTATGACGTTCTCACTGGCGAGCCTTGCCTGGATGCCCTTGATGACCTGATGGAACTCGATCTTCTTGTGGCCAGGGCCTTCATGCTGGAGGCCATGAGGCTCGACGAAAGCCAAGTGCTGTCTGCCGTCCTTCACAAGCCATAGAAGGAAGTCGGGATAGAAATTTCCTGCCTCAAAGAAGCCCACTCCGCGCCCGCGGCTCTCATTGCGAAGCAAGAATAGTTCAATTCCTTCCGCCGCCAGCCGTGCTTGATCCTTTTCGATGAAGAGGCGCAGATCATCCAAGAACTGGAATTCGCTCTCATTCAATGAAACCGGCGCAATCTGGATTTTGCTTCCCTTGGCCGCATGAAGCACGGGCTCGTAGAGATGCGTGCCAAACAGGCAGCCTTTCAAGTCGCCAGCACGCAACACCCCCGCTTTTCGAGCGGATATCTCGCTGGTGAGGTTCTGGATGTCGTTAATGAGCGCTGTTTCGCTGGCATCGACGATTAGCTGGTATTCGTCCGCTTCAGGTAGGCTTCCATCGCCGGCCTCGATCTCACGGAGCTCAAGGCGTGGCTCGATAAAGGCTGCCTTGCAGTAGTTGTAGTATTCCTCCGAGAATCTCTGCAGGAGTTCCGCCGCCATCTCCTGCCAAAGCGCAACGTTCCCAAAATCCGAGAACTCCATCTTCCCCGAAGGCACGACGACCTTATACCAGGTCCGGTCAGCGAGCAGCGTCCTGATCATAGACTTGGAAATGTTGAGATTATGCCAGGTGCGCTCACGCTTGAATTTCTCAAGCCGGAAGAAAAGGTCATCGTAGTCCAGGAAGTCCAGGTGACCATCCTCGAAAACGGTCTCCTCCTTGGTGCCCAGCTTGGTGCCCTTCTTGGACTCAAGAGACTGGATGCGGGGATACCAATCTATCGCGACGCCCTTTTGGCGTATCTTTTCTGGGATCAACGTCAGGGCCGGCACAGCGCCGTCTCTCTTGAAATCGTACTCGCGACCGTCACCGCGCTTCTTTCGGGGGCGCAGCACCTTGAGCCGTTGCCCGAAGTCGTATGTGACCGTCAGCGGAACTGTGAAGACCTGCTTCTGATCGTTACCGGGAAGCTCTTCCTCTTCGAGGAACTTCCGGAACCGCTCCATGAAGTCGGCCTCGATTCCGAAAACATTCAGGGTCTCGACGTACTGTATGAGTTCCGGTTGATGGGTGGGGGTGGCAAAGCCGCTGCGCTGGAGCGACCAGTCATAGCCCTTGAGACGAACGCCGCGGCCAAAAAGCTGGATGATCTGCGCGCCCTCGCTCTTGCCGACATGCATGAGACCAAGGGTGCTGACGCGCCAGCAATCCCAGCCCTCAACAAAGCGCTTGGAACCGATGAGTAGATTGACCGGGGAACTGGACAGGTTGATCTGCCCGAACATTGTCTCGGCAAACTCGGATTCCAGGACCGCGACGTTGTCGAACTCCTGCTCAGCGATGTGCGCCGCCAAGCCGGATGCATCGCCAACGTTGATGAGTCCGAAAGGCTTTTCGGCCTGACCGACACGCAGCATGATCTCGTTCTCGTCGCCCTTGATCCGGGCAATCGACAACTCTCCACCGGCCCGGTTCTGAAAGAGCTTTTCGAGGATGTCGCGGAACAGGTCGCCGGGCTTCCAGCCCTCCCGAAGCATGAGCTGCTGAAGGTAGACGAACCCGCCGGCGAAGATGTCGCCGCCGTTCTCATCGAGGAGACCGGTCTCCTGAGCGTTACCGGTGAGGATCCGCTCGATTTCGGCGGCCGATGTGCCCTCGCTCTTCAGGAACTTCGCGATGAAGGCGAGGATCTTGCCTACGTCAGAGACCGTGGCTTTCTCGGCCTTCGATCCGGTAGCCTTGGTCACGCTGGAGCCGACGAAAACCCAGAGCGGCTTTTCGATGTTGTAAGGGGTATAGAGTGTCTGCTTGTCCTCGTAGAGCTTCAGCTGCTGGTAGAAGCTCAGAAGACACGCCGTCAGGTATGAGAATTCAAGCTGGGAGAAGGTTCGCGGAAGGTTGAAGATGCGGTAATCCTTGCCGTAGCCGTCCTCGTAGAAATACCGATAGGAATAGTCGAACAGGATCGTCTTCGCGTAGGACGCTTCGATTTCGGGGCGCTTTGCCGCTGTAACGGCCTCCTTCAGCGTCGCCGAGTACTCGAAGACGAAACCCTTCTCCGACAGGCGGGCGCGGCTTCGGAACCAGCCGCGCTCTTCCTGGCTTCCCATGCCGCGATGGGCTTCGTCGACGAGCAGCAGGTTCTGGTCGCCCAGATTGCGCGTCGCGATGACGTTGGGTCCATCGGTGTCACCGAGCTTGGTCACCTCGGTGTAGTCCACCTGACGGAGCCCGTTCTTGCCCGAGGAGAGAAGGTCGCCGCTGTCGGTGAGCAGGCGCGACGCGACGATGTTGCTGCCCTTCATTTCGCGCGCGTGCTGCAGGGAAAGCTGCTCGTTCGGCGTGATCAGCACCGTCCGCGTCAGGTCGTGCTTGAGTGGCGATTTCGAGGCGTAGTGCCGGAACTGCAGGAAGTTGACGTGCATCAGCAGCGTCTTCCCCGAGCCGGTGGCGTTCTGCAGGCAGAGCTTGTTCAGGTCGTCAAGCTCATAGGGCGTGATCCCCGTTTCGTATCCCTCCTCGGTCCAGTACTTGTTGAAGCCTTCGACATAGGCGTTCAGCGCGTCCAACAGTGCGGCACGGTCGGAAAAGAACCGGTCGAGATAGATCTCGGCAAACAGCAGTGAGAGCCACTGGTAGTACTTCCAGACGATCGGACGGTCGCGCTTCTCGTTGATCGCCAGCGTGTGGCTGACGATGTTGTGCTCGTAGCGCAGCAGGTCGGCCCGCGTGATCTCGGCGTCCGCCTGCAGGTGGACGTCCAGCGCCTTGTAGAAGTGGTGCAGGTTCTCGGACGTCATGCCCTCCGGCGCGTCCTTCACCGTCTTCGCCAGCGGCTGCATCGGCCGGAGCGTGCGCTTGCCGTCCTTGTGGTCCTTCAGCGGATCGAAGCCGAACAGGCGGACGATCCACTGGTTGAGCACCAGCTTGTGGCCGAAAGGGAGTTGTTTCTGCTTGGACGCTCTAGCCATCGGACGTCTCCTTCACGAGCCTGTCCGCAAACAACCGGTTCCCAGCGTCCCGATAAGCCTCATAGGCACGAATTGAACGATCAAGCTTCTGCATAAGCTCATCTTTTATTTCTTGGAATCGTCGCTGGTGCTCATTGCTCCATTCGTCGAACTGATCCCAGTACATCGTGTAGACATTGGCATTTGCACGATGCGGGAAGAGCTTGACGGGAAGGAAGCTGCATAACTCTCCGAGTGCTATGAAAAGCTCCTCTTCAAGCGGTCGCAGTTTCCGGTGCAAATAGGCTGGCTTACTCTTCCGGATCGAAGCCAGGGCCTCATAACCATCGTCTATCCCGTCGACGGCCCTGCTTCCAATTGAGCTGAGAGGGGTCTCTCTGAAATAATGAAGATGTGCAGGGTCGAGCGCGTCAATCACGGCTTGGTAGCGCTCTCGATCTTGTTTGAAAGGCAACCGTGACCTCTGCCATCCATCAAAAGCTGTTTTCCCAAACCATCCGACTGCTGCGAAAATGGCTGTGGCAACGACCACCCAAATTTCCACCGGCACCTTCGAAAAGACCTCGAATAATGGGTTGGCAGCCTCCACCGCACTCTGGGTGGCTTCCGCTACTGGTTGTGCCGCGTCGGTAGCGCCCTCCGTCACCGTTAGCCCTCCACGTCCCACATCGCCTGATGGAAGGCTTCCTCGATCAGGCGCACCTTCCAGGTCTCCTCGTCCTTGCGGAGGTTGGGCAGGTTGTTGGAGCCGTTCACGTAGATGACGTCGAATTCGGTGTCCTGCGCGGAGAGGCGGTACTTCCGGAACCACTCGTCCAGCATCAGGTTGTCCTGCTCGAGATCGCCAGTGAGCTTGCGCCAGACGACCAGCACCTTCTCCCGGTCGTTGTGATCGCCGGGGGTGCGCAGGGTGTAGCCCTCGACCTTGCGGAAGCGCCAGGCGCCGTCGTCCGTCTCCTTCAGCCCGCCATCGAGCATCAGCCGGGTGTTGGTGTCCTCCGGCAGCTCGGGATCGATCTCGCGCTTGAAGGCTGCGTCGTAGCCGCGCCAGCGGTCCAGATGCTCGACATGCAGGCCGATCAGCCAGTTGAACGTCTCGACCAGATCCACCGCCTTCTCGACATACTCGTCTGTGCCGGGCTTCTTGATCTTCAGCTTGTACGCCGTCGGATCGTCGAACCATTCGATGTTCAGGAGTGACGGGCTGCCCTTGGTCTCGAAATCAAGCCAGTAGCGGAGCATGTAGTCGCGTGCGAAGGCGCCTCCCGCTGGCAACACCTCTGGTGCGGATTTCAGAGCGAGATTGTTGATCGCATCTTCATAGGTTTCCAAGCGAACATACGGCACAAGGGCGCTTAAATGATCAGAAGACGAGGGGGCACCTTTCTTCCATTCATTGCAATAAACTGATTTCTTGACCCTTGGTAGCGTTACGCGATCAAAGTATTCGCCCATTTCCACCAAAAAGAACTTTCTTCTTCCGCTGTCGGATCTGTTCAGGTTCAGCGTTGCGTGAGCAGTTGTTCCTGACCCTCCGAAGAAATCAAGAATGACAGAATCTTTCTTGGCTCCGCATGCCCTTAAACAGTCTTCGACTAGGTGAATTGACTTGGGGAATGAAAAGTCTGCAATCCTACCAAACATAGATGTCAGATAATTCGTGCCGTACTGTGTAGCCGAATATTCCTTCTTATCCCACCATGTGACAGGCATCATGCCCTCATCGTTCATTCGGGCTTTCATATAGACGCCGATTTGGCCAGACTGATCATTTCTACCGCAGAAATTGGAATAATCGGATTTGACGCTTTCCGCGCCCCACTTCCACCGACGCTCGACTCCATCAGGGGAGACAGGCAGCACAGCAGTCTCACCAGCGTTTGGCTCCTCCAATACGTCCCACGCCTGCGCATCAGTGTTCCAGGACATTTCGGGAACACGGATCTGGCCGCCAGAAACATAAATTGGATAGAACATTTTTGGACGTGCTTGGCGGCTGGCCTCAACGCCACCGTGTTTGCGGAAATTTACCCATTCAAAAGCCCCTCTCTCATCAGACTCTGAGTACCGGGCAACCTGCTTGTCGGTTCGGGGCATTCTGCCGACAGATGCGGCATCACTAGCGCCGGCAAATAGGGTGTAATCGTGCGCTTCAGAGAAGCCATTTGGAGTGGATCGCCCGGATGGATTGCTTCTAACCACCGCAACCCCCAGCATATTTTCCTGGCCGAACTTTTCCTCCATTAATTGCCGAAGTCTGCTAAATTCGATATCGTCTATTGCGACGGCGATTACAGCCGATGCCCGCATCAGTTTTTGTGCTTCCGACAGCCGGGTGTCCATTAGGGAAATCCAAGATGAGTCCTTATAGTTGTTCTTGTAAACTATTGAAGAAGCATCGGTGTTGTACGGCGGGTCTATGTAAATGCAGTCTACGGCATTCCGAAGCTTTTCGCCTAAAGCCCTGAGAGCCTGATTGTTCTCGGAATGTATCAACAGGCCCGTGGTTTCAGCTTCAAGAAGCTGAGTTTCAGCAATCACACGGTCCTTGAATGACCCTGCGAAGTTTGCTGTGTCGAGTGGAAGAGAGGAATTTTTCTCAAGAAAACTTACGGATAGAGGCTCAGAGTACCCGTCTATCTTGTCAATCGCGAAAAGCTCCACCCACTCTTCTCTCTGCGCCTCGTTGGCCGCGATCTCCGGATAAAACTCCTCCGGGATGCGGTCGAGCGTGATGCAGTACTGGGTGTCGACGACGAACTTCCTCTTCAGCCACAGCCGTTTCTGGAAGTCCTCGAGTTGGGCAAGGAAATCGATCAGATGCTGTGCAATGCGGCGCAGCACCTTGACCTTGGCCAGGTAAGCTTCCACTCGTGGCGCATCGGCGGACTCGATGTCGTCCAGCCGCATGACCTCGTTCTTGATGTAGAAGTCCAGCTCGCGCCGCAGGAAACCGCCCAGATCCTTGTGGATGAAGTAGTCCATCGTGTTCCGGGCCGTGTACTGGGCCAGGTACTTCTCCAGAAGCGTGCGGTCCTTCTCGGCCTCGGTCGGCGCCGGGGTCATCAGCGCGCTCACGTAGTCGTCCGCGCCGTCCAGCTTGGGCAGCAGCGCCTTCACCATGTCCGCCGCCTCGGCGAGGCGCTTCTTGCGCCAGGTGCCTTCCTGGCCGGTCTTCTCGGGGTCCGGGCGGTACTGGAACTGGATCACCAGCTCCGGCTGGCCGGTGTCGCCCGTCTCGATCTTCATCGGTTCCGGCTCGTGGATGATAAAGAAGCGTTCGGTCTGTTCGGACGCCTTGACGTTGTTGTGCTCGCCCTCGGACGCCGAAACGATCCGGCAGTGGACCTTGAGCGGCTTCTCGGCGAACAGCCCTCCGTGACGTTCCTTGAACTCCTTCGCCTGTGTCGGATCGAAGGTGAAGTTGGTCAGGT
The DNA here is from genome assembly GCF_022488005.1 of Ochrobactrum sp. A-1. Classification (NCBI taxonomy): domain Bacteria; kingdom Pseudomonadati; phylum Pseudomonadota; class Alphaproteobacteria; order Hyphomicrobiales; family Brucellaceae; genus Ochrobactrum; species Ochrobactrum sp. A-1. Next base: position 181,275 of record NZ_JAKVQC010000004.1, read on the forward strand.
ACTCGGACGTTTTGATATAGTACTGGTCGCGGTTGGCCCAGTGCAGATAGACCTCGCGCCCGTCATAGGGGACGGCATAGGGGGCTGCCTTGCCGTCCGTCTCGCGCGCGAAATAGCGGCGGCTCATGAAGTCGCCGTTGTCGTAATAGCGCTCGAAGAAGCGGTAGAGGTGATCGTAGACGTCGCCTTCGTTGCTGCCGCTGTCCTTGGCCGCGTCCCAGGCCGCCTTGGCTTCCTTCACTTTCGGAGCGGCATCCGGATCGGGTGCGCCGAATTCCTCGGCCTGCTTGCGCGCGGCCTCGTAGGCAGCTTTCGCTTGCTCGACCCGGGCGCCATCCGCCTCGCCGAATGCATCCCGGATGATGCTCAGCAGGTCCTTTTCGAGAAACTTCGTAACCTGGCCCGCCTTCGCATGCATGATGCGGTAGAAGCCGAAGTCCAGGTCGGGCTGGTCGAGCTGGAATAGCTCCTTCAGCAGACTGATCAGGCGTTCTCGCTGTTTCTCGACGTTCGGCATGTGGCGGTCTTCTCCTGCGTCCTGTTGGCTCACACCACCGCCCAGCGGACGGCGAAGAGCTCTTGTTTGCTGATATCTTGTTTCAGGCGGGCTTCCAGGTCTGAGATCATCTGATCGCGCTCCTCGATGATCTCGTCCTCCACATCGAATATGCGTTGGCGAAGCCGGCGCTTGGACTTTTCCAGCTCCTGGATCTGCGTCTGGATGCGATGCTGCCGTTCGGGAGATTCGGCCGTTCGCGCCTCGCGCTTGAGCTCAAGGATCCGCGCCTTCGCGTCCTGCAATTCCTTTTCGGCGGCAAACACCTTGTCCTCAGCCCATTTTTCCAGCTTCCGACTTTCCTCGGAAAACCACTGGGCGTTCTGCCGCTTCAGCGCCTCGATGACGTCCTGTTCGCGTTGCGCCAATATGGGATCCAGCAGCGCCCGAGCATGCCCGATCTCGCCATCGGCTTGTCGGCATGGCATCTCGAACAGGCGTCGAACAATGTCAGGGTCGATATCGCGCCCATCATCCGTCTTGGCCGCAAGCAGGATGTGGTCCTGCTCGTCAAATCCGGAGAAGCTGAGGCATCGTGCGGCGAGGATACCTGACTGCCCCACCAACGGCTCGATGTTGACCGCCTTGGCTGGCCATCCGGAATAATCGAACACAAGGTCTGCACCGTTCAGATTACGCTCGCGTGCCCTGGCAATCACGTGCTGTGCGAGCGGGTGCCCCAAGCGATATCTGTGCTCGCTTAGGCCATTCTTGGCGATACCGTAGCCCCCGGTCGGGACGTCCAAACCGTCGGGCGCGCGCTTCAAGGTGAAGGTGAGGTATTCATCATCGAAGTTGGCGTGCTGCCGCAGCTCATGCTGGGTAACGGCCCACAACATTCTCTCATAGCGCCCGATATACTCTCTGCTCTTGTCCAGATTGAACTTGAGGCGGTCATGGACCTCAGCGTCGAAGTTCTCCAGCAACTTCCGACGCGTATCTTCCATGGCAGCATTGATGTTCTCATCCATCTCGGCACGCAGGCGCTCGAACTCCGTCTCGATCTCATCCGTGGATCGACAATTCTGGTAGATGGTGACGATGCGCTTCTCAAATTCGACGCCAGACTCAACGGCTCCGAGCACCTCGTCCGAAGCGCCGAACACGCCGGAGAACAGCTGAAACTTCTCGGCCAACAGCTCGTAGACGCGCTGATCGGCCGCGTTGTTCTTGTTGAGGAAGTTAATCACGACCACGTCGTAAAGCTGGCCATACCGATGGCAGCGCCCGATCCGTTGCTCAATTCGCTGTGGGTTCCACGGCAGGTCGTAGTTCACGACGATGGAGCAGAATTGCAGATTGATGCCTTCGGCCGCGGCTTCGGTTGCGATCATGATTGATGCGTGTTCGCGGAAATGCTCCACCAGTGCGGCGCGAATGTCGGCAGTGCGGGAGCCAGTGACGCGATCAGACCCCTTGTGCTTCCGCAACCAACTCTCGTAGATAGCTTTCGACTGAGGATCGCTATTGGAGCCGTTGAAAAGCACGAGCTTGTCGGCGTACCCGTTCTCCGAAAGCAGCCGTACCAGATACTCCTGCGTCCGGCGCGACTCGGTGAATATGATGGCCTTCTGCGCTGCACCAAGTTCTTGCGTCTTGGCGAAGCCGGCTCTCAACGCGCTCAACAACGCCTGCCCTTTGGCGTTCTCGGAGATTGAAACAGCAAGGTCCCGGAACTCGCGAAGATCTGCGATCTCCTGCTGGATGATCCCAATATCTTCAGCCGTCAGAAGCTCTGGCTCGTCGTCATTGTCCGACCATTCGTCGGCGACCTCTTCATATTCCTCGTAGTCCTCGGACAGCTCTTCTTCGAGCTTCTCCCGAAGGTTCGTGTCATCCTTGAGCTGGCGTTCCAGCTTCCGGGCTAGGGAGTCGAGGGCGCCCGCAATGGCGAAGGTAGAGGAAGCCAACAGCTTGCGCATGATGAGGGTCATTAGCGTCCGCTGGCTAGACGGCAGCGCCTGCAGAGACGGTCGCCGAAGGTATTCCGACACCATGTCGTAGAGCGATTGCTCCGCCTCGCTTGGAACGAACTCTTGGGTGATGGGTATCCGGTTGGTGTAGCGGATGTATTCCAACACCTGTCGACGCAGAGTCCGGTGGCAAACCGGCTGAAGGCGATGCTTTAACTCTTCAAACTGGCCGTCACCGGTCAAGCGCGCATATTGGGCTCGGAAGCTCTTCGCGTCGCCAAATGTGTAGTCATCGATCAAGCTGACGAGACCGTACAACTCCATCAGTGAGTTCTGAAGCGGGGTCGCCGTCAGGAGTACCTTCGGAACATTTGCAAGCGCGCCCTTCAGTGCTCGCCCGATCCGGTTGTCGGGCCTATAGACGTTTCTAAGCCGGTGAGCTTCGTCGATGACCACCAGGTCCCACGGGATGACCATCAGCTCGTCGGCATGTCGCGCGGCGAATTGGAACGAGCAGATAACGAGCTTCTTCTGTTCGAACGGGCGCCGCGCACCATCTTTGGCCAATTTATTGTAGTTCTTTGCCTCTAAGATCAGGGTTGGCAGAAAGAACTTTTCTTCGATCTCCTGCGACCACTGCTTACGCAGATTTGCCGGAGTGATGACGAGGATACGGCGCCTGCCCTCCGTCCATTTCTGTGCCAGGACCAGCCCGGCTTCGATGGTTTTTCCAAGGCCAACCTCGTCGGCCAGAATAGCTCCCTTCGACAGGGGCGACTTGAACGCGAACAAGGCGGCCTCGACCTGATGCGGGTTCAGGTCCACTTGCGCGTCCAAGAGAGCGCCAGCGAGCTTTTCGGCATCGGCAACCGAGTGCCGCTTGCTGAGCTCGAGTGCAAATAGCTTTGCGTGGTACTCAGTAATCAATTGCTCGCGCCCCTCGGCTGGAATTCTAGGGTTCTAACCACGGTCAGAACCCGACGCGGGCAGGAGGCGCATTTGGCCGATCGCGCTTCTGTTCAAGAGAACGATCTGCTGGTCTTGCGGCCGGCGGGCAGATGGGTCGGTATCGAGACCCAGTCGCTTCAGCGCGTAGTAGAGAAGCGCCTTGCGAACCGGGATCGTGGCCCTTCCGCTGCGCATTCCGTAATCGAGCGCGATGACCTTTTGCTGCGTCTCAGACAGTTCAGGATGCGGTCCGATCTCCAAAGTGACATGCTCGTTCCAGTCGGCATCCCCTTCAGCGCTGATCTCGCTCGGCTTGGTGTTACGGGTCTCGATGATCCGCGAGAGAAGGAAGTCCTTGAAGCTCTGGTCGGTGAGACAGAAGGCCCGTGTATGCCAGCGGAAACCGTCGAACCCGATCGCGTGTGGCGCAATCCAGCGCCAGCGCGGCTCCGGCCGGGACAGGGACTGGTATTTGACCTCGATGGCTTCTGATCGGCGAATTGCGGCGACCACCGAACGTAGCGTTTTGGCGTTGACCCCCCGCACTGGCGTCGGCGCGGAGTCGTAGGACGGAAACTGCCCGATCCAGGCATCAGCGAGGTCGAGGATGCCGTCGGCAACGGAACGAAGCTGAGAGAGGTAACGGCTGGCATCGGGCTTCAGAAAAAGGGCGTCGAACTTGCTGCCTCGGATGTAGGTTCGGGCGCTCTTGTCGTAGACCATGTTGTTCGGAGCCATTCCGATGTAGCGGTTCAGGTCGGTGGACGCCTGGTTCACCGACACGCCGAACGCACCCATCAGATCCCCCCGATTCACATGCCCCTCCCAAAACAGGCGGAACTCGATGAATTCGAGCCGTCGCTCGACGCCCCACCGAAGATCAGCCTTCTCTGTTACCACCATGCACTCCCAGTGACATGATCCGTCACGAAACTAGGCCAGCCCAGTTTCTGGATTTTCGAACAAGCTATCTGAGAAGCGGTGTGGGTTCAATCGAAATTGTTAGTGTCTGCAAGCAAGGGAGAGGGCGGAATGGCGGCTGCGCCTCGGCCAACCGCCATACTGGGGCTATGGTCACGCGCCCGCTTGCTCGGTATGAACGCGGTCCGAGGTGCTCGACCGGATCATCGCCTGCTCGTATTCCTCGATGTCACACAAGCGGTAGACGACCCGGCCGCCGAGTTTGACGAAACGTGGCCCGTCCCCAATCCACCGCCATCGCTCAAGAGTACGAGGGCTAATCCGCCAGCGCGCTGCCAACTCCATTTGGTTCATGTGAACTGCCTTCATTTCCGTTTCCTTTCGTTCAGGCCCGTTTGACTGCGACACAACAAAGGCGTGGGCAGGAAACTCTATCAAGGCAATACTGTCCGGAGCGCCAAACACAGGGCGCTGCGCTTCCTTGTCTTGAACAGAGAATTTCTGCGGTGGCGAAGATTCACCTACGAATACGAGGGCGTGCTGGCGCGATGTGGGGCATACTTCGAGCGAGTTTGTCGAAGAGTCCTCTCCCTCCGCCATTTGATTTTCCAACAATAGATGCGAGTTACCTCTTTCACGACGGTAAACCAGTTACTGCATCCGCACCTCTGGCAACAAAAAAAGCCGGAGGTTTGTGCCTCCGGCTGTTGTTTTTAGTTCAGGCCTTCTTCCTTGAACGCCTTTTGCACGTTCGGGCGAGCCAGCACACCTTCACGCAGCTTCAACGCCTTGGGATAGGCGCTCAAATCGAGCTTAAGACCGACGCCCCAACCGATGATGACAGACGCATAGGCATCCGCCTGCGTAAAATCATCGCCAAGCCAGTAGGCGTTCTTGTCCGATAGCATGGCTTCGAACTGACCCATGCGACGATTGATGTTAGCAATGACGCCAGCCTTCGCTTCCTCGCTCAAATTGGGCGCGAACAAGCCACCAAACGCCGAATGTAGATCCGAGCAGAAGCCGAGCGCTTCCTGCAGGCGAGCGCGTTCCATGGTGCCATAGGCGGGCTTGAACGCCGCAACGTCGGAATGATCGCCGATATATTGGAGGATTGCCGCATTCTGCGTGATGACAGTGCCGGGCTTTACTTCCAGCGCCGGAACCGCACCTCGCGGATTGACCGCGAAATAGTCGCCGCCGTCAGCCGTCTTCTTGGCTTTGAGGTCCACGGCCTCCAGCTCATAAGGCAGGCCCGTTTCGCTCAGAATGATATGGGGTGCGAGCGAACAAGCACCAACCTTGTAATAAAGCTTCATAGAAATCTCCCATCGGTTTCGATGAGAGATTTCTATCAATTTTGGTGTGCCTCGCAAGGAATTGGGATCACAATTCTTTGTGTAACCCCATTATTCGAAAGATCGTCTCACGACGCGCGGTTTGTCAGAAAAGCGATGCGATCCGCGCGGGCTTCGAAGACTGCATTCGCGTGACGACAACCATCTTGTTGAACTCGCCGCGCTTGAATGCACGCAGGAAGCGCGGATAGTCCTTGAATACCACGCAGCCGTTGGAATCGCCGCGGCGTCCCAGCATGAAAGTATGCGCCAGAAGACCATCGCGATTATAGCGGTTGTTGCCGTCGACAGGCGTGAGGCGGATCGCCTCCACGCCGTGGAACAGCGCCTCGCGCATGCGCAGATCATAGGTGTGAGGCGGCGTGGGTCCCCGGTTCTTCTGGTTTACGTAGCGCGGATTGTCGCGCATCGGGCCGAGACCCGAATGGGCTTCAAGGCGCTCGCCACTCGGCAGGTACACAGTGGCGGCGGAGATGTCATAGATAGCAACCTTGCTACGTGCGGACTGATTGAAAAGCGGACTGAACAGACCAGGGCGCGGTTCTTCGGTTGCACCGCTTTCCGGCGCATAGGCAAGCTCGGTCTTGTCATGCATGCGGGAACGGCGCAGCGAAGGCTTGGCGCCCGGCAGCGGCACATCATCGGGCAAGAATGCGTCTTGGGTGGCTTCGTCCTCTGCGGCCATATCCGTCTTCTGATCCGGAGCGAGCTGCGGAACGGGAACGGCGTTGCCGGTGGGAAGGTGTGCCTGCTTCTCAGCGGCATCCATTTCTTCGGCTTGCGAAAGCGGCTCAATCTGTTTGAATGCAGCCGTTGCGTCCGACGCAGAAGGCACTGGCGCATAGGCGACCACAGTCGCGCCAGCCTCCGCAGCAGGTTGCTCTGGCTGAACATTCGCCACAACGGGCTCTTCGCGACGGACGCGATCAGCGCGCAATTCGATAAGAGAAGCCGTATCGACGGGCTTGTCCTCGATTACGGAATCTGGACCGATATCGGCGATGATCGGTTCACCGCTCGTGTTTTTGGTTCGGCGCCAATCGAGGTTGGAATAGGCGGTATCCGTCGTATAGGCATTGATGAAACCCTGCCTGATGCGGCGCGATGGCGCGATATTGTGATCGACGACGGCAAGCGCCTGCGGCGCGGTCATGGAAACGCGGCGCATGATCGGTGCAACAGGTGCAAAGGCCGGCACAACCGTTTCCAGCGTACCGAGCGCGGTCATCATCCAGCTTCCGGCGACCAGTCCCGTTGCGGCAAACACCGCAACGCGCGTAAAACCCTTGAAACCGAATGGAATTCTAATGCCTTTGCTGCGCGGGGCCGCGCAGCCATACACTTCTGTTACACACGCCATGATACAAAATCCGAGTGGAAAACAACTTTCACGGCACCGCCTTGCATGTCAGTTCGGCAAAAAGACGAACAAGATATGGCAAGGCGGTGACTGGAAGGTCGCCTCCAGCATCGCTAATTATGGTAACCAAATCCTTTACAGGGTGAATAATTCCGGTTCGCAATTCGGTGGAGCCAGCTTAGGCCGTCAGCAGATAAGCGCTCTGTTTGGCACTTGGAAACTCCAGCCCCTCTACCGCCACACGATTGCGCCCACGATGCTTGACCCGCATGAGAGCAAGATCGGCACGGGCCGCCGTTTCCCATAGTGTTTCACCACCGCGCACCATAGCGACACCAAAACTGCACGTCATCTGGCGATCCGCTGGCAACATGGAAAAACTGTGTCGGGCTACACGCCCGCAAAGCCTGCTGCCCAATCGCTCGCACGTCTCGGCATCCCCCTGGACCAGAAGAACGAACTCCTCGCCGCCGACACGGCCAACAATTGTTGTATTTGCTGCGGCCATTTGCAGGATGCGGGCAAACTCTACCAGAACCTGATCACCGGTCGCATGGCCCAGGTCGTCATTGATCGACTTGAAGTGGTCTATATCCGCGATGATGACCCCATAATCACCGCGCTGGGCCTCGGTCAAACGCAGATGCGCATGACGCTCAAGTCCGCGACGATTGAAAACACCGGTCAGGGGATCGGAGTCACGCTCCGCCTGCAATTCCTTCACCACATCGGAGGTCGTCACCACCAGAAGAACGAGACCGGCAAAGACACCGGCAAAGGCACCGAATATCATGATGCCCTGCCAATAGCGCGAATGTATCAGCTCCGACGGTCGCGAAACTTCGGGGGAAAGCCCCAGTGCCATTCCAGTCTGCACATAAAAATGCACCGTCAACAACACCAAGGCGCCGAACAGCACGCGCTCGATCCAGCTTCGGCGTGCGAGATCACGTGCCTGAATGCAAAGAACGGCTACCAGGCTGCCCAGGGTCAGCTGGACCGCAGGCGCAATCCGCGAATAGCTCGTATCATTCGCAATGAAACAAATCATGGCACCGAGAAGGCCAAGCCCGATGAGGCCAGACGCCAAGCGGGAATAGCGCCCGCCCATGCGTATCATCACGCCTTCGCAGAGCAGCCAGCCACCCATAAAATGGAACGCGGTGGCAATCGGCGAGGTTAGGGTGAGGCTGTTTGAGATCAGCGATATGGGAACCAGAAGCCCGAAAGCAAAGCTGGCAAAGCTCAGGCCGAAAAGCAAAAGATGCCTGCGCTTCGTGTCGAGCATCCAGATGCCCAACATCGTCGCAGCAAACAGCAATACTACTAGCGGCGGCACAAACTTCACGAACAGGCCCTAAATCGGTTGAAAATGAGAATGCAAAAACGCTATTTCAAATTGAACCTGATGTGCAATTACAAACCAGGATCAAAGTCAAGTTGTCAGCTTGCAATATTGATGAGCACTAAATCCTAAAGTAGCAATACAGAGAATAAGCGATTGCTAAAAATAAATTGAAAACAACATCATTCGACGAAAATCCTTTTTCACGCAGATTTGACCTTTAAATTTATCCCCAGAAGCTTTTCGGCGATCATACGGCCGATCGGGATCGAAGATGTCGCCGCCGGTGACGGTGCGTTACAAACATGCAGCATTCTCTCCGTTTCCTTGAAGAGAAAATCATGCACCAATGTGCCGTCATCAAGAACGGCTTGCGCCCGTATTCCGGCTCCGGGCGCACCAAGATCGGCAAGCTCCAGCGTCGGACAATATTTGCGGCACTCCTTCAGATAGCGCGCGCGAGATGCAGAATTGCTGAACTCGGATAATGCCGAACGCCAGTTCTTCATCGCCATCTTCCAAAAGCCAGGAAATGTCGACATATCCGCGACATCAGCTGCACGGAAACTGCCTTTGTCGTAGCCTTCGCGCGAAAAACCCAAAACGGCATTCGGACCGACCGTGACACCGCCGTCAATCGTTCGCGTCAGGTGGATGCCGAGAAATGGCAGGTCGGGATCGGGGATCGGATAAATCAGGTGCTTGACGATGTTCGCCTTCGATTGCGGCAGGGTATAGTATTCACCGCGAAACGGCACGATGCGATGGCTTATATCTAGTCCGGCAAGCCGCGCAATGCGGTCTGACTGCAGGCCAGCACAGGCAACAAGCTTGGAAGCGTGTACGGTCTCGCCATTCACCGCTACCGTTACGCCTTTGCCATCCTCCCGGATTGCCGTGACGGGCGCATTAAGCCGCACAACACCGCCGCGCTCGATGATTTCCGCAGCCATCGCCCGCGATACTTTCGCATAATCGACAATGCCTGTCGCCGGAACGAGGAGCGCCCCCATCCCAGCGACCGCTGGCTCAACCTCGCGTAGCGCCTGCCGATCCACATGCTGGAAGGTGATATCGTTCTGGATTGCGCGCCTGGCCAGCGCCTCCATGCGTTCAACCTCCTGCGAAGAGGTTGCCACCAGAAGCTTGCCGCATGTTTCGAAAGGAATGGAATATTGCCTGCAAAAGGCTTTCGTGGCCTCGGCACCTGCCCGGCACAATTGCGCCTTCAATGAACCCGGTTGGTAATAGATACCGGCATGGATGACGCCGCTATTGTGCCCCGTCTGGTGGCGCGCGAAATCGCTTTCCTTCTCCAGCAGGATGATCCTGGCGCCCGGCTCCGCTTCCTGCATGGCTTTTGCTGTCGCCAGTCCGACAATGCCGCCGCCGATGACGCAATAATCATAATCCGCCACGAAATCCCCCTCCTCATGCCCTTTCCCGGCGCAAGCGCCCTGCCTTGCTACCACTCGACAGGATCATTACCTGTTACTTATACGAATGCGGCCTTGGTTACAGCACCGCAAAATGGCATTCTTTGTCAAACCCGTTCCCCCATGCGGAGAAGTTCCATGCGCCATCAGTTCGACCTTTTTGCTCTTTCCCCAGCGGAAGGAGAGGAACGGGCAGAACTGCGCTCTGCCCGCACCAAACCCGGCAAGACGACCGGCATCGATGAAGCGGAGATGGTGAAGCGACTGAAGGACAGCGGGCGTTACCGCATCTTGCAGCGCCTTGATCCACCACCGACAATACCGGATGCCGACCGGATCGCCTTTCCGCGACTGGGCGTCGTCGTCGACACGGAAACAACCGGCCTCAATCCCGCGCAGGAAGAAATCATCGAGATCGGCGCGGTTGCCTTCCGCTATGCGGACGACGGTTCCATCGGCGATGTCTGCGCCACATTCGGCGCGCTACAACAACCCTCCAAGCCGATCCCGGCGGATATCACCCGCATCACCGGCATCACCGACGAGATGGTGAAAGGCCAGACGATCCCGCGTGAGAAGCTGGACGCACTCATCGCCGAAGCCGATATTATCATTGCGCACAATGCAGGTTTCGACCGCCCGTTTCTCGAGCGTTTCTCAATCGCTTTCGCCAACAAGCCTTGGGCCTGTTCAGTCAAGGAGATCGACTGGACTGCACGTGGTTTTGAAGGCACCAAGCTTGGCTACCTGATCGGCCAGAGCGGCTATTTCCACAATGGACACCGGGCCGAAGATGACTGTCAGGCCCTGCTCGCGGTGCTGAAGGAGCAGTCGGCCGAAACCACGCCCTTTGCCGAATTGCTGAAGGCAAGTCAGCGCGCGCGGATGCGCATCTATGCTGAAAACAGCCCGTTCGAAATGAAGGATCACCTGAAGGCACGCGGCTATCGCTGGTCGGATGGCACTGACGGACGCCCGAAATCATGGTGGACGGAAATCGGCGAAGAGGAGCTCGAAGCCGAACTCGAATATCTTCGCACCGAGATTTATGGATGGCGCGATGCCGATCCGCTGATCCAGAAGCTCACCGCCATGGACCGTTACAAGGAACGTGCGCCGCTTCGCCCGAAGAAATAACAGCTCCCACATCCCGAGCGCCCGCCCTATTTCCCCCGTCCTGAGGAGGTGACCCTGAGCTTGTCGAAGGTCACCGTCTCGAAGGGTGAGGAGAAGGTGGGACAAAACTCTAACCTTACCGCTCGCACCCCTCGCCCTTCGAGACGGCGCTTCGCGCCTCCTCAGGATGAGGGATGCGTTTGGCGATCAGGCGAGAACCGGCCATGGCTTCTGCGTTGGCCGCATATCTTCATAAGCCTTGGCAAGGCGCAACACACCCAGATCATCGAAACGCTGGCCGAAAATCTGCAAGCCGATTGGCAGTCCCGACGATGTATAACCGCAATTGATCGAGACCGCCGGTTGTTCCGACATGTTCATCGCAACGGTGAAGGCGATATGTTCGAACGGACGCTGCGGATCGTTGATCGGAGACGCCCATTCCGCCGGATAAGTCGGCATGGGTGACGTCGGCGAAATGATAAAGTCGAAGCTCTTGGATGCTGCGAGCGCGGCGTTGCGCATGGCGTCCATCTGGGCAAAGCCGAGATAAACTTCCTCGCCGGAAAGCCCATCCGCCGTCTCGGTCCATTGATAGATATAAGGCAGAATCTTCGCACGGTTTTCCGGCGTCATCTTCTTGATGTCCGACCATGAACGCGCACGCCAGAAGCGATCCAGACCGTCGATCATGGTACGGTTCACGAACGGTGCCACCGGCTCGATAATCGCGCCTGCATCGGCAAAAAGCTTGGCTGCGGCTTCTACGGCAGCGCGGGTTTCATCCCCCGTCGGCTCGCCGAAACCGGCATCAAGCCATAGACCGATCTTCAGGCCCTTGACGTCGATATCGAGGTTCATCCAGTCGATATCCTGCGGGGGCAGGCTCATGCCGTCGCGGCGATCCGGTCTCGACAGAACCGACATATAAAGCGCGCTATCGGCAACCGTGCGGGTCATCGGCCCGGCAACGCGACCAAGGAATGGCGGATCAATCGGAATGCGCCCGAAGGACGGTTTTAGGCCGACAAGACCGCACCAGCCGGCAGGTAGACGAATGGAGCCGCCAATGTCGGTGCCAATGTGCAACGGGCCATAACCGGCCGCACCGGCGCTGCCAGCACCGGCACTTGAACCGCCCGGATTGGTGTTGAGGTCCCACGGATTGCGCGCCAGCTTGTGAAAGCTCGACAGGCCCGACGACAACATGCCGAGATCGGGCATGGTGGTCTTGGCGAGCAGCACGCCGCCAGCCTCGCGGGTGCGCGCCGCTGGCGGTGCGTCAGCAACAGCAGGCTTCAGCGGCAGCGCCGCGCAGCCAAGCGGAACCGCTGTCCCTTCCGTCGCGATATTCTCTTTGATCGTCAGCGGCACACCATCGATGGGACCGGCAGGTTCACCCCTCGACCAGCGCGCTTCCGAGGCCTTGGCTGCCACCCGCGCGGCATCCGGATCATAAGCCCAAAGCGCATTCAGCTTCGGCTCATAGGCTTCGATGCGGGTGATAACGGCTTCCGTGACCTCGACCGGCGAAAGCGACTTCGCCTGATAGGCGGACACGAGTTCGACGGCTGACAAATCGGCTAGATTCGACATTGGATATTTCCTCAAATCACTCAGGCAATTTCAGTGTGGAACTTGGACGTCGCGCTCGCTTGCGGCGACCGGAAAATGGCTTTGGCACGGCATCGACCAGCGCCCGCGTATACTCATGCTGTGGATTGTCGAAGACCTCATTCGTCGGCCCCTGCTCGACAATATTGCCGCGATAGATCACCGCAACGCGGTCGGTGATGGCGCGCACAACGCCGAGGTCGTGGCTGATGAAGAGATAGGAGAGACCGAACTTCTCCTGCAAATCCATCATCAGGTTCAACACCTGCGCCTGAATGGAAACGTCCAGCGCCGAGACCGGCTCGTCGGCGACGATCAGCGCCGGTTTGGTGATTAGCGCGCGCGCAATGGCAATGCGCTGGCGCTGGCCACCGGAAAACTCATGCGGATATTTTTCCGCAGAGGCTTTGGGCAAGCCAACCGCTTCCAGCACTTGCGCCACGCGGTCGTCGCGGTCTTTGGAACTGTTACCGCTTTCCAGCGACACAATCGGCTCGGAAATGATGCGCTTGACCGTATGGCGCGGATCGAGCGACCCATAAGGGTCCTGAAAGATCGCCTGAAAGCCCTTGCGCGCCTCACGCAGGCCCGAGCGATCCAGCGCATAGATATCCTGTCCGTTGACGAGAATCTGTCCCGATTGTGGACGTTCCAGCCCCATGACGGCGCGCGCCAGCGTAGATTTGCCTGAACCGCTCTCGCCGACAATGCCAAGACTTTGACCTGCTTCGATCTCGACATTCACACCATGCAGAACGCGCAAAGCACTCGGCTTGGAAAAAAAGGATGCACGCGGAAGCTGATATTCGCGCACGACATCACGCACCTGCAAAATCATCTTGCTCATAACACCACCTCACCGTCTCGCGGGTGAATACAGGCGGCGCGATGCGCGATGCCGTCATTGTCGGCGATGAAATCCAGCCCCGGTATCGCCCTTCGGCAATCGTCCTGCACGAAGGCGCAGCGGTCGGCAAAGGTGCAATAAGGCGGGCGCGCCAGCGGATCGGGCACGACACCAGGAATGGCAGCAAGGCGCTGGCGTCCCGTGCCGTGGCTGCGCACCAGCGCTGCACCGTGCGGCGAAGCCTGGAACAGCCCGCGTGCATAGGGATGCGCCATGCGGTGGAAGACAGCTTCCGTGCGTCCGGTCTCGACGATGCGGCCAGCATACATGACCGCGATGCGATCAGTCATTTCTGACACCACGCCGAGGTCATGGGTGATGAGCATCAGAGCTGTGCCGGTTTCGTCGATCAACTCATCCATGAGATCGAGAATCTGCGCCTGAACGGTGACATCGAGAGCGGTTGTCGGCTCATCGGCGATCAGCAGGTCCGGCTCGCAGGCAATCGCCATGGCGATCATCACACGCTGGCGCTGCCCGCCGGAAAGCTGATGCGGATAAAGATCGAGATTGAAGCGCGGCGCAGGCAGGCCAACGCGGTCGAGCAGTTCGCGCGCTTTACGCTCGGCATCCGCACGGCTTTCGCCCAAATGCAGACGGCGGCCTTCGGCAATCTGCGCGCCGATGGACTTGACCGGGTTGAGCGCCGTCATCGGCTCCTGAAAGATCATCGCCATGCGCCGTCCGCGCATCTTGCACAGTTCGGCTTCCGGCTTGCTTGCCAGATCTTCACCGTCGAAACGCAGCGTACCGCGCACGCGCATCCGGTCGGGCAGCAGACCCATGGCGGCAAGGGCGGTAATCGACTTGCCACTGCCGGACTCACCCACGATACCGAGGCGTTCACCGCGATTGAGCGTCAGCGTAATATCGGACACGATATCCGCAACCTTGAGACCGATAGGCAATTCAACGGACATATTGTCCATTTCGAGCAGGGGTGTTGTCATCTCTGCCTCCTGACGCGCGGGTCGAGCACATCGCGCAATCCATCGCCCAGCATATTGAGGCCAAGCACGGCAAACGTGATCGCGAGGCCAGGGAAAATGGCGAGCCATGGCGCGTCATAGATGAAGGTCTGTGCATCGTTGAGCATCTTGCCCCAGCTCGGCATCGGCGGCTGGGTGCCAAGACCGACATAGGAAAGGCCCGCCTCGGCAACGATGGCGAGCGCGAACTGGATCGTCGCCTGCACGATCAGCACATGGTTGATGTTGGGCAGCACATGCAGAAGCGTGATCGACACATCGCCACGCCCAGCACAACGGGCCGCCTGCACATACTCCCGCTTCCACAAGCCCAGCGATGCGCCACGCGTCACACGCGCAAAGACCGGGATATTGAAGATGCCGATGGCGATCATCGCATTCACCGCGCCGGGCCCGAAAATAGCGGTGATAATGACGGCGGTAAGAAGCGCCGGAAATGCAAAGGCCAGATCGGTCATGCGCATAACAAAGCCGTCCACCATGCCACCGCGCGCAGCCGCGAAAGCGCCAAGCGGAATGCCGATCCCGGCACCAACCAGTACAGCGATGATCGACACGGCGATGGAATTGCGCGCGCCGACCATAATCATGGAAAACACGTCGCGCCCGAAATTATCCGTACCGAACAGATGGCTGAAACTCGGCCCCTGCAGCTTGTCACGAAAGTTCATGGCGGTTGGCGAATAAGGCGTCCAGACATAGGAGATGACGGCCATCGCAACCAGAATGATCGTGATGAGAGAGCCGACCGTCAGGCTGCGGCTGCTCAACATCGTTCTGAACACGCCTGGTTTCGGGAGAACCTGCGTTTCGCTCATCGGCTGCCTCCCGTCGAAAGGCGCGGATCGATGAAGCCATACACAAGATCGACAATGAAATTGACGGCAATCACGGAAGCGGCAAGCAGCGTCACCAGCGACTGCACAGTGACGAGATCGCGTTGCGCGATGGCCTGAAACACCAGCCTTCCAAGGCCGGGCAGATTGAAGACATTTTCGATGATGATGGTTCCCGCCAGCAGAAAGGAGAATTGCAGGCCGATGATGGTGACAACCGGGATCAGTGCATTAGGCACCGCATGACGCCAGAGCGCGGCTTTGCGTGTCAGGCCCTTGGCGCGCGCGGTCCGTACGAAGTCCTCACCCAGCGTTTCGATGACGGCGGATCGGGTTACGCGGGCCAGAATGGCAGCAAGCGGCAGCGCAAGCGCCAATGCCGGCAGGAACAGCGAGCGAATGCCGTTCCAGAAGCCACTTTCCCATCCGGCGAAACCCGAAGCCGGAAACCAGCCGAGCTGCAAGGCAAACAGCAGGATCAAAAGCAGGCCGAGCCAGAAATTCGGGATGGCGACACCGACCTGTGCCACACCCATGGAGAGCACATCGCCTGTCTTGCCGCGCTTGGAAGCGGCGTAGACACCGACCGGAATGGCGACCGCGACCGACAGCAGCATGGACAAAAGCGCCAGCGGCAGCGTGACCATGATGCGCGGCCCGAGCAGTTCGCTGATCGGCACGGAGTATGTGTAGCTCGTGCCGAAATCACCTTTCAGAAAGCCGCCAATCCACGAAAGATAGCGCCACCAGAGCGGCTGGTCGAGGCCGAGCTGGGTGTGGAGCGCAGCCAGCGTTTCAGGTTGCGCATTGATGCCGAGGATCACCGCCGCCGGATCACCCGGCAGCACCTGCATCAGCAGAAAGACGATGACGGAAGCCGCAAGCGTCGTCAGCAAGAGCGAGACCAACCGCCCGGATATGTAAGCCAGCAAAGCGACCTCCTTGAAAAGACGGATATCCGCTTTCCACATTCCAACTCACCGCACGCCCTCCCCTTATCTTTATGGGGTGCACGGCCATTCGCGTAAAATTGCCCCGCCGAACAGGCGACGGGGCAAGCTAGTTATTCAGCCCAATAGGCTTGTGTCAGATCGTCAGCCGGGATCGGCATATTCTTCCACAGACCCTTCACATTCTTGTTCCACACACCGATTTTCGGCAGCGCATAGAGGAAGATGTTCGGCTCGTCGGCGGCAAGCTTTTCCTGCAGCTTCTTCACGAGTTCGAGCTGTTCCTCGTCGCTTCCGGCCTCGGCATAGGCCTTGTAGAGCGCCTTATATTCCGGGTTGTTGTAGTTGAAGTAGTATTTGTCGCGGGCATAGACATCGAGATCACGCGCTTCGGTATGAGCGATGATCGTCGCATCGAAATCCGACCGCTTGAACACCTGGTCCAGCCACTGCGCAAACTCGATCGGTACGAGATTGGCCTGAATGCCAACCTCCGCTAGCATGGCCGCGATGATCTCGCCGCCGCGGCGCGCATAGGCCGGTGGCGGGAGCGTGATGGTGATCGACGTACCAGCCGGAACGCCAGCTTCTTCCAGCAACTGCTTGGCCTTGGCCGGATCATACGGATAGGTTTCCGACAGATCGACATAGCCGGGATCGACGGGCGCATAATGCGAGCCGATTGGCGTACCGAAACCGGAATAAACGCCTTCGATCAGCGCTTTGCTGTCGATGGCATGGGCCAGCGCCTGACGCACCTTCAGATTATCGAAAGGCGCCTTGGCATTGTTGAGCGACAGCAGAACCTTGCCTGCCGTATCGCCCACTTCGACCTGAAGCTTGTCGTCGCTCTTGAAGCGACTGATCAGCTCCGGCGCCTGGAACATCGGGAACACGTCGATGTCACCCGCAAGGATCGCCGCGGCAGCAGCCGACGGATCGCTGACGAAGCGGAACGTGACGGCGGAAAGCTTTGCAGGCTCACCCCAGTAATCCGCATTGCGTTCCAGCTCGACACGGTCGCCCTGCACCCAGCGCTTGAACTTGAACGGACCCGTGCCGACCGGCTTTGTCTTGTTTTCCGCAGCCGAATTCGGCGCGACCATCACCGCGTCACCCCAGCCCATATTGAACAGGAAGTTCGAGGTCGGGCGCTTCAGCGTCACAACGGCGGTTGCGGGATCGGGACACTCCGTGCTCGCAATCGGTTCAAACAGCCCCTTTTGCGCATTGGTGGAATCCGGAGCGACGGCGCGCTCATAGGAGAATTTCACCACCGAGCAGTCGAACGGCGTGCCGTCGTGAAACTTCACGCCCTGACGCAGCTTGAACGTATAGGTCTTCTTGTCGTCGGAGACAGTCCAGCTTTCTGCTAGAAGAGGCTTCACCGTGCCGTCTTCGACAATGCGCACAAGACCTTCATAAAGGTTGGCATAGGTAACCTGCCGGATACCGGCAGCGGCATTGGCGGTCGGGTCCAGACCCGGCGGCTCCAGCACTTCGCCGACCACCAGCGTATCTTTTGCGAATGCACCGTTGATCGATGCCAGCATCGCGGCTGTTATCAGCCCGGCTTTCAGTAAATTACCCATGGGTTCCCCTATCCCTCCAACTTTTAAATCGAGCGCCCGCCATCCACGTCGAGCGCAACCCCGGTAATCATAGAGGCAGCAGGCGAGCAAAGGAAAGCCGCAGCTTCAGCCAGATCGTCGGGTTTCAACAGGCGGCCCATCGGGATGGAATCGCGGAACTTCTTGCGGATTTCCTCGGTGTCCTCGCCCATGAATGTGGTGAGAAGCGGCGTTTCACCTGCAACAGGGTTCAGCGCCACGACGCGGATTTTCGCAGGCGCCAGCTCGATAGCCAGCGCCTTGGTCACGGAAACAACCCAGCCCTTGGTGGCATTGTACCAGGCGAGATTCGGACGCGGGCGACCAGCACCGGTCGAAGCGACGTTCAAAATAACGCCTTCGCCATTACCCTTGAAATGCGGAATAAGCTTGCGCGTCATGAGATAAACACCGCGTACATTGACGCCAAGGATGCGGTCGAACTCTTCGGGCTCCACCAGTTCGGCATTTTGCGGCTTGTGACCGATGCCGGCATTGTTGATCAGAATATCGACCTTGCCGAATTTCGAAAGAGCGGCTTCCACCGCCGCATCGACATCGGCTTCCTTGGAAATATCGGCAGCCACGGCCAGCGCAGCATCGCCGATTTCGCCTGCGACGCGCTCAGCACCTGCCTTGTCGCGGTCTACGATGACGACCTTTGCGCCACCGTCAGCAAAGCGCTTTGCCATGCCTTCGCCAAACCCAGAACCTGCTCCCGTAATGAGCGCGACCTTACCTTCAAGCGACACTATGCTTCTCCCAAATGCTATTTCTAACCGTGCCAGACCGAGATGGTCTTCAGCGAGGCAAACCCGTAGAGCGCCTCAAAACCCTTCTCGCGACCATGGCCGGATTTCTTCACGCCACCGAACGGCAGCTCGATGCCGCCACCGGCACCGTAATTGTTGATGAAGACTTGACCGGAATGAATGGCATGCGCCAAGCGGAACTGACGCCCCCCATCATTGGTCCAGATGCCGCAGACGAGGCCATAGGACGTGCCATTGGCGATCGCGATGGCTTCCTCTTCGGTATCGAAAGGCAGAATGACCTGTACCGGACCGAAGATTTCTTCCTGCGCCAGACGATGATTGGCAGGCACGTCGCGGATCAGGGTCGGCAGGACATAGGCCCCGCCTTCCGGCGCTTCTTCCGCCAAAACGCCTTGCGCAGCAATTGCCAGACCGCTCTCTTTCGCAAGATCCAGATAGCCGTCAACAATCGCCTTCTGGCGCTGCGACACCACTGGGCCAACAGACAGATCAGCACTGGCCGGACCAACCTTCAATGCGCGATAGCGCTCACTCATCCGCGCCACAACATCTTCATAAATGCTGCGCTCGACCAGAATACGTGATGACGCCGAACAGGTCTGACCGGCATTCTGAATTCCCGCATTGACCAGAAACGGCAAAGCGCGGTCGAGATCGGCATCGGCGAAAACGATCTGCGGCGATTTTCCGCCAAGCTCCAGCGTCACCGGAACGGTGTTCTTGGCTGCTGCGGCCTGCACA
Organism: Ochrobactrum sp. A-1; assembly: GCF_022488005.1. Classification (NCBI taxonomy): domain Bacteria; kingdom Pseudomonadati; phylum Pseudomonadota; class Alphaproteobacteria; order Hyphomicrobiales; family Brucellaceae; genus Ochrobactrum; species Ochrobactrum sp. A-1. Next base: position 200,651 of record NZ_JAKVQC010000004.1, read on the forward strand.
GCCTCGCCCGTGCGCACCGACCCCGTGAACGAGATGTGGTTGACATCGGGATGCTCGGAAAGCGCTGCGCCTGCTTCCGCGCCAAGCCCGGTCACGACATTGAGCGCACCCTTCGGCAGACCGGCCTTTTCGGCAATTTTTGCAAATTCCAAGATGGTCAGGCAGGCTTCCTCAGCAGGTTTGACCACGGCTGCATTGCCCATGGCAAGCGCCGCCCCAAGGCTCCGGCCCAGAATCTGCATCGGATAGTTCCACGGAATGATATGGCCCGTGACACCATGCGGTTCATAGATCGACAGGACCGTAAAGCCGTTCTGATAGGGCAGCGTATCGCCATGGACCTTGTCGGCGGAAGCGCCATAGAATTCGAGATAGCGCGCCAGCGCCACCACATCGGCGCGGGCCTGTGTGACCGGCTTGCCGACATCTTTCGATTCCAGATCGGTTAGAAGGTCGATGTTCTTCAACACTTCTTCCGAAATGCGGTGCAGCACGCGACCGCGCTCGGTCGCCGTCAGCTTGCCCCAATCGCCGGACAGTGCGCTACGGGCTGCCGCTACGGCCTGATCGATATCGGCCTTGGTGCCACGCGCAATAAGCGCAAGATCACTGCCGTCGGAAGGATTTCGGAGCGTGATGTGTTCGCCGCCAACGGCATCCTGCCATTCGCCCGCGATAAAATTGCCATAACGGAGCAAGCCTGCTCCTCCCGTCTTGTTCTCATGCTTCATTTTCATTCTCCCGAAGAGGCGTTTCCGCCTCAAGTCTCGCGGTTGTGGCGCGAATATGCGCGCGCGCCAGCCGTTCGGCCTCTTCCCCGTCGCGCGAAGCTATGGCTTCAACAATGGCACCATGTTCGCGGATTGCATCGCGCGCCCTGTCCACGGACAACGAGAACGAAGGCGCAAAAACCTGTGACGTCATCCGCAAAAGCGGCACAAAGGCAATTAGCGAAGCGTTTCCCGCAGTATTCATCACCGCCATGTGGAAATCGACATTGGACTGGGTATAGGCTTTCGGGTCCCACGGATCGACGACCGTGCCCTGACCTGCAACATGGGCACGCAATCTGGCGATATCCGCATCGCTCGCCCGCTCGGCCGCAAAACGCGCAGCGACACCGTCGAGCACTTCACGCACGGCATAGGCATCGATCAGGCGCGTGAGATCGGCGGATGCGACACGCACCCCCCTGCCCGGCAGGTGAATGACCAGCCCGTCACGCTCCAGAACGCGCAAGGCTTCACGCAGGGGCGTGCGGCTGATGCCGAACTCTGCTGCTATATGTTCCTGCCGAAGCATCGCGCCTGGCGCATAGTCACCAGCATAGATTCGCTCGCGAAGTGCCTCTGCCACTTCGTCCAGCAAACGGGTCTGACTGCGCCATTCAAAAGCCGCCAATAGAAAAGCCTCCCAACTTTTCTGGACACAATATCCTGGATACAAAATCAGTCAATCTGAAAACGAACGTGCTTTTCAGAAATTAAAAAGAGAATGAAAGACCGGAAATTGCGTGAACAGCGCTCAAAACGATACAAAGCGTCGTGTCGAGAATATGCATCTGGGGCGTTTATCGGTGTTCTTTCGGAAAAGCCCTCACCCGCCGACGGTTTCCGCTAGCATCTCGGCAAGCTGACGGATTTGGTCGGGGCCATTGTCCATATGCCGGATGACAATTTCCATCGGCTCGACGGACGGCAATCCTGCAGCGACAGGCAACACCTTATGACCGGGAAGTGCTACACGCGTCGGCAGCAGGCTGACACCCAGCCCCTCGGCGACCGCACTTTGAATACTCGCCAGACTGGAGCTGGTGAAAACCACGTGCCAGCGCCTGCCTACACGATCGAGAGCCTCCATCATGTCGCTGCGATAGAGCCCGTTGGGCGGGAACACGACAAGCGGCAGCGGATCGACATGGGAAACGGGAAAATCGGCGCTATCGAGCCAGGACAGCGGTTCTGGCCAGTGCATGGTCCCCATCGTTTCGCCGCGCTTCTGTTTCACCATGACAAGGTCGAACTCACCGGTCTCGAAACCTTTCTGCAGGTCTCGGCTGAGGCCGCTGGTCACCTCGAGTTTCGTGTTCGGATGTGTGCGCATGAAGCGCGCCAGCGCAGGCGTAACCAGCCGTGAGGCGAAATCTTCCGGCAGGCCGAGACGAAACACGGCAGCAAGCGCCGTACCAGTCATCGCGGCCGCGGCCTCGTCATGCAGGTGCAGGATACGGCGCGCATAGCCCAGCAGCTTTTCGCCTGCATCCGTCGGGCGCACATCATGCCGGGCACGTTCTAGAAGCGCCTGTCCGGCAGCTTCCTCCAGCCGTATGATCTTCTGACTTATAGTCGATTGGGTCGAGTGCAACTGCAAGGCCGCAGCCGTAAAACTGCGGCTGTCGACGACAGCTATGAAGGCCCGCAACAGATCGAGATTGAAAGAAGTATTCATAAATCCACTGGTTGTCAGTTCAACATTTAATTTCCGAATATGCCACCCAGCTTGTATGAACACAACAAGCAGGAGAACCAGCCGATGCGTCAAACAATATTCAGCTTGAGTGCCTTGGCATTGATTGCAGGAACGATAGTTATGACCGAACCGACATTGCCGGACCGCCACGCCGCAGCCCAAGCCCAAACCGAAACTTCTCTTCTTCAGGCCGCAGCAGCTGGCGATCTGGCTGCGGTCACTGCAGCCATCAAGGCAGGAACAGACCTCGAAGCGCGGGGCAAGAATGGCGAGACGGCACTTCTTGCCGCAACCCATGCCAACCACGTCGATGTCGCCCGTGCGCTCATTGATGCAGGCGCCGACGTCAATGCCAAGGATGCCATCAAGGACAGCCCCTATCTTTATGCGGGCGCACGCGGACACCTCGAAATCCTCAAGATGACGCTTGCGCACGGTGCTGACCTGAAGAGCACCAATCGCTATGGCGGAACGGCACTCATTCCCGCCTCCGAACGCGGACATGTCGAAACAGTGCGCACGCTGATCGAGGCTGGCGTCAAAGTCGATCACGTCAACAATCTTGGCTGGACGGCGCTTCTCGAAGCCATCATGCTCGGTGTTGGCGGCCAGCGCCATGTCGATATCGTAAAGCTTCTCATCGATGCCGGGGCCGACGTCAATCTGGCAGATAATGACGGCGTCACGCCGCTTCAGCATGCCCGCAGCCGCGGCTATGCGCCGATGGTGGCCCTGCTGGAGAAGGCTGGCGCGAAATGAACAGTGACAGCACGTTTCTCGATCAGGCCATAAAGCTCGCCTTCGACAATGTCGAGCAAGGCGGACGCCCGTTCGGTGCCGTGGTCGTCAAGGGTGGCAAGGTCATCGCTACAGGCGTCAATCGCATGCAGGCCGATTGCGATCCCACTGCCCATGCCGAATTGCTGGCGCTGCGCGCAGCGGGCAAGACGCTGCAATCGCCGCGTCTCGATGGCTGTGAAGTCTATGCCAGCGGCCAACCCTGCCCCATGTGTTTTGCCGCAATGCGCATGGCAGGTGTTGAAAAAATCCGCTTCGCCTATTCCAATGAACAGGCCGAACCATTCGGCCTTTCGACCGCGAAAATCGCAGCTGAACTCGCCAAGCCTCTCAACGCGCAGACCGGAATCAGCTTCGAGCATTCCCCGCCGGAAAAAGATCCTGAACTCTACGAGGTCTGGAGCATCAAGAACAAGGCAGGCGCCTGAAATATGCAGACCACCACCCATCCGGCGACCGGTAGCAAGCAAGCTGCAAACGTTGCCCTCATCGCGCTCGTCGTTCTGATCGGCCTCAACCTGCGTCCGTTCCTGACCGCGCCGGGGCCGGTACTTTCGAATATCGCCGCCGATACCGGAATGGGTTTCGGTGCGCTTTCACTGCTCACCTTCCTGCCAATGATGCTGATGGGACTTGGCGCTTTCGCGGCTCCGCGCATCCAGTCGCGGTTCGGCACCCGGCGCAGCATGTTCGCAGCACTTGCCATTCTTGCAGCAGGCTCCCTCCTGCGCGGCTTTGTGCCAGACGGCGTTTCGCTGGTTCTGACCGCCGTACTGTGCGGCGCAGGTGTTGCAATGATTCAGGCCTTGATGCCGGGCCTTATCAAGGCCAATTTCCCGTCAAGCATCGCCACTGTGACCGGGCTCTATTCTGCCATGATCATGGGCGGCGGCGCTCTCGGCGCGCGGCTGACGCCATGGCTTGCGGGCAGCCAGCATAACTGGCGCTTCGCCCTTGCCGTCCTTGCAATCCCCGCTGTTCTCGCCTTGCTGACGGCTATACCCATCCTCCGTGAAACGTCATCGTCGGGCAAAAAATCCGGAATAACCGGGCACCTGCTGCGACGACCTCGTACCTGGGTGCTGATGGCTGCTTTCGGTCTCGTCAATGCGGGCTATTCGTCTATGGTCGCCTGGCTTGCTCCCTATTACCAGTCGTTGGGTCTTGCGGCCTCCGCCACCGGCAATCTCGTCGCGGCGATGGCAGTTGCCCAAGCTCTTGCAGCCTTCGGACTGCCGCTCGTTGCCCGCCACAGCACCGACCGTCGCCCATGGCTGCTGCTGACATTGGCCATGCAGGCTATTGGCTTCGCAGGCCTTGCCTTTGTGCCGCAGCTTTCGCCCTTCTTCTGGTCCGCGATCTGCGGCGCGGGTCTCGGCGGCAGCTTCGCCCTTGCGATGATTACATCGCTCGACCACCTGCCCAGACCGGAAGAAGCCGGCGCACTGGCTGCCATGATGCAGGGCGGTGGCTTTCTGATCGCAGCTCTCGGCCCGGTCGCGACCGCTTTTCTACATAGCTTGACCGGTTCGTTCGCGTCGGGCTGGATCATGCATCTCATTCTGGTCGCAAGCATCTGTCCGCTCTATATGAGCTTCAATCCGCGCAAATATGCGCATGTCATGAAACTACCGGTTCAGGCGGAAAGTGGCACACAATAGCGTTACCCGACCAGTTTTTGGCCTGAAAACAGTTTTCGTCCGGCAATTTTCGGCTAGATAGCTTGCTGACCTTCCCAATACGGTTAAGGTTGCAGCAATATTGTCGTTTAGAGCACGTTTCGATCTGACTGAATCAGATCGGCGCTCCAACTGTTTTTTGACGCGCATCTTATCCGAGAACCATTTCATACTTTTCGGGATGCGCTCCATTTGCGGCACCTGGAGTGGTTCCAGCTATCATGGAATCGTCAGGACCGCACGGGTTCCGAGTACGGTATAAAATGAAGCACGAAACCGCAATCCATCAAGGCACGTCCGTCGCTCCGGACGGTTTGCCCAAGCCGCGAATTTATTGGGCATGGGCAACCCTGATGGTCGGCCTTACACTGGCCGTGATCGATGGCACCATCGCAAATGTCGCCCTCCCGACCATTGCCGCCGATTTTTCGGCTGGTCCTGCAGCCTCGATCTGGATCGTCAACGGCTATCAGCTTGCAATTGTGGTCACCCTGCTTCCATTAGCGGCACTTGGCGAAATCTATGGCTACCGGCGCGTCTATCTCGGCGGCGTGGCATTGTTCACCGTCGCTTCCGTCGCCTGCGTTTTCTCGCGCTCACTGGAAGCGCTCACTTTCGCCCGCATCATACAGGGGCTGGGTGCAGCGGGCCTGATGAGCGTCAACACCGCCCTTCTGCGCTATACGGTGCCGCAAGCAAAATTCGGCACGGCCATCGGCCTCAATGCACTCTTCGTTGCCGTTTCGTCGACCATCGGGCCGACGCTTGCGGGCGTCATGCTGTCGTCCCTCAGTTGGCCCTGGCTCTTCGTCATCAATATCCCACTCGGCGTTGCTGCCGTCGTGATGGGCCTCAAAAGCCTGCCCGAGAATGACCGCTCTGCGCGCAAGTTCGATGTGATCAGCGCCATTCTGTCAGCACTCACCTTTGGCCTTCTGATCACAACCATCGACAGTGCAGGCAACGAAATCGGTTCTTCGGTCGTACTTTTGCAGGCAGTAGGCTGTGTAGCCGCAGCTGTTCTCCTCACACGGCGATCGCTGCGCATGGCCGACCCGCTGCTGCCGCTCGACCTCTTGCGCATTCCCGTTTTCACGCTTTCCATCTGCACTTCGATCATGTCGTTTCTGGCGCAGATGATGGCGTTCATTTCGCTGCCGTTCCTCTTTCAGGTCGTCTTCGGCTTTAGGCCGATCGAAGTCGGTTTCCTGATGATGCCCTGGCCCATTGCGCTCGCCATCGTCGCACCGCTTTCGGGCAAGCTGTCCGACAAGCACTCGCCGGCGATTCTGGGCCTGCTTGGCCTCATCACATTCGCTATCGGCCTTGCTCTGGTCGGCATGCTGCCGGAACATCCGTCAATCCCGGATATATGCTGGCGCATGGCAATTTGCGGAATTGGTTTCGGCCTCTTTCAGGCACCGAACAATCGCATGATGATTACCTCGACACCGCGCTCACGCAGCGGGGCCGCAAGCGGCATGCTGGGCACGGCCCGCCTTCTCGGCCAATCGCTGGGTGCGGCTTTCGTCGCCTTTCTGCTGTCGCAATGGGGCGTGGAAGGAACGCCCTATATTCTTTTCTTTGCATCCGGCTTCGCGCTGTTTGCCTCGCTGATCAGCGTCACGCGCCTTGGCCGCTGACTTCATCCACAGCTTTGGAGAGAGCCGGAAAATATCTTGCACAAAGAAGCAAATTTCCCTGTTGCAATCTCCGAAGCGTTAGTCCATATAGCGCCTGCCTGACGGAAACGAACGGTTTCCGGAATGACTGGCGCGAGCGGGTGTAGCTCAGGGGTAGAGCACAACCTTGCCAAGGTTGGGGTCGAGCGTTCGAATCGCTTCACCCGCTCCAGTTTTCCTTCGGGAAATCAAGCAATTAGAAAGCGCCCTTCGGGGCGTTTTCTGCTTCCCCGGTCGATCTTCGCAAAGCGGGGAAGCAGGGGGGAAGCACCAGGAAGCAAATTCCAGCGTGCCGCAGCGCACAATCGGCGATCCGTCGCGCGCCTGCCAACCCGCTCTCATTTCCCAATCGACCACCGATTCGACTCCTTGCGTTCCGCCACTCCTGCGCGGCAGCGCGACCTTGCACGCCTCAATCTATCTGGTTATGTTACTGGAAATATAGCCGGAGATCAACCATGGAAAGTTCGCAGCGCCGCGCAATTCAGAACTATCGCTCGCGCCTCAGCGAGAAGGGCCTTGTGCGCTTCGAGGTGCTCGGCCGCGACTCCGATCGTGACCTTATCCGATCACTCGCCAAGCGTCTTACCGAGGACACCCCCGAAGCCTCCCGGCTCCGCTCGGCCATCAACAAAAGCATGGCCGGGGACGAATCGAGCAAAGGCGGGATCCTCGCCGCGCTGCGCCGGTCGCCGCTGGTCGGCGCGGACCTCGATCTCACGCGCGCCCATGAGGCCGGGCGGGATGCCGACATTTGATGCGATACCTTCTCGACACCAACATCATCAGCAATGCCATCAAGCCGTCGCCATCGGAATCGCTCCTCGCGTGGATGGCCGATCAGAATGACGAAGACCTCTACATCGCGTCGCTGACGGTCGCGGAAATCCGGCGCGGCATCCTCGAAAAGCCGGCAGGCAAGAGGCGCAACGATCTGGAAGACTGGTTCGGCGGCCCCGAGGGTCCGCAGGCGCTGTTCGCCGGCCGCGTTCTGACCTTCGACGAACCCGCCGCCCTGATCTGGGCGCGTCTGATGGCCGACGGGAAAGCCAGCGGCCGGACGAGAAGCGCGCTCGACACCATCATCGTCGCCATTGCCGAAGCCAATGGATGCGTCGTCGTCACCAATAATGAAACAGACTTCGCCGGCGTCGAGATCGTCAATCCGACGCGCTGCTCAACGATCTGAAGAAGCGCGGGCGGGTCTTGGCCGTAAGGTTCTTACCAATGTGATAGTGCGACTGGCTGCGAGTTTGCTGGTGCTCGCGTTCAACATTGTGAGCGGGACGCTGCCCGTCACTAGGTCAATCGCCGTTAGAGTGAGAGTGCGGACGGGTTTGCCGTGACGGGTTGAAGGCTGGGAGAGAGGCTTCCGGCGCCCGTCGCGGAGAACCGCGATGTCCAGACATGATCGCAGCGTTCGCACCGGCTCGGATCGGACGAACCTTTATGACGAGATCACCACCAAGATCATCGCCGAACTGGAGGCCGGTCGTGTGCCATGGGTGCAGCCGTGGGGTACGTCGGCCGCCAGCGCGCCGCTCGGCCTGCCGAAAAACGCCACTACCTCCCGCACCTACAGCGGCATCAACGTGCTCATCCTTTGGGGCGCCGTCATCGAGCACGGCTTTCCCTGCCAGGGCTGGCTCACATTTCGCCAAGCCCTGTCGCTGGGGGGCAATGTCCGCAAAGGCGAGCGCGGCACCACAGTGGTCTATGCCGACCGCTTCACGCCGGAAGACGAGAAGCGCCGCGCCCGCGATACCGGCGACGAAACCCATGCCATCCCGTTTCTGAAGCGGTACACGGTATTCAACGTGGCGCAGTGCGACGGACTGCCCGACGAGATCGCCATCGCCGCACCGCCGCCACCTCCCGGCCTGATCGAGCCGAGGGTCGAGGCGCTCATCAAGGCCACGGGCATCGATTTCCGCATCGGCGGCAACCGGGCCTTCTACGTTCCGTCCCAGGACTATGTGATGGTCCCGCCGCCCCAGGCGTATTTCGAGCCGATCAACTGGCACCGGACGGCACTGCACGAACTCGGTCATGCCAGCGGCCATCACAGCCGGCTGAACCGCGACCTGACTGGCTCGTTCGGGACCAAACTCTATTCGGTCGAAGAAATCACAGCCGAACTGATCGCGGCCTACAGTTGTGCTGCGCTCGGTATTGTGCCGACCGTGCGCCACGCGGATTATATTGGGGCGTGGCTTGAGGCGCTTCGCGAAGATTCGCGTGCCATCGTGCGTGCCGCCTCGCAGGCGAGCAAGGCAGCCGACTGGCTGCTGTCCTTCCTGCCGGACGACGAGCAGCGGCCAGCCGCGCCTGAGACCGCTATCGACAGGAGGGCGGCATGATCCTCCTGACCGACGAGCTGCGCGCGCAGTTGCTCGCCAATGGCCGCCGGCGCGACACCGATCATGTGCCGGTCGTCAAATTCTTCAACCCGCTCGGCGCAGGCGTCTGGCTGGCGACCGAACTCGATCCCGATGGCGACATCCTCTACGGTCTGGCAGATCTCGGCGAGCCGGAACTTGGCTACTTCTCACTGGAGGAGATGATCTCGGTGCGCCTGCCGTTCGGGCTCGGCATCGAGCGCGACATTCTCTTTTCCGGCGACTTTCCGATTTCGGTCTGGGCCGAGGCTGCGCGGGAAGCCGGCAGCATCCGCCGCGCCAAACGGATCATCTACGCCGCGGCGCATGCCCGGCAGGAGGGCGTCTGATGCGCTTCCGCCGCTGGCATAGACCCGAACCCTATGGTGACACGTCGCGCAAGCGTGCGGCGTTTCTCCGCAAGCAGCGCCTCGAACGCGAGGCGCTGCCGCTCCTCGCCGACGAGATCGCCGCCGGCCAGCACGGCGTCGATGAGGAAATGGCCTGCCGCGCCGTCTGGTGGGACAAGGCCGAACGTGAACGTCGCAACCAGCGGGCCGCGTGGTGGCGAAAGGGCCGTGTCCGGCTCTTCGCGCTGCCTGACCGGTTGCGCGCTCGTGTTCGCGAGATCTGGCAAACCTGCCCTTATCCGGCCGACCCGGCGAGCTTTGCCGATTTCCTGCACCAGATTGCGGTTGGCAAGCTCGATCCCTGGCGACCACCATGGCAGTTCCATCCCGAGCGAACCGCGCGGATCACCCACGATCCGTCGACCTTCGGCGAGGCCTTCCGCCGGATCGGCGGCCGCAAGGCCGGCATCGGTCCGGGCGCGCCGGACGTGGACGAGTTGCTGTATTGCGGCAATCTCGGCTCCGGCATCCTGTTTCTTCAGTCGCGATCGCGTCCTGTCGATACGGGCAGCAATGTTCACTTCGCTGCGAGCCATCACGTCAACGCCGCCCACCAGCTCGAAATCGAGATACGCGGCGCGTGCTCGGATGTCGAGCTTGCGCTGATCGAACGACTGGCGCAGGCGACCGAGACGCGGCCCGTCGTGGTCCAGCGTGTCGTCATGGGAGGCCAATCATGACCTGGCCGACCAACCGCGGACACAATGGTGGACCGCCGCTCGACGAACCCGTCGACCGGCCCCCCGGCCGGTGCAAGCACTGCATCCACTGGGACCCGCCGCCGGAAAACGAACAGCGCGCCTATGAATGGTTCCGTCTCGGCCTTTCGCGCCGCCGCGTGAAGCGCCCGTCCGGCACCTGCGGCCGTGTGCTGCTGGCCGGCCGCAAAAGCACTGTGTTCTCGGCCACCTCGGCCGAGTTTGGATGCCTCAACTTCGAGGCGAAGCCGCTGCCCGACCGCCCGACCGGGGGTGGTTTCGTCACGATCTGGAGGAACGGCCGCGACGCATGGCAGGGCGCGGAGGAGAATATCCCGCCGCGCTTCCTTCGGGACATGCTCGATCCTGAACCACCAGGCGAGGGAGGACCGCGCGATGATGGCTCCTGATCGTCTGCGTTCGCTGCTGGCGAGCATGGAGGATGCCCTTGCGGATACCCGGCGCAATCTCGCGCTGGCCGAACGCAGGCTGAACAAGCGCGCCGAGGTCGAGACGATCCGTCTTCGCCCGAAATCCCGTCATTACCACCGCAGCATGAGCCGGTGGACCGGCGCGGACGAGGCGGAATACCGGCGCGTGCTCGATCGCCTGCTGGTGGTTGCGGCGCCGGATCTGGACCGGCTCCGGCGCAAGATCGAACGGCAGGAGGCGGCGATCCTGGCGCTGCGCCGGAAATACCGGGTGAATGCGGAGCGACCGCAGCGCTTCGATTGGTAGCGTCGCGCGCACGGCGCGGGCGAGAGTGAGAGAGGGGCTGGGGATTTCGTGACGGGTTGGAAGGTCGAGAGAGGGTCTCGGCCGCCCGTCGCGGAGAAACCACCATGGCCAAAACCGCCAGGAAGTCGAAGAAGTCCGCCGCTGCGATGATCGTGTTCTCGCGCTCGCGCGACATTCCCTTCAATCGCATCCGGCTCTCGGACAGCAACGTCCGCGAAACCGACACCGAGGCCGGTCTCGACGATCTCACCCACGACATCGACCGCCGCGAGGATATCGTGCAGGGCATCAATGTCCGCGCCATCCTCGACGCCGACGGCAACGAGACCGGCGATTTCGAGACGCCGGCCGGCGGCCGCCGCTTCCGGTCGATCGCGCGTCTGGTCGAGGCCGGGCGCTTTCCCGCCGACGGCCTCGTTCCTTGCCTGGTCAAGAAGGCCGACGCCAAGACCTCGGCGGTCGACGACTCGCTCGCGGAGAACACGCTGCGACTGGCGCTGCATCCGCTCGACCAGTTCCGGGCGTTCAAGCGGATGTTCGACGACGGCATGGCGAAAGAGGAAATCGCCGACGCCTGGCGCACCACGCCGCGCTACATCACGCAGCGTATGCGCCTTGCCTCGGTCTCGCCGGCGCTTCTGGAAGTCTATGCGCGCAACGGCATGACGCTGGCGATGCTGGAGGCATTCACCGTCAATCCCGACCACGCCCGCCAGGAACAAGTGTGGGAAGCTGTCCAGCGCTCTTATAATGTCCAGCCCTGGCAGGTCCGCCAGCTCCTCACCGAAACCACCGTTCCGACCGACGACAAGCGTGTGCGCTTCGTCGGCGTGGACGCTTATGAGCAGGCCGGCGGCGCGATGCTGCGGGATCTCTTCTCCGAGAGCGATGGCGGGTGGCTCGAAGATGTGGCGCTTCTCGACCACCTGGTCGCGGAGAAGCTGAAGACGATTGCCGATGAAGTGGCGACCGAGGGCTGGAAGTGGATCGCCGTTGATACCAGCCATCCCTATGGCTACGATAACGGCCTTCGCGAAATCACCGGCAGCTTCCCCGAGCTCACCGACGAGGAGCGCGCTGCCCGCGATGCGTTGCGCAACGAGTATGACGACCTCGAATCGGAATATTCGGAGCATGACGAGCTGCCGGAGGAAATCGATCGGCGCCTCGGCGAGATCGAGGTCGCTCTGGACGCCTTCGAAAAGCGCCCGGCCATCTATGATCCTGCCGAGATCGCCCACGCTGGTGTTTTCATCAGCATCGATCGCGACGGCGAGCTCGTCATCGAGCGCGGCTATGTCCGGCCCGAGGACGAGCCGATGGTCGATGCCGAGGACGGCGAGAGCGAAACCGCCGTCGCAGCAACCAGCACAGACGGCGAGGTGCAACGCGCTGTCATCACCATCGGCGGCCAGCCTTCCGATGTCGAGGAGGACGAAGACGATGGCGGGATCAAGCCGCTGCCGGAACGGCTCGTCATCGAACTGACCGCCCATCGCACCGTCGCGCTTCAGGAAGCGCTCGCCAACAATCCGCACGTCGCGATGACGGCGCTGCTCCATCGCATGGTGATGGAGCGCTATCATTACTCCGCGCCGAGCGGATGCCTGGAAGTCTCTGTGCGCCATAGATATCTGTCTTGGCAGGGCTCCGATCTTGCCGACAGTCCCTCGGCCAAGGCGATCGGCGAACGCTTCGACGGGTGGAAGGCCGACCTTCCGTCCGACGAATCGGCCCTTTGGGACTGGATCGCCGCGCTTGACGAGGCGAGCCGGATGGCGCTTCTCGCCCACTGCGTCAGCTATGGCGTCAATGCGCTTTACGAGCGTCCGAACATCCACAGCGCCTCCGGCATTTCCCAGCATGGCCTCGATCGGCGTCTCGCCGGGGCCGACCGGATTGCCCGCGCCACCGGCTTCGACATGGTGGTCGATACGGGATGGCGGCCCACGGTCGAGAACTATCTCGGTCGCGTGACCAAGACCCACATCCTCGCGGCGGTGCGTGAGGGCGCGGGGGAACGGGCGGCCCAGCTCATCGACCATCTGAAGAAGGGTGACATGGCCAAAGAAGCCGAGCGCCTGCTCGCCGATACCGGCTGGCTGCCCGAGCCGCTGCGCCTGGTCGATCTCGACGGTGACGCTGCCGGCGTCGATGACGAGATCGAGGCTCTGCCCGACTTTCTCGCCGGTGACGATGAGGATGTCGAGGCCGATATGGTCGACGATCCGGCGACCCTCGTCGCAGCAGAGTGATCTGCACCAGCGGTTCGGCTCCCGGTCGCCCCGCGTCACTTCCCTTCCACCTCAAGGCCCGGCATTTCGCCGGGCCGTTTTCGTTTCCGGAGAAATGCCATGGCCATCCCCGATCATGCCCGCACCAATTTCAACACCCTGCTGCGCGCCGCCGGCGACGGCAATCTCGCGCTCATGGAGTGTCTGGACGCCGTTACCCGAGAACGCCGCTATGTCGTCTGCGCTGTAGGCCGCGCAGACGATGGCGATATCGTCATGACGCCATTCGGTCATCTTGCCGACGGCAACCCTTACGATGCCTACCTCCCGCCCGATCCCGCAGACCCAGACCGCTTCATCGGGAACGTCGACGGCGGCGCGTCATGACGATGCTTGACGAAATCTTCGCCGACGACCGCCGCAATCCTCCTTCGGAGCGTTCGCTTCCGTGGGAGGGGACGCGCGACGGCGTCACTGTCGTCGTCGAACCCAAGCCGCATTGGGCCGAGGATTTGCGGGCCTTCCACCTCGATGCCCGCGAATATTGCTACTATGCGGACTGGAGCCGATGCGGCGTCCGCGCCCGGTTCTACGCCCATATCGATACCAGCGGCGATGATCTGCTCTTGAAGGCCCGCGCCCTGATCGTCCACGAGATCGCCGAGGGGCAATGGAGCTGACCATAATCCCGGTCGAGTTTCAGGTTCACCAATATCGGCCATGCTTGCGATGCCGTACAGGGCTGGTTTCCGTCCCCGGCCTGAAACACCGATCCGGTTGAGACCGGCATGGAGGAAAGACTGGCGCGGGGCGGCACCTGCAACGGGTTTCCGGCATCCTGTCAGAGGCAGAACACCACCCCGCTTCCATTCGCTGACCTTGGTCCGAGCCGTCCCCTTGTCAATCAACCCAAAGGGTCGGCTTACGCGAGCGTGCCGCCCTCGCGGATTCGGACGAGCCGAACGCGCGAGGGTGATTGCAGATCCGTTCAGACACTTCGGGCGCCTGTCGCGCGGGGGATGGTCCCCTGCCTCCAAAAGACAGGAGCCGGAACCCATGTCCTACGCAGATGCCACCGCCTTCGCCGCCAGCCTCGCCACCACGCTGATGGTCTCGATCGTCGTGTTCCAGGCCGGGGACGGAACACACGGTGCCATGCCCGCCGACGAATTCGATGGCGACGACGAGATGGTGAAGCTGGAACTCGATCCATGGAGCTGAGACGCGAAAGCGCCTCACTCCCACGGCCCGGCGCCCGACGCAGCCGGGCCTTCCATCGTTAATCGCCGCCGATTGCCGCTTGCGTACCGGGACGCATTGCGATCTCGGCACGCATCGGAAAGAACCGACGGCGATCACACAGATTTCGTTCCTTCAAGACGAAAGCTCTCGCCATGCTCGTCCATATCGTCGTTTCCGTCCTGCTCTGCACGGCCTCCTGTGTGCCGGCTGAAATCCGTGTGTGGGACGGCGACTCGATCCGACTTGGCACGACGCGGCAGGCTGAAGCGGTTCGGATCTTCAACATCGACGCATCCGAGATCGACGGCCGCTGCACCTATGAATCCGACCTTGCCCGGCAGGCAAAGGTCAGGCTTGCGGAAATCCTGCAAGGCCGGCAAGTCGAAATCCTGCGCCAGGGCGCCGACCGCTATGGCCGGACCCTGGCGGCGATCCGCGTCGAAGGCCACGATGTCGGCGATATTCTCGTCGGCGAAGGGCTGGCGAGAACCTGGGTCGGACGGCGCGAGCCCTAGTGCTGAGCGTCGGATCATTCCGATGCAGCCCGGAACGATCCTCCAGTGCGAAGGGAGAGTGAGAGTGCGGGCCGGTCGGCCGTGACAGGTTGCAGGCGGGAGAGAGGCTTCCGCCGCCCGTCGCGGAGTATTCCCCATGCCCCTATCACGCCAGGCCGCTTTCGCTCCCATCGGCGAAATTGTCGCGCGGCAGGTGCTGCCCCGGCTGTATCACGTCCAGAGGCTGCCCCTGCGCATCTCCTGCATCGGCACCGCCCGTTACGATAGTCTTGGTGATCCCGATGGTTTCGACCGCACGATCGTCATCGGCGAGTGCCCGTCTCCCGAAGATGCCATGATCTTCGCCAGTCAGCGCGTCGCGCGCGGCGAAGTCCGCATCGGCTCGGACGATACGCAGCGCTTCCGCCCGCGCATCATGGTCATTCAGGACAACGACCAGGGCCTCGTCCTTGCCGGAGAGGTCCGCGCCGGGATCGTCCTCTGGCGGCAACCCGTCGGTTCCGACGCCGAGGCCCGGCGCGTCGTCATCGAGGCCAGCCGTCTGCGCGGCATGGCCTTCGCGGCATCCGGGCGCGGCGACGCGGCATCCGCCCGCGATCACCGCTACCGCGCCTGCCTGCTCGAGGCCCGCCTGGTCGACCCCTTCTGGCGCGAGACCGCCGCCGAACTTCTGCGAGTTCCGCAGGCGGCCTGATCCCCTTTTCACCCCGGCTTCGCGCCGGGCCTTGCCGTTTCAAGAGGCTGACATGCCCGACTACACGATCGAAACCACCTATCATCTGCCGGCCTACCGGCAACGTACCTATTCCGCCGAAACCGTGGCCGATGCCTGCCGGCTCGCCATCGAAGACGAGGACTGGGATGGCGAGAAGCTCAGTTACGAGGGCGCTGGCGAGACGTTCATCTCCGGTATCTGGGAAGGCCGTGACGCCGCATATACCGGTACTGCGGCTGCGATTCCCTCGCAATTCGGCGAGACGATCCAGCGAAAGGCGGGGCAATTCGAGCTTCTGCACGGGCTCCTGAAGCTGCTGCTTGCCGATGTGACGTCGTCCCGCCGGTCTTCGGACGAATGGATCGCCCGCGCCGCCTGGGCCGTCGCATGCGGCGAGGCCATCATCGCCGGGGCGCGTGATCCTGACGGGCCGCCCGAACCTTCAGCCTGATCTTCTTCCTTTTCTTCAAACAGCCCGGCCTCGTGCCGGGCTTTGTCGTTTCAGGAGCCTGCCATGGCCGACTATTTCACCCATTTCTCCTGCCTGCTTGATGTCGGCACGCCCGACAACGCCGCACGCGCCCTCGACCTCTACACTACCCTGTCCGAACAGAACGCCGCCGAAGACCCGCCTTCCGACGGTTTTGTGCTGTCGATCCAGCCCGAGCACGGCGGCACACAGCTTTGGATGCGCGATGAAGGAACGGGCGATCCCGAGCATGTCATCCGGTTTGTGATCCGCTGCGCGAGAGAGTTCGGCCTGACCGGCCTATGGGGGATGCAATACGCCACCACCTGCTCGAAGCCTCGAGTCGACGGGTTCGGCGGCGGGGCGCATGTCATCGACCTCGCGACCGGCGATACGATGGATTGGATCTATACCGACGGCTGGCTCTCCGTCGTGCTGGAGGGAGGTGACCCCCATGCCTGAGATCATCGAAACCACCGTCTATCGGCTCGATGAGCTTTCGGAAGCGGCGAAGGACAAGGCCCGCGCCTGGTATCGCGAGGGCGGATTCGACTACGACTGGCATGATGCCGTCTATGAGGATTTCCAGCGGATCGCGGAAATCCTCGGCATCCGTTTCAAGACCCGGACCGTGCGCCTGTATGGCGGCGGGTCGCGTCAGCAAGCGCGCATCTTCTTCTCGGGCTTCTGGTCGCAAGGGGATGGAGCGTGCTGGGAGGGGTTCTACTCCTACCGGAAAAACGCCTCCGCCGAGATCCGCTCCTATGCACCGCTTGACGCCGTGCTGCATGGCGTCGCCGATGCCTTGCAGGCCGTTCAGCGCCGCAATTTCTATCAGCTTCGCGCCGAGGCCAGCCATCGCGGCCATTATTATCACGAATATTGCATGCCGATCTCCGTCGAGCGCGACAGTCCGACCTGGCAGGACATGACGGCCGATGCCGAGGAGATCGTCATCGAGGCGCTGCGCGATCTCGCCCGTTGGCTCTATCGCCAGCTTGAGCGCGAATACGAATACCTGACCTCGGACGAGGCGGTGGACGAGACCATCATCGCCAACGAATACACCTTTACCGAAGCCGGACGCCGCTTCGGCTGAGCTAACGCTGCAACGCCAATCGCACGTCCGTCTGGACGAAATCCTCGCCCACGTAGAGCAATGGGCAATCGTGTTCGGTGGCGACCTCATAGGCGAAGCAGTCGCCATAGTTCAGCGACGCCGGATGTATGCCCTTACCCCACTTTCCATAGGCATCCCCAATCCGACGGGCCGAGGCCGCCGTCATCGATACAATCTCGAATCCCAGACCGGAAATCAGCGCTCCGACCTCCTCGCCAACATTGCGCCGGCCGGCGACGATCAGGGCTTCGGCGACGGTTCCCGCCGAGATCAGCAGTTGCTCGGCTTCCTCGATCGCGGTCATGCAGGCTTCACCTTCCGGCTCGTCCAGCACGATCGCCATGAGAGCCGACGTATCGACCGCGATCATGCGGGCATGCCGTCGTCGCCATAGAGAAAGTCCTGGCTGCGGGCGGCGTCCGGTCCCGGCAGCGCCTTCGCGGCGGCAGTGGCGCGGACCTTCTCCATCAAGGCGCGCCGGCCCTTCAGTCCGGGCGCTGGAGCCACGGCGACGAGACGCACGATCTCATGGCCGCGACGGGTCAGAATGACCTCATCCCCAGCTTCGGCGCGCTTCACCAGCTCGGTGAGCTGCCCCTTGGCGTCGCTGACGGATACGCGCATCGTGCAGGCTCCTTTGCGTCTGTCTGTCTCATCCCACTAAATGGTCCATGTCATGGTCCAGGTCAATGGGAGCGTGAGAGGGAGAGGAAGGCCGGGACGGGTTTGAGCCTGTGCGGTCGAGAGAGAGCGCTGCGCGGGCGCGATCCTGACCCGCTCTCCCGAGGCTTTCCCCATGAACATGATTTCCGTATCCGCGGCGGCATCCGCCACCGTGCCGGTTCCACTCGCCCCCGATGCCGATATCTCTGCGGCGGTTTTCGCCGCCGCACAACTCCTCCTCCCTCATCTCGAACGCGGCCAGCGCATTGATGCCGCCACGTTGCGCGGCGCGATGGAGACGGCCTTCGGCGCCTCCGACGCAACCGGCGCCTGGAATTGGAAAACGGCCTACGATGCCTGCGAGGCCGCCACCGTCCTCTTCCTGCGCAAATACGGCAAGGCGCTTGTCCGTAAATCCGCATCTCCGGCGATGACGCTGCCGCAGTTCGCCAAGATCGGCGGTCTCCTGCCGACGCACACGCGCCGCTCTGAAGAGGCGCAGTCCTTCCAGCAATTCTCGACCCCGATTCCGCTCGGCCTGGCGGCCGTGACGGCAGCGGCGATCACGCCGGCAGACCGCGTGCTGGAGCCGTCGGCGGGAACCGGGCTCCTCGCTATCCTGGCCGAAATCGGCGGCGGCTCACTCGTCCTCAACGAACTCGCGGAGACTCGCGCCAACCTCCTGTCTCTCCTCTTTCCGGCCCTGTCCGTCTCCCGCTACGACGCGGCGCAGATCGACGATCATCTCGTCGCCGGCCTTCTGCCGTCCGTCGTGCTGATGAACCCGCCCTTCTCGGTCATGGCCAATGTCGAGGGCCGTGTGGCCGACGCCGCCTTCCGCCATGTTGCCTCGGCGCTGGCGCGTCTTGCGCCCGGCGGTCGTCTCGTCGCGATCACCGGCGCGAACTTCGCCCCTGACGCGCCGGCCTGGTCCTCGGCCTATGCGCGTCTGCAGGAGCGCGGCCGCGTCGTTTTCTCCGCCGCGATCGACGGCTCGGTCTATGCCAAGCACGGCACGACCTATCCGACGCGGCTCACCGTCATCGACAAGCTCCCGGCCGATGACCCTTCGATATTCCCGGCCGCGCCTGGCGTCGCGCCCGATGTCGCCACGCTGCTCGGATGGCTCGCCGAGCATCTGCCCGCCCGGCTCCCCGTCGATCCGGCCATCGCCGTACCCCCGGCTGCGCCAGCCGCGGCCCGCAGCGTGCGTGGCTATCTCGCCCGCACTGCCAGGGCCGCTCCCGCCCCAGCGATGGCCGAACCGGAAGGCGCGCCCCTCGACTACGAGACCGTTGATTGGTCGCCCGCGGAGGAAGGCCGCATCTCCGAGGCCATCTACGAGGAATACGGATTGCAGGCGATCCGTATTCCCGGCTCTCAGGCGCACCCCACCATGCTGGTGCAGTCGGCGGCGATGGCCTCCGTCGCGCCGCCGAAGCCGGCCTATCGCCCGCATCTTCCGGGCACGGTCCATGGCCTCCTGTCGGACGCGCAGTTGGAGACCGTGATCTATGCCGGCGAGGCCCATGCCGATTATCTCGCCGGTTCGTGGACGGTGGACGAGACCTTCGATCTCGTTTCCGCCGCGCGCGAGGATGCGAAGAACGCCGTCCGCTTCCGTCGCGGCTTCTTCATCGGCGACGGCACCGGCGTCGGCAAGGGCCGGCAGTCGGCCGCGATCATTCTCGACAACTGGCTCCAGGGGCGCCGCAAGGCTGTCTGGATCTCCAAGTCCGACAAGCTCCTGGAGGACGCGCAACGCGACTGGTCGGCGCTCGGGATGGAGCGCCTGCTGGTCACGCCGCTGTCGCGATTCCCGCAGGGCAAGCCGGTCGCGCTGTCGGAAGGCGTCCTGTTTACCACCTATGCCACGCTACGCTCCGACGACCGTGGAGAAAGGGTTTCCAGGGTCAAGCAGATCGTCCAATGGTTGGGTTCCGACTTCGATGGAGTGATCGTTTTCGACGAGGCGCACGCGATGCAGAACGCCGCCGGCGGCAAAGGTGAACGAGGGGACGTCGCTGCGTCCCAACAGGGCCGCGCCGGCCTGCGCCTTCAGCACGCCTTGCCGAATGCCCGAGTCGTCTATGTCTCGGCAACCGGCGCCACGACCGTCCATAACCTCGCCTATGCGCAGCGGCTCGGCCTGTGGGGCGGCGAGGATTTTCCGTTTTCCACGCGGGCCGAGTTCGTGGAGGCGATCGAGGCCGGCGGTGTTGCGGCGATGGAGGTTCTGGCCCGCGACCTTCGCGCGCTCGGTCTTTATACCGCCCGCTCGCTCTCCTTCGACGGCGTGGAATACGAGCTGGTCGAGCACTCGCTGACGCCCGAGCAGACCCGCATCTACGACGCCTATGCCGGCGCGTTCGCCGTCATCCATAACAATCTCGATGCGGCGATGGAGGCGACCAACATAACTGGCAGCGATGGCACGTTGAACAAGCAGGCCAAATCCGCCGCCCGCTCGGCCTTCGAGAGCGCCAAGCAGCGCTTCTTCGGTCATCTGCTCACGTCGATGAAGACGCCGACGTTGATCCGGTCCATCGACGCCGATCTTGAGGCGGGCCATGCCGCCGTCATCCAGATCGTCTCGACCGGCGAGGCGCTGATGGAGCGCCGCCTGGCCGACCTGCCGACCGAGGAGTGGAACGATGTGCGCATGGACATCACGCCGCGCGAATATGTCCTGTCGTATCTTGAAACCAGCTTCCCGGTGCAGCTTTATGAGCCGTTCACCGATAGCGAGGGCAATCTGTCCTCGCGTCCGGTGTTCCGCGATGGCCAGCCCGTCGAAAGCCGCGAGGCGGTCGCCCGCCGCACGGCGTTGATCGAAAAGCTGGCCAGCCTGCCGCCGGTTCCGGGCGCGCTCGACCAGATCGTCCAGCATTTCGGGTGCGATCTCGTCGCCGAAGTGACAGGCCGCTCGCGTCGCATCATCCGCAGGCCGGGCGCCGGCGACATCGGCGACCGGCTCGTGGTCGAGAACCGCGCCGCCTCAGCCAATCTCGCCGAGACGCAGGCGTTCATGGACGACCAGAAGCGCATCCTGATCTTCTCGGATGCGGGCGGAACCGGCCGCAGCTACCACGCGGAGCTGTCGGCGCGGAACACGCGGCTGCGCGTCCACTACCTCTTGGAACCCGGCTGGAAGGCCGATGCCGCCATTCAGGGGCTCGGCCGCACGCATCGCACCAACCAGGCGCAGCCACCCTTGTTTCGTCCGATCGCCACCGATGTGAAGGCCGAAAAGCGTTTCCTCAGCACCATCGCGCGACGGCTCGATACGCTCGGCGCGATCACGCGCGGTCAGCGCCAGACCGGCGGACAGGGCCTCTTCCGGCCCGAGGACAATCTGGAGAGCCCCTATGCCCGCGACGCGCTGCGCCAGCTCTATCTCCTTCTGGTCCGCGGCAAGGTAGAGGGCTGCTCGCTCGACCGCTTCGAATCCGCCACCGGCCTGAAGCTGATGGATTCGACCGGCATCAAGGACGAGCTGCCGTCCATCACCACCTTCCTCAACCGGCTGCTGGCGCTGACGATCGAGCTTCAGGGCATCCTGTTCACCGCCTTCGAGCAGTTGCTGAATGCGAAGATCGAAGGCGCGATCGCCAGCGGCAGCTACGATGTCGGGCTGGAAACGCTGACGGCGGAACGCTTCACCGTCACCAATCGCCAGACCATCTATACCCATCCCGGCACGGGCGCGGAAACCCGGTTGCTGACCATCACCCAGCGCGAACGCAATCGTCCGGTTACGCTGGACGATGCCCTTGGTCATCTCGACGACCGCCAGGCGAAGCTCCTCGTTAACGCGCGTTCGGGCCGCGCCGCCGTTCAGATCCCGACCACCAGCATCATGCTGGACGATGGCGAGATCGAGCGGCGCGTGCGGCTGATCCGGCCGATGGACGGCCACAACATCCCGGTCAAGATGATGGACGAGACCCATTGGGTCGAGGCCGACAGGGAGGTTTTCGCGTCGACATGGAATGCCGAGTTTGCGGAAGTGCCGGAATTCTCCGACAGCACCATTCATATCGTCGCCGGCCTGCTGCTGCCGATCTGGAAACGACTTCCGCACGAATCCTCGCGCGTCTATCGCCTCCAGACCGACGAAGGCGAGCGCATCATCGGCCGTAAGGTCTCGCCGGCATGGGCGGCCAATGCGGTGACGACCGGCACGACGGCGCTGACGCCGGATGCCGCCTTCACCGCGCTGATGGACGGTCGCACCATTCTCGAACTCACCGAAGGGCTTCAGCTTCGTCGCTCCCGCGTCATGGGCGTCAACCGCATCGAGCTGTCAGGCTTCGATGACACGATGCGCGAGCGCCTGACCGCCTATGGGCTGTTCCACGAGATCATCTCCTGGAGGCTACGCTTTTTCGTGCCGGTGGATGCCAGCGGCCCGGTGATCCTCGCCAAGGTCATGGACCGCTGGCCGGTGGAGCGCATCGGCGAGCGGGCCGCGTAATGTCCCGGCTCGACGCCTCCGAACTGGCAATCCGCCTCGGCCGCAATGCCGAGGCGGTTTGCCGGCATTATCTGTCGTCCGGCCACCGTGCCGGGCGCTACTGGATGGTCGGCGATGTTCAAAACACCCCCGGCCGCTCGATGTTCGTGCGTCTGACCGGCCCTGAATCCGGCAAGGGTGCTGCGGGCAAATGGACCGATTCCGCAACCGGAGAGCATGGCGATCTTCTCGATGTCATCGGCGAGACGCTCGGCCTGACCGACTTCAAGGACGTGGCCGAGGAAGCGCGCCGCTTCCTCTCGCTCCCGCATCCCGAACCTGAAAAGGCGAGAACGCCAACCGGCAGGACGTTGAGCAAGGCGCCATCGGGATCGCCTGAAGCGGCGCGGCGGCTCTTTGCCATGTCGCAGCCGATCGGCGGCACACTTGCAGAAGCGTATTTCCGCAATCGCGGCATTACGGCTTTGCACGGAACCGCCAGCCTGCGCTTTCATCCCCGGTGCTATTACAGACCTGATGAGCACGCGCCCCGGCAGACGCTGCCGGCGATCGTTGCGGCCGTGACCGATCTTGGAGGGCGGCAGACCGGAGCGCACCGCACATATCTCGATCCTGGGCTCGCCCCGCACGGCGCAGCAAAAGCGGATGTCGAAACTCCGCGGCGGGCGATGGGCGACCTTCTCGGCCACGGCGTCCGCTTCGGTGTTGCCGGTGATGTGCTCGCGGCAGGCGAAGGCATCGAGACCGTGCTGTCGCCTCGTCAGGTTCTGCCCCACATGCCGATGATGGCGGCGCTCTCGGCCGCGCACCTCGCCGCCATCCTGTTCCCGTCGGAGCTGCGCAGGCTCTATGTCCTCAGGGACCGCGATCCGGCCGGTGACAATGCGCGAGACGGTCTGATCGCCAGAGCTGCGAGTGTCGGGATCGAGGTCGTGGCATTGTCGCCGGTGCGTGGGGACTTCAACGAGGATCTCCGCGAAGCCGGCGCCGATGCCTTGCGGGTGGCGCTCGCCGGTCAGCTTCATCCTGAAGACAGGGTGCGTTTTCTGGAGGCGTGAGGGGATCGGCGGAAAAAGCGGCGTGTTCCGGTCCGCCTTCACCTGTCGTCTCCATGGATCACCTTGCGCTGTCTGTCGGAGAGGCCACGCCTACGGCCTTCCCAGAGGGCGATCGGCCCACAAACGATCCGGGCAGGCAATGGCCGCGTTCGGGTTATTTTCCGCCGGCGGCTAGCCACCCCACGCGACAGGTCGCGTGGGGACCCCGTCTTGGCCCGCCTTTGCATCGCGAAAGTCAAAATAGCCCGCACCCGGCCATCGAGCCCTCGCGGGAGTGCGATGGTGCCAGCCCGTCCCGCCCGTGGGCTTTCGACGCCTGCGAAGGCCGCGATGGGCGCGGCTCCAGACGAAGGAAGCTCCCGATGATGCATGAAGACAACGATATGGGTTTCGAGCCGGTTCACACTTCTTCCTCCACCGATCATGTCCTCACCGAACTCCAGCTTTACGGCTGGCGCCCGTTTCAGGATGAAGCGGACCCGAGGCCGCTTCCCGAAGGCAACGCCGTCGCCGGCGCCGTCGCGGACATCTTTGACGCCCTGATCGCCACGCTCGGCGACACCCGCCTCGAACCCGACCTCGACGAATTGCTCTGGTCAACCGTCAATCTCTTCCATCGCGCCGCGAGCCGGGTGGAGCGTGAGCTGGACGACAACGAGCTGGCGCAGCGCCGCCTTCAGCGGGAACAGGATGGCAGCGAAGTTAAGTCCGTTGAGCTGGAGCGCCTGACGGCAGAGGGGCAGACCCTTATCGAACGGCGCAACAGCATGGAACTCTTCCGCGACGTCGCCGCCGAACAGTTTGAGCGCCACACCGGCGCCGCCTGGCGTCCCCGCACCGGCTCGATGGTCAACCATCGCAATCTCACCGCTGCGATGATCGACAGCCGCGACTTCCTGGCCGCGAAACGCCGGGCCGAGACCGAGGTAATGCTGCCCCGCGGTCCCAAAGTCGCCCTGACCGGCGGTCTCGACTACAATGACCACGGCCTCATCTGGGCGAAGCTCGATCAGGTCCGCGCAAAACACACCGACATGGTGCTGCTGCATGGCGGTTCGCCCAAGGGCGCCGAACTGATCGCCGCGAAATGGGCGGACAATCGCAAGGTGCCGCAGGTGGCCTTCAAGCCCGACTGGACGAAGCACGGCAAGTCCGCGCCCTTCAAGCGCAACGACGCCCTGCTCGACGTCCTGCCGGTCGGTGTCCTCGTTTTTCCCGGCAGCGGGATTCAGGAGAACCTGGCGGACAAGGCCCGCAAGCTCGGCATCCCGGTCATGAAGTTCGACGGCGGCGCGTAAGCGCCGCCGCCTGGCGGCTGTTCCAGCCGCCGATACTTGACTACTGGAGAGGTCAATGGCTCTTATGAACCATCCTTGCAGAACCGGAACAGTAGCATAGTCGCAGGCGGAGCGTATCCACAGGCAGCCTGCCGTGATCCTCAACCGATTCTGGAGGTTTCCATGACGCTGATCCTGCTTGCTGTCTCGCTGGCGATCATGCTTTGCATCATCGCCTACAATCTCGCGATCTACGCGCTGCCCGTCATGGTTGCGATCTCGGCCGCGCAGTATGCCTGGGCCGGCGGCGCCGGAATATTCATGAGCGGCTTTGCGGGCGCAGGAGCCGCTTTGCTGTCGATCGCGCTGGTAATCGGCATTCTCGGCTTCGCGAAGAACCCGACCTTGCGCGTGATTGCGCTCGCGATGTTCGCGATCCCTGCCGCCACTGCCGGCTACGCACTCGTGCATGGCGTCACGAAGAACGCAATCGACTCGACGGTGGTACTCAATCTGCTCGGCGGAGCAGGCGGTCTGTTCATCGGTATCGCCGCCATGGTCAATCTGAACGCGATTGGTGTCTCTGTCTTCTCTCGTTGATTCAGCAACTGCGGTCCGTCATTCCCACGATGAAAACCCGACGGCTTGTCCCGCCGGGTTCCGCCTTCCTGCCAAAACAGGCATGTGGCGTCAGTTCTGCTGCCATGCCGTCGCTTCCAGCCTGCTTCATCCGACCGTGGAGGCTCGGATACGGGATGCCTCTCGCACCCATAGCGGTCATTGCCTGGGTGCCGGTCCATATAGCGATGAATGCGGCTCACGACCACCTTCATCACCTTTCCCAACTCTGCCTGACCGGTCCCTCCGCTATTCAAGCGAATGCGGTGCGATTCCGGGCCTCGTAGCCCGATAAGTCCGTCTGGTTTCTTCCCCGGCCAGCGTCCACTCGCACAGACGCGGGTGGTTTGAAGAGGAGAACGGCAGGCGCGGCCCATCCGTGGGTGGTGAGCGGACCAGACGGTTCGCTGTTGACGGCAAGGATGATGGTTCCGCTGTGCGTCTCGGTTCGTATTCATCTCAGCGGCGCCATCCCTCCGACTGACTGATCCCCAAAGTCCGTGCGGTTTCCGGCCGCAACCCACGCGGCTCCGGACCGTGTTGCCGCGCAAGCGCGGCTGCCCGCTCCACTCCGGGCCTTATGGGCGAGCTGCCAGCAAGCAGGCAGTTGCAGGCGTCTCCCGCCGGCCTTGGCCGGGTCTCGTCGGAGGGATGGTCCCTCCGAGAAGCAACGGAGACTTGAAAATGCAGAACATCGTCATTCTCGCCGGCAACATCGGTCAGGACCCTGAAACCCGCACCACCCAGGGCGGCACCAGCATCACCCACTTCACCCTGGCCACCTCGCGCCCCCGCTACTCGGAAGGCAAGGTCGTCCGCGACGAGAACGGCTACCGGGTTCAGGATACCGAATGGCACCGGATCACCTGCTTCAACGGCCTCGGCAAGACGGTCCAGCAATACTGCGAGAAAGGCATGAAGGTTCTGGTCCGCGGGCGCATCCACTACACGAAGTGGAATGACCAGCAGGGCAACGACCGCTACGGGTGCGAGATCATCGCCGAGACGGTCGATTTCCTGAGCCGGGCGAAGCAGACTGAAAACAACAACGGCAGCCAGCCCGACTACGACGACGAAATACCGTTCTAGGCCGGAAGAGATGGAAATCCGGTGGCACAAGCCGCCGGATTTCCATCGTCGATGACCTGGACCCCTTCGCCTCGTAAGGAGCGATGCCGGGCGACCATCGGCCCGACGCTCGGCCAGCCGAATCACTTAATGTCTCTTACCGTCGCATGACTGCCTCAACGAGCGATTTTGGCTCGATTCATTCGTAAACTACGACTATTATAGTCGTAGTTCTGGCGCGAGACTCAGTGCCGGTGGGAGGTGATCTTGTATGATCACCGCCCATCAAACTCGGGCCGCGCGCGCATTGCTGGGTTGGACACAGGAGACGCTCGCAGACAGGGCCGCCGTTTCGCTGACCGCGCTCAAGCGCATGGAGTCGGTCAATGGTGAGCGCGTCTTCGAGAGTACTGCCGATAGGGTTCGCAGGGCGTTGGAAGCGGCAGGCATTGTCTTCATCAATTCCGACCGGCATATCGGAGTGATGCTGGATGTCCAGAACACTGTTCGTCGCTGACGCCATTTCCCCAAACCGGACGCGATGCCGCATGCACGTGCGTTATGGTGAATCGTCGTTTAACAATCACGTCATTGTGATAATGTGCGCGCCATCGCACCAGACGTCGCAATTGGGGAAAGGGCGCAATGGCGACGCTATCCTTTCGTGATGAAGCGCCCGACGGCGATTTTCTCACCGACTACGACCGCACGCATGTGAAGCTCTATTGTCGCCTGCTCGATGCCGAGGCGGACGGTGCCGACTGGCAGGAAGCCGTCGAAATCCTGTTCGGCATCGACCCCGGCGCCGAGCCCGAGCGCGCCCGCCGGATACACGATACGCACCTCGCCCGCGCCCACTGGATGAGCGAACACGGCTACAAGATCCTGCGCCTCGGCCGCCTGAACTGAAGTTTCGTAGCCCATCGCATTGCTGACAAGGCAAGGCGGTTTGCGGCTTCAGGCACTTCCGCGGCGCGCAACCCGGCCGGATCATCTTCCCGTTTGACCTGCGTTCGTAGCCTGGGAGGAATATCATGAGACCCGACACGTCACGCTGGCGGGCAGAGTCCGCTTATGGGTTTATGGACGAGGTAGGCGTCGATCATCTCGCCTGGGAGTGTCTGCGCCGGAACGGCGACTATCAGCAAGACTATAGTGACCTGCGGCGCGCAGACCGCCTCGGCAAGCCGCTCCCCGAACCGATGGAGAGCCGCTGGGGGCTGCGATTTCGCGGCCCGGCCACGTCTGACGGCAGGCGACCAACCGATCTTCTGGAGTGAGACCGCCGACACCGCTATTTTGCGAGTGGTGGGCAACCCGGCGCCCGCGCGGGAGGGAGCCGTCACCCTGCGCGCCTTCCTTGCCGGTGAGAAGAGGGTCGCGCCAGACGAACTCCATCTCCTCCTGCGCGAGATCGGCCCTGGCCTGCATCTGGTCGCCGATCCTGCGATTCGGCCCGACGATCCGATATCGGTCGCTATCGCGCTCGACCGCGACGGTCTCGATCGCGTCGCCACCCTCGATCGCCTGCTGCGCCACCTGGCCGGCTACCGCATTCCGCCCGATCAGCGCATGACTGCACAGCAGCGACGACGCCTCAAGGTGATGCTGCGCGCCGTCGACGCCCGCCAGCATCGCGCCAGCCAGCGCGAGATCGCACAGGTCCTGTTCGGCGTCGAACGCATCGCCGAGGAGCACTGGCAATCCTCGCCACTCCGCGACACGGTGCGCGATCTCATCCGTGACGGCACCGCCATGATCGCCGGCGGTTATCTCAAGCTTCTGCGCTTCCGCCGCCGACCCTGACCACTCCCGGTCAGGGTGGGGATATTTGACACCCCCTGAAATCCCCCACTCCCTGCGCCCCGCTTCTTCGCCACCGTGACCCCTGACCGCCGCTCGCCCCGAGCGGCATCCCCCAGAGCCACGGAGGCATCCATGCACCCCAATCCCGCTCTCCTGCCGCCGCGCTTTCTGCGCACGAGGGAAGCCGCAGACTTTCTCGGCCTCTCGCCCCGCACGCTGGAAAAGCACCGGACCTATGGGACGGGACCGCTGTTCCGCAAGCTTGGCGGCCGCGTCGTCTATGCGATCGACGAACTCGAAGCCTGGGCCGAGCGAGGCACGGTCGCCTCGACATCCGATCCGCGCGGCAGCGTGCTGCCCGCCCTGCCGGGCAACAGGCAGCACTATCCCGCGCCCGGTCGCTCGGCGCGCTGAGGAACGCCGCGCATGTCCCGACGCCTTCCCGTCTCCGAGCGCACCCGGCTCGATCCCTTCGTCGTCGCAACGGGCGACGCCAGCCCGCGCGACCAGCGCGACCTGATGGAGCGCCCTTTCTTCTCGCTGGCGAAATCACGGCGCACCGTGCCGATCCTCTACGAGGCCGGCGAGGTCCGCGTCGAGGTTTTCGCCGTGCCGCAGCATGGCATGGCGACCATCTGGGACGCGGACATCCTCATCTGGGCCGCAGGGCAGATCGTCAAGGCCGAGAATCTCGGCCTGCGCACCTCCCGCTTCCTCCGCTTCACCCCCTTTCACCTCCTGACCGCCATCGGGCGCGAGACCGGCGCCAGCGACTACAAGCTGCTCAAGGCGGCGCTCGCCCGCCTGCAATCGACCTCGATCCGCACAACGATCCGCAACGGCGAGCATTGGCGGCGGCACCAATTCTCCTGGGTGAACGAATGGGAGGAACTCACGCGCCATGACGGCCGGGTCGAAGGCATGGAACTGGTCCTGCCCGACTGGTTCTATCGCGGCGTCGTCGACCGCTCGCTGGTCCTCGCCATCGACCGCGCCTATTTCCGGCTCAAGGGCGGGATCGAACGCTGGCTCTACCGCGTCGCCCGCAAGCATGCCGGCCGCCAGCCGCAGGGCTGGGTCTTCGACCTCCATCATCTGCATGAGAAATCCGGCAGCCTGGCGCGCGTCTCCGACTTCGCGCTTCAGATCCGCCGCATCGCCGTGCGTCAGCCATTGCCCGGCTACCGCCTGCGCATCGAGCATGATGGCGGCCGCGAGATGCTGCGTATCCTGCCGGCGCACTTATCCACAGGGCCCGTGGATAATCCTGTGGAAACAATCGGGAGATCACACGCAAGGACCATCGGGAGATCACACGCAGGGCCATCGGGAGATCACACGCAGAGATACCAGCTAACCCTTTGGCCAGACACGATGATTCCGGGCCTTAACTTAGAGTCTAACAATAAGAATAACTTTGAAGGGCGCGCGCGCGATGTGGAAAACCTCATCCGCGACACCGCCCGAAGCCTCAGCGTAGCTGCGAAAAAAAGCGCGCCGTTCGCGCTTTCCGCACCGCAAAATCCGAACAAGTCCGACGACGCGGACGCCCCTTTGTCCGATGCGCTTCGGCTCCCTCTCGATCCGCCGGGAGGACGCCCATGATCGTCGCGCTGCTCAATCAAAAGGGCGGTGTCGGCAAGACGACGCTGGCGCTGCATCTCGCCGGCGAGCTGGCGATGCGCGGCAGCCGCGTCACGCTGATCGACGCCGACCCGCAGGGTTCGGCCCTCGACTGGTCTCAGCAACGCGCGCGCGAGGGCTTGGCCCGCGCGTTCGGTGTCGTCGGCCTGGCACGCGACACGCTGCACCGTGAAGCTCCCGAGCTTGCCCGCGACGTCGATCACGTCGTCATAGACGGCCCGCCTCGCGTCGCCGGCCTCATGCGCTCGGCGCTGCTCGCCGCCGATCTTGTGCTGATCCCGGTGCAGCCGTCGCCGCTCGATGGCTGGGCCTCGGCCGAGATGCTGGCGCTGCTCGCCGAGGCGCGCATCTACCGACCCCAGCTCGTTGCCCGTTTCGTGCTCAATCGCTGCGGTGCGCGCACCGTCATAGCGCGTGAGACAGCCGAGATGCTGGCCGACCACGATCCGCCCCTGCTTGCCGCCACGGTCGGGCAGCGTGTCGTTTTCGCCGACGCTGCGCAGACCGGGCGGCTCGCCTCGGACATCGACCGCCAGTCGCCCGCCGCGCGCGAGATCGCGGCGCTGGCGGGCGAGGTCGTGCGTCTCGGCATCGGGGGGACCGCGCCATGATAGATCTCTCCGAAATCATACTGTCCGGCGACTGCCGCGATCGCATGCCGGCGCACGGCCCCTACGACATGATCCTCGCCGATCCCCCTTACGGCGACACGTCGCTCGCCTGGGACCGCCGCGTCGAGGGCTGGCTGGCGTTGGCGCGTGCCGCGCTTGCGCCGACCGGCTCGATGTGGGTTTTCGGCTCGCTGCGCAGCTTCATGGCCACCGCCGACCGCTTCGCCGATGCCGGGTTGCGGCTCGCCCAGGAGATCGTCTGGGAGAAGCAGAACGGCACGAGCTTTCACGCCGACCGCTTCAAGCGCGTGCATGAGCTGGCCGTCCAGTTCTATCCGGCCGAGACGCCCTGGGGCGAAATCTACAACGATCCGCAGACCACGCCCGACGCGACCGCCCGCACCGTTCGGCGCAAGCAGCGTCCACCCCATACCGGCCAGATCGGCGCCGGCCACTATGTCAGCCATGACGGCGGGCCGCGCCTGATGCGCTCGGTCATCTATCTGCGCAACTGCCACGGTCGCGCCATCCATCCGACCGAGAAGCCGTCCGCCCTTCTCGAAATCCTCATCCGCACGAGCTGCCCGAAAGGTGGCCTGGTCGGCGACTGGTTCGCCGGCTCGGGTTCCGGCGGCGAAGCCTGCCGGCTCTCCGGCCGGCGCTATATCGGCTGCGAGATCGATCCCACAATGGCCGACCGCGCCCGCGACCGCATCGCCAGCGTGCTGCCGTTCCATGACGGAGGCCCGTCATGACGGCCGGCACGGACAGGCGCGGCTTCGCCACGCGCCCGGCCGATCCCGATAGCTGGATCAAGGCCGGCGACGCGCCGCCGGCGCGCACGGATGCCGCCGACGCCTATTCGGCGCGGCTGACCGTGGACATCACGCCGGCGCTGCGCGGCCGCATCAAGATCACGGCCTTCCAGCGCGGCGTCACCGTCGCCGACATGCTGCGCGACCTCCTCGCGCGCGAGTTCCCGCCTGCCGATGGAGATACACCATGACCGGCTTCGACAACCGCCGCATGGGCGGCCATGCGTTGCCGAACGACGCGCCGCCCTTCACCACGCTGGTTCACCTGACCTGGGAGGAAGGCCGGATCGAGCACCGCATCCGCTTCGGCCACCCGATCTACCAGCGGACGATCGACAGGCGCAGCCGCGTCGTCGGCTTCGCGCCGAACAGCGTCTTCGCCTTCGTCCGCTGGGCGTCGAACGACTACGGGACCGTCGTGTCGCGCATCGACATCCTGCGCGCCATCGGACGCGGCGAGCCTTTCCAGACCGCGCCCTTTATCCGGCCCGGCGGCGATCTTCTCCTGAAACTCCATGGCTGGCCGAAGGTCGAGCGCGTGCTCCAGCTCGTTGACACGATCGAGGCCCTCGGCATCGAGCCGGCTGACGCCGCACCCGTCTATTGGCGGCACGTCCACAACCGGCTGACGGCCGGTGTGGAACCGCGTCCCTACACGCGCGACCAGCACGATGCCTGGCTTGCGCGCCGGAGCATCATGCCATGAGCCCACGCCGCGTCACGCTCATCGCCATGCTGGCCGGTGCGGCGCTGATCGCCGCATCCGTTGTCACCGGCCAGGCGCCTCGCTTCATCTGGAACGCATCGGGAAGCGTCGCGGTCGGGCTCTATTCGCTTGCGCCGGTAACGACGATCGAGGTCGGCGATCTGGTCGCGGTGCTGCCGCCCGACGACCTCGCCGCCTTCCTCGACGCGCGGGGCTACCTGCCGCGTGGCGTGCCGCTCATCAAGCGCGTGCTGGCGCTGCCGGGTGCCGAGGTCTGCCGCCGTGGCGCGGCCGTGATCGCCTACGCTCACGCCTATGGCGACGCGAAGTCGCGCGACCGCTTCGGCCGCGACCTGCCGCAATGGCAGGGCTGCCGGATCATCGCCGAGGGCGAGCTGTTCCTGATGAACTGGAACGCGGTCGACAGCCTCGACGGCCGCTATTTCGGCGCGCTTCCGGCCTCCGCCGTCATCGGCCGCGCGCTGCCTCTCTACACCGACGAATACGGCGACGGCCGTTTCCGCTGGCGCTCCACCGATCCGGCCCTGGAGCCGTGAGCTACCCCCAACCATCAACCACAGGAAACAAAATCATGGCTGATATTGGCAGTTTCACCCGCACGGAAACCGGCTTCACCGGCCGCGTCGAGGCGCTCGGAATCGACGCGCCGCTCACCTTTGTCCCGGCCAAATCTTCGGACGCCGAGAACGCGCCCGCCTACCGCATCCTGCTCGGCGGCGAGGACGGCCGCGACATCGGCGCGGGCTGGTCGCATGTCGGCGAAAAGGCCGGCGAGTTCGTCTCCGTCGAGATCTACAGCCCATTGTTCGGTTGGCTGCGCGCCAACCTGTTCCGCGACGGCGACGACGACACCGCCTGGAGCCTGCACACCAACGACCAAAGGACGAAGCGGTCCGAAGGGACCGACAAGTGACCGTTCAACGTCCCACCAGCGTCAGACGGTCTTGCGCCGTTCGACGTCCGGCTCTCCTCCTTCTCCTTTCCGGCCTGCTTCTCGGCTTCGCGCCAGGGCCGAGGGTCTTGGCCGAGACCGTGCAGGCGGCGCAGCTGGAGATCGGCGGTCTTTATGCCATCGACATCGCCGAGGCAGCGCACCGTTTCGACATCCCGGCCGGTTGGATCGCGGCCGTCCTCGCCGCCGAGAGCAATGGCGATCCGACCGCCGTATCGTCGGCCGGGGCGCAGGGGCTGATGCAGCTCATGCCCGCGACATGGGATGAACAGCGCGCGCTCCATCGGCTCGGCAGCGATCCGTTCCAGCCGCGCGACAACATCCTCGCAGGAGCGGCCTACCTGCGCGCCATGTGGGACCGTTACGGCACCGTCACCGGCATGCTCGGCGCTTACAATTTCGGCCCCGGCCGGTATGACGAATACCTTGCCGGTGAACGCGGCCTGCCGCAAGAAACGCGCGAATACGTCGCCGTGCTCGCGCCCGTTCTCGGCGGCGAGCCGCTCGCGCCAGGCGCTTTCGCCGGCCCGCAGCGCGTCACCGACTGGCGCGAAGCTCCGCTCTTCGTCACGGCACCGGCTGGCCCGGAACATGCACCCGGCCTGCACGGCGAACGCAGTGTCGGGGCGCCTTCGGATGCACCTGCCGCGTCGCGCGGTTCGCTCGCGCCGGCCCCGGCCGAGGCCCTGTTCGTCGCGCGATCCGGCTCGGGAGGCGCGCCATGAGCTGGATCGCGCGGTTTCGCGCTGTAGCGGAGTACCGGAAAGGAAGGGAAGGGTCGCGCGCCGGATGGGGCACGGCGACTGGAATACGGCAAGGTAAAAGCGCATGCGCAAACCACCGTCAAGCCATTGGAATGGCTCGGTGTTTTGCGCATGTGGCGGTCGGTCGTGCATACGCATGGGCGATTTTGCCAGCAAAATCAAAGGCACTTCGTATGCGCGGCTTCGCCGCGCCTCCTGGGAGGCGCGCATGAGCGGCGACGACAGCGAATTTCGCATCCGCCCCGGCAAGCCGCGCTCGACGCGAGCGCCGCGCACCAAGACCTTCATCAACCAGGTGCTGCGCGCCGCAAAGCAGGCGAGCAATGCGCCCGCCAGCGGATCGGCATCGGGATCGGGATCGGAGCGCAGGGGCGGCGGCTCGGGCCGCTCGACCTTCGGCCGCGGCCGCAATGTTGTGACGCGGAGCCGGCTGCTCGGCTCGCGTCGCCGCGTTGTCGCCAAGGCGAGGATCGCCCGGCACAGGGGCCGCGCCTTTCGCTCAGCGCCGATCTCGGCGCACCTGTCCTATCTCAAGCGCGAAGGCGTCAGCCGCGACGGCGAGAAGGGCGTCATGTTCGACGCCGAAACCGACCGCGCCGACGATCTCGCCTTCGCCGATCGCTGCCAGGACGACCGGCACCATTTCCGCTTTATCATCTCACCCGAAGACGCCGGCGGCATGGAAGATCTGCGCGCCTTCACCCGCGATCTCGCCAAGCAGATGGAAGCCGACCTAGGCACCCGCCTCGACTGGATCGCCGTTGATCACTGGAACACCGACAATCCGCATGTGCATCTGCTCGTGCGCGGCGTCGACGAGACCGGCGCCGATCTCGTCATCTCGCGTGACTATATCAGCCACGGCCTGCGCGGACGCGCCGAGGAGCTGGTCGATGCCGAACTCGGCCCCAAGCCCGAACATGAGATCCGCTCCAGCCTCGCGCGGGAGGTCGATGCCGAACGCTGGACACGCCTCGATCGGGACATCGCGCGCCAGTCGAACGAGCTTGGCTATATCGACCTGCGGCCCGAGGCGAAGGGGCCGGACGATCCAGAAATCCGCCGCCTGCTGGTCGCGCGCCTGCGCCATCTCGAAAAGATGGGTCTCGCCGCCGATGCCGGCGTCAACGAATGGTTCGTCGAGCCGGGCGCGGAGCGGTCGCTGCGCGATCTCGGCGCGCGCGGCGACATCATCAAGACCATGCAACGCGCCTTCGCCGGGCTCGGCGAGGAGCGTGGCGTC
Organism: Ochrobactrum sp. A-1; assembly: GCF_022488005.1. Lineage (NCBI taxonomy): Bacteria > Pseudomonadati > Pseudomonadota > Alphaproteobacteria > Hyphomicrobiales > Brucellaceae > Ochrobactrum > Ochrobactrum sp. A-1. The sequence continues at coordinate 235,521 of NZ_JAKVQC010000004.1, forward strand.
GCCGACTTCACGATCGACACGGCCAAGGACGGGCCGCCCATCATCGGGCGCCTCGTCGACAAGGGCCTCCATGACGAGCTGACCGGCGAAGCCTATGCCGTGATCGACGGCACCGACGGCCGCGCCCATCATGTCCGGCTGCGCGGCATCGAGGCGTTCGAACATGCACCGCCCATCGGCGGCATCGTCGAAGTCCGCCGCTTCAGCGGTCCGGACGACCCGCGGCCCACCATCGTCCTCGCCAATCGCTCCGACCTCGATCTCCAGAGCCAGATCACCGCTCCCGGCGCGACCTGGCTCGATCACCGGCTGGTCGAGCGCGACCCGATGCCGCTCGGAACGAGCGGCTTCGGCCGCGAGGTGCGCGAGGCGATGGACGCACGCGCCGAACATCTCGCCGACGAGGGCCTCGCCCGCCGCGAAAGCCAGCGCATCGTCCTGCAGCGCAATCTTCTGGCGACCCTGCGCCGGCGCGAGCTCGACGCCGTGGGCGAGCAGCTCTCGGCCGAGACTGGCCTTCCGCATGTGAAGGCACAGGCCGGAGAATATGTCGCCGGCACCTATCGCCGCCAGCTCGTGCTCTCCTCCGGCCGCTTCGCCGTGATCGAGGGCATCGCCCCGGACGGCGGGCGCGGCTTCCAGCTCGTCCCCTGGTCCCGCGAGATCGAACACAAGCTCGGCCAGCACATCTCCGGCGTCGCGCGCGGCGGAGGCGGCATCGACTGGTCGCTCGGCCGCAAGCGCGACCTCGGCCTCTGACGAAAGGAACCTCCCATGTCCGGCACCAAAATCCTCTGGGGTCAGATCAGCATCGTCTTTCTGATCGTGCTGGCCTCGATCTGGGGCGGCACGCAATGGGTCGCCTTCCGGCTCGGCTTCCAGCCGCAGCTCGGGCCGGCATGGTTCGAGATCGCCGGCTGGCCGGTCTATTATCCGCCGGCGCTGTTCTGGTGGTGGTATTTCTACGATGCCTATGCCCCGCGCATCTTCGCCGAGGGCGGCATTGTGGCGGCGTCCGGCGGCTTCATCGCCATCGCCGTCGCCATCACCATGTCGGTGATGCGCGCCCGCGAGGCATCCGACATCGACACCTATGGCTCCGCGCGATGGGCCGAGCGCGCGGATATCGAGCGCACCGGCCTGCTCGGGCTGGACGGCGTGATCCTCGGCCGCTACGAGCGCGACTATCTGCGGCACGACGGTCCTGAGCATATTCTATGCTTTGCTCCGACGCGCTCTGGTAAGGGCGTCGGGCTGGTCGTACCGAGTCTGCTGACTTGGCCGGGCTCGGCAATCGTCCACGATATTAAAGGGGAGAACTGGCAGCTCACCGCCGGCTTCCGGGCGAAACATGGCCGTGTCCTCCTGTTCGACCCGACCAATGCCGCGTCGGCCGCCTACAATCCCTTGCTCGAGGTACGCCGGGGCGAATGGGAAGTGCGCGACGTGCAGAACGTCGCCGACGTGCTGGTCGACCCCGAAGGCAGCCTGGAAAAGCGGAACCATTGGGAGAAGACGTCTCACTCGCTCCTGGTCGGTGCCATCCTGCATGTACTTTACGCCGAGCCCGACAAGACGCTTGCCGGTGTCGCTGCCTTCCTCTCAGATCCGCGCCGCACGATCGAAGCCACCTTGGATGCGATGATGGCCACCAGTCATCTCGGCGAGGCGGGGCCGCATCCGGTGGTCGCGTCGACTGCGCGGGAACTGCTCAACAAATCGGACAATGAACGCTCCGGCGTGCTATCGACCGCCATGAGCTTTCTGGGGCTCTACCGCGACCCGGTGGTCGCGACCGTGACCTCGCGCTGCGACTGGCGCATCGCCGATTTGATCGCCGACCCGAAACCCTCGACACTGTTTCTGGTCGTTCCGCCCTCGGACATCTCGCGCACCAAACCCCTTATCCGCCTCGTGCTGAATCAGATCGGCCGTCGGCTGACGGAAGACCTCCATGCCAAAGACCGGCGGCATCGCGTCCTGATGCTGCTCGATGAATTTCCTGCACTCGGCAGGCTCGACTTCTTCGAGTCGTCGCTGGCCTTCCTCGCCGGCTACGGGATCAAGAGCTTTCTCATCGCGCAGAGCTTGAACCAGATTGAGAAAGCCTACGGGGCGAATAACGCGATCCTCGACAATTGCCATGTCAGGGTCAGCTTTGCGACCAATGACGAGAGGACCGCAAAAAGAGTATCGGACGCCCTCGGCACGGCGACCGAAATGAAGGCGATGCAGAACTTCGCCGGCAGTCGCCTGGCGCCGTGGCTCGGCCACATCATGGTGTCACGTTCCGAGACCGCCCGCCAGCTCCTCACCCCCGGCGAGATCATGCAGCTTCCACCGGACGACGAGATCGTCCTGGTCGCGGGAACGCCGCCGATCCGGGCGAAGAAAGCGCGCTACTACACCGACCCGCGCCTCATGGAACGCATCCTGCCACCGCCCGATCCGAACGAGATTGCCGTCAGCGCGCGGCCGGACGGCTGGTCAGCGCTCAAACCCCTGAAACCCGATACGGCACTGGCAGCGGCGACCGATCCCACCAGCAAGGACGACGAGGACAAGGCCAATTCGAGCCTTCGCCGAGAACCGGAGCTGCCCGACCATGTGGAGATCGTCCACGAGAAGAACGAGCCGGAGCCCGAGAATGAGTTTCGGCACCTGCTCGGCGACGATCAGGAGGACATCGTCCGGCAGCGCCAGGCCATGCGCCGCCAAATGCGCGGCCTCGCGCGCCAGGTTTCCATGGACCCGAACGACACGATTGATATGTGAGGAACGACCTTGCGCGAACGCCTATGCCTGACCCTTCCTTCCGACCTGCTCGCCCGGCTCAACGATCTTGCCGACCGTCGCAAGCTGTCGCGCTCGGCCGTCGCCGAAGCGGCCATCGCCTCATTCCTGTCGCCCGACGCCCTCGACACGCGCGAAGCCGCCTTTACCCGCCGGCTCGATCGCCTGTCGCGCCAGACGGCCCGGCTGGAACGCGATGTGCGGCTGACAGCCGACACGCTGGCGCTGTTTATCCGGCACTGGCTGACCGTCACCCCGCAGCTTCCGCCCGAGGAGAACGCGGTCGCCCAGACCAGAGGCCTCAAGCGGTTCGACGGCTTCGTTCAGACGCTCGGCCTGCGGCTCCAGCAGGGCAACAGCTTCCTCAGCGAGATCCCCGACGACGTTCCGTCAGGCAAGGATGACGCCGATGGCTGACCGACCTTGCGGAACCCGCGCCTCTCGCGTATATACTTCAACGTATATACAGGAGGTCGCCATGCCCCATATCGCCAAGATATTCCAGTCCGGTAACTCGCAGGCCGTCCGCTTGCCGAAGGATTTCCGCTTCGATGTCGATGAGGTGGAGGTTTCGCGGGAGGGTGACGCCGTGATCCTGCGCCCGAAACCCGACGCGACCCGGCGCTGGGCGTCGCTGCACGCCGCCGTCGAGCGTGGCTTCAGCGACGACTTCATGGCCGAGGGGCGCGATCAGCCCGAGGACCAGGAGAGGCCCGAACTGGACAAGGCGTTCCAGTGACCCTCCACCTCCTCGACACCAATGCCGTGATCTCGCTGCTGACGCGACGCTCCGATGCGTTGCTGCGCAGGATCGAGGCGAGCGAGCCAGGTTCGCTCGCCGGTTCGTCCGTGGTCGCGCACGAACTCTATTTCGGCGCCTATAAGAGCGAGAAGGTCGCGTTCAACCTCGAAACGCTCAGGCTCCTGTTTGCCGACCTCGCCATCCTCGACTTCGATCGTGAGGATGCGCGCGTCGCCGGTGAGATCCGGGCCGAGTTGAAACGGCGTGGCACGCCGATCGGCCCATACGATACATTGATCGCCGGCCAGGCCAAGGCACGGGGCCACATCCTCGTCACCAACAACACAGGCGAGTTTTCGCGGGTAGCCGGATTGCAGATCGAGGACTGGTCCGCAGCCTGATCCGTTACCGATGCAGCTTCGCGGGAGCCTGGGAGGTCGTTGATATCCGAAACTGCCCTGAACCCGGGAACTGATTCGCCGATACTGACCCGATCAAGCATCTTAGCCGCCGCGCGAATCCGCCGTTCTCCTGTATTACTTCGCTGCACTACTACTACGACCGAAACTTGTTGAATCGGTCCGCTTTGCCGTCCTTTTAGTTATCCCCATCCGGGGACCGCCTTCGCCCTCCTCCCCGGAAAGGGGACGAGATGGCAGGCCACAACCGGAAACAGGCAACCTACGAACGCGGCGCGCGCATGCTCCGCACCGCGCTCGGGCCTGCCATCTCGAACCTCCTACTCGACAAGTCCATCGTCGAGGTGATGCTGAACCCGGATGGGCGCATCTGGGTGGACCGTCTCGCCGAGGGCCTGTCCGACACCGGTGAACGGCTGACCCAGGAAGACGGCGAGCGTATCATCCGGCTGGTCGCCCATCATGTCGGGGCCGAGGTGCATGCCCGCTCCCCGCGTGTCTCGGCCGAGTTGCCCGAAACCGGCGAACGCTTCGAGGGCCTGCTTCCGCCCGTCGTCGCCGCGCCAACCTTCGCCATCCGCAAGCCGGCGGTCGCAGTGTTCACGCTCGACGATTACGTCGTCGCCGGCGTCATGTCCGACGCGCAGGCCGCCGCGCTGCGCCAGGCCGTCGCCGCACGCGCCAATATCCTCGTGGCGGGCGGCACGTCGACGGGCAAAACCACCTTGACCAATGCGCTTCTGGCCGAGGTCGCCAAGACGCAGGATCGCGTCGTCATCATTGAAGACACCCGAGAGCTGCAATGCGCGGCCCCGAATCTGGTCGCCATGCGCACCAAGGACGGGGTGGCTTCGCTTTCCGATCTAGTCCGGTCCTCGCTGCGCCTGCGCCCCGATCGAATCCCCATCGGCGAGGTTCGCGGCGCCGAGGCGCTCGATCTCCTCAAAGCCTGGGGAACGGGCCACCCAGGCGGCATCGGCACGATCCACGCGGGCTCCGGCATCGGTGCGCTGCGCCGCCTCGAACAGCTCATTCAGGAAGCCGTCGTGACCGTGCCTCGCGCGATGATCGCCGAGACGATTGACCTCGTTGCCGTGCTTTCCGGCCGGGGCGTCGCCCGACGTCTTTCCGAGTTGGATCGCGTCGAGGGCCTCGGCCCGGACGGTGACTACCGGCTCTCCCCCGCCTTTCCAGACCTCATTTCGACAAACCACCCAGGAGACACCGCATGATCCGTCGCGCCTTCCGCTTCCGCCGTTCCATCGCTACCGCCACCGCCTTCACCTGGGCGGCACTTCTGACCTCACCGGCTCTCGCCTCGGGCTCTTCCATGCCCTGGGAAGCGCCATTGCAGAAAATCCTCGAATCCGTCGAAGGCCCGGTCGCCAAGATCGTTGCCGTCATCATCATCATCGTCACCGGGTTGACGCTCGCCTTCGGTGATACGGGCGGCGGCTTTCGCAAATTGATCCAGATCGTTTTCGGGATATCGATCGCGTTTGCGGCCAGTTCCTTCTTTCTGTCCTTTTTCTCGTTCGGCGGCGGGGCGTTGATCTGATGGCTGCCGTCCTCGAACAACTCGACACCGTGCCGGGGTTCGCTGTCCCGGTTCACCGCGCCCTGAGCGAACCTATCCTCCTCGGCGGTGCGCCACGTTCCGTGGCGATCCTCAACGGGACATTGGCGGGGGCCGTCGGCCTTGGCCTCCAGCTTTGGCTCGCCGGCATCGTGATCTGGGCCGTCGGCCATCTGGCCGCCGTATGGGCGGCAAAGCGCGATCCCCTTTTCGCCGAGGTGGTGCGCCGGCATCTGCGCGTCCCTGGCTATCTGTCGGTGTAAGGCGGCCTTGATGATAAACCTCGCCGAATACCGCCGCACCGCCACGCGCCTTGCCGATTTCCTGCCCTGGGTGGCACTCGTCGGCGAAGGCGTGGTGCTGAACAAGGATGGTAGTTTCCAGCGAACCGCCAAGTTCCGCGGGCCGGACCTCGACTCCGCCGTCGCGGCCGAGTTGGTCGGCGTCGCCAACCGGCTGAACAACGCTTTCCGCCGCCTCGGCTCCGGCTGGTGCATTTTCGTGGAAGCGCAGCGCAAGGAGGCCGCTACCTATCCGAACGATGTCTTTCCCGATCCAGCGTCCGCGCTGGTCGACGCCGAGCGCAAGGCCGATTTCGAGGAGGAAGGTAGCCACTTCGTCTCGGATTATTACCTCACCTTCCTCTGGCTTCCCCCGGCCGAGGACGCCGCGCGCGCCGAAAGCTGGCTCTACGAGGGCCGCGAGACCACGGGGGTCAATCCTTGGGAACTGGTGCGGGGCTTCATCGACCGTACCGACCGCGTGATCGCCCTTCTGGAAGGGTTCATGCCCGAGTGCCGCTGGTTGTCCGACAGCGAGACGCTGACCTACCTCCACTCCACCGTTTCGACAAAGCGTCACCGTGTCCGTGTGCCGGAAACGCCGGTCTATCTGGACGCACTTCTGGCCGACGAAGCGCTGACGGGTGGGCTCGAACCGCGCCTGGGTTCCGCGCATCTGCGCATCCTAACCATCACCGGCTTCCCAAGCGTCACGACCCCCGGCCTGCTCGACGATCTCAACCGACTGGCCTTCCCCTATCGCTGGTCGACCCGCGCGATCCTGATGGACAAGACCGATGCGACCAGGCTGCTGACCCGGATCAGGCGGCAATGGTTTGCGAAGCGCAAGTCCATCGCCGCTATTCTCAAAGAGATCGTCACCAATGAGCAATCGGCGCTCGTCGATACCGATGCTGCCAACAAGGCCGCCGATGCCGACATGGCCCTACAGGAACTCGGCGCGGACATAGCCGGCATCGCCTATGTCACGGCGACCGTCACCGTCTGGGACGAGGATGCCCGCCGCGCCGACGAAAAACTGCGGCTGGTCGAGAAGGTCATCCAATCCCGCGACTTCACCGTCATGGTCGAGACCGTCAATGCAGTCGATGGCTGGCTCGGCTCCCTGCCAGGCCACGCCTATGCCAATGTCCGTCAGCCCCCGATCTCAACGCTCAACCTTGCCCATGCGGTCCCTTCGTCCGCCGTGTGGGCCGGACCGGAACGGGACGATCACTTCGGCGCACCCCCGCTGCTGTATGGCAGGACCGAAGGATCGACCCCGTTCCGTGTCGCCCTTCATGTCGGCGATGTCGGCCACACGCTTGTGGTCGGCCCGACCGGCTCGGGCAAGAGCGTGCTGCTCGCCCTCATGGCCTTGCAGTTCCGCCGCTATCCGCGCAGCCAGATCTTCGCCTTCGACTTCGGCGGCTCGATCCGCACCGCCACGCTGGCGATGGGTGGGGATTGGCATGATCTGGGCGGCCGGCTGACCGAAAGTTCCGAGGTTTCGGTCTCACTGCAACCGCTGGCTCGTATCCAGCAGACGCAGGACCGCGCCTGGGCCGCTGACTGGATCGTCGCCATCCTCACGCGGGAAGGCATCACGATCACGCCGGAAGCCAAGGAGCACATCTGGACAGCGCTCTCCTCGCTCGCCTCGGCGCCGATCGATGAGCGCACCATCACCGGCCTTTCGGTGCTGCTTCAGTCCAACGATCTGAAGCTCGCCATCCAGCCCTATTGCGTCGGCGGTCCCTATGGCCGGCTGCTCGACGCAGAGGCGGAGAGCCTTGGCGACGCTTCCGTCGTCGCCTTCGAGACCGAGGGGCTTCTCGACACCGGCGCCGCGCCGGCGGTCCTTAGCTATCTCTTCCACCGGATCGCCGACCGGCTCGATGGAAGCCCGACCATGATCATCATCGACGAGGGCTGGCTGGCGCTCGGCGATCCCGCCTTCTCCAAACAACTGGCCGAATGGCTGGTCACGCTGCGCAAGAAGAACGCATCCGTCGTCTTCGCCACGCAATCGCTCGCGCAGCTCGAAAAGAGCACGATCGCGCCGGCCATCATTGAAAGCTGCCCGACGCGGCTGCTCCTGCCCAACGACCGCGCGGTCGAGCCGCAGATCACCGCCATTTACCGGCGCTTCGGGCTGAATGACAGGCAGATCGAAATACTCGCTCGGGCCACCCCGAAACGCGACTACTACTGCCAATCCAGAAAAGGCGACCGCCTCTTCGAGCTGGGCATGTCCGAGGTCGGTCTTGCCCTTTGCGCGGCCTCCGCCAAGTCCGACCAGGCGCTGATCGCCGACATCCTCGCCGAACACGGCCGGGCCGGATTCCTGGCTGCATGGCTCCGGGTGCGCGGCGTCGAATGGGCCGCCGACCTCATACCCAACCTCACCAACATCGCCGTCGCGCTGGAGCCGCAACAGCCGCTCCCGCCCACCGACATCACCGAACCCGTCCAACTCGATCCAGAGGAGATCATCCCATGACCCGTTACCGCTTTCCCCGCATCGCCGGCGCTTCGCTGCTTGCGCTGACGCTCGCCGCGCCGCTGGCGCTTTCGCCGGTTTTCACTACGCCGGCCCATGCCTTATTCGGCTTCGGTCGGATCGTCTACGACCCGACCAACCACGCCGAGAACCTGCTGACCGCGGCGCGGACGCTGGAGCAGATCAATCATCAAATCACGTCGCTTCAGAACGAAGCGACCATGCTCATCAATCAGGCGAAGAACCTGGCGAGCCTGCCGTTCAGCTCACTTCAGGCGCTTCAGCAGAACGTGCAGCGCACGCAGCAGCTTCTCTCCGAAGCCCAGAACATCGCCTTCGATGTGCAGTCGATCGACCGCATGTTTCAGCAGGACTACGGTAAGCTCTCCCTCACGGTGACCGACGATCAGTTGATCACCGATGCCCGCGGCCGGTGGGAAACGACCGTAGGCGGATTGCAGGACGCGATGCGCGTTCAGGCCGGCGTAGTCGGCAACATCGACACCAACCGCTCCCAGATGTCCGAACTTGTCGGCCAGAGCCAAGGCGCGAGCGGTGCTCTTCAGGCAACCCAGGCCGGTAACCAGCTTCTCGCCCTGCAAAGCCAGCAGCTCTCCGATCTCATCGCCGTAATCTCGGCCAATGGAAGGGCGGATGCCCTTTCGCAAGCCGAGCGTGCCACGGCGGCCGAACAGGGTCGCATCCAGCGCGAACGGTTCCTCGCGCCGGGGTCGGGCTACCAGCCCGGCAATGTGCAGATGTTCAACCGCTGACGGGCCTGAAAGGGGGACATCATGGATGGCAAGATGCTGGCCCGGCTTGCGGCCATCATATTCGTCGTCGTGGCCATCGCGGCGACGATCATCGAAATGACCCGCGAGGAAGACGCCGGGCCAGCGCCGACCGCTCCGGTGCTTCAGCCGTCGACCGATCCGCTTCACCTTGAGCAACGCCGTTGCCAGGAGTTGGGTGAAGCCGCTGCCAATGACGGGGTGTGCCTGCGCGTGTGGTCGCAGACCCGCGACCGCTTCCTTGGCCGCTCGTCCGCGCCGGAGGCGCCCGCAGATCACGAAGGGTGGTGAACCATGGGCGGCACCGGCGTAATCGACAGCTTCCTCGGGACATTCACCAGCTACATCGACTCCGGCTTCGGCCTGCTCGGCGGCGAAGTTACCTTCATTGCCACCACGTTGATCGTGATCGACGTCGTGCTGGCCGCCCTGTTCTGGGCATGGGCTCCCGACGAGGACATCATCGCGCGCCTGGTCAAGAAGACCATCTTTGTCGGGGTGTTCGCCTATCTGATTTCCAATTGGAACGCCTTGGCGAAGATTATCTTCGACAGTTTCGCCGGCCTTGGCCTCCTGGCTTCCGGAACGGGATTCACGACCGCCGATCTTCTGCGCCCCGGTCGCGTCGCCCAGATCGGCCTCGATGCCGGGCGGCCGCTGCTCGAATCCATCTCCGACCTGATGGGCTGGATCGCGGTCTTTGAAAACCTCGTCCAGATCCTTTGCCTGTTCTTCGCCTGGGCCTTGGTCATCCTCGCCTTCTTCATTTTGGCGATCCAGTTATTTGTCACATTGATCGAGTTCAAACTCTCGACGTTGGCGGGCTTCGTGCTCATCCCGTTCGGCCTCTGGGGCAAGTCGGCGTTCATGGCCGAACGTGTCCTCGGGAACGTCATTTCCTCGGGCATCAAAGTCCTCGTCCTGGCCGTCATTATCGGGATCGGCTCGACCTTGTTCGGCCAGTTCACCGCCGGCTTCGGCGGCGCGACCCCGACGATAGACGATGCGATGGCTATCGTGCTTGCCGCCCTTTCCCTTCTCGGCCTCGGCATCTTCGGGCCGGGAATTGCGACGGGCCTCGTTTCCGGCGGGCCGCAGCTCAGCGCCGGCGCGGCGGTCGGGACCGGCCTTGCCGTTGGCGGCGCTGCAATCGCGACCGGAGGCGCGGCCATGCTGGCAGCGCGCGGCGGCGGGGCTGCTCTTTCGGGTGGAGCTGCCCTGGCTCGCGGCGGCGCATCGGCCGCCGGCGCGGCATCCTCGGCCTACACGCTCGCCGCCATGGGCGAGTCCGGCGTATCCGGCGTTGCCGCTGGTCTCGAGGGCGTCGCCCGCGCCGGTGGGGCCGCCGCCGTTTCCCCCCTGAAACGCGCCGTCTCCCGCGCCGCCGACAGCCTCAAATCCAGCCACACCGATGGCCTCAAGGGTGGCTTCGAGACGACCGGCGGCACCTCGTCCATGGGAACGATCGGCGGCGCCGCTGCGCCAGCCCCGGCGAGCTCTCCTTCCACCGCTGCCCCGCCGGCCTGGGCGCAGCGCATGCGCGGTCAGGCCCTGAGCCACGGCGCCAGAGCCGCCGCCCATGCAGTCCGCTCCGGTGACAGCCATGGCGGCGGCGCATCCATCAACCTCTCCGAAAGCAACCGCTCATGAATATCTTCAAACGTCCAACGACCCACTACGGCAAGACGCCGGAACCCGTCACACCCTACCAAAAAGCCGCACAGGTCTGGGACGAGCGCATCGGCTCGGCCCGCGTGCAGGCCCGCAACTGGCGCTATATGGCGTTCGGCTGCCTGATCCTTTCGGCCGGCTTCGCCTCGGCGCTGGTCTGGCAGTCAGCACGCGGCACCGTCGTTCCGTGGGTGGTCGAGATCGACCGCCACGGCGATGCCCGCACCGTCGAGTCGGCCATGGCCGACTATCGGCCGACCGACCCACAGATCGCCTGGCATCTCGCCCGGTTCATCGAACAAGTGCGCGGCCTGCCCTCCGATCCCATCGTTCTGCGCCAGGCATGGCTGCGCGCCTACGATTTCACCACCGACCGGGGCGCGGTCGCGCTCAATGAGTTTGCGCGCGCGAACGATCCCTTTACGCGCGTCGGCCGCCAGCAAGTCTCGGTCGAGGTCTCCAGCGTGATGCGCGCTTCGCCGGACAGCTTCCGGGTCGCGTGGACGGAACAGCACTACGAGAACGGCCAGCTCTCCCGCACCGAACGCTGGACCGCGATTCTCACCATCGTCCTTCAGCAGCCGCGCACGGCCGAGCGCCTGCGCGCCAATCCCCTTGGAATTTTTGTCAACGCGATCTCGTGGTCGCGGGAGTTGAGTCAATGATCCGCAATCCAGTCAAAGCCGCACATCCGGCTTTCTGTAAATCCACATTGGCGGCGTTCCTGCTTTCCGCAACCGTGCTTGGCGGCTGCGCGACCAACCGCACGCCACAATTCGCTTACGACGACAGTGTGCCGCCGCTGCCCGTCGTGCGCGCGGCCGCGACCGACGATAAGCCCCCTCCTCTGCACACGCCGCCAGCTTGGACGGTGGCGCGCGGCGGCACGGCCGCGATCACGCCGGAAGGCCGCGTCGTCAATGCGAACGCCGCCGCGCGCGTCGAGCCTCGGCGCGAAGGCTACTACAATGCGATCCAGATCTATCCCTGGTCCGAGGGCGCGCTGTTTCAGGTCTATGCCGCCGTGGGGCAGATCACCACGATCGCGCTCGAACCCGGCGAAAGCCTGACCGGCGCGGGGCCGGTCGCGGCAGGCGACACGACGCGCTGGATAATCGGCGATACCGAAAGCGGCTCGGGAACCACCCGCCGCGTTCATGTGCTGGTCAAGCCGACCCGCGCCGGCATCGTCACCAATCTCGTCATCACCACGGACAGGCGCACCTATCTGATCGAGCTACGCGCCCGCGACGAAACGTGGATGCCGGCCGTCGCCTGGGCTTATCCCGCGCCGCCGGTGTCGCACCGCGTGACCGCGCCCGCCGCGCCGATCATCCCTGCCGAATCCGCGCGGAACTACCGCTACGGACTTTCCGGCGACAACCCGCCCTGGAAGCCGTTGACCGCCTTCGACGACGGCCGCCGCGTCTACATCGTGTTCCCGCGCGGGATCGTGCAAGGCGAGATGCCGCCCCTATTCGTCATCGGTTCGGGCGGGGAAACCGAGATCGTCAACAGCCGCATTTATCAGAACGTGCTCATCGTGGATCGCCTCTTCGGTGCGGCCGAACTGCGGCTGGGCTCCAGCAACAAGCAGCAGACCGTCCGGATCGTCCGTGTCCAGCCGGGCCAGACGGCGGCCGCGGTCTCCGGACAAAACACCGCCAAGGGAGGAGCGCCGTCATGAGCCAGAATGACGACCGGAAAGAGGAAGGTGTGGAGCCAGCAGGGGCGGCCGATGACACGGACGGCTCGATGCGGCTGCGCGCCGAGGCGCCGCGCGTGACGCGCATCTCGCGCAAGGTCTTGATGGGCGCGGGCATGGTGGTCGGCATCGGCATCGGCGGCGCGCTGATCTACGCGCTTCAGGACGTCGATCGCGGCGGCCAGCCCGAAGAACTGATCTCCACCGACCGCCGCCAGACCGCTGACGGCTTGCAGGGTCTGCCCGGCAGCTATGGCGACGTGCCGGTCCTCGGTCCGCCGCTGCCAGGCGATCTCGGTGGGCCGGTGCTCAAGGCGCGCGAGGAAGGTCAGGCGATCCCGGCGACCCCCATGCCTGTCCCAGCCGCCGATCCCGAAGAACAGCGCCGGCTCGCCGAGCTTGAAGCCGCTCGAATCAGCGAGTTGTTTTTCCAGATCAGGGCGGGCCAGACCGCTGCCTCGCCCTCGATCCCCTCCGTTCCCGGCCTCACCGGGCTGGCGGGCGCTGCGACGCAGGATCGCCACCTTGCCTTCCTCAACGCCGAGGTCGACCGCCGCACCGTCGCCCCGGATCGCGTCATGGCGCCGGCCTCGCCCTTCGTCCTCCAGGCTGGCGCGGTGATCCCGGCGGCGCTGATCACCGGCATCCGTTCGGATTTGCCGGGACAGATCACCGCCCAGGTGACGCAGCATGTCTATGATAGCCCGACCGGCGCGCTCCTGCTCATCCCGCAGGGAAGCCGGCTCATCGGCGAATACGATGCTGGCGTGACCTTCGGGCAAAGGCGCGTGCTCCTCGTGTGGAACCGCCTCATTCTCCCCAATGGGCGCTCGATCGTTCTCGAGCGCCAGCGCGGCGCCGACGTCTCAGGCTATGCCGGTCTCGAAGACGGCGTTGACTACCATTGGTGGGATCTGATGAAGGCAGCGGGCCTGTCGACGCTGCTCGCCGTCAGCGCCGAGCTTGCGACCAGCGACGAGGACCGCCTAGTCCGTGCCATCCGCGACGGCGCGCAGGACACCGTGAACCAGGCCGGTCAGCTGATCGTGCAGCGCCAGTTGCAGGTCGCGCCGACCCTGACGATCCGGCCCGGATTTCCCGTCAGGGTCATCGTGGCCCGCGATCTGGTCCTCGAACCCTATGGAGCGCATTGATGGCCAACCTCAAGCTCGGCCCGCTGCCCAGGCTCGGCATCGTGCGAATGACGGTCCCGATGCCGGAACCGCTGAAGGAAGAACTCGACCTCTACGCCGCCGAATACGGCCGCCAGTATGGCGAGGTCGATTCCGCCACGCTGATCCCGCACATGCTGGAAGCCTTCCTGCGATCCGACCGCGGCTGGCGCAGCCGCAAGGCCAGACTCGCCGGCAGGACCACGACGGCCGGGGCCATCAAGCCGAACGCGCCCTCGACCGATCATTGATCGCGGTGATTGAGCCGCCGAGACGCAAGCTCTCGCGCGAAACTCAGGAAGCGGCGTAGCGCCGGATTGTCGCTTGAAGGCAACCATACGGCGCTGAACGGCACGATGTCTTCATGCGCCGTCAGTGGACGCAGCGCAAGATCGGGATACGTCATATTGGTCCAGCCCTCCGAAACCAGCGTGATTCCTTCACCGATAGCGACCATGTGCATCAACGTCTCCGCATTCACTGGCCGGTAGGACACTTCCGGATAGGCGCTATAGTCAGCGACGCGCCTCACAATATAGTCATGCACTTCCGGCCCCGGCTCCATGGTCGAGACGATGAAGTATTCATCGCGCAGTTGAGGCCAATCCAGCACATCACTGCTCGCCAGTGGATGGTGAACGGCCATTGCGACATGCACGCGCTCGCGCCAGAACTCCTCGACATCGCAGCCCGCAAGCGGCGCGTTGCCAGTGAAGAAGGCGATGTCGAGCTGGCGCGAACGGATCGCGCGTAGATGATTGCGACGACCGCCATCCACAATGCCGAGATGTACGCCTGGATAGCATTGCCGATAGGCCGTGATCAGTTCGCGCAGGAAGCCGCCGCCGAGTGTGGTGATGATGCCGACCCTAACCATGCCCTCCTCGGCTCGGCCGGCCGCGCCAGCGCGCTGCAGAATCACTTCTGCCATTTGAAGGACCGGAATAATCTCATCAAGGAATTTGCATCCGGCATCGGTGAGCCGGACGCCCGACGTCGTGCGCTCGAATAGGGAAATGCCGAGGTCGTTCTCGAAGTCGCGCACACGGCGGCTGACGCTGGACACCTTCATGCCAAGCGCCCTAGCCGCACCTGAAAAGCTCATCTGCTCGGCTGCCGCCAGCACATAGCGCAGCGCCCGCATGTCGAAAGGGAGCCCCTGCGCCGGCCAGCGCACCGGGCGCTCCCACAGTGGTAGGGATGATCTTTCCGATCCAGACCGGTGCTTCTCGCTACTTATTCGCTCTGACAGTTCGCGTTCGTTTGTCACAGTGGCGGAGCACCTCCGGCGAGCTTAAGTACAATTCGAAAGAAAATTTCTATAAAAGATGATTAATTCGATTTATCATCGAATTATATACTATATATTTATTTTCACAACTATGTAGAATATATATCTCTAATAAATTTCATTTTATCATTATTGATTGCTGATATAAGATTTATTAGAATCGAGAATCTATTATGCTTTGTCTTGTCAGGAGATCCATAATTAGACAGATCAACGATCTCAATTTTCTTGCTAGTCAGCAATTCCTGGATGTCTACGCTCTCCTTATCGATAGACCCTAGCCGTGTGCGAGAGCCGCCGATGCGACCCGAGATTGCAAGTGCACGATCATCTGTGGAACTGAGCACGATCATCGGACGGGCCAATGGCCCAATCGTATCAACCTGCCGCTTGAAAAGATCGACGTCGATATCCGGAGCGGCCAGAACCACCTGGTCTATTCGCTGAAGGACGTCTTCTTGTCCTGAAATCCTGAGCTGCCGAAGCGCCTCGACAACAAGCCACGCACCCATACTGTGCCCAAACAGCGTCACACGACTTTTTGCCCGAGGCTTCTTGAGGTCGCGAAGCAGTTTTACAAGATCGTCGCGCGCATACGTAGCTGCGTCCTTGTCCGCAACGTATCCTGTGACCGATCCTTCCGATGGCCAACTGAAAAGGATCGGCATTTCCGATAATTTTCCGTCCGACGCAACTTTTGCAGCCTGAAACAATGATTCCTGAAAACTATAATTGTACCCATGAACATAGATAAGTATATCTTTGTCTGCATTGATATCTTTGAAGGTAATATCCTGGCGTCCCAGGACGGTGTATTTTTTCAGGGGATCCGTCTGCATTTGCGACCGAGCCTCGCCTGGGTTTTTATGGCTGGCCGGCACGGCGACTGTGAAGCGTTCAAACTGCAATTGCGATGATCTTGCAGCAGTGTATCCAATACCAGCGGGATCTCGTTGGCGATCGGTCGCCGTAATGACTGTAATCGCCTGATATGGCTTCGAAGGCTCCGGCCTGACGATCAAAGTTTCGGTCCCGGGCCGTGATGCGCAGGCCGACAGTCCAACGGCTACGGCGAGCCCAATCGTCCACCGCAACGCTGCGGTCGTGGCGAACTTAAAGAGACTATTCATCAGCAGTCTGATTGTCGTTGGCCTGGCGAATATCAGGCTGGTCACTATGACTGGAACGACCGGACGACAGACCATTGCGTTCCGTTTGCGGCGCTGCTCGTGAGCGGCTTCCAACGATGGAAACGGCGCTGACGCTCCACCAGAATGCCGCTCGCAGGCTCATAGCAACGATGGTCCGTACCTCGTAGGCATTCCCCGCTAATATCCAGGCGCCAAGACCGGCAAAGACGACACTGGTCGCTAACGCAATAGCCGCAGCAAATGCCGTCGACCATGGGCGGAGCGTAATCAATCCCGCCCCCGTAACGATATAAGCGAAGCCCGCCGCAAAGTTGAAATACAATACGAACGGTACGATCTTTGCTGCGGGCTCTGCGATCTCATGCAATACAAAAAGCGCACTTCCCCCGGAAATAAGCGTTACGGTCCCGAACAGGATTGCTATCCCGCCAAGCACTTTGATGGCTGGCTTTGACACCCAGACCGACATCCTGATTTCTCCTCCCGATCTCATCTCAAAAAGGTGCGCATTATCGCTCCAGTTTGAAGGCCTGTTTGTCGCCGTTCATGCCGAGATAGCCATTTCCGGCTCGGACCAGTTTCACGCATCGTTCGGGAAGCAGCGCTCCTGGCTTGAGACACAACCCGTCTGCGGTCGGTTTCCATTTCGGGGACAAATCCATGGGTCCGCCGGTCATCTTGCCGGTGCCGTTCTGGAAAAGCACGAGGGTTCCGACGCGACCATTCTCCATGGTAATTTTCCATGGGCGTCCATCTGTGACCTTGTGGATCGCAGACGCATCGTCTGCCTTGCCCGGAGACGGCGTCGCTGACACTATCGCGGCGGCGGCAAACGCAACGAATGACAGCGACAACAAGAATTTTCTCTCTTGCCTGTCTCCACGCTGATTTTTTTCTGGCTTCTCCATTCATCTGCTCCTGAGGTTTGAATCGGGATAGGGGCTTGGTGTGCGCTACCGATCGGGAGCGCGCAGGCCATACCATTTGTCCTTGACGGCGTCGTAATGGTCTTTGGGTTCGTATCTGGTCACATGCAGGCCGAGCCGCTCTATCGAGAGGCGACCCATCGCTTGCAGGATTGCATAGCTCGCCAGCACAAGGTCGCGTTCAGCACCGGCAATATCGATCCTGGCATTGATGACATCGGCTTGCGCATTGAGAACATCCAGGGTGGTGCGCTGGCCGACATTGCGCTCTTCGATGACACCAGCCAGTGCCAATTGTGCGGCATCGACCAAAGCGCGATTGGCGATCACGCCTTCCTTGGCCGCAGCATAGGAAGTCCAGGCGGCAGTTATGGCCTGGCGCACCTGGTCGCGGCTGACATCGACCTCAATTCGCGCCTGCCCAAGAGATTCCTTCGATTTCCGTACTTGTGCCGAAGCCCGGCCACCTTGATAGATCGGGATCGAGAGGGTAACGCCGATATTGGCCGAGTTTGAGTAGCCGTCCGAATAGTTTAGGTCGGTCGGCGATGTGTTGAGATAGCTGCGCGAAACACCAGCTGAGGCCGTGACCGACGGCAACAACGTGCCTTCTGCTGACTTCACGCTAGAGGCAGCGGCATCGACCAGATGAGTGGTGGCAAGGATAGCCGGATGTTCCTTGGTGGCGATGACGACAGCTGCGTCCAGATTGGGCGGCAACAGCTTTGACAGAGGTGACGCTGCTTTCAATGTCCCCGGCTCTTCACCGATCACCTGACGATAGGCGGCGGCGCTGGCGAGAGAATGAGCACGTGCAGCGCTGAGTTGTCCCTCGGCGCCTGAGCGCGCAGCATCAGCCTGCGCCACATCAGTCCCGGTAGCTTCACCAACTTCCTTCCGGGCGCGTGCCGAGCGAGCCTGTTCTTTCAGGAATTCCAGATTTTGCTGTGTGAGCGCCATGACCTGTCGGTCATGGATCACATTCATGTAGGCTTGAGCTCCACTGAAAAGGATATTTTCCTCCGTGTTGCGCAAGCTTTCCACCGAAGCGCGAACACGCGCTTCGGCCGCCGCAACATTGTTCCTGGTCTGGAAGCCATCAAACAAGGTCTGGTTGATTTGCACGCCGAAGCTACCGGAAGTGAGACGAGTGGAATCGTTGCTGCGCCTAATTTCGGTGTAGTCGATGCTGCTCGTTCCGGTGATCGTGGGGCGGTAGCCAGACTTTGCTATGGCGACATCTTCGTCAGTAACCCTGACGCCGGCGCGTGCCGAGTTGAGCTGGGAGTTGTTGCGATAAGCCTTGGAAAGCGCGCCGGTGATCGTCTCCGCGGAAGCCCCTGCTGGCGATAGTATCGCGGCGGCAGCCATGAGCATGGCAAAACTCGTCTTGCGAAAAGATGAAGCGCTGGCTTTGCGAGTCCTCGTTGCTGATAAGGAGAGATGTCGGCAATGGTGTTTGGTCGTCTGGTCAGTCAAAGCCACGTCCCTCTCCTGCTTCTTCATGGGTCACGCCATCCCGGATGTGGTAAATGCGCTTGAAGGTGGGGATGATCTTCTCATCGTGCGTGACGACGATAATGGCAGTTCCAAATTTGACGGCCATATCGTTGAGGATACGGATCACGGCAAGTGCACGCACGCTGTCAAGGGGCGCGGTCGGCTCGTCGGCAAGGATGACCGGCGGCCTGTTAACCAGCCCGCGCGCGATCGCGACCCGCTGCTGTTCTCCGCCGGAAAGCTGCGAGGGCATGGCCGCGGCGCGATGCTCGACGTCGAGGGCCTTCAGGAGATCGCGTGCCCGTCGCCGGGAATCATTATTGGGAACACCCGCCAGCATCGGCAGCAACGCGACGTTGTCGGTCACGTCCAGAAACGGGATGAGATACGGCGCCTGGAAGACGAAGCCGATCTTGTCGCGCCTCAACGCACGAAGATCACGGATCTTCCATCCATCGTCATAGATCGCCTCGTCGCCGAGGGTCATACGGCCGCCGGTTGGGTCGATGACGGCGCCCAAGGCTTTGAGCAGGGTGCTCTTGCCGGAGCCAGAGGGGCCAACGAGGCCGACCACTTCGCCGGGGGCGACCTGCATATTGACATCTTTCAGCGCATCGACCGCGGTGTCGCCACTGCCATACCGTTTCCTGATACCTTCGATGAGGATTCCGCTGCTACTCATCTTAACCACCAATCGCCACGGCGGGATCGATCTTGAGCGCCATACGAATGGCGACGACGCTGGCGAGCGCGCAGATGATGATCACGGCGACGAGTCCGATCATCGTGTCTTCGGACAGAAGCAAAACAAACTTCGGGAACAGAGGTGCGGCAAAGGTTGCCGTGATCTTGCCGACCACGAAGCCGATCAGGCCGAGCACGATGGCCTGCTGCAGGATCATGGATGCGATGGTGCGATTGCGAGTGCCGATCAGTTTCAGCACGGCGATCTCGCGGATCTTGTCCATGGTGAGCGTGTAGATAATGAAGGCAACGATAGCGGCGCTGACGATCGCCAGGATGGCGAGGAACATGCCGATCTGCTTGGCCGAAGTGGCAATCAGCTTGCCAATCAGGATTTCTTCCATCTGCGGGCGCGTATAGACCGTCAGCCTCTTCCATCTTGCGATATCGGTCGCAATCTTTCCGGGGTCGTAACCAGGTTTGATTCGCACCAGAACGGCATTCACATAAGGGTTGCTGTTTTGCGAAGCGATCACGGCTTCCAGCAAGCCTGGCACCCCGGGCCGGTTGAACTCGGGGTTCTCGCTGGTGCGCCGGCGCTGGCGGACAATGGAATCGTTGTCCTTGACGAATTGTGCTTCCTGGGCATCCTTCAGCGGAATGAAAACCATCGGGTCGCCACTTGACGATACTGCTCGTCGGGTAAGGCCGACGACTTTGTAATGGTTGCGCCGGATGACGATGGTGTCTCCGAGCGCAAAGCCGGTCGCGGCATCCGCAACGGCTTCATAGTGACCGCGCGTGATCTGACGCCCGGCGACAAGAAACGGCGGCCAGCCGGGAGTTGTAATATTTCCCGGCGCAATACCGACCACCATCGCCCGAACGTCGGTGTTTCCTTTTCGGACCTGCATCGTCAGATAGGTGACGTTGGCAACCCGCTCGACGCCTGGGGTCGTCAGGATCATCCGATAAATATCGTCGTTGATGCTCGAGGATTCGGCGTAGGGGCCGAGTGTATTCTGCTGAACGACCCACATGTCGGCGCCGCTGTTATCGAGCAGCACCTTGCCGTCGTCGACCATGCCCCGATAGACGCCCGCCATGGTGAAGGTGACACCGATCAGCAGGCCAAGGCCGATTCCGGTGAAGACGAACTTGCCCCATGAATGAAGTATGTCGCGACCCGCAAGACTGATCATTTGAAAAGCTCCGCGGATTTGTCCGTGATGTGAATACGGCTTGTGCTCGTCAGCCGCGAGGCGCTGTGAACGACGATTTCATCACCGGCCAGCAGGCCGTCCATCACCTGAACATCTCCGTCCAGATCGGAAGCTCCGACCCGGACGGGGACAAAGTGAACCTTGCCGTTCTCAATTTTCCAGACACCGGCTTTGCCATCGACGGCTTGAACGGCAGCGTTCGGGATCACAGGCAACGCGGGAAGCTCAGGCAGGGCAATTGTTACTTCGGCCAGTTCTCCGATTGGCGGCAACGGTTCGGGCAAGGTTTCGAACTCTACCTTGGCCAGATTTTCTTCCGTAACTGCGTCGGCGAGCACCTCCACGCGCGTTACTTTTCCGGGAATACTCGCCCCGCTATGAGACCGTAACGCGATCTGAGCCGGAAGGTCTCTACGCAGGCCGGTTGCTGCGATCTGATCGAACCGGGCATTGACCCACAGGTTCTTCGGGTCGATCATTTCGATAACTGCCTGACCGGCGACCATGGTCGTTCCGGGCTCCGCATTGCGGGCAGCAATCACGCCATCAACCGGTGCGCACAGGACCAGGTTTTCCCGTTGCTTGATCAACCCGTCACGGTCAGCGCGATTGCGCTGCAGATCCTGCTGTGCAGCAACGAGGTTCGATTGGGCGGCCGAGAAAGCGGCGAGCGCTACCTGACTGTCCTGCCGTTTTGTCTCGACAGCGACCTCACTGACGGTACGGCTCTTCCAAAGTGCATCGTAGCGCCTCTCCTGCGTATCGGCGTAATCCTTGCGTACCGAAGCATCTTCTACTTGCGCTTCGGCTGCCTTTATCGATGCCTCGGCGCGGCGGATGGCGGCATCGAGAGCGGCGATGCGCTCGTCGAGATCCACAGGGTCCATTTCCGCCAGGACCTGCCCGGCTCGAACCTTCTCCCCCACATCGACGTGGATCTGACCGATGCGGCCAGCGATGATGGGGCCGATCTTGTAGGAAAAGCGAGCTTCGACCGTGCCGATACCAAAGAGCGCAGGCGAAATTGCCCGGTTTTCGGCGGTTACAGTCATGACGGCAACCGGCGCCAGCGGCCCCGATCGCAGGACGACATAGCCGAACGTAGCGGCGATCGGGATTGAGACTGCCAGGAGCATCAGTGTGCGACGCTGTATAGAGGGAAGTTTCACCGGGTAGTCTCCACACAGGCGCGATACGAGGCGAACGCTGCAGGCGCCGCCTCACGGATTTCATCAAGCTCATCTCTGATTAGCGCCCTGAACACCAAATGCTGGATCGTCGCAATAAACAGGCGGGCGGCGGTTTCCCTGTCCAGCGTGGCTCGGATTTCACCGCACTGCTGGGCTTCCGCGATTACACTGGAAAGTCGCTGCTCGTACCGTTGAATGAATGTCGCCATCATCAGCTTCAACGGAGACTTCGTCGTTCGCCCCAGCGCGTTGAGCAACAGCCGCGGGATATTCGGATGGTTCGCAACAAAATTGACGTCGGCCGCGAACATGGCTTCCAGAGATTGCATGGGAGATACGCCTGTTTGCCGCGAATGGATCATTTTGCAGCCTCGATTGAGCGGCGATACAATGCGAACACCCCCGGCGCACTTTCACGGATACGTTTGACGTCACCCTCGATGTGCGATTGCATTGCAAGGCCTTGGATCATGCCGACGAAGAGGGTGGCCGCCCCCTTCTCATCCAGCGAAGCCGGCAACTGGCCACGTCTCTTGCCATCCATAAAAAGGCGGCCAAGGCGGTCGCCATAAACTTGGAGCAAGGTCCGCGCCATGCGTTTGGCCAGGGTCTGTTCGGTGCGCTGCAATTCTTCAAACAACATCCGCGGTACGCCAGGATGCTCCGCGATAAAATGGATATGAGCCATGAACGCAGCCTCAATAGCTTCAAGCGGAGAAGCGGCAATCGAGGTCGCCTTATCGATGCGTGCGAGCAAGCGCTCGGAAACCCATTCCATGACCGCCTGGAGAATGGCGTCCTTCGACGAGAAGTGCCGAAACAAGGCGCCCTGGGTCACGCCCATCCGCTTGGCGATAGCATCGGTTGTAATATCCGCAGGGTTTTGTTCTGCGGCGAGATCGACGACGGTCTCAACCGTCATTTCACGCCGCTCCTCCGCTGAAAGATAGGTCGGTCGGGAGATCATCGAAAACCTCAAAGATAGTAATTACTCACTACCTATCAGGTGAAACGGTGCCTTGCAAGAGGGAAACTGTGTGGAATCTTCCTAGTTGGAGACGCTCAGCGAACGTCGAAAGAGCATCAGGCTGGCTGCGAAGAACGCTGCGCCAAGTCCGGCCATCAGCAGAAGTTGAGGCCAGACTGTTCCGATCCCTGCACCGCGAAAGGCGACGGCTTTGGCAAAAGCAAGGAAGTGGCGCGATGGGAGCGCCAGTGTCAGTCGCTGCACCAGCTCCGGCTGACTTTCCACTGCGCCCATTCCACCTGAAAGCATGATTACCGGAATGATGACCATGATGACGAGAAGCGCGAATTGCGCCATGCTGCGTGCGAGAGTGCCCAGAAGCATCCCGATGGCGGCAGCTGCCCAAAGATACACCGCAGCCCCTCCCACCAGCAGCGGCGCCGATCCGGCTACAGGCACATTCAGTAGTCCTTGTACAACAAAGAGCAGTGAGCCGATAAAGGCCACAAGCACTACGATCATTGTCGCGAGAACCTTCGACAAGGCTACCTCGGCGGGGGTAATGGGCATCACCATCAGATGTTCGATGGTTCCATGCTCGCGCTCGCGCAACATCGCTGCGCCAGTCAGTGCAATCGTCAGAAGCGATAACTGATTCAGCAGCGAAGACATCGATTTGAACCAGACCGGATTGCCATTCGGGTTGAAGGCGCGGCGCAGTTCCAGCTGCAAGTCTTCAGGCGGCGCCTCAGGAGTGCCTGATAAAAAAGCGACGCTCTCTTCCTGAACTATGTTGCGGATGTAGTCTGTACCGAGTTGCGCCTGCGAGACCGCCGTGGCGTCGGCAAGCAGCTGAACAACCGGTCCCTTGCCCAGAATCGTATCCGCCGCAAAATCGGGAGGAAAGGTCAGAATGAACATGATCTCGCCGCGATCCATTGCGGCAGAGGCCTGGTTTGCGGACAAGAAAATCGGCTCCTGAAACCAGGGCGGTATCAAAGCGGATGAAATCTGCCGGGTCAGGGGCGAGAGATCCTCGTCGACAATCGCGAGGGATGCATTGCGCACCGTGTCGCCTGCTCCACTGGCCTCAAGCATGACGGCTACGACGAACGACCACAGGATCAGCACGACCATCACCGGGTCGCCCAAGACACTCTTCAGCTCCTTGCCGATCAACCAGAAGACATTGGAGAGCCGTTCCATCCTAACGCTCCTGCTTACGCAAGAGTGCGATTGCGATACCGGTAAAAAGGGGGCCAAAGGCTGCCAGGCGCATCATAGCCCCGCTCAGATCAACAAGACCGAGCGCCTTGGTATAACTGCCGACGCTGATCGCCATATACCATGTTGTCGGCCAAAAGCTGCCGAGCAGACGAGCGGGTCCATCAAGCGATGACACCGGCGTCAGCATTCCCGAAAACTGCAGGGTCGGCATGACCGACAAGACGGTACTGGCAAAGACTGCGGTAACCTGGGTCGATGACATCATCGACACCATCAACCCAAACCCTGTCGCCGCAATAGCATAGACAAGTGTCGCCAGAAGCAGGACCATCGGGTTGCCGCGAAGCGGGACGCCTAAAACCAGCACGACGAGTGCGGTCAGGATCGCAAAGTTCATCAGCGTGATGCCGATATAGACAAGCTGTTTGCCGATCAGGAATTCGGCTCGACCAGTGGGCGTGACATAGAAGTTGGTGATCGTACCAATTTCCTTTTCCCGTGCCACACTGACAGCCATCAGGATTGCAGGGAAAAGCAGGAGCAGGAGAGGCGGGATCGACGGCCCGATCGAGGGCAGGCTCTCCATCGTCGGATTATAGCTGAAGCGGGGGCTCAATTGCACTACGGGCGGGCGGTTCGTTACAGGCAGCCCGTTCGCTGTATCGGCCGAGGCCGCCATATGTGCGCCTGTCACATAGCTTTCAATGGTGCCGGCACGCCCAGTGTCCGCACCATCGATCATGGCAGCTACGTCTACCTTGCTGCCACGGCGCAGATCCGCCCCGAAGCCAGGTGGTATCTCTAGCGCCAAGGACAACTCACCGCGGGAAAGCCGCTCTTCCATCGACAGCGCATCACGAATAGGCGCATGAACCTCGAACCAGTTTGAGGCCTCGAAAGTCGAGAGATAGGCCCGGCTTTCAGGGGTTTGATCATGATCGAGCGCAGCAAATGGAATATCGCGCACCTCCTGCGAGATGCCGAACGACATGATCAACAACAGGAGCGCGCTTCCCAGAAAGGCGAAGGCCAGCCTGACCGGATCGCGCCGCACCTGCATCATCTCGCGCGCGGTAAAGGCCAGGAGCCGGCGCAAGCTGAACCCGGAAGCATCACCAATGTTATCCGAACTGGAGGCCAAGGTCGTGGTGGCGTCTGCCTCTGGTGGAAGTTCAGCCGCGATATAGTCGACGAATGCGTCTTCCAGCGACGCCGCACCGCTGCTTTCGACTATTCCGGCTGGGGTGTCCGTAACCAGAACCCTTCCGGCATGCATAAGCGAGATACGATCGCAACGCATCGCCTCGTCCATGAAATGCGTCGAAATGAAGATTGTCACCCGGTCATTACGAGACAAATCCAGCAGGAGCCGCCAGAAGTCGTCTCGCGCCTGCGGATCAACGCCCGACGTTGGTTCGTCCAGGATCAGGATTTCCGGTGCATGGATTACCGCAACAGCGAGTGAAAGACGTTGGCGCAAACCCAGAGGCAAGTCACCCGCTCGCTGATCCAGATATTCACTCAGCCCAAAGCGAGGCACCAGGTCAGCCAGGCGTTTGTCAGTCAGTTCTCGGCCGAGATGAAACAGCCGCGCATGCAAAAGCAGATTTTCGCGCACGCTCAACTCGCCATAAAGCGAGAACGATTGAGACATGAAACCGACGCGTCGGCGCGCATCCATTCCCTGGGCGTCAATAGGCCGGCCGAAAATCCAGGCCTCGCCCTCGCTCGCCGGCAAAAGGCCGGTCAGCATCTTCATCGTCGTGGTCTTTCCGCATCCATTGGATCCGAGAAAGCCGAAGATCTCACCACGTGTGATTTCGAAGTTCACTGAATCCACTGCGGTGAAGCTACCGAAGCGGCGGGTCAGCCCCTGCGCCCGAATTGCAATTTCTTTCGTTTCCGGATTTGGACTGTCCGGTAAAGGTTGACTGGTCGTTCCGGCTTTGCTCTCTGCTTCCGTGCTCGATAAGAGCCGAACATAGGCCTCATCCACCGAACCGGTTCCAGTCTGTGCCATCAGGGTTGCAGGGCTGGCCGAGGCCAGCACGCAACCGGCGTCCATTGCAACCAGATGATCGAATCGTGCGGCTTCCTCCATATAAGCCGTTGAGACAAGCACGCTCATTTGCGGCCGCTCTGCCCGGATCGTGTCGATCAGATCCCAGAACTGGCGCCGGGAAAGTGGATCGACGCCGGTTGTCGGTTCATCCAGCAGCAGGAAATCCGGATCGTGAATCAGTGCGGAACACAGGCCAAGCTTCTGCTTCATGCCCCCTGAAAGCTTGGCGGCAGGGCGGTCGAGAAACGGATGCAATCCTGT
This sequence comes from Ochrobactrum sp. A-1, assembly GCF_022488005.1. Classification (NCBI taxonomy): domain Bacteria; kingdom Pseudomonadati; phylum Pseudomonadota; class Alphaproteobacteria; order Hyphomicrobiales; family Brucellaceae; genus Ochrobactrum; species Ochrobactrum sp. A-1. The sequence continues at coordinate 261,656 of NZ_JAKVQC010000004.1, forward strand.
TGCGCGGGTTAGCCTCTCAATGCGCTTGGCGCGTTCTGATCGGTTCAGCTCAAAAAGCTTCCCGAAAAAATCGAGATTCTCGCGCACGGACAGGTCGTGGTAGAGGTTCCGTCCAAGCCCTTGCGGCATATAGGCGATACGTCCCCCCATTGCCGCGCGGTGACGGGCATCGTCCATGCTGCCTCCGAGGCAGGTGACGCTGCCTGCCTGCAATCGCTTTGCGCCGGCAATCAGCCCCATGAGCGTGGATTTCCCAACGCCATCCGGCCCTATAAGCCCTACCATCCGCGCTGCAGGTATCGATAGCGATACCTCTTTTAGAGCCGCAACCGCTCCATAGCGGTGGTGCACATGCTCCAGCCGGGCTACGGGTTCGGGCGGCGTCTTCATGGCTGATCCGCTTCGCTGACTGAGGTGAGGTCAGCTAACGGTGGAGTCAACGCCTCGGGCCACTTGGGCAAACTGCCATCCGCGCCCGCCAGACGCACCCATGCGACACCACGCACGCCCGTTTTTACCTGTTCAATTCGCGCCATCACCAACTCAGAGGGAATGCGCACGCGGATGCGGAACATCAGATTTTCACGTTCGCTGAGTGTCTCGACTTGCTTGGGCGTGAATTGTGCCTGGGGCGAAACGAATACGACGCTGGCCGGTATTGACAGGTCGGGCATGATATCCGCGACAATCCTGGCTTCATCGCCGATCCTGACCCGTGGGGCATCGGAGGCAGGCAGGAAGAATTCCATGTACACATTTTCGAGGCTGACCAGCGTCAGGATCTTGCCGCCGCTTCCGACGATCTCGCCTACCTGTGCGAGCCGATAGAGCACCCGTGCCGGCCCATCGGCATAAAGTGTGGCATCCGCGATCCGTGCCGCGATCTCGTCTCGGGTAGCCGCTTCGGCTTCTACAGACCGCTCCTGGGCGCGAAGCGTCGCCTGGGTGGCGGCAAGTCCCGCTTCGGCTAGCTGGGTTTCAGTTTGACGGATTTCCAGGTTCGACCGCGAGATGACATCACGCGTACTCAATGTTTCCGCACGTGCCTGCTCGCCCTTGGCTAACGCCAGACGCGCCTGGGCTTCCGCAACGCGAGCCTGGGCAACGCCGACCGCGGCTTCGGCACTGGCAACGGCCGCCGCTGCACGAGCGAATTGAGCGCGCAGTTCAGCCGTGTCCATCACAGCCAATGTGTCTCCTTTTGCCACCAGGTCGCCTTCCCGTACCCGGACCTCGGCAATGCGCCCGGCCAGCCGCGGCGATATGTCGATGAGATCGGCTTCGATCCTGCCATTGCCTCGAGAAAATCCATCGGGCGGCAGATCGGAGGGCTTGAACAGCACGCTCCAGGCCCCAAATCCCAAAAGCCCTGCAAGTGCGATGAGGACGATCGTGATAGAAATTCGGCGTGACATCAGCTCTGAACTCCATGTGTTGATGACGGGTTGCGGTTCACGGTTGAACCATTTTCCAGGTCGCCGCCGTCATGGAGCCGCTCCAGAGCAAGAAGCGCGTTATCCCGGTGGCAATTGCCGCTTCGATGAGGCTGTTAGGGTCGAAGCGCGCTACGACAGTCAAATGCGGGTCCACCGCCAACACCCAATGTTGCACACGTGACAAATGGTGGACATGTGCACATTTTGACCCTTTCATTTAATCAGAAAGATAGTAATTACTTACTCTAATTCGTATGAGCGAGTCTCGTCAACGGTGAATCGCCCGCAGTCCGCAACGATCAACGGCGGCTTCCGGCATTCAGGGAAAAACGATTGCTGAACAATGATTGCAAAAATTTGAATGCGATATATCTATAGTGATAACCCCTATGAGCTCTCGAAAGGCAATGTGAGGATAGCTTCATGACACCCAGGCCCGAGGTCACCGGCTTCTACGATCAGCGCACGGGGTCGATCCAATATGTCGTTGCCGATCCCGAGACGAGGACATGCGCCATCATCGACCCGGTGCTCGACTATGACGAGAAATCAGCTGCGACAGCGACCACTCATGCCGACACCATTCTCAAGTTCATCGCCGACCAGGGCTACGAGGTCGAATGGATTCTCGATACGCACCCCCACGCGGACCATTTCACGGCGGCTGCCTATCTCAAGGAGAAGACCGGTGCGCCGACGGCCATCGGCGAGAGAGTCATCGACGTCCAGAAGCTCTGGAAAGGGTTTTACAACTGGCCCGACTTTCGCGCCGACGGGTCGCAATGGGACAAGCTCTTCGCCAACGGCGAGACCTTTAAGGTCGGCAACATCCCAGCCAGCGTGATGTTCTCGCCCGGCCACACCCTGGCCTCGATCACCTATGTCATCGGTGATGCAGCCTTTGTCCATGATACGCTGTTCATGCCCGATTCAGGCACGGCCCGCGCCGATTTCCCCGGCGGCAGCGCCACGCAACTCTGGAAATCCATTCAAGACATTCTGGCTCTGCCAGATAAGACCCGCATCTTCACCGGCCATGACTACCGGCCCGGCGGCCGCGAGCCTTTGTGGGAATCGACCGTCGCCGAGCAAAAGGCAAAAAACATCCATATGTCGGTCCACAAGACCGAGGCCGAATTCGTGGCCGCGCGCGAAGCCCGCGACAAGACGCTTCCCATGCCCAAGCTGATCCTGCACGCCCTGCAAATCAACACCAATGCCGGACGGCTTCCGGCGCCCGAGGACAACGGCCGGCGCTATCTCAAGATCCCGATGAACCTGCTCGAAGGCGCCGCCTGGGACGGTTAATGGGCATGATGCTGCTTTTAGATGAAGCTCAGGCACTCAAGGGGAAAGTGGGGGAAGCAACCGCCTTCCTCAAGAAGTTTTCCAACCCTGATCGGCTGCTGATCGCCTGCACCTTGATCGGCGGCGAACGCTCCGTGCGCGAACTGGAAGATGGGCTCGGCATCCGCCAACCAGGGCTGTCCCAACAGCTTTCTGAACTACGTCGAGCAGGACTGATTACCGGGCGCAAGGAAGGCAAACAGGTCTTTTACCGGCTTTCCGATCCGCGCATCGAATCTTTTATTCACATCATGCATCGCCTGTTTTGCCAGTAAGGCGTGACAGTGGGTGATGCTGAAAGGACACTCAGGATGAAGGTCTATCGTATCGAGATGGATTGCGGTTTGCACAGCCTGTGCCATCGCAAGACGATATGAGCGCAGGAAGATAACAAGCCATGTGGCCCTTTAACCTCTTTGGGCAACCTCGAAAAGTGCACATCAAGCTCAGGCATGAGCGGTTTGCCACAGCAAATCAGATCAGACCTGAAGATATTCCCATGTTGGCCGAGCAGGGCTATGCCGCCGTTGTTTGTGCCAGGCCGGACAATGAACAGTCAAACCAACCGACTTTTGAAGAGATTGCTGACGAAGCCCGAAAGCATGGAATGAAGGCATTTTACATTCCGGTTTCTTCTGTTCCGACAGTCGACCAGGCGGAGCGCTTCAAGAAAGTAATGGCAACCATCGACGGGTCGGTCCTGGGTTATTGTCGTTCGGGGACCCGCGCCGCCATTCTTTATTCGTTACTCGAACGGTAACTTACCCCCCCAACCGTTCGAGCCGGGCGCGGCCGGCCTAGCCCAATTCCGGCCGCGCCCACCCTTTCCATCCGTTCGCCAGCGTTCAGTTGATGACCAAACTCTCGAAAATCTTTCCTGTTCTGCAATGGAGCAAGACATACGATGTCAGCACGCTGACCGGCGACCTCCTGGCGGCCGTTATCGTCACCGTCATGTTGATCCCGCAGTCACTGGCTTATGCCATGCTTGCCGGCTTGCCGGCTGAGATCGGGCTCTATGCCTCGATCCTGCCACTGGTCGCTTATGCGATTTTCGGGACCAGCCGGACGCTTGCGGTGGGGCCTGTCGCCATCGTCTCACTCATGACCGCCTCCGCAGTCGGCGAATTCGCGGCCGGAGGAACGCTTGATTATCTGACCGCTGCCACCGTGCTCGCTCTACTCTCCGGCGGCATGCTGGTGCTCATGGGGATCTTTCGACTCGGCTTTCTGGCCAATTTCCTGTCGCACCCGGTGATCTCGGGTTTCATCACTGCATCGAGTCTGTTGATCGCCGCCAGCCAGCTTCGGCATATCCTCGGTGTGCCAGGCGGTGGCAACACTGTTCCTGAGATTGTTGGGCCCCTTTCTGGTCAACTCACGGCGATTAACCCAGTGACGTTTGCCATCGGTACCGGCGTTTTGTCTTTTCTGTTTTTTGCCCGCAAGCATCTGAAGCCCCTGCTGGTCGCAATCCGCATTCCGGCGCGTCCTGCCGACATGATGACGAAGGCCGCGCCGATACTCGCGGTTGGCGTGACGGTCGCACTTGCCACCGGCCTCAATCTCGGCGCACGGGGCGTCGCCCTTGTCGGCGAGATCCCGCAGGGCCTGCCGGCGTTCGGCGTGCCCGCTTTTTCCGTCGACCTCGTCTCCGCCTTGCTGGTCCCGGCATTCCTGATTTCGGTGGTTGGCTTCGTGGAATCCGTCTCGGTCGGGCAGACGCTCGCCGCTAAGCGCCGCCAGCGGATCAATCCCGACCAGGAGCTGATCGGCCTCGGCGCGGCCAATATCGCCGCCGGTCTTTCATCCGGCTATCCGGTCACTGGCGGCTTCGCCCGCTCGGTGGTCAATTTCGATGCCGGCGCGCAAACACCGGCCGCCGGTGTGTTCACCGCCGTCGGCATCGCGCTCGCCGCCCTGTTCCTGACCCCCTTACTGGCGAGCCTGCCGCAGGCAACGCTCGCGGCTACGATCATTGTCGCGGTGCTTTCACTGGTAGATTTTGGAGCCGTTCGTCGGGTATTTGCCTATTCGAAATCCGACTTTGCTGCCATGGCCGCCACGATCCTCGTCACGCTTGGATGGGGCGTAGAACTTGGTATCATCGCCGGTGTCGCGCTTTCGCTGTTGCTACATCTTTACCGGACCAGCAAGCCGCACATCGCCATTGTCGGCCAGGTGCCTGGCACAGAGCATTACCGGAATGTCGAACGGCATCCCGTCCTCACCGCCCCGGAACTCCTGTCGATCCGGGTAGATGAAAGCCTCTATTTTGCTAACTCGCGCTTCCTCGAGGACACGATTGCGGCATATGTCGCCGAGCGGCCGGGCGTGCGGCATGTCATTCTGATGTGCTCGGCCGTCAATGCCATCGATGCATCCGCGCTCGAAAGCCTCGAGGAAATCAATCGCCGCCTCACCGACGCGGACATTGGCTTTCATCTCTCGGAGGTGAAAGGCCCAGTAATGGATCGGCTGGAAACCACGCGATTCCTTCAGCATCTCAACGGAAACGTCTTCCTCAGCCAGCATGATGCGGTCAACACGTTGACGTCCGGAGGTCTGCCGGCGATGTCCGTTCCAAAGCCATGAGCGGACAAAGAAGCTACCCGCTCTGCTATCAAGTGAACTTCAGCCCAATCTTCTTGCGACTCGCAGGTGCCACGATCTTCGCTGACTCTTTAGAGGACGCGCGCTTGCGGCCGAGGCCCATAGTTTTCGCCATTACCGATCGTTCGTTCGAATAACTGGGCGAGACCATCGGATAATCCGCCGGTAGGTTCCACTTCTGCCGGTATTCGTCCGGTGTAAGGTTATGATGTGTTGCCAAGTGGCGCTTCAGGGACTTGAATTTCTTGCCGTCCTCTAGGCAGACCAGAAAATCCGGGGTTACCGATTTGCGAGCGGGGACTGCCGGCAAAGCCTTTTCCTGCACCTCCAATTGGGGAGTAGACCGAAGTCCGTTTATCGCTGCGTGGACATCCGCGATAAGACCGGGAAGCTCGGCAACTGGAACCGGATTATGGCTGACATAAGCCGAGACGACATCAATCGTAAGATTGATGATTTCATTTTCAGCGACGGTGGTTAAATCGGTCATTTCTCGATCCGGATGATGGTTAATTCAGAGAGATCGCAGCAATTCTCAAGATTGTACCATAGATTGTATTTTTTATCTGATCAGGCGACTGAAAAGGCGTGGCATACGCCACGCCTTGTCTTTCAGACGTACATCATATCATTCGGGTGCGCGCACTAGAATCTTGATTTGGCTTTTCTCGGCGACCAGCGTCTCAAATCCTTCCGGCACGATATCATCAAGCTCAATACGTTTGGTGACCAGGCGCTCAGCAGAAAAATAGCCCTGAACCATCAGATCCATCACCGCCGGGAAGACGTCGCGATAAGCGATCGTGCCTTTTAGATTGCGTTCTTTGAGGACCACTGTGTTCGGCTGCACTGCAGCTTCCTTTTCCCAAATCGAGACGATGATCGTTTCTCCTTCGTAACGGGTTGCGTCGATACATTGCTGGAGCACCGAAGGAACGCCGGTAACTTCGAATGCGACATCTACCCCACCGTCGGTGAAATCTCTGATGCGCTGAACGGCATCTTCCTTCGACGGATCGATGACGCTGGTTGCGCCCAATTCAAGGGCTTTCGCCGCACGCTGCTCGGATAATTCGACCACGTGAATCATCCGTGCTCCCGCAACTTTCAGCGCTTCGACGACCAGCAGGCCAATTGGACCCGCTCCGAAGACGGCAGCGGTTCCTCCTGGCTTGAAGCTCGACACGCGAACGGCATGCAAGGCAACTGCCGCCGGTTCCACCAAGGCACCTTGTTCGAAGCTCAATCCCTCCGGCATTTTATGAACCCAGCGTTCCCCAACGACCGTATGGGCCGAGAACCCGCCACCTCCACCGGAAAGGCCATGGAAGCCCAGGCTATCGCAAAGATTGTACTTGCCGTGTCTACATGCATCACAATGGCCACAGGCCAGGATCGGCTCGACGACGACGCGATCACCCGCCTTGAGACGGGTGACGCCATCACCGACCGCTGCGACCTCGCCTGAAAATTCATGCCCCATGACAATGGGTGCGACTTCGTGGCTGACGGGATGGGGCGAGCCCACCGGAATAAATATCGGTCCAGCCACATATTCGTGAAGATCGCTTCCGCAGATGCCAGTCCATTTGACCTTGATCTTCACCTGCCCAGGCCCTGGCGTAGGCTCTGCCACGTCTTCGACACGAATGTCATTGGCCTTGTACCACAACGCTGCCTTCATGGGGTCTTCCTTTCATTTAACCTGAACATCGCCAAACAAGGCCTGCTCAAACTCCGGCGAGATATGCTTGGTTCTACATCGTGATAAGTTTGAGGTATTTTATAACCCTCATGGCAGACAAATCCTTGATGCAACTCAACGGGCGTCCATCTCCCTGGATGTCTGCAAACATTCATCGCGTTGCCGTGCGAGACCTGCTCGCGGATATGAGGCGCAGGAGCTTTCGACGGAGGCCTGAAAATAGCGCTCAGCAAAGCTCGCTCCCAAGCACGTGATGTGCTTCATCCGCAATGACCTGCTCTTCATCCGTAGGGACAACCAAAACTGCTATTCGGCTGGCGGGGCTGCTGATCACGGCTGCGTTCACCGCATTCGCAGCCGGGTCAAGATCAACCCCAAGCCACATCAGGTGGGCGCAAACGTCAGCCCTGATCGAGGGTTGGTTTTCGCCGACACCGGCCGTGAAAACCAGTGCATCAATACCCCCAAGCGTTGTGGCGAGCCGCGCGACCTCACCGGCGATACGGAATGTGAAAAGCTCAATCGCTTCCCGTGCCTCGGGCTCCTCGCTTTGGAGGAGTTCGCGACTGTCGGCGCTAAGGCCAGAAACGCCGAGAAGGCCGGAACGATGATAAAGCACGTCCGCCAGTTGCGTGGGTGTCTGCTGCTCCACGTCGAGCAAGTGTAGCAGAACGCCAGGGTCAAGCGCGCCGCACCGGGTCGCCATGGGAATGCCATCAAGTGTCGAAAATCCCATGCTGGTATCCCGGCTTTTGCCACCTTCGATTGCGCAAAGGCTTGCGCCACTGCCGAGATGTGCGATGACGACCTTGCCGGAGGCAATTTCGGGCGTGCGACGCGTCAGTTCGGTGGCGATGGATTTGTACGACAGGCCATGAAACCCGTAACGCTTGATGCCTCTATCGTGCATATCGCGAGGGATGGCAAACCGGCGGACAACTGCCGCATTGGTGCGGTGAAACGCGGTGTCGAAGGACGCGGCTTGCGGCAGATCAGGTCGGATTTCGCGTACAGCCTGAATCAGGCCTAAACTCTGCGGCTGATGCAGGGGAGCAAAGGGCGTTAGCGCCTCGATCACACCAATCGTGCTGTGATCAAGCAGCGTCGGCCCTGCGAACCAATCACCGCCATGCACAACCCGGTGCCCGATTGCCGCGATCCGGCCGATGTCAACATGGCTCGACAAGCAGGAAAAGGTTTTGGAAAGGATCTTGAAGAGGTCATCACCGGGATTGGCTTCGAGTTCGAAATCAATCCGGTCGGCCCCCTCTCCCAGGTAAAATGTCAGCGGATCCCTATGAAAATCGATTGTTCCGCGTGTTATTTTGACCGGCCCATTTGCGTCGATCCGGAAGACTCCGATCTTCACGCTCGAAGAGCCGGCATTAAATGAAAGAAGAGTGGCGTCGGTCACGACAACAGCCCCTCTATCGGCTGGGGGGCGGCAACCAGCTTTGCCAACGCAGCCGATGCGATGCGTGCCGAGAGTGGATCCGACCGACTGTTCAATACGATAGGGACACGGGCGCCCAGCACGAGCCCGGCGGCGGTGGCGCCCGCAAAATAGATCAACTGTTTTGCCAGCATATTTCCGGCTTCAAGGTCCGGCACGAGCAGAATGTCGGCTTGCCCTGCCACGGACGAGGCGATGCCTTTCGTTCGGGCAGCGTCGAGATTGATGGCATTGTCGAAGGCGAGCGGGCCATCGACATCTGCACCGGTGATCTGGCCGCGGGCGGCCATGACCGTCAAGGCTGCCGCGTCAAGGGTCGCCGGCATTTTGGCGTTGACGGTCTCGACGGCCGCCAGAACCGCAACGCGCGGCCTTTCTTTCCCCAGCAGGCGCATCAAATCGATAGCATTCTGACAGATATCCCGTTTGTGCTCCAATGACGGCTGGATGTTGATGGCAGCGTCGGTCACGATGAGAGGCTTATCATAGGCGGGCACGTCCATCGCATAGATATGACTGATGCGCCGTTCGGTCCTGAGCCCGGAGCCCTGCGCAATAACCGCACTCAGCAATTCGTCCGTGTGCAGACTACCCTTGACCAGCACCGACACCTTCCCTGTCACCGCGAGTTCGACAGCACGTGCGGCGGCGGCATGGCTGTGCTCTACCGGCTCGATCGCCAAACCATCGAGTGATATCTGTGCGGCTTGTGCCGCTGCCCGGATCTTGGCTTCTGGTCCGACAAGAATCGGATTGAGCAGCCCTTCATTTCGAGCTTCCAATGCCCCCATAATTGCGGAGGCCGAGCAAGGATGGACAATTGCAGCGCAGACCGGCTGGGCGGCACGCGCTTTCTTGATGAAGGCGTCGAAGCGATCGTGCCGCCTTAACGTCACATCAGGCAGGCGCATCCGCGGCCACTCAACATTGTGCTCTGGCGCAACAACCGTTGCTACGCCCCGGAGCACCTCTTCATTGCGTTGGTTGGTGCAAACCGTGTCAAATATCACGATACTCTTTTGAACCTGCTTTTCCTTGACGGTCACCGTTGCAGTAACCGTATCTCCCAATGCGACGGGCTTGATGAATTGCAAATCCTGACCGAGATAGATGGTTCCAGGGCCGGGAAGCTTGGTGCCCAGAACGGCTGAGATCATTGCGGCCGTCCACATGCCGTGAGCGACGACATGACCGAATTGATTTGTTGCAGCAAATGCGCCATCAAGATGAGCAGGATTGACATCTCCGGATACCGCCGCGAACAGGTCGAGATCATCACGCGCTACCAGGCGCTCGATAGAAGCGGTATCGCCAGGCTGAAGCTGATCGAATGTTCTGTTCCGAAGAAAATCGTCCATCGTCAGCTCATCTTTGCAAAACATAAATGCCTGGCGCATCTTCGATCGGCTTGTAACCTTTCTCCGCAGCACCCGGAGCAGCGGGTGGAGACACACGTTCAGTGGTGGAATTCGCGGTCAGCCAATCGACCCATTCTTCCCACCAGGAACCCTGCTTTGCCTCTGCATACTCAGCCCATTCATCCGCGCTTTGGCAAAAATCCGTAGCTCGTTTGACGGCGATGCGATAGTGGCGACGAGGCCTGCCGGGCTCACTGACGATCCCTGCATTGTGGCCGCCACTTGCCAGAACAAAAGTGATATCGGCATCGCTCAGATAGTGGATCTTGTAGACCGAACGCCATGGTGCCACATGATCGCGCTCCGTGCCGACGACAAAGATCGGGATACGAATGTTCTGAAGTGCCGCGGGGCGCCCGTCCACCATGAACCGTCCGGCGGCCAATTCGTTATCCAGGTAGAGCCGCTGTAGATATTCGGTATGCATACGGTAGGGCATACGCGTGGGATCGGCGTTCCACGCCATCAGGTCGATCATCTCGGCGCGTTCGCCCATAAGGTACTCTCGTACCAGCCGCGACCAGATGAGGTCGTTTGAGCGCAGAAGCTGAAAGGCGCCGGCCATCTGATCAGCAGATAGATAGCCGCGGTTCCACATCATGCTTTCGAGGAAGTGCATCTGGCTATGGTCGATAAACAGCGCCAGTTCACCGGGCTCGGTGAAGTCGGTCTGCGCGCCAAGCAAGGTGAGTGACGCCAGCCGTTCATCCCTGCGGCACGCCATGGATGCTGCGGCAATTGCCAGTAGGGTGCCCCCAAGACAATAGCCCGTCGCATGTATCTTCTGATCCGGAATGATCGCGTTGATCGCGTCGAGCGCAGCCATGATCCCCTGACGCCGATAATCGTCCATCGACAGTTCCCGATCTTCAGAAGTCGGGTTGCGCCATGAAATGCAAAAGACGGTGTGGCCCTTGCCTACCAGATATCGGATCAGTGAGTTCTGCGGCGACAGGTCGAGAATATAATATTTCATGATCCAGGCCGGCACGATCAGCACCGGCTCCGCCACCACCGCATCCGTCGCCGGTGCATACTGGATCAGTTCAATAAGGTCGTTGCGATACACGACCTTTCCGGGCGTGACCGCAACGTCCTTGCCGACAATGTAATTCTCAGTCCCAACGGGCATTTGCCCCGTCGCGATACGGCTGACGTCTTCCACCCAGTTCTGCAGACCATGCATAAAATTCATGCCGCCTGTCTTGATGGTTTTATCCAGCACTTCCGGATTGGTGAATGGATTGTTGGCGGGCGAAAGCATATCGAGAAATTGTCGGGCGCCGAATGAAACCATATCCTCATGATGCGGAGTGACGCCGGGAACGGAATGCGTGCTGTTATGCCACCACTGCTGGTGGAGAAGAAAGGCCTGAGCCCAGAGTTTGAAGGGCTGTCTTTTCCATTCCTCGCCAATAAAGCGCCGGTCCCCAGGAAGCGGTTCGACGCAAGCAGGTGTTTCGGGATCGATGCTTGCGGTCATGGCATAAGACAGCAGCCGAGCTGCCTTCTGATTGGCCTTGATCGCCAGCTCCATTTGCTTGCCGGGCGCGGAGGCGAGATGTATCGACCAGTCAAATAATGCAAGTCCGAGCGCGGCAGGCGAGATTCCGCCGTTCGACCTGGCGCGAAATGCCGACCACGTGCGATCAATCGCCTTGAAGCCCTCATCGCCGATCATCTTATCGATCAGAACCGGCGGAATAGGCCTGACGTCCTTGATGCCGCTTTGCTGAGCCGGTCGGGTTGTTCTGGTTTTCTCTCGCATTTCAAAGAACTCCATAGTTCGTGGACGGAGCCGATGGCTGGCATCCATGCACGCTTCGATCTGTCAACCGATCCGGTTGTGGGCCACCACTCGCGCCGTGATAGGATCAAATCTGTCGTATGACGGTTCCTTTTCTGCCTTCCAGGATCTCGCGCGTGTCTTCAAGTCGCCCTATCCCGGCGGTGCGGCCTTTGACCGATGCAAAAGCGCAGGCCGCCTCTACCTTCGGCCCCATCGATCCGGCCGCGAACGACTGTGCAGAGAGATCGCCTGGGGTTGAGTGTCGGATCGGCTTTTGCTGTTGTGTTCCCCAGTTTGCATATACGGCATCGACGTCGGTCAGCATGAGGAAGGCGTCAGCTGTAAGTTGCTCTGCAAGCAGACCGGCGGCACGATCCTTGTCGATCACTGCCTCGACGCCTTCAAGATCGTCATCGATGTTGCGGATAACGGGGATGCCGCCGCCTCCGGCGCAAACAACCACGACGCTCTGATCAACCAGCAGCCGGATCGCCTCGATCTGGGTGATGCGACGTGGCAAGGGCGACGGCACGACCCGGCGCCATTTGCCTTTCGCCTCCTCGACTAGCGGCCAGCCATGGATTTTCCGCACGCCAGCCGCCTCGGCATCATCGTAGACGGGGCCTATCGGCTTCTCTGGCCGGGAGAAAGCGGGGTCGTTTCCATCCACCTCGATCTGGGTCAGCAACGTGGCGATTTTCGTGTTCGGCGGAAGCGCATTGGTTAACTCTTGCTCGACGAGGTAGCCAATCATGCCAACGCTTTCGGCGCCGAGTATATCGAGTGGATAGGGTGCGACGTCGGTGTAAGCGGCTGCTTGTAGGGCCAGCAGCCCGACCTGGGGCCCATTGCCATGGGCGACGACGATATCATGATGGCGAGCAAGGTCGGCGAGCGCCACTGCCGCCTTGCGTACGTTGGTGCGCTGAACCTCGGCCGTCATCGGCTCACCGCGTTTGAGCAGGGCATTTCCACCGAGTGCGACAACAACCCTCATCTTATGCACCCAGCGTCGCGACCAGCACCGCCTTGATGGTATGCATGCGGTTTTCGGCCTGGTCGAAGACGATCGAAGCTTCCGATTCGAACAGCTCCTCGGTGACCTCCATGCCGTCGATGCCGTACTGTTCGAAGATCTTCTCACCGATCTCGGTTTCGCGATTATGGAATGCCGGCAGGCAGTGCATGAATTTGGCGTGGGGATTGCCGGTGCCAAGCATGATTTCGGAGGTAACGCGATAAGGCGTCAGAAGTTTGATCCGTTCCTGCCATACCGAATCCGGTTCGCCCATCGAAACCCACACGTCGGTATAGACAAAATCGCAGCCTCGCGCAGCCTCCAGTGGGTCTTCCGTCAATGTGATGGTGGCGCCTGTCTTATCAGCTATCCTTCGACTTTCCTCCACCAGCGCAGGATCCGGCCAGCATGCCTTGGGCGCCCCGAGCCGCACGTCCATCCCGATCAGGGCAGCACCTGTCAGCAGCGAATTGCCCATATTGTTGCCGGCGTCACCCAGGAAGCAAAAGGCAATCTGTGACAGATGCTTGCGAGTGTATTCCCGCATGGTCAGGAAGTCGGCGAGAATTTGAGTCGGATGGAATTCGTCGGTCAGGCCATTATAGACTGGCACTCCCGCCCATGTTGCCAATGTCTCAGCCTGATCCTGGCCAAAACCTCGATATTCTATACCGTCATAGAGCCGGCCAAGAACACGGGCGGTGTCCTTCATCGATTCTTTCTTGCCGATCTGGGTACCGGTCGGCCCGAGATAGGTGACATGCGCGCCCTGGTCATAGGCCGCCACTTCGAAGCCGGTGCGGGTGCGGGTGGAATCCTTCTCGAAGATCAGCGCAATGTTCTTGCCCTTCAGCCGCGGCTCCTCATAGCCACCATATTTGGCCTGTTTGAGAGAGGCCGAAAGCCTCAGCAGGAAGCGGATGTCGTCCGGCGAGAAGTCCAGCAGCTTGAGGACGCTGCGGCCTTTGAGATTGATAGCCATGGCGTCACCTCCTTCACACTGGATCCCGGACCAATGGACAGGTCATGCAGTGGCCGCCGCCGCGCCCGCGCCCAAGTTCGGCGCCCGGCACTGTGATGACTTCCACGCCCGCCTTGCGCAGTTGCGTGTTGGTGTAGGTGTTGCGGTCGTAGCCGACGACCACGCCGGGCTCGAGCGCCACGACGTTGTTGCCGTCATCCCATTGCTCGCGCTCGGCGACGTAGGCATCACCACCCGTGGGAACAACGCGAAGTTTGGGCAACCCCATAGCCTCGGCAACCACTTCGGTGAGATGCTCGGTCTCTTCGCGTACGTCGATTTGCCAATCCTGTTTACCCGGCCGCAACGAATAGGTCGTGATACGGTCCACGACCTCCGAAAACAGTGTGACGAGGTCACGGTCGCAGAAGGTAAAGACCGTATCCAGGTGCATCGACGCCCGTTCAACCGGCAGTCTGCAGGCGATGACACGCTCTGCGGCCCCTTGTGCAAACAGTGCACGGGCAAGCTGGCCAACGGCCTGAGGCGTCGTGCGCTCACCCATGCCGACGAGCACCACGCCGTTGCCGAGCGGCATGACATCACCGCCTTCCAGGGTCGCCAGCCCGTAGTCATTCTCAGGATCGCCCCACCATACGGAGAAATCGGCATCGCGAAAATCGGGATGGAAGCGGTAGATGGCCGTAATATTGACTGTTTCCAGCTTGCGCGCATTCCATCGCATGGGGTTGAGCGTCACCCCGCCGTAGATCCAGCATGTGGTGTCGCGAGTGAAAAGATGGTTCGGCAGCGGGGGCAGGATAAAATCTTCAGGCCGCAATGCAGGCACCAGCACACCTTTCGGTTCGATGGTCAGTTCCGCTTTGCTCATGCCGCCCATGAGGATGAGCGACAGCGCGTCGGCATCGGCCTCCATCAGCATGGCCTTCAGGTCGTCGGCGAGTCCGACCCCGACCGTGTTCTCATTGATGCGCCGCTCAAGCAGCCAGCGGCGTGCTTCCATATCCTGCATCGTCTCGGCGAGGGTCTCCCGCAGGAAAACCACCTCTGCGCCGCGATAGCGGATGGCGTCGACGAAGGTCATGTGCTCGACACGCGCCTGCTTGACCCAGATGACGTCGTCGAACAGCAGTTCGTGACAATTTGACGGGGTCAGGCGAGCAAGCGCCGCTCCGGGACGGTCAACGAGTACCCGCCTGAGCTTGCCCACTTCCGAATGCACACCATAAGTAATCGACACGGTCTTCTCCTTCAGGCAATCATTGTGGCGACGCTGAGGCTCGCCATGATGATGACGGTAAGAATGACAAGCAGCGGCCACACGAAGCGCAGCCAGCGCTCATAAGGCACTCGCCCGATAGCGAGCGCCCCCATAACCACCGCAAAGGTGGGATTGATGAGGTTCACCAGGCCGTTGGCTGACTGATAGGCGGTGACGACAAGGTCGCGCCCGACGCTGGCAAAATCCGCGACTGGAGCCATGATCGGCATGGACAGCACGGCAAGGCCTGACGAGGACGGCACGAAGAACGAGAGCAGCACCTCGATCCAGTAGATCACGTTAATGAACACGATCTCGGAGAGACCGGAAACCGATACCTCGGCCCAATGCAGGATCGTGTCGGTAATCTTGCCGGCGTCCATAACCACGACGATGCCGCGGGCAAGGCCAATGATCAGCGCCACGCCGAGCAGGTCGCGCGCACCGTTCAGGAACGCGTCTACGAACTTTTCCTCTCCAGGCCGGGAAATCACGCCCACCAGGATGGCTGAGGCGAGGAACAGGCCACTCATCTCGCCCATCCACCAGCCGCCCTTCAAGACGCCCCAGATCATGACGACGAAGGTGAGACCGAAGATGGCAAGCACGATCTTGTGCAGGGTGGTGAATTCCCGCGCGATATCCTGGTGCGCCGAAAGGAAATGCGCCTCGTTTTCTTCCTTGCGGTCGTATACAAGCGACTGCCTCGGGTCGGCTCGAACCCGCTCGGCATAGCGCATCACGTAGACCACGCAGGCGAGCCACGTCAGGCCGAGGATGACGAAGCGCAGTACAATACCTTGGGTGAATGGGACGCCTGCGGCGTCGGAAGCGATGACAGTGGCAAAGGCATTGACCGTGGAACCGAGCACGCCGACGCCGGCGCCGAGCAGGATGATGGCCACGGCCGTGACAGCGTCATAGCCAGCCGCGATCATGATCGGCAGAAGCAGCACGTAAAAGGCAAGTGTCTCCTCGGCCATGCCGTAGGTGGTACCGCCGAAGGCAAAAACCGCCATCAGCACCGGGATCATCCATTTCTCGCGACCCTTGAGCGCTCTCATCGAACTGGCGATGCCGGCATCTATGGCGCCGCTCGCCGCGACCACACCGATGAAGCCACCGATCACCAGCACGAACAAAGCCACATCGATGGCGTTGGCCTGATTGGTGGCCGGATCATAAAGGCCGCCGATCGGCGCCATGATGATGTCGAAGATGCCCTGTGGATTGGGTTCGGTCACCTGGTAGGTGCCGGCAACCGGAACGTCGCGATCGAGCGCAGCGTTGTGAATGCGTTGATACTGACCCGCGGGAATGATCCAGGTCAGCGCCGCGACGAGGATGATCAGTCCAAATAGAATGGTGAAGGCGGTGGGGAAGCGTAATGATTTCCGTTCTGCAGTTTTCGATGCGTCGTTCACGGCGCTCTCCGTGTCTGGCGGAATTTTTTATGGCTAACCGAAGTCGTTCAAATTACAAACGCATGGCCGTTTAAATCTTGCCACGAAGCTGCCTGATCGTTAGGTAGTAGTCAATCACTATCTTTAGGAGCAGCACAATGATCTCCCGATCAGCCTATCTTCCAGCGGAGGAGCGGCGAGAAATAACCGTCGAGACCGTCATCGAACTCGCGGCGGAGCAGAACCCGGCCGATATTACGACCGGGGCGATCGCCAAGCGGATGGGGGTGACCCAAGGTGCGCTTTTCAGACATTTTCCGTCAAAGGACGCGATTCTTCAGGCGGTGATGGAATGGGTTTCCGACCGGCTGCTGGCTCGCATTGAAAAGGCGACTTCCAGAGCGGCTTCTCCTCTTGGGGCGCTGGAGGCAGCGTTCATGGCGCATATTGATTTCATTACTGAGCATCCTGGCGTGCCCAGGATGCTGTTTGGAGAACTGCAGCGCGCTGAGCAAACAGTGGCCAAGCAGATGGCGCAAACCTTGATCCGGCGCTATGGAGAGCGTCTCGGCCGGCTCATCGCGGACGGCAAGGAACGCGGTGAAATGGCTGCTGCACTGGATGAAAAGGCCGCTGTCATACTTTTCATCGGTACCATCCAGGGGCTCGTGATGCAGGCTCTTCTTGCCGGCGACGTCAAGCGTATCCGCGCCAATGCCTCGGGGGTGTTCGCACTCTACAAACGCTCGATCGAAGTGGCAAAAGATCGGGTGGGCGAATAAGCGAGGGCACACCCGAACACGCGAAGTTGCTGCAAAGCAGCTATTTCAGCACATATGCTGACCGCCATTCATCGCAATGTTACTTCCAGTCATGAAGGCGGCCTCCTCGCTTGCTATAAACGCCACCAGCGCCGCGATCTCGTCTGGTTGACCTAAGCGGCCAACCGGAATGGTTTCGACGATCCGCGCGAGCACATCCTCGCGCATGGTCGTTAGCATCTCGGTCGCCAAATAGCCTGGGGAGACGGTGTTGACAGTTACGCCAGCCCGGGCCACCTCCTGAGCCAGTGCCTTGGTGAAACCATGCACGCCTGCCTTTGCCGCCGAATAGTTGGTTTGGCCAAACTGGCCCTTGCTGCCGTTAATCGAGGAAATGTTGACGATACGGCCCCAGCGGCGCTCCATCATCGGCTCGATGAAGAGTTTTGTGACGTTGAACATTGAGTCGAGGTTGGTCCGCAGCACCACGTCCCAATCGGCTTTGTCAAGTTTGCGCAAGGAAGCGTCTCTGGTAATACCTGCATTGTTCACGAGGATATCAATTTGTCGGTCGTCCAAATGAATTTGTTGCGCCAGATTCTGGGTTGATCGGAAATCGGAGACGTCTACACCATAACCGGTAAACCCATAGCCTTGGTCCGCTTGTGCAGCGAGCCAGGCGACGGCTTTGCTGTTACCGGACGTGTGGGTAATGATCACAGTATGGCCGGCATCGTACAGAGCGCGAGCAATCGCAGCGCCCAATCCGCGATTGCCGCCGGTCACCAGTGCGGTGCGCTTGATGTTACTCATGGCATTGCTTTCATTTTTCGGCCGTTTTTGCGTCTGTTGTCACAGCTTGAGCCCCAGATATTTCCCAATGCTTGAAAAACTTTCCGTCTTCTAGGGCGCTACTGAACGCGTCGAAGACGGATTGATGCCAGTTCCCAAGCGCCTGCTGAAGCCCGGTCACGAAGGAGATCTGATTTTTCAAAGCAATCTGGTTTGCAGCTTGAACATCATTCAGCCGGCTCTGAAATGCTGGCCAGAACACTTCAGATGGTAGCGTTGCCAGCGACTGCCAGTCGGCTGTGCGCAACCGGCCTTCAATCTGAGCCGTAGAGTCGGACATACCACCCATACCGAATTGCTGTACGGCAGCCATCCAGTTACCACCGCATTCCTGTAGTAACTCAATGATGCGCTGTTGCAGTTCAACGTTGGCCTTGTATAGTTCCGAGGGGAACGATCCAGCACTCATCTTTATGCTCCTCAGTCACAATGGGATTCGGATAGGACTTGAGCAGGCTCGTTGATCTCCTATACCCATCCACCCGACGTGCTTGGGGCTCCCTCAAGCACTCTAACGATCAAACCTCGCCCTGGCAGCGTGACGCTCTTTGCGCCACCCGTACTGATTCACGCAATCTCGGGCCTGCTGCCATTGCAAGTGACTTATTACTATCTTTTAGAGATGCAGGCAAGAGTGACTCGAGCAGGAACCTTTGGTTGCGATTTTCCGGTGTGCGCCGAGGATTAGCTGCGAACGCGCAACCATAGATCACTGTCTCCTGAGCCCGGACGGATACGATATAAGGCTTGCGTTTAGACTGAGGCGACATGCCAATGTCTAGCCAGGGATTTCGGCGTGGCTCAACGTCGGCTGGTGTCGTTCTGAGAATTGCAATGAAATGGCGAGTACCGATAGAGCTGATTAAGGTAAAAGAATCTCGTCGGCAACAGTCTTTCGCGCCACAAAAGTACAGGCTAAATACCGGAGCCACGCATGAAATCTCGAATCTCAACTTTCCATCTTATGGTTTTCGGCTTGGCGATAACCATCTGCACAACTAACGTTGACGCCCAAGACGGCGCCGAGCGTGGCAAGGCGCTTGTCACACAATATTGTTCGGAGTGCCATGCCGTAGGCCTCTTGGGGGGGAGCCCGAATCCCAAAGCTCCGCCATTTCGGGAACTTTCAAAACGGTTTCCGATTGACGCACTTGAGGAAACTTTTATCGACGCCATCGACACCGGCCATCCTGGAATGCCTGTTTTCAAGGCGACGCGGGAACAGATTGATGCAATCATCGGCTACATAGCAGACGTAATGGAATAATTCTGATCCAATGATAGTGTATCCGTCCTCGACATATGGCCCGATAAAAGGGAAACACCTTCTAAAAAGAGGATGCGGTCAGAGGCCCAATGATCTGGCGACATATCGGTGAGACCAAACCTTTGAACGAGATCAAGGAAGTATTTGTTCAGAGCATCAGGTATACTGTCCTTCATCGGGGGTATGACCGCGTCCCATCATTCCAAGCTCGGATGACGCTCCGTACCAATGAAGAAAGGACCTTGCATGCTTTACGTCGACATTCCGACTCGTTCCGAATTTGCCACCCTCGTCGTTGCACGTGCCGATGCTTGCGGGTCGCTCTATTTGAAGACCACCCCTGTGACACAGGAGACATCGGCCTCGCGCATCGAGTTTGGCAATCTGATCCGTGAGGCGCAGACGCAGCTTGAGGATGCAGGCTTCGACAAGAGGGGGCTGGCTGCGCTTCTGGAGCAGTTGAACGATCTGGTTGACGATGACGAATTCTGGCGCTTCCAGGCCAACAGCCTTGCCGTTTTCGCCACGCCCGATGCGCTGCGGACCTATCGGCTCGCCAACGATCTGGTCTCCATGGTGCAGGTCGCCGACCGCTTCCACCTGAAGCCGCTGTTCCGGGCGGTGACCTTCCCGCATTCAGCCTTCATCCTCGCCCTGTCGGAGAATGCCGTACGCCTGGTCGAGATGCATGCCGATCTGCCGCCGGTAACGGTCAAGGTTCCGGGCCTGCCCAAGGACGCGGCCTCCTCGGTCGGCAAGTCGACGCTAAACGATCGTAGTTTCAGCGGCCGCATCCACGGCTCCGAGGGCCAGAATGTGCGCTTCCAGCAATATGTACGGCGGGTGGATACGGCGCTGCGTCCCATTCTGGCCGGGCGCGAGACCCCGCTCATCCTGGCCGCCACCGACCGCCTGGCTTCGGTGTTTCCGCAGATCAATTCCTATCCGCACCTGCTGCGCGAAACCATTGCCGACAGCCCGGACCGCCTGACCAACGCCGACTTGGCGCGGCGTGCGCGTCCGATCCTCGACAATGCCTACGAACAGGACCTGGGCGCCATCCGTGCCTTGTTCGACAAGCGCGCTAACGACCGCCGCACCACGACCGATATCTCGGATGCGGCCCGCGCAGCAACCTTCGGCGCCATCGACACGCTTCTGGTCGACATCGATTCAGTCGTGCCGGGGCTTGTCGACGACGCAAGTGGCGCGGTGGAATTCATCCAGAAGGACGACGCGAAAGCCTATGGTGTGGTCGACGAGATTGCCAGCCGGGCGTTCGCCAGCGGTGCCAAGGTACTAGGCGTGCGGCGCGCCGACATCCCCGGCAAAAAGGAACTTGCGGCGATTTTGCGCTATCCGCTTTGATACGGCCGGCAGGAGACCTGCCTCCCGCCAATACCGGAGGCAGGCCATCGGCACGACGGGACATGGCCATCCGTTTCGCACCCAGGGGAGGACAGCTTGTCGATCAACACCATCGTCGCAGCGCTTGCGCTCGAAACAGACAACGATCCGGTCGCGGGCCGCGCCTTGCAGCTTGCCCGCCAGCACGCAGCACGCCTTGTTTTCGTCCATGCGGTCGAAGATACGTCCCCCGGCGGTGACTTGCCGGTTTCGCTCGATGTTTCCGCACTGCACGCAATAGTGGAACGGAATGCAGTCGACCGGATCAGGCAATTGACCGGCAATCCCGGGTCCGAAGCGGTGGTGGACATCGTCGTTGAGACCGGAAAGCCATATCAGGTCATCGACGAGATCGTGCAGCGCGAAGGCGCCGACCTCATTGTCATCGGCCCGGGCAAGGCCAGGAGCATGCGTGAAAAGGTGTTTGGCTCCACGGCCGACCGCGTCGTGAGAACCGCGCGACAGCCGATCCTGGTGGTCCGGACATCGGTGGCCAACCCCTATCGGCACACCACCGTTGCCGTGGATTTTTCCACAGCGTCACGGGCGGCGGTGAAAGCTGCCTTGCGGCTTGCGCCGGATGCGGTCATCGAGCTTATCCATGCCATCGAAACTCCGCTAGCGTTCGAGCAGGCGATGCTGAGAGCGGGAACCCCGCAAAAGGAAATCGACCGCTACCGCCGAGCGAGAGCCAGCGAGGCCCGCCGGCAGATCAGCGCATCACTGGAGGAGCACGATCTTCCTCTCATCCAGGCCAAGTTGCGGATCGTCCATGGAGATGCCGCCCAGGCATTGGTGCGTTTCACCCGCCGCGGCCGAACCGATCTGATGGCGCTCGGCACCCATGGCGGCAATGCGCTTTCGCAGTTGTTGCTGGGCAGCGTCGCCCGCCATGTGTTGCACGCCGCCGGCTGCGATGTGCTTGTTTCGGCCTGATCCTGACTATACCCGAGCGGTGTAGCAATCACGTCCGCAGCACCCGGTAGATCGCCGGGATGACGAGAACGGTAAGCAGCGTCGACGAGGCGAGCCCGAACAGCAGTGAGATTGCCAGCCCCTGGAAGATCGGGTCGGCGAGGATGACGGCGGCGCCGATCATCGCCGCCAGCGCGGTGAGCAGGATCGGCTTGAAGCGGATGGAGCCTGCCTCGATCAGGATTTCCGTCAGGTTGCGGCCGGCGGGATCGACATGGCGGATGAAGTCGACCAGAAGGATCGAGTTTCGCACGATGATGCCGGCAAGCGCGATGAAGCCGATCATCGAGGTGGCCGAAAAGGGGGCGCCAAACAGCCAGTGGCCGCCGAGGATGCCGATGAAGGTCAGCGGGATCGGCGTTAATATGACCAACGGCACCTTGAACGAGCCGAATTGGGCGACGACAAGGATATAGATGCCGAGCAGCGCCACCATGAAGGCCGCGCCCATGTCGCGGAAGGTCACCCAGGTTACCTCCCACTCGCCGTCCCACAGCAGTGTCGGCGCGCGCTCGTCCTGCGGCTGACCATGCAACGAGATGACAGGCTTTTCCAGGCCGGTCCAATCTTGTACATCGAACGCTTGCTGCACGGCAATCATGCCGTAGAGCGGGGCTTCGAAATCACCGGCAAGCTCCGCCGTCACCATTTCGGCGGCGCGGCCGTTGCGTCGGAAGACCGGCAGTGAGGCACGCTCTTCGGCGACCTGCACCACGTCGCCCAGTTCCACCACACCACGATCGCCCGGCAGCACATTGGCCGGGATCGGCGTGGTCAGGAAGCGCTCGTCCAGCCGGCGCTCATCCTTCGGCCGTTCGATACGGATCGGGATCGGCTGGCGGCCCTCGCCGCGATGCGAATAGCCCACCGTTGTGCCGCCGCCGAGTATCGCGAGGGTGTCAAGCACATCGCTTTCCTCAACCCGGAAGAATTCGAGGTCATCGGTGGAGATGGTGGCACGCAGCCGTCGGGGGGCCGTGCCATAGGAATTGTCGACATCGACGATGAAGGGCACGGAACGGAAGGCCGCCTCCACCTTTCCGGCGACCTTGCGCCGCGTCTCGGCGTCGGGACCATAGATCTCGGCCAGCAGCGTCGCCATCACCGGCGGACCGGGCGGCGGCTCGACCACCTTGAGCGTCGTGCCATCCGGCATCCGCACCGTCGCAATGCGCTGGCGGATGTCGAGGGCGATGTCGTGGCTGGCGCGGCTGCGTTCGCTTTTCGGCTTTAGATTGACCGCGACCTCACCCATCTGCGGTTCGGCACGGTGGAAATAGTGGCGCACCAGGCCGTTGAAGTCGAAAGGTGCGGCAGCACCCGCATGGGTCTGGACCGAAACCACCTCGTCCATCGCCAGAACGATGCGCGCTACCTCCTGCGTCACCGCATCGGTCGCCTCGACTGACGACCCCTCGGGCAAGTCGATGATAACGGAGAGTTCTGACTTGTTGTCGAAGGGCAAAAGCTTCACCGTCACCGCCTGCGTATAAAACAACATCAGCGAGCCCAGCGTGAGTGCGCCGACAGCTAGCAGGAAGATCCAGCTTCGCCCCTTCGATGCCAGCACCGGCCGCGCGGCGGCAGCATAGAGCCGTCCTAGCGGCCCACCATGGGCGTGGCCGGAGCCATGCTCATGGAGCGGCGCCTTGCCGGCTACCTTCAGCATCAGCCAGGGCGTGACCATCACCGCAACAAAAAAAGAAAAGATCATCGCCGCCGAAGCGTTGGCCGGGATCGGGCTCATATAGGGGCCCATCATGCCCGACACGAATAGCATTGGCAGCAGGGCGGCCACTACCGTTAGCGTCGCCACGATGGTGGGGTTTCCGACCTCGGCCACCGCCTCGATGGCCGCCTGCCGTCGTCCGCGCCCGTCGCCCATCGCCCAATGGCGGGCGATGTTCTCGATCACGACGATGGCATCGTCGACCAGAATGCCGATGGAGAAGATCAGCGCGAACAGCGAGACACGGTTCAGCGTGTAGCCCATCACCCAGGAGGCGAACAGGGTGAGCAGAATTGTCACCGGGATGACGACAGCGACCACCACCGCCTCGCGCCAGCCAATGGCGAACCAGACCAGCAGGATGATGGAGAGGGTGGCAAGGCCGAGATGGAACAGGAGTTCATTGGCCTTCTCATTGGCAGTCTCGCCATAGTCGCGCGTCACTTCGACGGCGATCTCGTCGGGGATCAGCGAGCCCTTCAGCGTCTCGACGCGATGAAGGATGGCATCGGCCACGGTGACGGCGTTGGCGCCCGCGCGCTTGGCCACAGCCAGCGTCACCGCGGGAACACGCAGCACGGTTGCGCCCTCGCCTCGCGTCACGGTGGAGACCAGCGCCTCGTCCGGTTTCGTGACAAAACCGACCGTGGCGACGTCGCGCACATAGACCGGGCGACCATCGCGCGACGTGAGCAAAAGATTGCCGATGGCGGCGGGGGTGGCCAGCGTCTCGCCGGCGGCCAGCACGATCTGCTCGCCCAGGTCACGAACACTACCGGCCGGAAAAGCGCGGTTGGCGCCCTGAACCTTGCCGGCAAGCTGCTGCAAGGTGACGCCATAAAGCGCCAGTCGGGCGGGATCGGGCGCGATGCGGATCGCCTCGTCGGCGCCGCCAACCAGATAGGTGAGGCCGACATCTTCGATCTTGGCGATCTCGGTCTTCAATTCGCGGGCAATGCGGGTCAGGTCGTTGGGCGTGATATGGCTGGCCGCCTCGGCAACCGGGGCCAATGTCAGCGACACGATGGCGACATCGTCCACCCCGCGTCCGACAATCTGCGGCTCCGGCACGCCGACGGGAATGCGGTCCATATTGGCGCGGATCTTGTCGTGAACACGCAACACTGCCGTATCCGCCGACGTGCCGACGAAGAAACGGGCGGTGACCAGCACGCGGTCGTCGCTTGTCTGGGAATAGACATGCTCGACACCGTCGATGCCCTTGACGATGGTCTCCAGCGGCTCGGTGATCAGCTTGACGGCATCAGGCGCCTTCAATCCGTCGGCCCGTACGGCGATGTCGACCATCGGCACGGAAATCTGCGGCTCTTCCTCGCGCGGCAGAACCATCAGCGCGATCAGGCCGAAGACCAGCGCGGCAATGAGGATCAGCGGCGTCAGCGCCGAGGTGATGAAGCTGCGCGTCAGCGCACCAGCAATGCCGAGCGACGGGCCGGTGCCATGTTCACTGGGATTAAGCATATCAGGGAACGACAATCGTTTCGCCGGCGGCAAGGCCGGTCAGGATTTCAACATAAGCGATGCCGTCGCGCCGCATGACCTCGCCGGGCACCACGGCACGCTCGACGTCCTGGCCATCTTGCCGCACGCGCACGAAGTCGAGCCCTGAGCGGGTAGCGAGCGCTGAACGGGGCACCAGAAGCGCGTCGCGCGTACCAACCGGCACTTCGACCAGGACACGGGAATCGACGAAAGTGGTGTCGAGCCGCTCGAATTCGACATCGGCGATAACACGGCCGTTCTGAATACGTGGATAGACCTTGGCGAGCCGACCCATTGCTTCCGCGCCACTGGCCGAAACGCGGATTTCAGCGCCTTCCTTCAAGGCATCGGCATGGCGTTCGGGGATCGCCAACCTCAGGAAAAAGCCGCCTCCGCCGACAGTAGCTACAGCTTCACCGGCCATGATGACCGTATCGCGCGTGATTGGCACGCCGAGCACTACGCCGGATACCGGCGCGAGTACGGCGCCCTCCTCGCCCTGCTGGACAACGACCGAGCGTTGCGCCTGCGTGGCGACGATCTGATTGCGCGTCACTTCCACATCGGTCTGCAATTGCTCCAGCCGCTGTGCGGTGCTGACCCCGCGCTCGACCAGCGAGCGCCCGCGGGACAGTTCGGCTTCGGCTCGCGAAAGCTGGGCGTCCAGCACGCGCAGTTGCGCATCGACGGCTGCGACCTGGAAGGCAAGCTTGTCGTCCTGCACCATGGCGATGCGCTGACCGGCCGCAACCGTGTCGCCTTCCGAGACGAGAAGCTCGATGACGGTGCCACCGATGCGCGCGCGCGCCGGCACGAGATCGCGTGCCTCCACCCTTCCGTAGACCGCTTTCCATTCCGGCACGGTTTGCGTGCTGAGCGTTGAGGTGTCGATGGCAAGCACCGGGGACGTCGCCACGAGCCCGGCGGCAAGCGTCAATGCAGCCGCAGCGCGTGCAGCGGTGGGGATAGCGATACGCATGGCAGCTTTCTAGCGGTTCAGATCGAGCAGGCGGGCTTGAAGCCGAGGCGCTTCAGTACGCTTGCTGCCGGGCAGAGGCCGGTGAAGGCCGATTGGAACATGTTAAAACCGACGAAGACGGTCAGCCAAACGAAATAGGGTGACACCCACACGGTCAGCGCCACGGAAACGAGCACCATGAAGCCGGCGAATGCCAGGACGGAACGTTCGAGGGTCATGCAAATTCTCCCTGATTAATGTAACATCCTATATACGAACATATGAATGTACGCAATACGCGTTTGCCTTTGCTTGTCTGCAAGGGGCCGCTCAGGCAAATCGCGCGCAGGTAGCGCCTGTTCGCCCCGGTCAGTCACGCCATGCTTTTGGCGCAGACTGCTGTGGTGCGGCGTGCGCAGCGCCATGACGCCATCGAAAAAACCATCGCCGCGATACCGCCACCCGGAATGAATGCAATGAGGATAGCAGCAAGATAGTCGACAGGCCCGTTGAGCGCGGCATGGGTGGCCATGGTCCAGCCCGGCACCAGCATGAAGAAGATTGCTGTTGCAACGCCCCCAGCGAGGGCCGCCACGATGATCGGGTGCTTCGGCGATCTTCGTGCGGATCGCAGCTTCATGGCAGCCGACACCACACCGACAACCAGAACCAGTGCGATCAGAAGAAGGCCCCACAGCCATGGTCCCAGGCTTTCCCGCAATATGGCGAACATTGTGACGGGGTTGAAATCTTCCATGATGCCTCTCCTATGCCAGACCGCGCAGCATTGCCCTGTAGGCGCCCTTCAGGCCCTTTTCCTCGATCAGCCATGAGATCCAGAGCTCTTCGAGGGGTGAAATAAACGGGAAGGACGGCGTGAGATTGCCGTCATAGTCGAACTCGATCAGCATCGCCTTTCCGTAGGCCGTGACCATCGGGCAAGACGTGTAGCCGTTGTAGGTGGCGAGAGGCTCCTTGCCAGAGGTTTCAGCAACCAGGTTGTCCACGACGACGGGGACCTGCCATTTGACGCTTGCCGCCGTCTTTCCGCGTGGCACTCCGGCAATGTCACCGACCGCAAAGACATTCGCATAGCGTGGGTGGCGCAATGTCGCCTTCTCCGCTTCCACCCAGCCATCGGTGGCAAGCGGACCGTGCTGCCAGGGCAACGGGCTGTTCATGACCGCATCCGGCGCGCGCATGGGTGGTACGACATGAATAAAGTCGTAATCAAATGTGACCACGCCCTCTGGCGTCTCATAGGTTGCTCGTTTTGCGCCCGGATCGATGGCCTTGAGGACATGGCTGAAATTGACGGCAATGTCGCGCGCGGCAAACATTTGCGTGACGCGGTCATGTACGGGCGGAACGGAAAAGACCGTTGGGTTGTGGGCGTTATAAACAAGCTTGACCGCGCTGCGCCGTCCTTTCCGGCGCGCCAGATCGTCGGTGATGAAAGTGACCTTTAAAGGGGCGCCGGCACATTTCATCTCAGTCGTGGGCCGGCCGAACAGGCCGACGCCGCCCTGATCGACAAACGCATCGATCGCACGAAACGAGGCTGCCGCTGCAGGAGGGTTGGCATAAATGGATGCAATACCGTTCGTGCCGATCAGGGAACGATCCATACCCTCGATCCGCTCATAATCGAGTGCCAGCCCTGTCGCCACGAACAGGAAGTCGTAGGGCACACGCCGGCCAAAGCTCGTGGCGACGGTGTTCGAATCAGGGTCGAATTCCGCAACCGCCTCGGTGATCCAATCGGCCCCCGATGGCATGAAGTCCGCATTTCGGAACGTAACGTCGTCAGGGGACCACAAGCCTGCGCCGACAAGGGTGAAGCCGGGCTGAAAGTGATGCGCTGTCTTCTCATCAATGACGGTGACGTCCGCCTTCGGCATCTGTCGCCGCAGCCGCGAAGCGAGCGCCAGTCCCGCAGCGCCAGCGCCCGCAATCACGATGCGCGCCTTCGCGGAAGATGTTGCGGCCCTGACACTGGAAAGCGCGATACCGTTTGCCGCGGTAAACGCCGCTCCTGCCAAAAGGAATTGTCTTCTGTTCACCACCCGCCTCCTCTTACTTGATGATGGTTCACGAGCCTGGGGGAAGCTTGCTTCGCACCCAATCGACGATCTGTTGCGTGGTCATCGCCCCGGCGGTACGGGCCAGCTCGTAGCCATGCGCAAAAAGAATGAGTGTCGGGATGCCGCGAATGCCAAGCCGGGCAGCGATTTCCTGATGCTCGTCCGAGTTCAGCTTGATGAGCCGCAGATCAGGCTCCAGCAGCCGGGCGGCTTCTTCAAACGCGGGCGTCATCATTCGGCACGGGCCGCACCACGGCGCCCATACATCCACCAGCACCGGCACGGAGCTGCGGCCGGTCTGCTTGTCGAACATGGCCGTATCGACTTCAACGGGATGGCCGTCAAACAGAGATGCCTTGCACGAACCGCACCGGGCCTTACGGGCGTCACGCTCTGCCACCACCCGGTTTACCGTGGTGCATTGCGGGCAAACGATGGTGCGAACGGTTTCCATTGCGTCTGGCGCCTCACAAGATTTTGTCCGCTGTGTTATTCACGGGGCGATGATCCGCATTGACAAATATACGAACAAGCGTAGATATGCAACTATGAAACTTGATGTTGAAGCCATGCAACTGGCCGCCGATGAGGCTTGCGAGCTTCTCAAGGCCATGTCGAATCGTCACCGGTTGCTGATCCTGTGCCAACTGGTGGACGGCGAGAAGTCAGTTGGCCAGCTTGCCGAATTCCTGGGCATTCGGGATTCGACGGTATCGCAACATCTGGCGCTTCTGAGAAAAGACCGGCTCATCGCGGGGCGTCGTGACGGCCAGACGATCTGGTACCGGATCGAAAGCGGATCGGCGCGCAACGTCGTGGAAGTGCTCTACGCAACCTTTTGTGTGCGCACCCATACGAAGCCAGCGGGAACCTAAGGACTTGAGGTGCCCGGCGCGTTGATATCGAAACAAACCCCGCAGAAGTAGCGGGGTTTGTCGATGGTCTGGCCTCAGCTTGTGGAGCTTCGGTAGGTACGGCGCATCCGACTTCAGTCTTCCTCGGCCGTCATGCCATCTCCGTTCCCGTTCACCGATGCATTGTTGCCATCGCCGAAGCGCTTGACCTTGCCATCGACGACGTCCAGCGTTGCCGGATCGATCTTCACTTTGAGAACGTTCCCGCTGCCATCCGTAACGTGAAGCTCGTAGCAGCCATCGTCGATCTTCATCTTGTCGATGGTCCACCCGAAATCGCCGGCAAGCTTCCCCAAGGCTTCGAAGGATTGCCTCTGTTCGGGCTGGACGTCGCATTTCTCCCCGGCGAAAGCAGCGGTTACCGGTAACGCGACGAGGAACGCAAGCATTGCCAATGTCTTCTTCATGATTCCAACTCCTGAGTTGTGGTTGCTCATGAAGGAAACTATGCGGTGCAGAACTGACGTACTCCTGAGGCATAATAACAATTACCGTCAGCTTTCGGTCAGGAAGGGAAGGGAAACGAGCGGAGATGGAGACCATGAACCGTGCGGTGGTGAGCGCGTTCAAAATGCGCGTGGCATCATGAGGCTTGGCTATCAGTCTTTCTGGAATGCTTTCCTGTGCGGGAACGCACCCTTGGCGATGTAAAGCTCCTCGGCCGGGGTCGATGCGCGGCCAAGCACGGCGTTGCGATGCGGATGCCGCCCAAAGGAAGCAATGACTTCGCGGACGTCCCGTGCCTGCTTGACCAGCGGTCCATAGATCGGCCGCAGCGGGACCGGCGCGTCCGCCGCGATTTTTTCGCGCAGGCTGATCAGACGGTCGAGGCGCTGCAAATGGTCAAAACCTTCGCAATGGCCCAGCGGCAAGCCGAACACCACCTGGAACCACGGCGTTTCAAGCGCGGAATAATGCCCGTTGGAAAAGCCTTCGGTCGCCAGCGCCAATGCGCGAGGATCTTGAGCAAAGGCGCGCGCATCGTCTCGCCAGACAGAGCGCGAAAACTGGTCGAGGATGATAATCAGCGCCAGCCGGCCATGCGGGTCGTGCGCCCAGTGGTCGAGCGCGCCGGCGGTGGCCTGTTCGGTGAGGTCAGAAAAGCGCGCCACGATCTCGTCATCAGCACCGCCCTGCATGCGCCAGAACCAATGCGCACGATGCGTCTGCGCATCGAGTGTCAGAGAGTGCCCTTCAGGAAACCAGAAATCGAGGATATCGTCCCACTCCTGACGATCTTTGACGGGCTTCATATCAAATTCCGCTTCCAAAATTCCGGGTACGTCTCTTAACATAAAACCCGCGCCGGGGCGGCGCGGGTTTTGCTGCGATGCCGCTCGCTCAGGTGGAGGCCCGCACCACTGTCTGCTCGGGTGCCGGTTCGATGGCCGCCCCGGCAGTGGCCTTTGCGGCAGCCGGAACGCGCAACAGGCGCATGCCGTTGAGAATGACGACCAGCACCGACAGCTGGTGAACCAGCATGCCGCCCGCCATATGGATGGAGCCGGTATAGACGCCGGCCAGCAAGCCCAGCACCGTCAGCACAGCGATGACCAGGTTCTGGCGCATATTGGTCAGCGTGGCACGCGAGATCTCCATCGCTTCGGCGATCTTGCCGAGTTCGTCGGTCATCAGCGCGATGTCCGCCGTCTCGATGGCGATGTCACTGCCGCTGGCGCCCATGGCGATGCTGATATCGGCGGCCGCCAGTGCCGGGGCGTCGTTGATGCCGTCGCCGACCATCGCCACGCGAAAGCCTTCTGTGCGCATGGCCCGGATTTGCTCGAGCTTGTGGTCGGGCATCATGGCGGCATGGACCTCGCCTACGCCGACGGCGGCGGCGATCGCCTCGGCCGCCGGGCGCTGGTCGCCGGTCAGCATCACCACCCGGCGCACGCCGAGCGCATGCAGCCGATCGATCATCGGCTTGGCGCTGGCGCGCGGCATGTCGGCCAGTCCCAGCAAGCCGACGACCGTGCCATCATGCGCCACAATAACCACGGTGTGGCCAAGCCCGTACAGGCGGGCAATGCCGGCCTTGGTCTCGGCGTCGAAGGCAATGCCGAGATGATCGAACAGGCGGTGGCTCCCGACGGCGATCTGCGCGCCATCGTGGCGGGCGATCAGGCCCATGCCGGCGATTTCCTCCAGCGCCTCAGCGGTGGGCAGATGCCCTTGCGCCCGCGCGGCCTCGATGATCGGCCGGCCAAGCGGATGGTTCGAGCCGGTTTCGGCAATCGCAGCCCACAGCAGAACGTCTTCCTTGCTCTTGCCCGCCAGCGCTACGATTTCTGCAAGGCGCGGCTGGCCTTCGGTCAGCGTGCCGGTCTTGTCGAGCGCAAGTGCCGTAATGCGCCCGGCATTTTCCAGATGCTCACCACCCTTGATCAGGATGCCGGCGCGGGCCGCCCGCCCGATCCCGGCCACCACGGAGACGGGTGTCGAGATGACGAGTGCACCAGGGCAACTGACGACGAGCAGTGTCAACGCCAGCTCAATGTCGCGCGTCACGACATAGCTGACGACCGCCATCACGAACACGCCCGGCGTATACCAGCGCCCGAAGCTTTCGATCATCCGCTGGGCCGGGGCCTTGGCTTCCTGCGCTTCCTCGACACGGCTGATGATGCGGGCCAGCGTGGTATCGGCGCCGACGCCGGTGGCGCGCAGGTGCAGCAAGCCGTTTTCGGCCAGGGTTCCCGCAAAGACGCGCGAGCCGGGTGCCTTTTCCGCCGGGATCGGCTCGCCGGTGATGGCGGCCTCGTTGACAGCGGCGGTGCCTTCGATCACCTCGCCGTCGACCGGCAGACGCTGGCCGGCCTTGACCAGAACCGTTTCGCCCAGAACCACCTCATGGGCGGCGATCTCGACCGGCTGGCCATCGCGCAGTACGGTCGCCGTGATGGGGGCGGCGTCAAGCAGCGCTTTCAGCGCACCACGGGTGCGGCTCATGGTGCGCGTTTCCAACCATGCTCCCAGCATGAACAGGAAAGTGACGGCGGCCGATTCCCAGTGATTATCGATGAACAGTGCACCGATGGCGGCGACGATGACCAGCAATTCGATGCTGAGATGGCGCAGCCGCAGCGATGCCCAGGCCCTGAGCGCAATGTCATAGCCGGCAAGGACCGCGGCAATCGTCATCAGCGGTGCCCACGGGGCCGCCAGCCCGAAGCCATAGTAGGCGACCAGCGCGACGGTGATGAACAGGCCACTGGCAATGGTCAGCCATTTGCGCCGGTCGGCTGGGTTTCGGTAAACGGCGGTCAACCGGGATAACATGGAACGTCTCCTTCACAGGTAAGCCCTGCCGCAGGAAACGACAGGGCTCGGAGCATCGGGCGAGAAGTGGAGTTCGGCTTTCGCGCCGCTGCTGGCTCAGAAAGTCTGATCAGAATGCCGACGGCTTGGCGGCATAGCCCACCTTGGCGACCGAATTGACCAGAGCGGCCACGTCGCTGAGCGCCGGATCATGCTCGATCTCGATGCGGCCGCTGGAGAATTTTACCTCGGCCTTCGTTACGCCGGGCAACGCCAGCAGCGACTTCTCGATCTTTGGCACGCAGCTTGGGCAAGACAGCTCATCGCTGCGCAGCAGGGTCCGAATGGGGGTTGCGGTCATGGTCTGATCCTTTCGATTGATCGGCGTTGTTTCTGAGGTAGAGATAGCTATGCAATCCGCGCACAAGGATTGGCAAAAGCCGAAAGGTAGCTTTGCATGAATGCACAGGTCGCGAATTGGGACGATTTGCGGGTGTTTCTAGCGGTCGCACGAACCGGAAGCCTGTCGGGTGCGGCGCGCAGTCTCGGTGTCAATCATTCGACGGTGTTTCGCCGGATTTCCGGCTTCGAGACGACATTGGGAGTGCGGCTGTTTGAACGGCTGCCGACCGGCTATGCGCTGACGCTCGCGGGCGAAGAAACACTGGCCGCCGCCGAGCGGATCGAAGCCGATATTGCCACGCTCGACCGCACTGTCACCGGGCAGGACCAGCGACCGAGCGGGATGATCCGCATCACCGCGACCGACCTGCTGGCCGTGGCGGTGCTTCCCCGCCATATTGCCGCGTTCCGGGCCGAATGGCCTGGAATCGAAATCGAGGTGGTGGTGGCGGACACGATGCTGGACCTGGCGCGGCGCGAGGCGGACGTGGCGCTGAGGATCGGCAATCCGGTGCAGGAAACGCTGGTCGGGCGACGAGTTGGCCGACTGGCCTTTGCCGTCTACGCAGCTGTGCACACTGGCGTACGGGGGCCGGGCGATCCAGCCCACGGTGACTGGATCGGCTATGGCTCAGCCCACGGCCCACTGAGCCGCAGCCTGGCGCGCTGGTGGCCGCAGATGCGGCAGGTCTATCGGACGAATTCGATCATCGCCGCCCATGCCGCGGCGCGAGCCGGGATCGGCCTTGCCGCTTTACCCTGCGTGCTTGCCGATTGCGATCCCGAACTGGTTCGCGCCACCTCGCTTCCCGAAGACTTCATGCTGGATCTGTGGCTTCTGACCCATGAAGATCTGCGCAATACCGCGCGTATCCGCATCTTTCTGGATTTCATGGCCGCGGCGCTCGCCGCCAATGCCGATCTGCTGGAAGGGCGCTGCCCCTGCAAGACGAAACCGGCGGAGGCATGACGCCCCCGCCGGACCCATCCTTCGGGCTGACACCCGACCTGTATCAGTTGAACGCCTGCCAGCCGGGATGCTCGAAATGCTCGCCATAGGCGTTGAGCGCCTGGACGATCGTCACCGCGCCTGTTTCCACCTCGCCTTCCTCCAGCGCCGAGACGCCGTTCATGACTTCACCCAGGACGACGTGGAACTGTTCGTCGACCTTGGGTTCGAGCACGCAGTTCTCGACCATGAAATCGAGCTGCTTTTGAATGTCGGCGGCAATCACCTTGCCGGCATCGGCCGGCAGCGTGCCGGCATGGATCGCCTCCAGATTGGCGGCCATCGTGCCGTGGATCGCGGTCATACCGGTGATCATGTTCTGATCGCCCTGCCATTTGGCGCCATTGTTCAGCGTGATCTCGATTGCCGCCTCGCCGGCGCCGTCATGGGCATGGGTTTGCGCGGCGGCGATCCCCGGCGCGCCCAGCGCCAGGGCAAGCGCCAGGGCGAAAGCGGTAAAAGGTCTTGCAGTCTGCATGGTCGTCTCCTGTGGTTGATGCGTTGCTTCCGGCCGCGACGGGCGGTCAAGGCAATGCCGTTGGGGTTGAGATGAAGTTAGACTGTCCGTTTTCGATTAGGTATTGGCGAAGCCTGCAAGAAGTCCTTGCATCAATGGACAGGCTTCAGATGACGACAGAACGCTCCCGGCCTGACCTCGACGCCACTCCGCCGTCGAACAGCGGGCCGACGGTGCGGGCTTGGACACCATCGGCCCTGCGCTCGAGGAAGAGCGCATCGAGGCCACGGCGCACTGCCAGGTCACTGCCTGCCTCAGCACCCAGCACCATCAGCGCGGTTGCCCAGGCATCGGCTTCGGCGCAGCTGCGGGCAACGACCGTCACCGAAGCGGGCGACGACCGGAGCGGAGCGCCGGTCATTGGGTCCATCGTGTGTGACAGGCGCCGGCCCTGAACCGTCACACCATGCCGGTAGTCGCCCGAGGTGGCGACGGCGGCGTCCTGCAAGGCCAGCAGCGACTGCGGCGCGCGGCGGTCGGGATCGGGCGCTTCGATGGCGATGGCCCAGGGCTGGCCATCGGGGCGCAGGCCCAGCGCTCGCATCTCGCCGTCGATGCCCACCAGCCCGGATGAAATGCCAAAGCCATGCAGTGTCTCGGCCAGCCGGTCCACGCCGTAACCCTTGGCGATGCCGTTGAGGTCGAGAGTGATCGGCGCAGCCTTGCGCACCGTTGTGCTTGTCGAATCCAGTTCCAGCACCGAGTGGGCAGGCCGGCGCGGCGCATCGCGGGCGTTGCGGATAAGGTGCTGGTCGGCCGTCGCCGGGCCGAAGCCCCAGGTGGCCACCGCATCGCCCATGCCGATGTCGAACGCGCCGCCCGAGGCGCGGCCGATGTCGAGCGCGAGGGCGAGCACCTCCATCAAACGCTTCGGCACCTCCACCCAAGCACCGGACGGCGCCGCGTTGAGGCGCATCAGGTCGCTGCCGGGCTTCCAGGTGGACATCTGCGCATCCACCTCGTCCACCGCCGCCTGCAGTGCGTCGCGGACCGGCCCGGGATCGAACGCTTCCGCCGCATAAAACAGCGCCGTCCAGCGCGTGCCCATGGTGGGGCCGTTCAGCGCCTGGCGCTTCGCTTCAATAGACATCTTCGACATAGCGTCCCTGAGCCTTGAGCAGGGCCGGCGTCAGGCCCGCAGGTGCGAGAATATCAGTGAGCGCGGCGGAGACGCCGGCCGCCATGTCGCGTCCGCCGCAGACCATGACCCGCGCCCCCCTGGCGACCAGGCGCGTGATCTCGGCAGCTTCCTCGCGCAACGCATCTTGCACGTAGCGGGGCATGCGCCCGCGCGAGCAGGCGGTGGCGAGATGGCGCAGACGGCCCTCTCTTTGCCAGCCCGTCAGTTCCGCATCGTAGAGGAAGTCGCTGCCGGGGTGACGCATGCCGAAGAACAGGTGGATCGGGCGCTGCCGCCTATTGGCGCGCACGAAGCCGGCCAGCGGCCCGATCCCCGTGCCGGCGCCGATCAGGATCAGCGGTGCGCGGCCACGGCCGGGATGGAAGCCGGGGTTGCGGCGCAGGAAAGCGCTGACCGTGTCCCCGGGCTCCAGCCCGAAAAGCTGGCTGGAGCACAGGCCGCCTGGATGCTTCTTCACGACGATTTCGATGAAGCCGTCGCGACGCCCGGAGGCGAGCGAATAGAACCGGGGAACGGACGCGCCTTGCGGCAGGATGCCGAGGAGGTCGCCCGCGCGGAAGCGGCCAAAGCCATGACCGGCCAGCCGCCGCCACAGCGCAATTTCAGGCAGGGCGAAGCGCAGGATGGCCGTCGGGGCCTGAACATCGGCGCCATAGTCGCGGCGCGAAAGCAGCATCAGCGGCAGGGCAGCCGGCGGAACCGGCTGGTGGGCAAGGACAAGGTCGATGCCTATCGCCACGCCAAGCGAGCGGCCCCAGCGGGCAAAATCCTGCGGCGACTGGCGGTCCACCGTGTCGAACGGGATGAGTTGGCGCCATCCCCTGGCTGCCGCCGTCTCCGTCACCGCCTGCGCGAAGGCGCAATAGGCGGCAAATCCGCGATCGCCGAAGCCGAGCACCGCCAGCGGCGCGGAAGGGGCCACGGACAAAGTTTGCAGCCGATCGAGGAAGCCCCCGGCCGAGGCCGGTGCGTCGCCGTCGCCATAGGTGGCGGCGAGGATCAGGACGCGCCGCGCCTGCCGGTAGCGCGCCGGGTCGAAGGCCGACATCGGCGCGGCATGCACCGTCTGGCCTGCACCTGACAGCGCGGCATGCAAGGTCGCGGCGAAGCCCCAGCTGCTGCCGCCTTCGCTGCCGACCAGCAGGATCGTCTCGGCATGCCCGGCGGCGACATTGCCACGAATGCGCGGCCGCCCGCGCCGGCCTGCGAGCCACAGGGCAAGGCCCGTGCCCGCCATCGCCGGTACGCCAAGCGCCATGAATCCGAGGACCAGCCCGAGAGTTGCCGCTCCCTGGCCGGTGTGCAGCATGTAGATGGTTTCCGAAACGCGTTGCCACCCGGTCAGGTCGCTCCATGCCAGAACCGCGCCGGTGCCCTGGTCGAGATAGCCCGTGCCGCGATCCGTCTTGAGGCTCAAGATGTCGGCCGCGTCGCCGGGATCGGGGAATGACAGGCTGCGCAGTTCGGCGACGGGCGTTTGCTTCAGCCTGTCCATGGCCGCGACGGACGCCCCGGTCTGGCCGCTCGCGTCGTTGAGGAAGGCTGGCGATGTCGGCCCGTCGGGCAAAAGATCGAAGGTCGAGGCCGTCATCCACAGGGCCGTGGCCGAGGACAGCAGAAGGCCGGCGACCGCGACGCGCGCAATCTCGACATGCAGCCGGCCGGCGAGCGGACCGCGCAGCGGCGCGAACCAACGCCGCCAGCCACCGGCCCGGCGCGCCACCAGCCCCGCGCCGGACAGAGCCAGCACCAGCATGGCGGCAGCGCCGGCGGCCATCACTATGCGGCCGCCGTCGTCCAGGAAAAGCGAGCGATGCAGGTTGATCAGCCACCGTTCGAACGGGTTGGGATCAGCGGCAGAGATGCCTTGTCCGGTCGCCGGATCGATGATCGCCGCCTGCGGCGCACCGTTCTCGAACCAGTAGGCGGTGATCCGGCCCGAAGGTGAGCGCCGGATCTGCTCCACTTGCGGGTGAAGGGCCTCGATGCGTGCCGCCAGATTGGCCACCGACAGCGTGGCCGTCGCCTGCGGCGAAGTCAGACGCTCGGCGGCGGGGAACAGCGACAGGGCCGCTCCGCTCAGGCTGAGCACCACCAGCAGAAGCGCGGCCAGCAGGCCGGACCAGCGGTGAAGGGCGCGCATCATGGCTGCCTCCCGCTACATGGCGTAGGAGAAATCGACAATGTAACGCCGGCCGGGCACCGCCGTGCCGGCACCGGCGGCCGTCAGCGGCACAGCCACTTCGTTGGGACTGTCGCGCATGTCCTCGACAGCGGCATCGACATGCAGCGTATAGCCGGCGTCGAACAGCGCGTCGGCCAGATCGAGCGTGATTTCCAGTGTGCGGCCCGCCCCGACGCTGGCGCCGGTGATGCCGTCGATCTCCGCGACATTGCCGCCGGTGGCGCGATACCAGCCGGACAGGTGCTCGTAATATTTGGACTTGGCGCCGGCCATCCACAGGCTGCCCACATAGGCGCCCTGCGCATCGGTGACATAGAGCGCCAGATAGGCGCCGTCTCCTCCATAGTTGCTCAGCGTCGTGGTCAGCGTGACAGGCCGGGCCATGGCGAGGCCGGGAAACGTGAGCGCCGTCGTGATGGCGAGGAGTGCAAGAAGCGATTTCATGTCAATGGTGCCTTTCCAGAGCCGCGCACCGGCGGTGTCTTCTGCCCGCCGGTGCGATCAATCTGGAGAATGTGCCTGAGCGCTTGCTGACGGCCCCGTGACTTTTGCTTCAGCTTATCGTCAGGAACGATCGGCGTGGCGCAATCCTGCACGGTCGCTGCCGGGTCGCGCTCCAAGAAGCTGGGCGACGCCCGTACGAAAAAACCCGGAACGGGTCGTGCACACATGAAAAGGCACGACCCGTCCGGGCTCGATATCTGTTTTCAGCCTGCCTGTTGAAGATCAGGAGCAGTCAATCATGCGTCTTTCCGTCCGCGTCGAATTTCTTCAGATAGGCGATCAGGTCCGAGATCTTTTGCTCGTCCTTCAAGCCTGCATAGATCATCTTGGTGCCGGGAATGGTGGCCTTCGGATTCTTGATATATTCGCGGAACGTCTCCTCGTCCCAGACGATCCCGGAATCCTTGTTTGCCGGTGAATACTTATACCCTTCGACCGAACCTGAGTGCCGGCCGATCAGGCCATTGAGCTCCGGCCCGACCCCGTTCTTGGCCTTCTCACCGATCTGGTGGCAAGCCCGGCATGCGGCAAACACCTTCTTGCCAGCCTCGGCGTCGTCTGCCGAAGCTGTCGCCGTTGCGAAAAATACCGTCGCCACGGATATCGTGGCAGCGTAGAAATAGGCCTTCATGCGATATTCCTCCTACAGTGAGCCGCTTCGGATGCGGCACGACGAATGAAATTCAATAGAGTGGATGGGTGCTTCATCTGCACAATCTACGCCGTCCTGCCTCGAGAACATCAGGGATTTGCGTCATCCATCGGCAAGCTGCTTGTAAAGCCAGCCACGGCGATCGGACCGCCGTGTTGTCCCCCTGGTTATTTTCCGTCATCCCGGTGATGATATGAAGCTGTCCGTCCGCCGCTTCTGGTCGCTTGCGGTTGGCATCGATACCGGTGCCGACGATTATCCGCTCAAGCGAAGCCACTCTCAACTGAAGCTCGATTGGAATGTCTTGAAGCTCGCCGCGCTTCCGAGCGCCATGAAGGCTTAAAGGGCAGGGATCTAGCCATTTATCGCGGCCTAGTCAGGCTGGGTTAACTGTTCTTCTTGGGGTTTTCTGTTCGGCGGACGAACTCCCAGTGCAGTTTTCGAAGGTCGCTGAGACAAGCGGCAGTTAATTCGACTTGAAACCGTGAAAGACGCGGGTAAGTCTTGGCAGACTACCGGTGCAAGTACCCCCAAGCGGGATGGGATATATGACTCGCGTTCGTACGGCCTTTGTCTGGATTGTTGCGGCCACGCTTGTGATGTGGCTCAGTGCCGAGTTGCCGCTGTGGCTGGGCGGATCCGCGACGCGCCGGTTTGGCGATGCATTCATGCAAGGCACGGGGGTTCTGGCCATCGTGCTGATGAGCCTGTCGCTGATGCTGGCAGCGCGCCCGCGGATCGTCGAGCGGTGGATGAACGGCCTCGACAAGATGTATCGCCTGCACAAATGGCTGGGCATCGCCAATCTGATCGTCGCCGCGGTGCATTGGCAAGCTTACGGGTTTGTCCGCTCGGCCGAACTCGATGCCGGGACCTCTGCCGCACCTATCGACGGATGGGCCGGGTTTGCCGAAGCGCAGCACGACACGGCCGTCTTCATCGGTGATCAGGCCTGGAAATTCGTTCTGGTCCTCAGCATCCTCGCGCTGGTAAAGCGGTTCCCCTATCGCCTGTTCTTCAAGACGCACTGGCTGTTCGTGCCGACCTATTTCGTACTGATTTACCATTCGGTGGTCCTGCTGGACATCAGCGCCTGGACCAGCCTGCTCGGCCCCGTGCTCGGGATCGTGATGGCGGCGGGCATATGGAGCGGCATCGTCTGCCTGTGGCGGAGCTTCCGCGTCACCGACGACCGCGCAATCGGCAATGTCGTCGGCATCACCTACCACGAGAGTGTGCGAACACTCGAACTCGAAGTGCAACTCGACAGCCGCTGGAAAGGGCATGAGGCGGGTCAGTTCGCCTTCCTGTCCACGGGCGAGGAAGCGCCGCATCCGTTCACCATTCTCAGCGCATGGCGCGGCGATGGTCGTGTTTCCTTTCTGATCAAGGAGCTCGGCGACTACACTTCCACCCTGTCCAGGACACTGAAGACCGGCGATGAGGTCAAGGTCGAGGGGCCGTGGGGCACGTTCGATTTCGCATCGGATGCACCGCGCCAGATCTGGATTGCAGGGGGTGTCGGGGTCACGCCCTTCATCGCCCGGATGCGGCACCTGGGGGAGCATCCCGACGGCAAGCTCGTGGACTTCTTCTTCTCGACGCCACAATCCTACCCGGAAGGCGACCGGCTTCTCGACCTGGACGCGCGGGCTGCCGGGGCGAACCTCCATCTGCACTTCAGCGACGAGGCGGGACTGATCACGGCTGAACATGTCGCGGCGATAGTGCCGGACCTGGCCAATGCGGATGTGTGGTTCTGCGGCCCGGCCGCCATGGGCGCGGCGCTGAAATCCGGGTTGGTCAAGCTCGGCCTGCCACCAGTGCGCTTTCATCAGGAGCTTTTCGAGATGCGTTGATCGGCGCAGGCCGGCCTCCAATTGCTATGTCTTGCCAAAACTGCGCGCCCGGCGCGATCCAATGGAAAAGAAGAAGCGGCAGTCACGCCACCCTCAATCCTCACGGAGCCATGGGGAAGGGCCAGCTCCGCGCAACTCCGGCTCATTCCTTCTAGATTGACGGCCCAAGGCGGCATGATCCGCTCCGCGTCAGCTTCCGTCGAACGCTCGTATGGCCCATTTCATTCGCGAACCGAATCGTCGCCAACGCTTCTTACTCCCGGTCGACATGATGGACTGGTTGCCCGAGGGTGACATTGTCCACGTCATTGTTGATGCCGTCGGGCTCATGGAGTTCAGCGAATTCGAGGCGACCTACAAGATCAGTTGAGCGGGCCAAGCCCTGAGCCACGGCGATGCTGCTGATACTGTTGATCGTCGGCATTCTCGGCATCGCCGTGTCCGGCGAGAGCATTGCGAATATCGTCAAATAGTTCCAGACGATCAGGATGATCGGGTCCAGAAAATCCACTTCGCATGGCAACTGAGCGGCTGGCTCATTCGTGAGGCATGGATCGTCTGGAACAGCTGGCACCCATCTCGATTATCGGAACTGCCGCCAACATGAATGCGGCTATCGACAACGGGCTTGCGCGGCGGCAAGGTTTCTCGGCATGACGGTTCCGGAGGTGCGCAATCGAGCCACGATAAACGGCGCGATCGAGATCGGCCGCGGTCGCGCCGCCGTCACCTCGGACATATTCGCCGGCGGCCATGGACATGGCGCCGGCAACTAGGCCGGCGACGCCGGCAACGAGCACTTCGGACGTCGAGGCAGAGGCCGCCGCGACGCCGACGATTAGACTGGCGGTCGAGACGATCCCGTCATTCGCGCCGAGAACCGCCGCTCGCAGCCAGCCGATGCGAGCGACCAGATGGGTCTCCGGATGCAGATGCGCGTGCACCAAAGCCTCCCTGCGATGTTGCCGTGCCTTGCCGGATCCATTCCCGCCGCCATGGCATCCTTCGGGCCAACTATGGTTGGCCGCGCCCGCGAACGGAAGCCCCTCTGTTCAGCGCAGGCTCATGCGCTGGAGCGTTCCGTCGCGCAGCACGAACTGGTGCCAGATGGCCATCAGCGCGTGCAGGCCGGCAAGGATCAGGATGAATGTGCCGGCATTTTCGTGCAGATCGGCGATCAGGCCGGGGCGTCCCTGGACCGCTGCGGTGAGCGCCGGAAGCTCGATGCCGAGAAAGGAAACCGGCACTCCCATGCGCGATGCAGCGTACCAGCCGGTGATCGGTAGGCCGACCATGAGTAGATAGAGCAGGCCGTGGCCAGCCTTTGCGGCGGTTGCGAGCCATCCGCGCCCGCCAATCGCCTCAGGTGCGGCACCGGCCAGCCGCAGGATCAGGCGCGGCACAATGAGGGCCAGCACCGCCAGCCCCAGCGTGAAATGCAGCAAGGGTGGATCCTGGATCACTTCGCGGCCACCCTCTGCGGTCAGCCAGGCGCCGACCACCAGAAGGGCGGTCAGCCAGTGAACAACGATCATGGTTTTCGAATAACGGAGGGGATTGCTCGACATGGTTGGCTTTTCCTGCGGTGGAAAGGGTTGGGTGTGCAGGACCGCCACCGGCCCGGCCTGTCGGTCATGTCACCTTACTTGACGACGCTTTTCGGCAGCTTCCCCGATTCGAACAGCTTGTTCGAGGGAGGTGGGGCGCCCGAAGCGCCGCCCGTGCCGGGATCGGAAGATTGCCGCCGTTCGCGCGTGTCGTCCTCATCATGCCGGTCCTTGCGCTTCATCTTGACGACTGAAAGGGTTTCGGGATCGATTTTCGCCTTGAATGCATTTCCAGCGTCGTCAAGACCCCTGACCTCATAGCAACCGTCATCGATCTTGATCCGGCTCACCTGCCAGCCGCGTGCTTTGGCCATTGCCTCAACCGCTTCGCGAGACTGCCACTGATCCATCGGCACGTGACAATCATCGTCAGCCATCGCCGAACCGGCTCCAACCATGATGAAGAAAAGCGAAGCTGCCACGATATGTTTCATCATGTCATTTGTCCTGCATCAGCGTTTACATGAAGAAATGCTGGCATTCATTCCTGACGAATAGCTGAAGCCCAACCGACTTATCTGTCAGCCAACTGACAGGTCCACCGACCAGGGATAGGCGCAGTCAGGATGGAGTGTGCATGCGAATCCTTCTGGTGGAAGACGACACGATCCTTGGCGCGGCGGTGCGTGATCACATCGCGGCCGACAGTCATTCGGTCGACTGGGTCACCCGCCTCGACGCGGCGATGGACCATCTGGATAGCACCGCCTACGATCTTGTCCTTCTCGACCTCATGCTTCCCGACGGGCGGGGCATCGCCTTCCTGCGCGATCTGCGTCGCAAGGGCAGCGTCACACCGGTCGTCATTCTGACGGCGCTGGATCAGATCTCCGACCGCATCGCCGGGCTCAATGCGGGAGCGGACGACTACATGACCAAGCCCTTCGATCTGTCCGAGCTGTCGGCGCGGTTGAGTGCGGTGGCGCGTCGTTACAGCGGCAACCCCAATCCGCTGGTCGAGATCGGCGACCTTCAGATCGATCTTGCCGCCAGGACGGTTCTGCGCAATGGCCGCTCCATCGACCTGACGGCGCGCGAGTGGGCGCTGTTCGAGGCTTTCGTCCGGCGCCCCAGTCAGGTGATTTCGAAGACGCAACTGGAAGAGCGGCTCTATGCGTTTGGGGCTGAAGTGGAAAGCAACACGATCGAGGTCCATGTCAGCCGTGTGCGCAAGAAACTGGGGCATTCGGTCATCGATACGGTGCGCGGGATCGGCTATCGGCTGGGCGACACTCGATGATTGCGCCTCGAAGCCTGCAATGGCGCCTGTCGCTCTGGCTGGGGCTTGGCTTGACCTTGCTCTGGGTGGCAGCGGCCGCGGTGACCATCCAGAAGCTTCGCCACGAGATGGATGAGGTGTTCGACAGCGCACTAGAGGAAACCGGGCAGCGCCTGCTGCCGCTGGCCGTTCGCGACATCGTCGGCCGCGACAGCGACGACGATGCTAGCCAGAGCGTCGCGACGATGCGCGAGCACAATGAGTACTTCACCTATGTGGTGAGGGACG
Organism: Ochrobactrum sp. A-1; assembly: GCF_022488005.1. Classification (NCBI taxonomy): domain Bacteria; kingdom Pseudomonadati; phylum Pseudomonadota; class Alphaproteobacteria; order Hyphomicrobiales; family Brucellaceae; genus Ochrobactrum; species Ochrobactrum sp. A-1. Next base: position 305,175 of record NZ_JAKVQC010000004.1, read on the forward strand.
CCGAAGATCGGGTGCTGCTGCGCTCACACAAAGCCGATCTGTCCGTCTTTCCGCCGTTTACCGCCATGGGGTTCGCGAACACCTCCACACACCGCATTTATTCCGACGCCGCACTTCAGGGCACCATCACGATCTCGATCGCCGAGCCGCTGGCCCGCCGCCAGATGGTCGCTCGCGAGATACTTGTAGGGCTGGCTCTTCCACTTGGCCTGCTTATCCCGATAAGCCTGATCGGAGTATGGGCGGTGGTGCGCCTGTCCATGGCACCGCTCCGGCGCTTCCGCTCGGACATCGAAGTCCGGGGTGCAGGCGATTTCACCCCTATCTCCGCCGAAGGCCTGCCTTCGGAGATCCAACCGAACGCGCGAGCAGTGAACCGCTTGCTGGAGCGTCTCAGGCGCACGCTGGAGGCCGAGCGCAGCTTTACCGCCAATTCCGCGCATGAGCTGCGCACACCGGTCGCGGCGGCGCTTGCGCAAACGCAAAGACTTGTCATCGAAACGTCGGACGAGGCCGCCCGCGCGCGTGGTCGCGAGATCGAGGCGGCATTGCGCCGCCTCGCCAGACTGTCGGAAAAGCTCATGCAACTGGCGAGAGCCGAAGGGGCGAGGCTTCGGGCAGCGGAGCCGACCGATCTCGCCGCCATCCTCCATATGGTGGTGAACGAAATGACCGCAAGCGCCGGCAATGCCGGACGGGTCGAACTGGTTGTGCCCGAGGCCCCGGCGCTCTCGCATATCGATCCCGATGCCTTCGCGATCCTGGCCCGCAACCTGATCGAAAACGCGCTGAAGCATGGTTCGCGGCAAGAGCCGGTGCGGGTGACGCTGTCCGCCGACGGCGTGCTGTGCGTCGCCAATGCGGGCGCGGCCATCGCACAGGACGTGCTTGCCCGCCTGTCCGAGCCGTTCGAGCGGGGGCGGGCACAGACGGACGGCGCGGGCCTCGGACTGGCCATCGCCCGGACCATCGCCGCCGGCAGCGGCGGCAGGATCGAGCTGCTGTCGCCGCGCGAGGAGCGACAGGACGGCTTCGAGGCCCGGTTCTTCATCGACGGATGACGATGTGACCTGTCTGGAAGCGCCAAATGTGAGAATATGCTGTCAGCGGCGGCCCGCCGTGCGACTGAAACGATCTTGAGGATGACGTGAAGCAATCCGTGTCTTTAGATTTTCCGATGACCTTGTCTCTGGCAACCGTTCTGGGGATGGTTCTCGCCATCGCCGGCAGATGGCTTTTCGGCGGGGAACTGGCCTTCCTCGACCCGCCGGGCCTGGCACTCGTCTATCTTGCCGGGGGGATGCCAGCCGCATGGCGGGCCCTGGCCGCACTCTGGCGCGAACGCATCCTGGACATCGACCTGCTGATGGTCGTCGCGGCGATCGCCGCCGCCGTAGTCGGCGCGCCTTTCGAAGGCGCCGTGTTGCTGACCCTGTTCAGCATTTCCACCACGCTCGAGCACCGGGCGCTGGGACGCGCGCGCCGCGCGATCGAGGCGCTGATGGCGCTGCGGCCGGAAACAGCGCTGCGCAAGCGCACGGACGGCAGGGTCGTAGAGGTTCCGGCGGCTGAACTTGCCGTCGGCGACATGGTGGTGCTGCGCCCCGGCGCAAGGGTCCCGGCCGACGGCGTGATCGTCAGCGGGCGCGGTGGCATCGACGAGGCCAACATCACCGGCGAATCCATGCCCGTCTCCAAGGAGACCGGCGCTAAAGTTTTCGAGGCCACCGTCAATCTCGACGGCGTGCTGGAAGTCTCCATCACCCGCACGGTCAGCGACAGCACCATTGCTCGTATGATCCTGCTGGTGACAGAGGCGCAGGCCGCAAAGGCTCCTTCCGAACGGTTCAGCTCCTGGTTCGGGCAGCGCTATACCGTTGCGGTTATGGCAGGCGCGATGCTCGCCTTCGCTGCCTTCTACTGGCTGGGGCGAGACTGGGAGCAGGCGCTCTACAAGGCCGCCACGCTGCTGGTTGCGGCCAGCCCCTGTGCCATCGTCATCTCGGTGCCTGCCGCTATTCTTTCGGCGCTCTCGGCTGCCGCGCGGGGCGGGGTCCTGTTCAAGGGGGGCGCCGCACTGGAAACGCTCGCCGCTGTCGACTCGTTTGCGTTCGACAAGACGGGAACCCTGACAACCGGCCGCGCCGCGGTGACGCAGGTGGTCGCGCTGGACGGCGACGAAGAGCGCTTCCTGTCGCTGCTCGGTGGCCTCGAAGCGCATTCGGAACACCATATCGCCGCCGCGATCCGCAGGGAGGTGGCGACCCGTGATCTTAACATAGCAGATGTCGTCGACGTGAACGCGCGACCAGGTGTCGGAATAGAAGGATTCGATGCGCTCGGCCCAGTGTGGGCGGGCAACTCGTATCTGGTTGAGGAAATGGGCGCGCGTATCGATCGCCCCGAGTTGCTAAAGATTGCCGGCAACGCCCAAACGGTGATTTATCTCGGGCGCGGCGCCACTGTGCTGGGCGCCGTCAGCGTGGCGGACGAGGCCAGGGCCAGCTCCGCTGCGGCGTTGGCCGCCCTGCGCGACAGTGGCGTGCACCGGATCGTCATGATGACGGGAGACCGTAAGCCTGTAGCGCTGCGCATCGGCGCCGAGCTTGGGCTGAAGCCCGAGGAGATCCATGCCGGGATGCTGCCTCACGACAAGGTGCGCGAAGTCGGAGAACTGGCGGCAACCGGCAAGGTCGCGTTCGTCGGTGATGGCGTCAATGACGCTGCCGCCCTTGCCCGCGCCGATGTCGGCATCGCCATGGGCGCGGCCGGTTCCGATGTCGCCCTCCAGGCCGCCGACGTAGCGCTGCTGTCGGAAGATATGGAAAGGCTTGCCCAAGCGCATCGGCTTGCCCGTCGCACCGCCAGCATCATCCGGCAGAACCTCGTCGTCGCCATCGGAGCGATGGTGGTTCTGGTCACCGGCGGCCTGTTCTTCAACCTGCCCCTGCCGCTGGCGGTCATCGGCCATGAGGGTGGAACCGTCCTTGTCGTGCTGAATGGCCTGCGGTTGCTGTCGGATCCGATCCGCCGTGTCACGGCCGGGTCAGCTGCCGGCCAATTGTCGACAGTCGTGCAGTCTTCGGCGCCTGCGAAACCGGCCACCGACCACGAGATCCCGGAGCATACAAGTTAACCGAATAGCTGCCGACCTCACTGGAGAACAATTTGGCAAGGGCTCCACTCATGTGAGCGAACGCGTTCCACATGGAAGCGTATCAACGATTTAATCATGCTTTGTCGGAAACGTGACGATGAAGCAAGCACCGCCGTCGGTGGGCCCCTCTTGCCGTACGTTTGCACCGTGATGCTGTGCGATCTGGCGCACCAGCGACAGGCCCAATCCCCAGCCGCTGGCGTGCTCACTACGGCCTGAGGGGCGGTAGAACGGCTCGAACACCCGCTCGCGCTCCGCCTCCGCGATGCCCTGCCCATGGTCGCGCACGGCAAGCTCGACCGCGGAGCCATGGCTGCGGACTTCTGCGGAGACCGGTGGCGCGCCGTGGCGTAGCGCGTTCTGGATCAGGTTGCGCACGAGGCGGGCGAGCAGGCGCGCATTGCCCTTGACCGTCGCGGCTTCACCGGTCACTTCGACGCGGTGGCGCGCGCCTTCCTCCGCCACCAGTGCCAGAAGGTCGACATCATCGGTAAGCTCGACCGTCCCGGCATGGTCAAGACGGCTCGCCAGCAATATCTCTTCCACCAACTCGTCCAGCTCGGACAGATTGCGCATGATCTCGCGGCGGCGCGCCTCGCTCGGTGCTGCCTCGTTGAGGTCGCTCGCCATGCGCAGGCGCGCCAGTGGCGAACGCAGTTCATGGCTGGCATTGGCGAGCAGCGAGCGGTGGGCAGCTACCAGGCCCTCGATACGCTCCGCCGCGCGGTTGAAACTCTCTGCGACCGCCGCCACCTCGTCCTTGCCCTCAACGGGCGCGCGCAACGCGAGATCGCCGCCGCCCCACACCTCGACGCCGCGACGCAGACGTTCGAGCCGACCAGTCAGATGCCGCACGATCGGCCAGGCGATCAAGCCGGTAATGCCCGCAATCAATGCCAACCAGATGAGCGGGTTGGCGCGCGGGGGGCCGAAGAAATTGCCGCCGAGACGGGCGGCGACAACACGCCCATCCGGTAGCCTCGCCGACAGGCGGCGGCGATCTTCGCCCCGCCGGAAGTGGCCCCTATTGTCGGGCATGGCGAAGGGAAGGGGAGGGCCTACGCTTGCGATCGTGCCGCCATCGGCCGTGAAGACAGTGATGTCGGCGTCGAAGGCCTCGCCGAGCCGCGCCAGCACGATCCGCGTCTCTTGCATGTCGGCATCGGCCGGCAGCATGGCTGCGAGGAAGGCATCGCGCCTTGCCGCCCAGCCGCGATCCTCCTCATCGTGGGAAAGGCGCACGAAGATGGCGCTGGCCAGAGCCACCACCACGAGGCTCGCCAGCAGCGTGAGATAGACCTTCACGAACAGGCTGTTGCGCATCGAGAGCCGCCTACCTTTCTTCATCCTGCCGACGGGCGAAGACGTAGCCCGCTCCGCGCACGGTGATGATGCGCCTCGGGTGCCTGGGATCATCCTCTATCGCCGCGCGGATACGCGAGATATGGACGTCGACGGAGCGGTCGAAGGCGTCGGAACCCTCGCCCTTCAGCCTATCCATCAACTGCTCGCGCGACACGATGCGCCCGGCATTCTCGGCCAGCGCCGCCAAGAGGTCGAACTGGTGGCCGGTCATCGCACAGTCATGGCCATCCACCCTTGCGACGCGCGAGGCCGGGTCGATCTCCAGACGGCCGAAGCGCATGACCCGGCCGGCGGCGACGCCGCCCCCGCGCCGGCGCAGGATGGCGCGCAGCCGTGCCAGCAGTTCGCGCGGGCTGAACGGCTTGGGAAGATAGTCATCGGCGCCGAGCTCCAGTCCGACGATGCGGTCCGTCTCCTCGCCCTTGGCCGTCAGCATCAGGATGGGCACGTCCGAGCCGGCGCGGATGCGCCGGCAGGTCTCGAAGCCGTCGAGGTCGGGCAGCATCACGTCGAGGATCACCGCGTCGGGCGCCTTGCGGCGGATATCGTCGAGGCCGGCATGGGCGGAAGCCGCCGCCCGCGCGGCAAAGCCGTTGGTGGAAAGGTAGTCGCACAGCATGGCAGAGAGCCGCGTGTCGTCGTCGACGATCAGGATCTCTTCCGCCATGCCTTGTGCTCCTATGGTGTCAGCGGCGCGATCTTACCACCGGCCGGGACCCCTGCGCTCCTTCATTTGCTCGGTGAGCTTGGCGCGCTGCTCCGGCGTCAGCACCTCGGCGGCGTCGAGCGCGGCGGCGACCATCTTCTTCGACGCCTCGTCGATTGCCGCGATGCGTTCCGCGCGCAGCGTCTCGGCGGCGGCGCGGTCGATGGTCGGGGCGGCCAGCAGTTCCATCACCGTCGTGCGGGTGTCGCGGAACTCGCGCATCACCGGCCGCAGCTCGGCGCGGGTGTCGTCGATGATCGCCCAGATACGGTCCTCCTGCTCGGCTGTGGCGTCGACCGCGTCGAGCGTGCGACTAAAGCCGCGTCCGGCGAAGTGGCCGCCATGCCTCATGCCCATCTCCATGAACTGCTGGCTCATGCCCTGGCCGCCGCCCATCGCTCCGGCGGCGCCGATGCCGGCCAGCGCCAGCACGGCGACGCCACCGGCGACGATCCAGCGCGTGCGGCGCTTGCTGTTGGTCGGAGTCGTGCTGGCGATGCCGGTTTCCTGCCTATCCTGTTCCATGGTGAAGCTCCTTGTCGATGCGGCCCGATTGCCGCGATTAAGCCAGACTAGGAAAGGACTGTTTCGGGTGTTTCAGGTAAGTGTGAAGAAATGTGAAGCTGACATGGCCGACAGTAGACGCGAACCAAATGCCAACGCATCGTCGGAAGAGCAGTTGGCGGAGGGCGTAGCCGCCCGCATCATGCCTCACATATCGGCAATCCGCCTGGACCAATTGTCGTAAGGTACCAAGCCGGAGTTATCGGATCACCAACACCGGCACCGTACTGCTCGACACAACTTCAGCGGCCTGGCTTCCGAGAAGAAGCCGTTTTACACCCCGCCGACCATGAGATGCCATGACAATCAAGTTGCATCCAAGCTGCTCGGCTGTCTCCAAGATGGCGGTAGCGGCTCGGGCACCCGGCACATGAACGGTGTCCGCTTGAATACCCATCTTTTCTGCTGTCGCTTTTATCGGAGCCATCATCTCTTCAGCTGCTTTCTCACGCCCGTCATTGTAGCTCGCTATATCGGCTGACGTAACGCCCCAGGCCGCCCCACCAGTTGGTACGGGAAAGGGTTCGGTGGCCGTAATGATCGTTACTCTGCTGCCCAGCGCCTTTGCGAGGGAAAGGCCATGATCAACACCATTCTGGGCAAGTTCCGAACCATCGGTTGGGATCAGGATATGTGTATACATAAAAACCTCATTAACAAGATGCGCATTTGAATGGTAAGAAAGCACAGGGTATAATCCACGACAAGCTCGCGACCGGATCAAACCGAGCGATGGTGCTATCAGACCGGTAGTGAGTGATACTCATGGTCGCCCATCCGCTGACGCCCCCCGAGGCACGGCCTCGGAATGAAACGGCAGCATTCTCGTTGATTTCGCAGGCGCGATACTCACTACTGTCAGGAAGTGTGGGCTCAATTCGGGCGCCCTTGCCGGCTACGCCTCTCGGGCGCGGATGTCCGGCTCCATCATGTCGTCGAGGCGTATTGGGGCGCAACGCCGACCGAGTGCCGTCCCTTCGCCTACCGCCAGTTCACCCTGGTGTGACCGCATCGGATACAATCGGGCGATCCGGCAGTGTCGGAGCTGGCGGCAGGCCGGTGGCTACGAGAATTTCCTGCTCATCCAGCGACTCTTCCTTTATCAGCGCTGCAACGAGCGCATCGAGTTTCCCGCGATGCTCCGTAAGCAGCCGCCTGGCGTCTTCATGACATTCGTGGATGATGCGCGCCACTTCCACGTCGATCAGCTTTGCAGTCTCGTCGCTATACGGCTTTTGCCCCATGAAGCCGCCGCCCTGGCCGGTCCACTCATTCTGGCGGGGGCCAAGCTGGATCATGCCGAGCTTGTCGCTCATGCCCCAGCGGGTGACCATTTGACGAGCGATGGATGTCGCCTGCTCGATGTCGCTCTCGGCTCCCGTCGTCTTCGTGCCGTAGACGACTTCCTCGGCGGCGCGGCCGCCCAGAATGCCGATGATCTTCGCCCGCAGGTAGGCTTCCGGATAGTTGTAGCGATCGGTCAGCGGCCGCTGATAGGTGACGCCGAGCGCCTGGCCGCGCGGCACGATGGTGACGCGATGCACCGGATCGGCGCCCGGCACCACCAGCCCCAGGATGGCATGGCCGCCCTCATGATAGGCGACGCGCTCCTTGTCGGTGTCGCTCAATATGATCGGGCGCTCGGGTCCGAGTATGATCTTTTCCAGCGCATCGAGAAAGTCCTTGTGATGGACCTCGTCCTGCCCGCGCCGGGCGGCCAGTAGCGCCGCTTCATTGACGAGATTGCGAATGTCGGCTCCGGAAACGCCGGGCGTCGTCTGGGCGATCTCGCCAAGGTCGACATCACTGGCCAGCGGCACCTTGCGCGTATGAACCTTGAAGATCGCCTCGCGGCCGGCCTTGTCCGGCAGATTGACGACGACGCGGCGGTCGAAGCGGCCGGCGCGCAAGAGCGCCTTGTCGAGCACGTCGGGCTGGTTGGTGGCGGCGAGCACGATCACGCCCTCGCGGCTGGAAAAGCCGTCCATCTCGGTCAGGATCTGGTTTAGCGTCTGTTCCTGTTCGCTTGCCCCGCCGATCACCGACTGACCGCGGGCGCGGCCGATCGAGTCGATCTCGTCGATGAAGATTATGGCCGGCGCATGTTTGCGCGCCTCCTGGAACAGGTCGCGCACCCGCGAGGCGCCGACGCCCACGATCATCTCGACGAATTCAGACCCGCTCATCGAGAAGAACGGCACCTCGGCCTCGCCGGCTACGGCGCGGGCCAGCAGCGTCTTGCCGGTCCCGGGCGAGCCGACCAGCAGCACGCCCTTCGGGGCGGTCCCTCCCAGTCGCGTATACTTCTCCGGGTTCTTGAGGAAATCGACGATCTCGACGAGTTCGTTCTCGGCCTCGTCGATGCCGGCGACGTCGGCGAAGGTGACCTTGGTTTCCGTCTCCTTGTCGAAGCGCCGCGCGGTGCTCTTGCCGAGGCCGCCAAAGCCGCCCAGCATGCCGCCGCCCTGCTTCGCGGCGCGCCGGAAGAACCAGATATAAAGGCCGATGATCAGCAGCGCCGGACCGAAAGCCGACAGAAGCGTCAGCAACGGGTTGGCCTCGGTCTGGATCGGCGTCGCCCTGATGTCGACACCGCGCCTGATCAGCTCGGTTTCAAGGCCGGGATCGACGAACAGCGGCAGGATCGTCGTGAAATTCTCGACATCGCGCGGCTCGGCTGCCGGCTGGCCCTCAGCCGCTGGCGGCGTCCAGGGAATAGCGGCCTTGAACTTACCCTCGATCGATTCGCCCTGGGTGTGGATCGCCTCGACATTGTCCTTCGCCAGTTCGCTCCTGAACGCGGTGTAGGAAATCGGTTCCGGCCCCTGCGGACCGGGGAAGAACAGGCTCACCAGAAAGTAGTTGAGCGCCAGCAGTAGTAGGAACACCAGCCAGTTGCTGCGGGGCGGCACAGCGGAACCGTCCCCGCTTTTGACGGGGGCAGCTCGTTTCGAACTCATCTTGCCGTTATTTGCTGGCATAGTAATTTCCACCCCTTCCACAGGTGACGCTGCTGCACGCTATTGCACGTTACGCTGCTGGTCCAGCCTTTGGAGACGGGTTTGCGATAGCCCATCAAAGGAGCCATTCTATAGGCAGAAAGCCAACGAACCAGAGGACAAGACGCGAGACGGCATCCGTGTCTGGCCCGCTCTCATGGTAGGATTGCGCCCCGTCTGCCGTAGCTTCGTTCCATACGATTTCGTCTTCGTCTGTGAATTCCGGCGCATAACTCAGGAGCGCAAAGTGGGTCGAAAAGGCGTCGGCAAGCGTTCCGGCCATGCGCAGGCTATCGATCAGAACCCCATCTCGGTATTGAGGAGCAGGGATCGGGGGCCGAAATTGAAGGAGCCGATGAAGATGTGGTTACCGTCGACGGCGAGTGTTTTGGTACGCAGGCTCGTGCTCGATGATCCTGCAATGCCACGCGTCTCTTAATCGTCTTGCGCCGCGTGCTCGCGCTTCAGCTCGAAAATCTCGACGCCAGACCGCAGAAGGGCCGGCCGGTGTTGATACCCAAAGCTTCTGCATAGAAGGCTGGGACCTCTATGCCGCGCTATTGCTGGTGATCGTGCACAATAGAGCGGGGATATTATTCATTGCTACAGAGAGGCTAATAGCCGGCTTCGGCGGGGTTCATCTCCGGATATCGCAGAATGATACGATGTACCCTGTCTGTAACTTCTGCCGGCGATCTGCGTTGTGTCAGAAGATAGTCGAGGCACTCGAGAATGGCTTTGAGCGTCTTCGGTTGAGCCGCCGGCACGCCGGCACTTCGTAGCCGGCCGGGTTGCTTCTGGAAGCTTCGGTTGAAAAGCCGGTCATGGTGCGCGCAGATGTTACGCAGGTCGACAAGCGCCTCCACCCAGTTTGTGAACACAAGATCAGAGCCTACACCAAACTGACCGGCGATATGGGTCTTAAGCGGCCCGGCAAGGCACTGCAAAATGCGCGATGTGGCCCCGAACGTCAGAAATTCCTTCATCGTCCAGATCGGCGGCATTATGGGCGTTCCGTAAGTGTCGCGATAGTGTCTGGCGCGCCGATCCTTGGAATTTTCGTACACCTTCGCGAAGCTCTGAAGCGCCCTTATATTAGCGCTCGCATCCTTGAACGCGGCCGTGATGTAATAGGGATGGCTTCCATAGCTCGCGCTAAGTGTTTCCGACATGCTGTTGCGCAGCAGGAGTTCGAACTGTCCGACGGCCTGGAAACACGCGTCTCGCAGCCGCGCGTCACATTCGTAGAGCCGGATGATATCGTGATATCGAGTACCCGGAATAAACGGCTTGCCAAGAAGGTGCGCCTGTCGACGACTTAGAAAATAGATGCGGAGACGTTCGTAGCCAATCGCCTCTATCTTCCGCGCAGCTACATTTGGCCGGGTGACAACCAGACCCCTCGCCCTCAGATGGGCTACCCGCTGTGCTGCGGTCGCATGCGCTTTGGCGTATGGTATCAATGCCATAAAAAACGAAGGGCCACCCTTTTGCACTTCCCGAAGGAGTCGTGTGGCGGCCCATGACCCCCCCTATATAACCCGTCTGGGCGCCATTTTCAAGAAGCTTGCTCTACCTCGCACCCTAGCGAGCAAAACAGGGCGATCCTACCGTTATTCATCATAACGAGAGAAATCGAGATCGTAAACGGTAAGCGCGAAAATCCCTGCACCTATTCATTGGCGGAGCATTGAGGGAGTCTGTGTCCACAAGGGAGACTGTGGACACAATGAGATTGGATGGCACGGGAATATCGGGGCAGCTTCGGGTCATGCGGGTTCTTCGCAACGGCAAGCGACGGTTTGATCCGGCTGAGAAGGAGCGCTTGATCGATGCGGCTCTTGAGCCGGGGGTATCAGTTGCGGGGCTTGCGCTGGAGCACGGCGTCAACACCAATCAGTTGCGCAACTGGATCACGCTACGCCGTCGGCGGCAGGAGGCAGGAGGCAGGGAATGTGTTGACGGTTGTGCCGAGCTGCGCGGCGTCAGCCTTTATTCCGGTGGTCGAAACAGCGCCGATCGCGCGACCGCCGGCGACGATGGGTCGGCCGACATCGCCTCGGGTGCGCGTGAAGACGTCGCTGCCGAACGGGGTTCAGCTTGAGCTTGAAGGTGTGGATGCCCAGGCTCTGTCGGCGATGATCGAAGCGTTGGGGCGTTGCGATGTTCCGGCTGGCTGATGATCTGGGTGTCTATCTTCATCGGGAGCCGATCGACTTCCGGGCGGGGATCAACAGCCTGGCGATCCTGGTCGAGCAGTCGATGGGCCTCAACCCGTTCGATCGCGCGGTGTTCGCCTTCTGCAATCGCCGCCGCACCCGGATGAAATTGCTATTCTTTGATCGATCGGGCTTTGTGATGGTGCTGAAGGCGCTGACGGAAGACAAGTTCCGCTGACCCCGGCGGCAGGAGACGGTGGTGATGCTCGACGCCGAGCAATTGCACTGGCTGCTCGACGGCATTGATCTCGACGCGATGGTCCGCCACCCGGTTCGGCAATATCAGTTTGTCGGGTGAATTTGGCCGTTGACGTCACGACATGCTTCAGATTCAAGATTCCGATGAATCGAGCCGGCAGCCCGACCGTTGCGGAATTGATGGCGCTTCTGGCGGCGAATGCGGCCGAAATCGCTGTGCTGAAGGCCGAGCAGGAAACGCTCGCGCAGCGCGTCATCAAGCTTGAGGAAGAACTGGCGCTTGCACGGCTGCATCGTTTTGCGCCACGCAGCGAAAAGCACATCGATCGCATCTTCAATGAAGCCGAACACGCTCTCTACTGGCCGACTGCCCTGTCCCCATCGTCATGTCGCATTAGGTCATGGTGACGAGATCGGAGCTTGTGCCAAAATCTCTACTTGCGCCGTCACCAGCGGCGTTCATTGAGGTTGTTACGGATCGCTCCCTACCGATCAGACACCATTTGCCTATTTCCGCGTCGGGATCGCGAGAACATCGCATGGAAGCGTCATAAGGAAACGTTCGGCGACGCTACCGATGGTGTCATACTCGATCTCGCTGCGACCGTGCGTGCCGGCAACAACCAGATCAGGCCAGTTCCTGGCGACATAGTCGCTCAGTACGGCCTCGGGTTCACCTTCCAAGATAGTCGACCCGATAGCAGGCGCCCCGGCTGCGGTGATGAGGTCCTCCATATGGTGCTGAGCTTCCTTTATGGCCCTTTCGCGCTCTTCGGATTCTATAATATCAAGAGTGCGCTCAGCGTTGGGGCCACTCCAGTTTGGCTTGATCTGGTAGGCATGCAGCGCGGTCAAGCGCGCGGACGGAAACAGTGCGTGCCCGCCAAGGAGAGCGCGCCTTGATGGATCCGAGAAATCGACCGCTGCAACGATGCTGCCATACGAGCCTTCAGGGCGACGCCGCACGGCGAGCACGGGTACATTCGCCCGACGCACTATGCGGGCGGCCGTACTCCCCAAATACTTCTCGCCTATAATCTTGCCATGCGCCGGTCCGGTGATCAGGAAATCGCATCCAAATTCATGTGCATGCGCAAGTGTGCGGTCCGCGGGGTCGCCGATGACTGTGTGGCGTACAATTTTACATGTTTGTTTGGCAGAGCGCACAAGTGCTTCCATCTCTGTCTCGGCATTGCGGATACGACGATCCATTCCCCATGGCCGTGCAGAATTCGATTCAGCGACATGCATGACAACGAGTTCGGCATTCCACTCCGAAGCAAGTTCGACAGCGCGGTCGAAGGCTCGGTCCCCCGCTGGAGTAAGGTCGGTTGCGAGCATGATCTTGCGCGGTACTGATATCGTCATCGTCGGCTTGCCTCTTTACTGTCGTTCACAATATGCCAAAACTCGTTGACCAGCCCCGAGCTATAGCCACTTCCCTGTCAAAGCCTGCCAGCCGGGAGACTGTCCGCCGTCGCGCTGCCATCAGGCGCCGCGGAGAGTTAGCGCGATCCGATCCTTGATTGCCAGGCGCTGCTTGCGTAGCGTCGTCTCGTGGTCCTGCGAGACCGGAGCGACATTCGTCTCGGCAAGGTGAATCTTATCGTTCACCACGTCGTACTCTCGCAACAGGTCCGCAAAGATCGGATCAGAGATCTTCAGCGCGTGAATCTGCTCCATCTGACCGGGGAATTCTTCCTCGAGGGTATGAGGGGTATTTGACAAAAACATCTCCTGTGGTCATTGCAAGGTAAGGATACAGACGCCCGGATTTCCATCCTTGATCCTGGTCAATGAGGAGCGTAACCGCTCACCTCTCGGCGAACCCTCTAACATTCTCCGCATGGCGCAAACGCTTCGCGTGTTTCATGGAATGAAGTTCGCCCCCGTCAAGCAGTCGGGCAATTTCGGCCGAGACTTGATCGGCGGCGATCACCAATGCGGCATCGAGGTGGACGTAACGTTGTGTCACGCCCCTTGGTCCATGTCCGAGTAGTCCCGAGATTGTGAGTTCGCTAAACCCGAGCGATGCCGCAATGCTGGCGAAGGTGTGGCGTAGGACGTGAGGCGTCACATTTTCCAGACCGGCGCGGGCGCACACCCGGTCGAGGACACGGACGACGCCGATGAAATGGCCGTCGCCCCAATCGGCCGGGAAAACGTAAGGGGACGCGCTGCGCTGCCCCTGGCTCATCAATTCCATGATCGCAGCATCGCCGGCCGCCCTGATCTGCGCCCCAGACTTGGTGTCGGGGAACGCCACGCAATTGTCGTCAGGCTCGACCCACTCCTTCCGCATCGCCAGCACTTCCATGCGGCGGAAGCCCGTCTGCAGCATGACGCGGATGGCCGCGAGACCCGTCGGATGCTCGCCCTCGCGCTCCATCTGCTTCATGATCTTGCCGAGATGCCGGACTTCGCCGGCGCTGAGACGCCGCTTCAGCTTATTCGAGGCGATGACCCGCACACCGTTCGCAGGGCTCTGTTCGATGATCCCGAGCCTGCGCGCATGATTGAGCAGGCTGCGAAGAGTGCTGATCGCACGGCCCGCGACTCCCGCCCCGCCGGAGGTCTGCCCGCCACGTCCGGCCCGGTGCACCCGCGCAGACCTTCCGGCGGCGATGTCGGCCTGGAGGCTCTCAATATCGGCCAGTCTCAAATGCGCAACGACGCGCGTGCCGATTAAGGGCTTGATGTGTTGCTCGATGCGGCTGCGATCGCCGGAGACCGACGACGCCTTGATCGGGCGCCGGTTCCGGCCGAGCAGGCGACCGGCTTCCGCTTCTTCCAGATACCAGTCGCAGACTTCCGCCACAGTCATCCCCTCGCGGGCCGACCGCCGCTCCTGCGAGGGATCGGCGCCGTCAATGACCGACGCCAGCTTCTTCTTGGCGAGGTCGCGCGCGACCTCGACCGTGAGAACGCCATACTGCCCGATCACGAACCGGCGCGTGCGGCGCTCCACGTTCCGATACTGGATGATGAACGTCTTCGTCCCCGACGACTTCACCCGCACGCCAAATCCGCGCACGTCGGTATCCCACATGAACACGTCACGGTCGGGATCTCGCTCCAGGGCTTCAACAATTCTCTTTGTCAACTTCGGCATCATAAAACTCCTTCAGACTTCGCCTTCCTTTTCGTTCGACCGGCCGCTAGGGCGGAGGCGCGCGACATCGACCAAATCTGCTTCCCCACGCAGGTGCAGCATGACCGGGGAAGCAGGGGGGAAGCAGCAGAACGGAAATCCACGGCGTTTCCAGCGTATGAACGCGGAAAGCAGTGTCAACGTAAGTTATTGAAGCGTAGGGATTTTTCGTAGTTTTGCGGTTTAATACTTGCTGGAGCGAAAACTGCCCGGACGGGTTGCCAAGGTTGGGGTCGAGGGTTCGAATCCCTTCGCCCGCTCCAGTTTTTCTTCAAATCAGGTTTTACGAAGGCTGCCGACAGGCGGCCTTTCGTGTTTCAGGGCATTGTTTCTAGATGTGGACCATGGCTAGAGCAGCTTGAACGGCAGGCCCGAAACGAGCGCCTTTATATAGCGCTTCTTCTGAAAATAGCCGTTGAGTGAGATACGCGGAATCGCTGCGGCTGGCATCATGCCCGTTTGCTGCAGCACACCGGGCTGGGTGGTCACGCCCACATCGAAGCCGGCTGCGGATACCGCCCCGATCTCACGTTCCCCAACTGCCGCCTTCCATCCATATGGATAGGCAAAGGATCGCGGCTTGTAACCAGCATAGCGTTGCACCGATTCGGTCGAATCAGCGATTTCCTTTACCAGCCTCTTGTCGTCGACACGGCGCAGATTAACGTGGGTGACGGTGTGCGCTCCAAGATGCACAAGCGGATCAAGCGCAAGGCTACGCAACTCCGATGGGTTCATCACCGATTCATCGACAAGGGAAATTGCGTCGATCCCGACCGTCTGTGCTGCTGCATCGATGCGGGCGACTGCCTCGTCTTCATCGAAACACTGCATGAACTGAACGAGCCGGGCAAAAGCCGCTGATTTCTGGTTCGGGCTTTCAGAGCGGACCTCCAAAATACCGCCGCCAAAGTCGAACTGGAAACTGTTGGCCTCCGTCACCAGAGCCGCAATAGTCCGCCACCACATGGACCGCTTGCGTTCCACGAAGCCGGTTGTGATGAAAATCGTGTAGGGAATGCTGTATCGGGCAAACACCGGCGCCGCGAATTCAGCATTGTTCCGATAACCGTCATCAAGCGTGAAAGCGACATATTTCCGGGTATCGGCTTGCTCGGAAAGTAACCTTGGCAAATCATGCAAATGCACGGGCAAAAGGCCCGCTTCCAATGCCGCTTCTATCGCCATTTCAAGCGTGTGCGGCGTAATTGAAAGAATGGCGTTCGGGTCCGACTGATCGGTCGCATCTTCCGGTTTGACGTGATGCATCGTGAAGACGACGCCGCGCCCACCGGCAGAAGGGAAAAGCGCCGACGCGCCGGAAAAGGCGATAGCCTCCAGCCCTGCACGGATCAGCGGATATTTCAAACTGCCCTTTATCGACCGCAGCGACATCTTCTCGAATATACTTCCCCCGAAGGCCAGACCTGGCAGTCGATAACGCGCCAGCCGTGAACCCCACTCGCCTATAGCAATTTCATCTCCCCGCGTGAATTGCTTTCGCCGCATCTTATTCCTAGAGCGCATTTCAATCTGATTGAATCAGGTCGGCGCTCTGAATATTTGTTTTAAAGCGCATCATATCCGAAAACCATTTCACACTTTTCGGGATGCGCTCTAGCAAAAGGGCCGCACGCAAAGCGTACGACCCTTTATCAATTTGTTCGTCAGATTGAATAGTTCAAAGCGAAGTCGAGCTCTTCCACCAGTCGGTTCCGCCATCATGCGCATACTGGTCAATTTCAGCCAGTTCCTCAGCGCTGAATTCCAGTCCCTTCAGAGCTCCCAAAGAGTTTTCAAGCTGTGCGACCGAACTTGCCCCGATGAGCGAAGAGGTGACGCGCGGATCACGCAGCGTCCAGGCAATCGCCATCTGGGCCAAAGTCTGTCCGCGACGCTCCGCAATGGCGTTCAATGCGCGGATACGACCCAATAGCTCTTCGTTCTCAGCACTGGCTTTCAGGGAGCCACCCTGATTCGCCCGCGCTCCCTCCGGAATGCCCTTCAGATAACGTGATGTCAGCAAACCCTGAGCCAGTGGCGAGAAGACGATGCAGCCGGTGCCCAGTTCATCCAGCGTATCGAGAAGCCCGTTCTCAATCCAGCGATTGAACATATTGTAGTTCGGCTGGTGAATGAAAAGCGGTACGCGCTCTTCCTTCAGGATCGCCGCCGCCTTCAGCGTCAGTTCCGGCGAGTAGCTGGAAATACCGACATAAAGTGCCTTGCCCTGGCGATGCAGATGCGCAAGCGCTCCCATCGTCTCTTCCAGAGGCGTCGTGGCATCGACACGGTGCGAATAGAAGATGTCGACATAATCGAGCCCCATCCGCTTCAGCGACTGATCGAGACTGGCGATCAGATATTTACGGCTGCCGCCAATTCCGCCATAAGGCCCCGGCCACATATCCCAACCGGCTTTCGACGAAATAATCATCTCATCGCGATAGGGCCGAAAATCACTGGCCATGATGCGACCGAAATTTTCTTCGGCAGACCCGGCAGGCGGCCCATAATTATTCGCCAGATCGAAGTGGGTTACGCCCAGGTCGAAGGCGCGACGGAGAATCGCGCGACCGTTTTCATAGACATCCCGGCCACCGAAATTGTGCCAAAGGCCAAGCGATATGGCTGGCAAATCGATGCCGCTCCGGCCGGTACGGCGATAGATCATATCTGACTGGTAACGATCAGCCGCTGCAGAATAATGCATGACGCATCTCCATGAGTGAAATGGTTTGACCACGCATGGAAGGCAGCGCCAATCCCATGCATAACAGGTGTGGCGCATATTTGATCCCGATGGGAAGCTGGTGCAACGCTAATCTATTGACCGCAACTCAACGAAAGAATGACAGAAACTCAACAAAACCGTCACGGCGATGCAGCTTCCTCCGCGACGACCAATTTCGTAAGCCCCTGATCTTCCCGGATAATATCGATCAACCGCCGCAAACCGGATGGCACCTGTCGTCTGCTTGGATAATACATGGTCAGAGGCGGACCTTCCGAAGCCCAATCAGGCAACACGGCTTTTAACGCCCCCGTATCCAGGTAATTTTGGACCAATGGCTCCAGACAATAGGCAAAACCGATACCGCCAAGAGCGGCCTCGACTGCCTGCTCGGTCTCATTGGCACAAATCGGGCCCTTCACATCGACCCGGCGCAAGGAAGCTCCGTTTCCGAGCTCCCACGCGTAGCGGGAATTGTCCCCGAGCCTCGTCTCTATGCACGGCAAATGGAGCAGATCATCCGGCGTTTCGGGGCGCCCTACCCTCGATATCAGAGCAGGAGAACCGACCACGATCCATTGCAAGGGACCGGTCAACGCAACACCAATCATATCTTGCGGCACCCGGTCGCCATAACGAATCCCTGCGTCGAAGCCCTCGGCGACGATATCGACCATCTGGTCATCTATGGTCATATCGAGATGCATATCGGGATAGGTTTGCGTATACCGCGGCAGGATGGGTGCAATAATCAGCCGAGCAGCATCACGTAACGCGTTGAGCCTTATGCGCCCCGACGGAAAGTCGCGCTGGCTGGTCAGCGTCTCGACGGCCTCCCCTATCGCCCTAAGACCTATTTCGAGTTGAGCTGCGAATGCAGCGCCTGCATCGGTCGGCGTGAGCGAGCGGCTAGTGCGATTGAGCAGCCGCACACCGAGCTCGGCTTCGAGTTTTCGCAGGCGATGGCTTATGGCGGATGTTGTGACACCGAGTTCGTTAGCGGCCTGTTTGATGCTCTGGCGCCGCATGATGGTGACGAATATGTTGAGATCAGCCAGTAACGAGCGGTCGAGGTTCACCATTGTCTTCCTTCGATGAGTACAGTGTCTGATAGCTCAAACGGGCTGGTTTGTCGCTATTTTGGGTGGTTGGAAGTTTTTGGGTGGTTAGAGCGCGTTTCGATCTGATTGGATCAGATCGGCGCTCTAAGTTATTATATTTCAAGCATAATCTTATCGATCCTCGTTTCACTCCGGTCGGATTATGCTCTAAACGCCAAAACCCCGCAGCATGGCTACGGGGTTTTGTTGATTTGGTTGCGGGGGCAGGATTTGAACCTGCGGCCTTCAGGTTATGAGCCTGACGAGCTACCGGGCTGCTCCACCCCGCGATAAACTTTTGAGTGCCGTGCTTAGGCCCGGTCATGTTTTGTTTTCCGTCCTCGCCGGCTGTGCCGGCTGCGGTCGGAAGAGGCTGCTCCACCCCGCGCCAGGGTGTTTATTATGAACTGGTTTGGGTATTTTTTGGCGCCTGGCGCTGATGCGAACTGTTTTGCATGTTTTGTTGAGAAGATGTTTTGATTTGTGTGCTTGGCAGACCTGGCAGCGACCTACTCTCCCGTGTCTTAAGACAAAGTACCATTGGCGCTGGAGCGTTTCACGGCCGAGTTCGGAATGGGATCGGGTGCAGCCGCTCCGCCATAACCACCAGGTCGGCGAAGAACACAAATATGAGAAGCTGGGTTAGGGCAGTAAGGCAGTAGGGGAATAGGGCAGTATGTTAGAACTGCGCATCTCTTTGCCTTCGTGCTTTGTCTTTCTGTGTAGGCGATGGTTAAGGGCTTTAGGCAACATATTGCCTTCATCATCGAACTTCGTTCGATGGATATTGTAAATGGGAGTGATCAAGTCGATCGAGCTATTAGTACCGGTAAGCTACATGCGTTGCCGCACTTCCACACCCGGCCTATCAACGTGGTAGTCTTCCACGGCTCTGATAGGGAATACTCGTTTTTAGGTGGGTTTCCCGCTTAGATGCCTTCAGCGGTTATCCCGTCCGTATATAGCTACCCTGCTATGCCGTTGGCACGACAACAGGTCCACCAGAGATACGTCCATCCCGGTCCTCTCGTACTAGGGACAGATCCTATCAATATTCCTACACCCACGGCAGATAGGGACCGAACTGTCTCACGACGTTCTGAACCCAACTCACGTACCGCTTTAAATGGCGAACAGCCATACCCTTGGGACCTGCTCCAGCCCCAGGATGCGATGAGTCGACATCGAGGTGCCAAACAACCCCGTCGATATGGACTCTTGGGGGTCATCAGCCTGTTATCCCCGGCGTACCTTTTATCCGTTGAGCGATGGCCCTTCCACGCGGGACCACCGGATCACTATGACCGACTTTCGTCTCTGCTCGACTTGTCAGTCTTGCAGTCAGGCAGGCTTATGCCATTGCACTCGACGAACGATTTCCGACCGTTCTGAGCCTACCATCGCGCGCCTCCGTTACTCTTTAGGAGGCGACCGCCCCAGTCAAACTACCCACCATACACGGTCCTGGACCCGGATAACGGGCCGCAGTTAGACATCCATAAAAACAAGGGTGGTATTTCAAGGTTGACTCCACAAAGGCTGGCGCCCCTGCTTCAAAGTCTACCACCTATCCTACACATGTCGTCACGAATGCCAGTGTAAAGCTATAGTAAAGGTGCACGGGGTCTTTCCG
>NZ_JAKVQC010000004.1:330000-585000 GCF_022488005.1 Ochrobactrum sp. A-1
TATGTGGATAGCCATCCCATGCGGTCCGCCACATCATTCGCAAGCGCACGCACCCGCGTGCCCATGTCCTCTATAATATCGGCGCGCGCCTCTGCAGCCATCATGGACAGGGCGATACCGGCAGCAGGATGGAACGGGCGATCGCAGATCGCAGCGCCGATACAGAACATGCCTTCTCGCAACTGGCCGTTATCCAGTGAATAGCCTCTTGCTTTCGCCTCAGTCATCTCCGCCTCCAGCACCTCGAGCGAAGGCGCACTCGCCGGTGTAATCAGGTCTGGCCATTCCGCTGGCAGGTGACGCGCCAATTCCTGTGGCGACATCGCCGCCAGCATGGCCTTACCGGTGGCCGTAAAGACGGCGGGAACCCGCATACCAATACGGAATGTGATTCCCAGCGGCGCTGTCGAGTTGCGGCAAGATAGATAGATGACATCCGGTCCTTCGAGATGCGAGAGCGTCAATGTATGGGCTCCAAGCCCATCCGCCTCCGCAACCGCCTCATGAAACGCATCGACAATGTCGCTGCCTGCCATGAATACATTGGCCCAGCGCACCGATTGCGACCCCATTGTGAAGCTTCCGTCGCTGTTGAGCTTTAAGAGCTTGAGATGCACCAGCGTCTGGCAAAGTCCGTGCACACTGCTTTTCGGCAAGCCGGTCCGGCGCGCAAGATCGGAAAGCTTGAGCCCGTCCACTGATCCCTTGCCGCTTTCCTGTGCGGATTTAGCAATCTGATCCAGAATTTGTGCCGCGCGCATAACCGCTGGCACCAGTTTCTGGGAACTCTCCTCGTCGCTCACCGTTTTCGTCATAGCTTTGCCATTCACCCGATAGACCGCCTGATTAACTGTTTGACTTTGGTTATCACGGACTGTTTAATTCAAAATACCGTAAGCTGTTCGATATACTGAACAAGCTTTCTCTGCAAGACTGGGATGGAACACCAATATGCTCGCTTTGAAAGACCCCTCGCTGCTCAAATCGCAATGCCTTGTTGACGGGCGCTGGATAGACGCTACGGATGGCACCAAGATCGACGTGACCAATCCGGCTGACGGTTCGGTCATCGGCACGGTTCCCTCCCTTTCTGTCGCGACCATCAAGGAAGCCATCGACGCCTCCGCAAAGGCTTTCCCGGCATGGGCCGCCAAGACTGCCAAGGAGCGCACGGCTACCTTACGCAAATGGTTCGATCTCATCGTTGCCAATGCTGATGATATTGCTCTTATCATGACGTCGGAACAGGGCAAACCGCTTGCCGAGGCACGCGGCGAAGTTCTCTATGCGGCATCGTTTATCGAATGGTTCGCTGAAGAAGCAAAGCGTGTTTATGGCGACACCATCCCTGCCCCGCAAGCCGGGCAGCGCCTGACTGTCATCCGCCAGCCTGTCGGCGTGACGGCAGCGATTACCCCATGGAACTTCCCAGCGGCGATGATTACTCGCAAAGCAGCACCTGCACTTGCCGCCGGCTGCACCATGATCGTGCGCCCTGCCGACCTCACGCCACTGACAGCCCTTGCGCTTGGTGTTCTCGCTGAAAAGGCTGGCATTCCGGCAGGCGTTCTGCAGATCGTCACCGGCAAGGCGCGTGAAATCGGCGCCGAGCTGACAAGCAATGAAACGGTGCGCAAACTCTCCTTCACCGGATCGACCGAAGTTGGCCGCCTGCTGATGGCGCAGTGCGCTCCGACCATCAAGCGCATTTCGCTGGAACTTGGCGGCAATGCGCCGTTCATCGTATTCGACGATGCCGATCTCGATGCCGCTGTCGACGGCGCCATGATTTCCAAATACCGCAATGCGGGGCAAACCTGTGTCTGCGCCAATCGCATCTATGTACAGCGTGGGATTTACGACAAGTTCGCCGAAAAACTCGCGGCCAAGGTCAAGGAACTGAAGGTCGGCAACGGTACGGAACCAGGTGTCGTCATCGGCCCGATGATCGAGCCGAAGGCCATCACCAAAGTCAAGGCACATATTGACGATGCCGTATCCAAGGGCGCGAAGCTCATCACCGGCGGCAAGGAACTGGGCGGCCTGTTCTTCGAACCCGGCGTGCTGACGGGCGTAACCCCCGACATGATCGTCGCCAGGGAAGAAACCTTCGGCCCATTGGCGCCGCTTTTTGCCTTTGATACGGAAGAAGAAGTCATCGCCATGGCCAATGACACGATCTTCGGTCTGGCTGCTTATTTCTATACGGAGAATTTCAGCCGTGCGATCCGTGTCAGCGAAGGACTGGAATACGGCATGGTCGGCCACAATACCGGGCTTATTTCCAACGAAGTCGCACCGTTTGGCGGCGTGAAGCAGTCGGGCCTCGGTCGTGAAGGCTCCAAATACGGCATCGAGGAATATCTCGAGACCAAATATATCTGCAGCGCCTACAAGCGTTAAAAACTGCTGTTTTTCATACCGTTCCCAAGCTGTCCGGTGCAAAGCAGTCTCAAAGAAGATGGCGCGCATTGTTCGCGCCATCTTTTTTATTTATAGACGGTGCAACCGGCTAGAGCGGTTCCGGTTAATACGGAATCATCGGAACCGCTCTAACTATTTGTTTTACCGCATTATCCTACGCAAAACCGCTTCGCACTTTTGCTGGAAATGCTCTAATATGGCTCTCGCCTAAGATAATCCGGAAAATATATGCTGCGCCGCCTTTACGACTGGACGATTTCGCTTGCCGCAAGAAAATCCGCCGAATGGTGGCTTGCCATCATCGCCTTTGTGGAAAGCTCGGTCTTTCTTGTCCCGGCCGATGTCCTGTTTCTGCCCATGGCGCTTGCACGCCCCGAACGCGCCTGGCGCTATGCCTTCATCGCGACGGTTTCGTCTGTCCTCGGCGGCATTGCGGGCTGGTATCTCGGCTATCACGCCTATGAACAGATCGCCAAACCGGTGCTCGAAATGTATGGCAAGCTGGACACGTTCGAGCAATTGCGCGGCACGACCAGCGCCGATGCAATACTATTGATGCTGATCACCTCCGGCCTCGCGCATCTGCCACCAATCAAGGTGGTGACAATCCTGTCAGGTGCGGCTGGCATCAATATCTGGCTCTTTATCGCGTCGGCTATCGTGGCGCGCGGTGCGCGCTTCTATTTTCTGGCCTGGCTGCTGCGCCGATATGGCGAACCGATCCGCGATTTCATCGAAAAGCGCCTGGGCCTGATCGCAAGTCTCGTGGCTGTGATCTTGATCGGGCTCTTCTTTGCTGTGAAATATCTTCATGCCTGAGCGGTTCGCCCAAACTCGGTCAAAATAAATTGCTTGGAGACAAGCCAATTTTTTCGCTTAGGTTTATCCATAGAGCCGTTTCAGGGAATCCCATATGTCGTTTGCACTCAATAATCCGGTCGGCAAAACACAGGCATGGACCGCAGGCATCATGACCATCGGCCTTGCCGCAACTGTCGGCACGGCACTGGGCTTCGAACATCTGGCTGGCTTCATGCCTTGCAAGCTCTGCCTCGAACAACGCACGCCTTATTATATAGGCGTTCCGGTTCTGGCTGCGGCATGGGTCTCCTACGGCCTGAAATGGCCTCCGATCCTGACACGCGGTCTTATCTTGATCGGTGCGCTCTTGATGACCTTCGGGCTGGCGCTTGCCATCTATCATACCGGCGTTGAACTGAAGTACTGGCCGGGGCCGATCGACTGCAGCGCCGCGACGATGAAGGTCACGCTGGATGCGGGCAATCTCCTGAGCGACCTCAATTCCACGCGTCCGCCCGCATGCGACAGCGCACCGGGCCACTTCCTCGGCTTGTCCTTTGCCGGATGGAACGTCGTCGCAAGCTTGCTCTTTGCAGCTATCGGCTACTACGGCGCTTTTGCGAAAAGTGGGAAATAAGAACGGAAAACTGTAGGGCTGATTCTTCTTTTATCGCATGTTGTTATCGCAAAACCGCTGCGCACTTTTGCGCAACATGCTTATGGCTCCAGTTCGACATCCCAATAGAGAAAATCGAGCCAGCTATCATGCAGATGGTTGGGTGGGAAAAGGCGACCGTTATTGTGCAGGTCCTGCACGGTCGGCATGGCCGGTTTCTGGCGCGGCCACATATGCGCGACGGCGGGCATCATGCCGCCCTTGCGAAGATTGCATGGTGAACAGGCGGCGACCACATTTTCCCACGTCGTCTCGCCGCCATGGCAACGCGGGGTAACGTGATCGAAGGTCAGGTCATGCGGCGAGCCGCAATACTGGCACTCAAAACGATCACGCAAAAAGACGTTGAAGCGCGTGAATGCGGGATAGCGCGGCGGCTTCACATAGTCCTTCAGGCAAATCACGCTCGGAACGCGCATGGAAAACGACGGCGATGAAACGATGTGATCGTATTCCGCCACGATGTTTACGCGTTCGAGAAACACCGCCTTGATCGCATCCTGCCAGGACCAGAGCGACAGGGGATAATAGCTGAGCGGGCGGTAATCAGCGTTCAGAACCAGCGCGGGCAAGCCACTGGTCGAGACGGTTCTGGGTGAGACGGCAACAGTCAAGGGCGCACCTCCTTCAGAGCAACTCCGAAAAAGGGCGAAATGGCTCTCCATGCGGAATTGCGCTTTCATCGAAGCGCCGCGCGTCCATTTGGGCGCAACAACGACGCTCCAACCTCATGAGGACGGGACTGCAATCAGCAGAAAATCAAGCGTCTGCGAATCGAAATTCCGTCATCAGCCGATGCAGATAATGTAAGCCCGACGTGACAGGATTGTGAAGCAGAAACGCATTTATGCGTCGGGAAACACGCAAGTTTTACAGCAGCATCTATAAAAGTGGGGCCGCTTCGCGTCCCTTGATCGCTGCATAATAAGCCCAGAACAATCGCGCCGCCACGCCGCGCCACGGCGCCCAGTCTTCCGCCAGCTTGCGAAGGGCAACTGCGTCGGGCCGGATCTCATGGGCGAAGGCGTGGCCAACAGCCGTCTGCAAGGCCACATCGCCAGCCGGAAACACATCTGGATGACCGGCGGCAAACAGAAGATAGACCTCCGCCGTCCACGGGCCGATGCCCTTGATCGCCGTCAGGGCTGCGATTGCTTCCTCGGCAGGCAGCTCGCAAAGCCCGTGCAGGTCGAGGCCACCTTCGGCAAGTGCTTGCGCAACTGCCAGAAGCGTTCTCTGCTTGGGACGCGAGAGACCGGCAAAACGCCAAGCCTCCTCTCCGCCCGCAATATAGGCTTCGGGCGTCAGTGGATCGATTGCCTGTTTCAGCCGCGCCCAGATTGCAGCGGCACTGGCGGTCGAAACCTGCTGCGCGACAATGATGGAAGCCAGACTTTCAAATCCGGGTTCGGACCTACGCAGCGGCACCGCATGGGAGCGGCTGCGAATATCGGCCAGCCGCATATCGGCGAGAACCAGAGCCTCCAGCCCCATCTCAATATCGCTCAATGTATCGATCCGCCGCATCGCACAGCCTTTCATTCTCTCGGTACACAACGTACCAATGGAATCAGATGACATTCAACTGACAACAAGCTACCATGACCGCACCCGTGTTCCGCTTTGCTCCCAGCCCCAATGGCCAGCTCCATCTCGGCCATGCCTATTCCGCGCTTTTGAACGCGGATATGGCCAAACAAAGCGGCGGCCGCTTCCTGCTGCGCATGGAAGATATCGACATGGCGCGCTGCACACCTGCACTGGAACAAGGCATCTACGACGATCTCCACTGGCTTGGCCTGACATGGGAAACCCCTGTGCGCCGCCAGTCGGAACATTTTGGCGAATATCGCAATGCCCTTACCAAACTTGCCGATAAGGGCCTCGTTTATCCGGCCTTCCTCAGCCGGGGTGAAGTTCGCGAGCGGATCGGCGAAGCTTTCGCCAAGGGCAAGGACTGGCCTTCCGACCCGGATGGAACACCGCTTTATCCGCAGGGCGAGCGCGATCTGACCGAAAAGGAACAAATGGAGCGTATCGCCTCGGGCATGTCCTATGCCTGGCGGCTCAATATGGACAAAGCACTGGAAGCCGCAGGCGAGCCGCTTTTCTGGAACGAAAGCGGCCAAGGCCCGGATGGCGAGGCCGGGCGCATCGCCGCCGACCCCGCCCGCTGGGGCGACGTGGTGATTGCACGCAAGGACACGCCGACCAGCTATCATCTTTCCGTGGTGGTGGACGATGCGTTGCAGGGCATTACCCATGTCGTGCGCGGGCATGATCTGTTTCACGCGACCTCCGTACACCGGCTGCTGCAGAGGCTTCTCGGCCTGCCCGAGCCGCTTTATCATCACCATGATCTGGTACTCGGCGATGACGGTCTGAAACTGTCGAAGAGCCGACAGGATACGGCACTTGCATCATTGCGTGAGCAGGGCTTTACGCTCCATGATATTCGAGCCAAACTGTCATTATAAAAGCTATTTTCGCCGCAGCGTCACAGATGATGTGCCCTCGCCCCGATTGACGAAAGCGCACCAAAGCGGTTCAAAGGCAGCATGACAGCTGGCACTGAAGAGTGCCGGCGGTGGATTTGTTTATTTTGAAGGAGGCATAGCCATGGTTTTTCAGAAAGCCGGTAATTACGTTGAGATTGAAGGCTTGCGCGTTGCCCCTGAACTGGTGGAGTTCCTGGCCACGGAGGCCGCGCCCGGCACCGGTGTGGAACCGGAAAAGTTCTGGAAGGGCTTTGCCGCCATCATCCGCGATCTCGCACCAAAGAATCGCGCCCTCCTCGCCAAGCGCGACGACCTTCAGGCCAAGATCGACGCCTGGTACAAGCAAAATCGCGATAAGGGCTATACGCAGGCCGATTACCAGCAGTTCCTGAAGGACATTGGCTATCTCCTGCCGGAAGGTGGAGAATTTTCGGTTTCGACCACCAATGTCGATCCGGAAATCACCCACATCGCAGGCCCACAGCTTGTCGTTCCGGTCATGAACGCGCGCTATGCGCTGAACGCTGCCAATGCGCGCTGGGGTTCGCTCTATGATGCGCTCTACGGCACCGATGCTATTTCTGATGCCGACGGCGCGGAAAAGGGCAAGGGCTACAATCCAAAGCGCGGCGAAAAGGTCATCGCCTGGGCGAAAAACTTCCTCGATGAAAGCGCGCCGCTTGCCACCGGCAACTGGGCCAATGTCGCCGGTCTCGCCGTCAAGAACGGCAAGCTTGAAATCAAGCTCACCGACGGTTCGGCAACGACGCTGAAGGATGAAAGCCAGTTCAAGGGCTACAATGGCGATGCCGCCGCCCCGACCAATGTGCTGCTGGCCAAGAACAACATGCATGTCGACATCGTCGTCAATGCGGACCATCCGATCGGCAAGACCGATCCGGCCCAT
This sequence comes from Ochrobactrum sp. A-1, assembly GCF_022488005.1. Classification (NCBI taxonomy): domain Bacteria; kingdom Pseudomonadati; phylum Pseudomonadota; class Alphaproteobacteria; order Hyphomicrobiales; family Brucellaceae; genus Ochrobactrum; species Ochrobactrum sp. A-1. The sequence continues at coordinate 337,307 of NZ_JAKVQC010000004.1, forward strand.
ATTGCCGATGTTGTTCTGGAATCCGCCGTCAGCACGATCCAGGATTGCGAAGATTCGATTGCTGCCGTCGATGCGGAAGACAAGGTTGCTGTCTATCGCAACTGGCTTGGCTTGATGAACGGCAAGCTGGAAGACACGTTCGAGAAGAACGGCAAGCAGACGACCCGCCGCCTCAACGGCGACCGCGCCTACAAGGCTGCCGACGGTTCCGATCTGACGCTCAAGGGCCGTTCCCTGATGCTGGTTCGCAACGTCGGCCACCTGATGACCAACCCGGCGATCATCGATGCCGAAGGCCATGAAGTGCCGGAAGGCATCATGGATGCAGCCTTCACCAGCCTGATTGCGCTGCACGATATCGGCCCGAATGGCCGTCACATGAATTCGCGCGAAGGCTCGGTCTATATCGTCAAGCCGAAGATGCACGGGCCGGAAGAAGTGGCATTTGCCAATGAAATCTTCACCCGCACCGAAGAACTGCTTGGCATGAAGCCGAACACGCTCAAAATCGGCATCATGGACGAGGAGCGCCGCACCACGGTTAACCTCAAGGAAGCGATCCGCGCGGCCAAGGAACGCGTCGTCTTCATCAATACCGGCTTCCTCGACCGCACCGGCGACGAAATCCATACCTCGATGGAAGCTGGCCCGATGATCCGCAAGGGTGACATGAAGCAGGCCGCATGGATCGGTGCTTATGAACAGTGGAATGTCGATATCGGTCTTGAATGCGGCCTTTCCGGCCATGCGCAGATCGGCAAGGGCATGTGGGCAATGCCGGACCTGATGGCAGCGATGCTGGAACAGAAGATCGCCCATCCGAAGGCCGGTGCGAACACCGCATGGGTGCCGTCGCCGACTGCTGCCACCCTGCACGCGACCCACTATCATCAGGTGGACGTTGCAGCCGTTCAGGAAAAGCTGAAGAGCCGTCCGCGCGCCAAGCTCGACGACATCCTGTCAGTGCCGGTCGCAACCCGTCCGAACTGGACGCCGGAAGACATCCAGCACGAAATCGACAACAACGCGCAAGGCATTCTCGGCTATGTCGTGCGCTGGGTCGATCAGGGCGTTGGCTGCTCGAAGGTTCCGGACATCAACAATGTCGGCCTGATGGAAGACCGCGCAACGCTGCGCATCTCCGCACAGCACATCGCCAACTGGCTCTATCACGGCGTCGTTTCGCAAGCACAGGTCATGGAAACCATGAAGCGCATGGCAGCCGTCGTCGACAAGCAGAACGAAGGCGATGCCCTCTATCGCCCGATGGCCGCTGACTTCGACAAGTCGATTGCCTTCCAGGCCGCCTGCGATCTGGTCTTCAAGGGCCGCGAACAGCCGAACGGCTACACCGAGCCGGTCCTGCATCGCCGTCGCCTCGAGTTGAAGGCCCAGGGTTGATTCTTTTCACTTGCAAGTAATAGAAAACGGCGGGAGAAATCCCGCCGTTTTCTTGTTCAATAAGGCTCTGAAATGACCCTTCTAATCCGCCACGCGACGGAAGCCGACCTCCCTGCCCTGCTCACCATCTATAATGATGCGGTAGAGAACACGCTCGCCATCTGGAATGAAACGCTTGTCGATCTGGAAAACCGTCGCGACTGGCTTAAGGCCCGCAATCGTGACGGCTTTCCGGTGCTGGTTGCCGAACGTGAAGGTCAGGTCGTTGGCTATGCGAGCTATGGCCCGTTCCGTCCGTTCGAGGGTTTCCGCCATTCATCCGAACTTTCGATCTATGTGGCAAGCGACGCACGCGGCGGCGGTATCGGACGTGCCCTCCTGACCGAGCTTGTGGACGAAGCGCGCGAGCGCAAGGTGCATGTGCTGATTGCCGGTATCGAAGCGGGCAATGCCGCATCCATCGCGCTGCATAAATCGCAGGGCTTTGAGGATTGCGGCACGCTGAAACAGGTTGGCCAGAAGTTCGGGCGCTGGCTCGATCTGACCTTCATGCAGAAGATACTCTGATTGAAAAAGAGCCGCTTTCGCGGCCCTTTTTATCAGTTCGGCTGTGGAACCGCATTCCCGGTCGAAAGCTCAGTCAGGCCGATCTCGCCTTCGACCTGATCGCTGCGGGCCATCAGGTAAAGACCAAGGCCACAGGTCAGAACGGCGATGAACACCAGATACCAGGCATGGGCCATCGGGTTGACGGCCAGAAACGACGTCACGATCACTGGCGTCAGACCACCAAAGACCGCATAGGAAACATTGTAGGAAAACGACAGGCCCGAGAAGCGTACCGGAGCCGGGAATGCGCGCACCATCACATAAGGCACCGCGCCAACCATACCGACCGAGAGCCCCATCACAGCATAAAGCGCGAACAGAACCGGCAGCGAAACCGCCGCATAGGTGTAGAAGACAAAGGTTGCGACGCCGAAGAAAATGCCCGCAACGGCGAAGAAGCGCCCGCTGCCGATGCGGTCCACGATAGCACCCGCCGTCACCGTTCCGAACATCAGGAACAGCGTGCCGAAGCTTGTGGCAGCAAGCGACTGCAAAGGCGTATAGCCATAGAGCTTCTGCAGGAAGGTTGCCGTCATCAGCGTGGTGACAACAATGCCTGCCGACAAGATCCAGGTCAGCAGCACGGAAATGACAACCCCATGCATGTGGTTGCGCAGAACGGTGCCAAGCGGCAGCTTGTCCTTCAACAGATGGCTGCTCTTCATCTCGGTGAAGATCGGCGTTTCCGCCAGCCAGCGGCGCAGATAAACAGCAAGCAGGCCGAAGATACCGCCGATGAAGAACGGAATACGCCATGCATAGGCGGACAGTTCTTCCGGCGTGAAAATCCAGTTGATGGCAGTGGCGATCAGCGAACCGATCATGATGCCAAGCGTCAGGCCCGAGCAGAGAAAACCACATGCCATGCCAACACGATTGGCAGGGACATGCTCGGCCACAAAGGTCCATGCGCCCGGCACTTCACCACCAATGGCGGCACCCTGCAACATGCGGAACACAATCAGCAGGATCGGCGCGCCGACGCCCAGCGTCGCATAGGTCGGCAGGCAGGCCATGGCCAGCGTTGAAATCGACATCAGAAACACCGAGAAGGCGAAGACGCGCTTGCGGCCGAATTTGTCGCCGAAATGCGCCAGCACGATGCCGCCCACAGGTCGCACCAGATAGCCGGCTGCGAAAATGCCGAAGGTCTGGATCAGCACCAGCCAGTCCGGCATGTCGGGTGGAAAGAACAAATGGCCGATCACACTGGCAAAAAACACGAAGATGATGAAATCATAGAACTCCAGCGCGCCGCCAAGGGCCGAAAGGCCGAGCGTGCGGAAATCCTGCCGGTTAAGCGGGCGCGGACTATTGCTTGCGTGGAGAATCGTCGATGCCATCGATTCGCTCTCTTCTGATCGGGTCGCTGATATGATGCCCTTATTTCAGGGCCGCGTTTTAATGCGCCAATTGTGCCTGCACTGCAAGACTTGACTTCCGGATGTCAAATCTTATTTTAGAATTATTCTAAACTTTGGATTCCCCAGATGCTAAGCCGATTCTTTCGCAACGACCGACGCCCTTTCGATTCGCTTTCCGAACAGGAAATTCTGGCGCTTGCCATATCCTCCGAAGAGGACGATGCCCGTATCTATCTCGCTTATGCCGATGGGCTGCGTGACGAGTTTCCGCAATCGGCGAAAATCTTCGAACAGATGGCAGCGGAAGAACATGGTCACCGCGATGCGCTAATCGAACGCCACAAAGCCCGCTTTGGCGACCGGATTCCGCTGATCCGCCGCGAACATGTCAGCGGCTATTACGATCGCAAGCCGGACTGGCTGGTGCGTCCGCTTGGCATCGACAAGGTGCGCGAAGCCGCATCGGAAATGGAGGAACAGGCCTATCGATTCTATATCGAGGCCGCCAAGCGCGTCAGCGATGCGGACACCCGCAAGCTGCTGGGCGACCTTGCCCAGCAGGAAAAGCAGCATGAAGCCAAGGCGGAGTCGCTGGAACTGGCGCTGACACCGGATGATGTACAGGATGAGGAGCGCGCCGCAGAGCGCAAGCAGTTCATCCTCACCTATGTCCAGCCGGGGCTTGCTGGCCTGATGGACGGCTCTGTCTCAACGCTCGCCCCGATCTTCGCCGCGGCCTTCGCGACACAGGACACGTGGCAGACTTTTCTGGTCGGCCTGTCCGCCTCCGTCGGCGCCGGCATCTCGATGGGCTTCACCGAAGCAATCCACGACGACGGCAAGCTGTCGGGTCGCGGCTCGCCGATCAAGCGCGGCCTGTCCTGCGGTATCATGACGACGCTGGGCGGCCTCGGCCATACCCTGCCCTACCTGATCAAGGATTTCTGGACCGCCACAAGCATCGCAGCAATTCTGGTCTTCTTCGAACTCTGGGCCATCGCCTTCATCCAGAACCGCTACATGGAAACGCCGTTCCTCCGCTCTGTGCTTCAAGTGGTCCTGGGCGGCAGCCTCGTGCTGGCGGCAGGCATATTGATCGGGAACGCCTAAACCGTCACGGCATCCTGCGGTCGGGAAATCGGTTCCTCGAAAGTCTCGATCGCAATGCGGCCTTGCCGGGAGACAGTGACAAAACTGTTTGCCGGCACCGCCATCCAGTTGGCGGCCTCGCCGTCCAGCGGCTCTGACACCACGCATATGCCGGACGATCCGCCCAGTGTCGCCGTATAAAGCGTCGGCGCGAAAGCGTCGGTCGCATAGCGGATGGCGTAAAGCTGGTTTCCATCGGAGAAGGCTGCAGTCAGCCGCAGAAATGGCGGCACGCCGCCGCGCACCGATTCCTCGACAACCGTTGCCACCATACGCTTCATGGCAAGCACAGGGTCACTGTCGAGACCGAATTCCAGCATCAGAAGAAAGATCAGTTCCGAATCGGTTGCGCCATGTTTCTGGCCATAGACATCATCGCTCAAATGGCTTTCCAGCCTGCGACGCAGCCGGTCGAAGTGACCGATCTGGCCGTTATGCATGAAGCTCCAGCGTCCAGAAACGAAGGGATGGCAGTTGGACCGGCTGGTCAGCCCTCCGGTCGAAGCCCGCACATGCGCAAGGAAAAGACGCGATTGAATTTGTCGCGCCAGACTACGGAGGTTCTGGTCGGACCATGCGGGCAGAATATCCCGATAAAGCCCCGGCTCATCACGATGGCCGTACCAGGCAACGCCGAATCCGTCGCCATTGGTACGCGTTTTGGCTTCATGCGCATCGTGGCTTTGCGCCACGAGCGAATGGCAGGGAGACGATATAATGTCTTCCAGATAGGTTTCAGGTCCGAGATAGGCGGCCCAACGACACATTTGCGATCCGGTGTTTACCGGCCCCGGTTATGCGTCCGCTCATAAAGCTGGCGAACGATTGTGCTCGCCGTCTTCTCGAACAAAAATGGCAAAATTGCATGGATCAGTGCTGCAAACGCCGCACAAAAAAGCTTGAACGAAAAACGTCCGGCAAAGGCCATATGTTCAAAATAGGTCTCGTCAACCGATTGAGGGTGCTCGGTGAAGAGGCGCGTGATGCGAGTGGTCATTGGAAATACTCCCGTCAATGAGTAAGTTGTTCCCGTTATACAGCGCATATCGCGCCTTTCTGGAAAATCATTCTAGCAAATGCATCTGAGATGAAATCTCAAAATATCCTTGATAATCACTATTTATTGGGACAATCATCCCATCATGAAACCGGTTCTCGACGAAATCGATCGAAAAATCTTGGATGAGCTGCAAATCGACGGAACCCTGTCCGTTGATTCTCTCTCCGAGCGGGTACACTTATCGCGCAATGCCTGCTGGCGGCGGGTCAAGCGCATGGAGGATGAGGGGATCATCAAGGCGCGCGTGGCCCTGGTCGATGCCGAGATGGCCGGTTGCGGCCTGTCCGTCTTCATTCTCGTTCGCACATCGAGCCACGACCCCGATTGGCTGGGCAAGTTTCGCGGTGCCATGGGGCGTTTTCCGGAAATCGTCGGGGTTTATCGCATGACCGGCGATCTGGACTATGTGCTGAAGGCGCGCGTTTCCGACGTCAAAGCCTATGACCGGCTTTATCAGCGGCTGATCGCCAGCGTTCCGCTGTCAGATGTTTCGGCTTCATTCGTCATGGAAGAGATCAAGGAAACGACTGCGGTTCCGCTGAAGGAATGACCGTGCAATCCTCCGCCAGACGTCTTAGTGCCGGGCCATTTCGCGACAGAGCGTGGCGCAACGCTCGCAAACCTCAACGCATTTTTCCATGCCACCAACCTCCCGACAGGATTGCGCACAAGCTTCACAAATCTTCGCGCAGGCACCGCAAGTTTCACGATGAAGGGGCGTGTCCAGTAACATGATGTGAGCCGCCGTCCGGCAAGTTTCCACGCAAGTCAGCATGATGCGAAAATGTTTCGGCTCGACATGCGCGCCACCTTCTTCCAGGCAGTGGCTGGAGGCCGTGTCGAGACAAACCCGATAGCAATCCAGGCAGGCATCGATACATTTATTCATTTCAGGGCTTGGCATTTTCAAATCCTCATTCTTGAAACACGAAAGTCCAACAGGTGAATGATTGATTTGTTCCATAAGGGCACTGGACCGGTTTTCATGCCAGACAGACTAATTGCCGGTGCAAATTGCATGACCCTGTGCCGTACTATCATTGCAAAACAGCAAATAGGCGGTACACCTTTCATTGGTTTTCACGTATGAGCGTCGCCAATTTAAAGCGCATCCTGAAAAGTGTGAAACGGCTTTCAGACAAGATGCGCGATGAACCAGTGTCTCGCAGGCCAACTGAATTCTTGCAGGAAAGGCTCCCTCATGACCGCAGTATCCTCTTCCGCGCCAACGCTCGGCATCATCCGCCTCGAACATGCGAAAGGCCTTGAACTCCCGGCCTATGAGACATCAGGTTCGGCTGGCATGGACCTGCGTGCGGCCGTTGCCGAAGACCGCCAGATCGTTCTCCTGCCGGGACGCCGCACGCTGGTGCCGACAGGACTGATCTTCGAAATTCCGGAAGGTTTCGAGGTACAGATTCGTCCGCGCTCGGGCCTTGCCTTCAAGAACGGCATCACCTGCCTCAACACGCCCGGCACCATCGATTCCGATTATCGCGGCGAGGTGAAGGTTCTTCTCATCAATCTCGGCGATGACGATTTCCGTATCGAGCGCGGCATGCGCATCGCGCAGGCTGTTTTCGCGCCGGTCGTCCAGCCGAAGATTGAAGAACGCGCCGAGGTGACCGATACGGCACGTGGCGCCGGTGGCTTCGGTTCGACCGGCACGGCATAAACGGACAAATCGCACGCAAAAGCCCGGCTGAGCCGGGCTTTTTTATTGCCTGTTTTTACTGCGTCAGCGCCGCGCGCTGACAAAGAACGCCGGTGACCTGAACATCAGCCTCACCCAGTTTGACACCGAGCAGGTCGAGAAGACCAAATAGTAAGCTGTCCAAAGGAGCCGAGAGCGGACCTAGCAAGCCGCCAAGTGCTTTAACGACGCCGGTAATGTTGAGGTTCAAACCCAGCAGGTCGACACTGGCGGTAATCTCAATGTTGTTGAGCAGTGCACTGGTCAACGATGTCAACAGTTTCGAGGAATGGACCGTCTGGATTTTCTTACTCGTTATATCGCTGGCACTGAAATTGACAATTCTCTGTTGATTGTCACCCAACGGAATTTCGGCTCTCGCATAGATGCTTGCCAGTTTAATCTTGATTAGCCCCAAAACGTCAAGGCCAAGTATATTAGCGATCTCCTTTCTGCTGACTGATGGTTTTTTACTGAAATCACCGAATCCCGTGTCCAGATTACCCAGATAAATTCCCACTATGCCGGTTCTCACTCCGATACCTACATTCGCGCTCTGCGGACCGGATGGGCAACTGATATTCACCAACTCACCTTCCGCGGAGGCTACATCAATGAAAATCGGAAGGTTCACGCTTGCCAGTGAATTCAGACCCAAGGCATTGTCACCCAATACACTGATGTTGAGCCGCAACCTTATTTGTGCCGTCCGCACGAGCGCCCCCGCCGCACCGACCCTGAAGAAGGGCGTTTTTTGTGCCGGTTCACCAATAGCGACGTCAACTGCAACATTGGCTACCACTAAATTGATCGGAACTTTGAGCGAAATCTGATGATCGCCACCCAGCACTATTGCAGCAGATATGACCTGTAGTGCATTGGCTGTGATGTTGTATCCAGCCCCCGATTGCAGCGAAACATCGGCGAGCGAACCGAGCCCAAGCAGCTTACCCAAGGGGAGCTTGGTCGACAAAGCGGCTGCATTCTTCCCCAACAGTTCCAGAGCAGCTTTTGCAGTCGGATTGTTCGTTATTACCTGAGCCATCACGTTCGCGACGTCTCCGACAGACACAGCGGTATCCAGTAACTGCTGATAAGTTCCTGCCTTCAGGTTCACCTTGGGCGATAAGGCAAGTTTGTCAAGAAAACCAAGCAAGTTAATATCAGTTGCCGCGATCGCATTGTAATCAACAAGCTTCAGATTGATATCTGTATTCAGAAGCCCGCCCAAAAGTCCGTTGAGCGCACTTTCCTTCGTGTTCAGGCTCAGCAATCGCGAACCGATCCAAAACGCGGCTTCCGCCTTCGTGGCCGCCATGCCGGTCGCGCCAAGTGCGGGGCGATTGATGAATGCCTGACCAAAATAGAGATTGCCCGGACGTGCCAGCCGGACGCGAACCGCATCGGGGCTGGCCCCGCCAGCCACGAAACGGTTCTCAACCGCACGATTCTTGTCGGGAAAGTAATTGCCCTTCTCCACCCATACGCGGGTCTTGTTATCGCTTGTTCCGTTCACGACGGACGGATCGTAAGCGCCTGTCATCAATACCGGATCAAGACCGTTTGCCCGCAATTGTCGCAACACCGCATCATTCGCCTGCGAAAGGGAAGCTGCACCCGCAACGGCGGCAAAATCAGCCATGCTTTGTAGCTGGCGCCGCTCCAAAAACAACGAACTCGTGTCCACGCAGAATGCCGCTACCGCCAGAAACAGTGGAGAAACCAGCGCCGCCATCGTCGCCAGATTGCCGCTCCGCGCACGCAGGAAACGCGATACCAAACCCCGCATATCGAATGCCCCCAACCCTTAGTCAGATTCCGCCAAGCCTTATTGTCGATGCCCTTGTAATGGTCGTGTCCGGCAGCGGCAGGCCCGTCATCAGGTTCCAGATCGGCAGGTTTTGCGCGTTGTAGCGGATCGTCACTGTGAACTGGTTCGGGTCCGACTGGGCATTGTCGACATTCACCTGCATCTTCGCCGGATCGATCAGCGAATATTTTGCCGCGTTCTTCTGAATGTAGGTTGTCGCCAACGTCAGCCGCTCCGGGGGATCGATACCCGCCAGCGCCGTCCGTGTGGCGTCAGCCGCAAGCTGCTGCACGGCATTCGCCACGCCCAGATAGAGACCGAAGGCGATCATGCCCATCAGGATCAGAAGAAAAACCGGCGCCAATATTGCAAATTCGACCGCTGCCGTGCCGCTTTTATTTCGTTTGAAAAATAACAATAAAGGTATTCTTCGAGGCAGGCCGCAAGACTTGCTCTTTGAAGATAAAAACCTCTTCCGCCCTATAATAAGGTAAGCCATTTGCCCTCCCGTCCAAGAGCATTGAAACCTTATTTCCATGCCAGTTCAAAACAACATGCATCATGCATGCGCCGACCATCCGCCTCTACGGATAGATCACGTCTAAATTTTCTTCTCTACTTTCAGATTGTAGATTCCCGATCTTATTTAATCAGGAGATAATTTAAGAACACTTAATTACCTCGATCAGTTTGTTTTCATTGGAAAATTCCGAAAGAATAACTGCAAGTTGTATATTGATACCAACTTGGTTCGCTTCATCGCATGTTTTCGGGCAATCACCGAGAGGAGCCCGGAAGCGTCCAGCCTTTGTGTCGCCGACAATTATTGCATGACAAATAATTAAGATGAAATCCTGAGCGGAGAAGCATAGATATCCGGTTAGCTATCCTTAGTGGGCAAGTATTGTCTCGCTTTGGTTGTATGCGACAGAGAATTTGCGGGACATATTGATAAATCTCCGGAGATCGGAGGTTCTGAAAGCTAGAGGGTTTAACGGTGCTTACAACTTCCGATTCTTCCAAAACCGGGCAGCGGACGGCACCTTCGCAGAAGCGCACGCGCAGCAAGGCGCGCCGCTGGTGGCTCTGGCTTGTCATTGCAGCGATCGTGGCCGGTGCGGGCTGGTATTTTTACGGATCAGGCCAGGCAGACGGCCAGAAGACGAGCTATCTCGCCGAGACAGTCACACGCGGCGATATCGAAAACGCCATTACCGCTGTCGGTACGCTTAGCGCTCTGCGCAGCATCAATGTCGGCGCGCAGGTTTCCGGCCAGCTTAAAAGCGTGAAGGTTGAAGTGGGCGATCAGGTGAAGCAGGGCCAGCTCATCGCCGAAATCGACCCGTCTCCCTTCGAGAAGAAGGTGGAAATCGCAAGCGCGCAGCTCGACAATCTCAAGGCACAGCTTTTGAGCAAGGAAGCCCAGCTGACGCTCAAAAAGGCCAATGCGGCACGCCAGCGCTCGCTTCTGGCCACGCGCGGCGTATCCCAATCCACCGTGGATCAGGCCGATGCCGATCTTGCCATGGCCGATGCGGATGTGAAGGCGCTCGGCGCGCAGATCCGCCAGCAGGAAGCTCAGCTTGCCAGCGACAAGGTCGATCTCGGCTACACCAAGATTTACAGCCCCATGGAAGGCACGGTCGTCGATCAGGCCGCCAAGGAAGGCGAAACGCTGAATGCCGTGCAAAGCGCACCGACCATCGTGACTGTGGCCGATCTCAAGGTCATGACTGTGGAAGCGCAGGTTTCGGAAGCCGACATCGGCAGGCTGAAACCTGGAATGCCGGTCTATTTCACCCTGCTCGGCCAGCCGGAGAAGCGCTTTACCGGCACGCTGCGCCAGATCAAGCCGACGCCTGCAACCGAGAACAATGTTGTGCTCTATTATGCGCTGTTCGACGTCCCGAACCCGACCGGCGAACTGATGATCAATATGAGCACGCAGGTTTATTTCATTCTCGATGAGGCGAAAGACGTATTGATCGTCCCCTCGTCGGCGCTGAATTACAAGCGCGAGGGTCCCCAGAACCAGAAAGGCAAGCCGCAGATTTCGGTCAAGGTCGTGAGCGACAATGGCTCGATCACCGAGCGCCAGGTTCAGATCGGCGTACGCAATCGCGTGCAAACCGAGATCAAGAGCGGCCTTGAGGAAGGCGACAAGGTTATCGTCACCAGCGCTTCCAGTGGAGCCGAAGCCGCTGCAGGCCAGCGTGGCCGCAGGCCCGGCATGCGCCTGTTCTGATGAGCTGCCTCATGACCGACACACCGCTCATCAGACTGGATGATATCCGCAAGACCTATCACAACGGCGACCTTGCCGTTGAGGTGCTGCACGGCATCACGCTCGATATTCAGGCCGGAGAGTTCGTCGCGATCATGGGCGCGTCCGGCTCCGGCAAATCGACGCTGATGAACATTCTGGGCTGCCTCGACAGTCCGAGCGGCGGACAATATCTGCTCGACGGCGAGGACGTATCGACACTGGATGCCGATGCGCTTGCAGCATTGCGCCGCCGAACCTTCGGCTTCGTTTTCCAGAGCTACAACCTCATCTCGACCTCGACCGCACAGGAAAACGTCGAGGTTCCCGCGATCTATGCAGGACTGCCCGCATCGGAGCGCCACGCACGCGCCGCCGAGCTGCTCAATTCGCTGAAGCTCGGCGACCGCCTCGACCATCGCCCGAACCAGCTTTCCGGCGGCCAGCAGCAGCGCGTTTCCATCGCCCGCGCGCTCATGAATGGCGGGCGCATCATCCTTGCCGACGAGCCGACCGGCGCACTCGACAGCCAGAGCGGCGAGGATGTGATGGACCTTTTGCGCTCCATGCACGCGCAGGGTCATACCGTCATCGTCATCACGCATGCCCGTGAAGTGGCCGAACGCGCTGATCGGCTGATCGAAATTCGCGACGGCCAGATACTCTCCGATACTGTGAAGCGCGCCATTCCCGATACACAGGCGCCTTTCCGGCTGCAGGAGAGCCTTGAAGGCAATTCCGCCCGCATTGCCGATGTTTCGGAGGCGGTGAAGATGGCGATGCGTGCCTTGCGGGCCAATATCTTCCGGACAATTCTTACGCTGCTCGGCATCATCATCGGCGTCAGTTCCGTGGTGACAATGCTCGCCATCGGCACCGGCGCGCAGAACTCGATTCTCGACCGCATAAATGCGATGGGCACCGATCTCATTCTGGTGCGCCCGTCCATGGCTGGTTTCCGGGGAACAGGCCAGATCGCAACGCTGATTCCCGAAGACGCCACCGCAATTCTGGAATTGCCGAACATCAAAACCGCTGTCCCCGAAGTCACCGGCACCGTGACGCTGCGCCGTGGCAATGTCGACTACCAGTCGCAGGCAAACGGGACCGTACCCGCCTTTTCCGAAGCCAAATCGTGGAAGGTTGCCACCGGCGACTTCATCAGCCAGAGCGATCTGGACAATTATGCGCCCGTCGCAGTGCTGGGCAAAACGGTCGTCAACACGCTGTTCCCCGATGGCAGCAATCCTATCGGGCAGTATATCCTGATCCAGAAGATTCCGTTTCAGGTGATCGGAACTCTTGAGCCGAAGGGCGCAGGTTTTGGCGGTTCGGATCAGGACGATGTGGTGGTCGTGCCGCTTTCGACCGGCAATCTGCGGCTGTTCGGCCAGAAATATGTGCGTACTATCACCGTGCAGGTGAAGGATTCCGACCTCATCAACACGACACAGGAACAGATTCAGGACCTGCTCGACCAGCGCCACAAGAAGCAGGACACGATGATAACCAACATGTCGTCCATCCGCGAGGACGCGACGGCGATGGGCAATACGATGACGCTGTTTCTGGGGTCCGTCGCTGCAATCTCGCTTCTGGTCGGCGGCATCGGCGTCATGAACATCATGCTGGTAAGCGTGACGGAGCGCACCCGCGAGATCGGCGTGCGCATGGCGACCGGCGCAAGGCGGCGCGATATCCTGCTGCAATTCATCACCGAAGCGCTGACCGTCTCGGCAATTGGCGGTGCATTTGGCGTCGTGATCGGACTGGGCGCTGCAGCCATCGCGGGCTGGGCCGGTCTTTCGGTCGGCTACAGCGTCGGGCCGGTCTTGCTGGCCTTCGCCTGCGCTTTCGCCACCGGCCTGATCTTCGGTTTCCTGCCTGCGCGCAAGGCTTCCCGCCTGTTGCCCGCCGTGGCACTGTCATCCGAATAGCAAACGCTGACGGGAGGCAGCACAGCGATGATTCCGTTCAAGAGAAGCCTGTTCGCTGCCGCGATTGTGCTTGCTGCGATGACGCAGCCGGGCCGCACCGAAACCTGCAACCGCGAAACCATTGAAGGTACAGACTATATCATCTGCGATGCAAAGGCGGATGGCACGGGCTTGCATCTGTTCTGGAAAAATGGCGGCGATGAGCCCTATCGCAATTTTTCAAAAGTAGCTGACGCTGCCGCAAGTCGCGGCAAGACACTGGTTTTCGCGCTCAATGCAGGCATGTATCAGCCTGATTTTTCGCCAATGGGCCTCTACGTCGAAGATGGCCGTGAGCTTCGCCCGGCAAGCAAGACGACGCCTGCTCATGGCTCCGGCCCCGTGCCGAACTTCTACAAAAAGCCGAACGGTATCTTCTATCTCGGCGACAAGGGCGCGGAAATCCTGCCAACCGACCGTTTTCTGAAACAAAAGATCAAGCCGCAACTGGCCACCCAGTCGGGGCCGATGCTGGTTATCCGCAACAGGATCAACCCGATTTTCATTGTCGCCTCAACCGACAAGACCCGGCGCAGCGGCGTCGGCATTTGCGATGGCGGCGCGATCCGATTCGCGATCAGCGAAGACGCGGTCAATTTCCACGATTTCGCAAAACTGTTTCGAGACCATCTCCAATGCCCCAATGCCCTGTTTCTCGACGGCGGCGGCGGCGCTGGCATTTACGTTCCAGCGCTGGAGCGGAACGATATATCCTGGCATGGAGGCTATGGCCCGATGTTCGGATTTGTGGAGTAATCGCTGACAATGAAAAGGCCGGTTTCGTGACCGGCCTCCTTTAAACTATACACTATTTAAACTTCATAGGCACCAAGACTGGGTTCCGGGGCTGAGCCAAAGCAGCGGGAGGTGCAGGCAAAGGGGAAGCGCGTTTTGTCGCCTCTAGCGCAAGCTGATCCAATTTTGGATTGCCCGATGATGCCGCCAGCTTCGCGGAAAGGATGTTTCCAGAAGGATCTACGACGATTTGAAGCTGCAAGGTGCCCTTGGCGTCCTTTCCCAATTGTCGCTTCAGGTAACGAGTCCGCCTCAACATGTGCGAGTAAAGTTTCGACTTCCACTTGTCGGAACTCACTCCCTGTACCGCAGCATTCTGTCCGCGCCGGCTTGCAGTCGTTTTTGCCCCGCTGTCAGCATCCATCTGCGGCGCAGCGGCCTGACGGGTTTCGGGTGCTTTCTCAGCCTTCTTGGGCTTTGGTTTCTCGACCTTCGGCTTTTCCGGCTTCGGCTTTTCAACCTTTTTCGGCTCCGGCTTGGGTTCAGGCTTTACTTCCGGCTTTTCGACCGGCAGCGGAACGGCCACTTCGGGCTTTTCTGCCTCGACCACATCCGGAATGACTTCTTCAGGCTCCTGAACAGCCTGTGGTTCCGGCTCAGGCTCGGGCGGCGTCACCTCTTCCGGTTCAGGTGGTGTCGGCTCTTCCTGTACCGGTTCCGGTTGTGGGGCCGGTTCCGGCTCAGCCTGTTCCTGCGGTGCTTCAGCCGTTTCCGGCTGGGCTTCTTCCGCAACCTGTTCTTCCATCGGCGCTTCCGGCTCCGGCGCAAGCTCCACCACCATGGCGGCAACCTGCGAGCCATCGGGCTGGTCTTCTTCCTGTGCCATGTGAATGGCGTAGGCACCGGCGGCATGAACTGTCAGAACAAGAATGCCCGCACCCAACCAGCGCCCTGCATCATGCCAGAAGGAATGATGCGGGGTGTCAGCCGAAGCCACCTTTACAGGAGGATGGTCGGGCGGAAGTGCATTCATTGCGCGGCTCCCTGCGCTGCGGGAGTTTGCGAAGCGGGTGCCGGTTGCGCAGGCGCACCGGCAGGTGCTGCTCCGCTCTGGTCGGCACCGATGGTTTCAAGACCGACCAGCGCGATCTTCAGATAACCGGCTTCACGCAGAAGATTCATCACGCGCATCAATTCGCCATAGCCGACATTCTTGTCGGCACGCAGGAAGATGCGCGCTTCCTTGTTTTTCTCCGACAGGCCGTCCAGCGCCACGCCAAGGCGCTCGCGGGCAACGGTATCGTTGCCGACACTGATGCTGAGATCATCCTTCAGTGTCACATAAAGCGGCTTGTCGGGGCGCGGTGCAGGCGCTGCTGTCGAGGCAGGCAGATCCACCTTCACATCCACAGTCGCCAGAGGGGCCGCCACCATGAAAATGATGAGCAGAACCAGCATAACGTCGATGAAAGGCGTCACATTGATCTCGTGGTTCAGCTCGAGATCGTCACCGCCGCCTTCGCGAACTTTACCAGCCATGGTGCCTACTCCGCTGCGTGCAGCGTGCCTTCACGCACACCGGATGTTCTGAAATCCAGATCGCGGCTGACGAGGCGCTCAACCCCCGCCGAAGCATCGGCCAGCAACGACCGGTAGCCGGTGATGGAACGGGCGAACACGTTGTAGATAACCACGGCGGGGATAGCGGCAACGAGACCGATGGCCGTCGCAAGCAGCGCTTCGGCAATACCCGGCGCCACGACAGCGAGGTTCGTCGTCTGCGCCTGGCTGATATTGATGAACGAATTCATGATGCCCCAGACCGTGCCGAACAGGCCGACAAACGGAGCAACCGAACCGATGGTCGCAAGAATGCCCGTGCCCTTGGAGAGACGGCGTCCGGCCTTGGCCTCGATACGCGACAGGCGCGAGGAAACACGCTCCTTGAGGCCCTCGCCACCGGCGCGGGCAAGTGCAGGACCCGAAAGGCGAACCTCATCTTCTGCGGCACGGACCAGAATTGCGCCCGGTCCCTTGGTACCGTCCAGCGAGCGGACAGCTTCGGCAAGCGTTGCCGAATGACCGATAACCTTCAATGCCTTGGTCGCCCGGCGGCGCGCACCGGCCAGTTCAAGCGTCTTGGCCACCCAGACCGTCCACGTAGCGAGCGAAGCCAGTGCCAGACCAATCATCACCGCCTTCACGACCCAATCCGCGGCCATGAACATGCCCCACGGCGACAGGTCGTGCGGCAGGATCAAACCGCTCTCGCTTTCGACCGGCGCTGCAGCAGGAGCAACGGTCTGGGACTGGATCAATTCAGACGAAGGTGCTTCAGCAGCAGGTGTGGTCGCGGCAGGCGCTGTATTGGCTGGTGCCGGGCTGGGAGGCGCCTCTGCAGCAGGAGCGGCCGGGGCATTCGTCGAGGGAGATACATCCTGGGGGCCGTTCTGGGCCAATGCAGACGCCGCACCCAGCAAGCCGATGCCCATCGCCGCAGCCATGAAGCCTTTTCGCCAGAAACCAGTCATTTTGATCGCCTTTTGATTGTTCAAATCCGCGCGCACATGACTAAACCTTCATGCAGGCCGTCGCGCCGCCTGTTGGGCCTCTTCTTAACTCCCAATAATATGATGACGCAAGTCATGTTTTCATTTCAAAGGCATTTTCGTCATGTAACCCAAGGATAGGCGAACATTTTTCAGCTCTCGCCTTTTTGCCAGTTGCACATTCGCGCCAAATCAGACCTGATAGGGTGAACCAGACGCCTGAGGGTTGGATTTGAAAGAAAATTCCGGGGGCGCGGGAGGAAATGCAGTTCCGGCCGAGCCGGATTCTGCCGGAACTCTGGAGGACATGCCAATGATGCTCAAGGATATACAGACGCTTGAACATGCGGCACGCACTGCAATGGCGGGAAATGACGATCCGCTGCCGGTACAGCAGCGTTCATTGAAGCCCACACATGTCGGACTGGCCTTCATTATGCTGGCCGGAGCGGCTTACCTGCTTCTGGCCTGAAGCAGAGATTTTCAACCCATAAGCGCGCTTGCCTCATTTTTGCCATGCGCAGAACATGGGTTTCACAATTTTGACGCTTGAATAACACAGATTTTGAGCGGAACTGAAACCGTTGCCCCTCGTTTTTTCTCCTGTTGACGGCGAGATTGCCCCTCGCCTTCGGTTTGCCTTAATTACCGACAGGAGTTTCCATGAAAAGACTTCTCGCCTCCACGGCTCTTGCCGCGCTGATCGCCCTCCCCGCTTTCGCGCAGGATGGTTCACCGGTTTTCTCCGACGAGAAACCGGAAAAGCCGGTCACCAGCGAGAACGGATATTTCGTGGCATCGCCCGGCCAGCTGCTGGTGTCGGGCTTTGTCGGACAGGCGGTCTATAACGGCCCTTCCAACGATGCCGCGAATATCGGCACGGTCAATGACATGATCCTCGGAGCCGATGGCAGCCCGCAGGCGGTTGTCATCGGGGTCGGCGGCTTTCTCGGTGTCGGAGAGAAGAATGTCGCAATCGGCTTCGACCATCTGTCATGGGTGGTTCGCGATGACGGCAAGCGCTGGCTGATCGTGGATGCGACCAAGGAACAGCTTGAAAAGGCACCGGCATTCGACCGCAGCGCAGCTTTCGAAGCGGATGGCGCGCCGCGCACAGATCCGCCCGCCGCCGAAAAGACGATAACCACGCAAAAGGCGGACAGGGTCATGCCCGATGGCATGAAGCCGGTTCCCTCCGAGGGACTAAGTGCGGACAAGCTGATCGGCGCAACGGTTTTCGGTGCGGATGAAACGAAGATCGGAACGGTGGGCGACGTCCTGATGACCGCCGACGGACAGACCGAGGCCTTCGTTGTCGATGTGGGCGGCTTCCTTGGCATCAATTCCAAGCCGGTGGCGGTTTCCATCGCCAATCTCGACGTCGCATCCGGCAAGGATGACAAGGTGAATGTCTTCACGCAATTCACCAAGGAACAGCTGCAGGCACAGCCCGCCTATTCGGATGCGGCCTATAAAAAGGACCCGGAAGGCACGATCCTTCACGGCGAAGCGGAGTGATACTCCACGATATTTGCGGAAGCACTATCGGCCATGCTTCCGCAGTTTCCTCTACTTACCCCAACATTTACCATGACTTGCAACAACCGGCTGATCTTGTTGCCGCTGATGGGTTTGCATGCAACCATTAGGCCAGCCGCACGTTATCTGGACAACCCATCCGAACGATAACCAGAGAGTAAACAGGAGAGCTGATATGGCGCGTGCATCCGCGAAAACGAGCAAGATCGAAGAAAAGATCGAGGAAGCGCTGACCGATGCCAGCACAGAAGACCTTCAGGCTCAGGTGGAGCAACTGAAGGAAGATATCGCTGCCATTGCGGCAACACTTGCCAATCTCGGTTCGCAGACAGTCCGCGACGCAAAACGCAGCGCGAAGGAAACCTACAAGAGCGCCTATGTTCAAGGCGAGGACGCCATCGACGATCTGCGCAACAAGGCGCAGGATGTTGAAGCCCAGCTGACGGCAACAGTGCGGGAACGCCCGATCGCCTCGCTCGCGACTGCACTTGGCATCGGCTATCTGCTGGCCCTGCTCTCCCGCCGCTGAGGCGCGCCATGCTAAAAGCTCTCATGCCCCTATTGTCTGCGATGGCAGGCGAGGAACTGAAATTCGTCGCGAGCCAAACGAAACGCGCGGCGATTTTTGGCGCGGCAATTGCCATTTTCGCGATCATCGCGATCACCTTCTTCTGTGTCGCAGCCTTTCTGGCACTGGCGCAGAACTATGGTGGGCCGCTAGCGGCTCTCATTCTCGCTGCATTGTCGCTGATCGTGGCGCTGCTCATTCTCGCAGTCCTGAAAATTCAGGCTGCATCCGAGGCCAAAAAGCGCAAGCAGAAAATCGACGCGGATAAATCGGCCATGGTGGCAACAGCGGCAATCGCAACCGTGCCTGCGATCCTAAAACGGCCGATACTGGCTGCCGCCCTGCCGCTTGCCGGTATCGCGCTCGTCTCGCTGCTTTCGGAGAAGAAGAAGCGTCCTCCGCAGAGCTGAATCACCTCACAGAAATCTGCGGACGCCGCCCCCTATCGGTCGGCGTCTTCTTTCCGACGACCGATAGGCTTATTTGCCAACCGGCATATCCCCTTCTTCAGCAAGCGACGACAGGCGAACAATCACCCTGGTTCCGATTCCATCGTCGGTTTTGCAGTAGACAGGCTTTTCACCGAACTGCATGCAAAGCTGCTCGATTACCAGCGTACCGAGGCCGTTCTTGTCCGCGGATTTCTGCTGCTCCTTGTCGAAGCCCACTCCATCGTCTTCCACAACCAGCACCGGAATAGCGTCTTCGCCCGGCTTCAGGCTGACCCGGATATGCCCTTCCGGGCGTCCCCTGAAGGCATGCTTGATCGCATTGGTGACAAGCTCGCCGAGAATAATGCCGATTGTCGTTACATCGCGCGCTTTCAGATCCAGCGGCGCGAAATCGGTCGTGAACTCGATCTTGCGGTCCTGCCCGATGGCGCTTCTGATATCGTTGATGACAGTACCAAGAAAATCGTCAACGCGGGCCGATTCCATATCCTCGCCCAGACGCAAGCGCCGGTGTGCCGTCGACACGGTCTGGACACGATCACGAGCGGCGGCAAGAGCTGCGCGGGCATCTTCGCTGCGCGTCTGCCGCATCTGGAGGCCAAGCAGGGATGAAACCGTCGCAAGCGAATTGCCAATACGATGATTGGTGTCCTGCAGCAGCAGCTCGACCCGCTCGCGCTCGCGCTCGGCAATGCGTCGCTCCTGCTCAAGCTCGGCGGTGCGCTCCCGCACACGCTGTTCCAGCAATTGCTTTTCGGAACGCAGCGCCGACTGCCCTTCGAACATGGAACGCGCATAACGCTGCACGCGGGTGAACAACAAAAGCGCAAGCATGGCGGCTGAAGCCAGCGCCACAATGGATGTCGCCGTCATCCAGTAGCGCATGCGGTTGATCCGCTTGTTGCGCTCAAGAAGCTGCTGTTCTTCCGCATCGATGAATTGCGTGACCGTGTTGGCAAGCTGGTCCATCAGCACCTTGCCCTCATCGCCGCGCACTTTCTCAACCGCCGCCGCAACATCGCCCGACTGGGCAAGATTGACCGTCTCGCGCACATCTTCCTGCTCGCGTTCGACCAGCGCACGTATCTGCTTGACCCGCGCGTCCTGAAGCGGGTTCTGATCCGTCAGGGCTTCGAGATCCGTCAGCGTCTTGTCCACACTCAGGATCGTATTTCGATAGAGATCGAGATAAGACTCATCCAGCGTCAGAAGATAACCGCGACGGCTCATCTCGATATTGCTGGCAAGACGGGCGACCTTGTCGACCTGCTGGCGCAAAGCGTAATTGCGGGAAATGTCGACGACCTGATGATTGACACCGGACGACAGGAACAGCGTCATGATCGCCGACAGCAACACGAGGCCGAGCGAGACGATAACCGCAACCGGCTTCGATGACGATTGAAGCAGTTTTTGCAACAAGGCTGATGGCAAGGACGCAACCCACAAACAAACGATCACTTTGCCGACAAGAAATATCAGCAGGTACTAACCTACAAGTGGTTCGATAAAATGCAATCGCTGTGGGCGAAAACAGGCGATGGTTTGAGATTTTAGCAACACCGCCCCCTTTCCATCGGAAAGAGGGCGAGAGCGGTCTTGCATTACGCAAAGCTTCTCAAGGTTGCGCGCGATGAATCAGCATCCGGGCCGTAATCGCTTTCACCTTCGATCTTGAGGATTTCCTGCAGGCGTGTACGGGCCCGGCTGACGCGGCTCTTGATCGTACCGACAGCACAGCCGCAGATTTCCGCCGCTTCCTCATAGGCAAAGCCCGAAGCACCGATCAGAATGATCGCTTCGCGCTGATCGTCGGGCAATTGCTCCAATGCTGCACGGAAATCCTGCAGATCGAGCGTGCCATATTGCGAAGGATGCACCGCGAGCTGCTCGCTGAACACACCATCCGTGTCCTGCACCTCGCGACCGCGCTTGCGCATCTGCGTGTAGAACTCGTTGCGCAGGATGGTGAAGAGCCAGGCCTTCATATTGGTCCCCATTTCAAAGGACTCCTGTTTGGCCCATGCTTTCATGATCGTATCTTGAACGAGATCGTCTGCCTTGTCGTGCTGGCCGATCAGCGACACCGCAAAGGCGCGCAAGCTCGGCAGCGATGACAGAAGCTCTCGCTTGAACTGTGCATTACTCTCAACCGACGGACCGGGTGCTGTGTTCACGCATACTCTCCTGTTCAGCCTGATCGAGTTTTTGGAGAAGATCGAGGAAGCGATCCGGGATCGTCTCGTCCTGTATCGAGGTGTACAGTGCCTTTAGTTTCAATCCGACTTCACAATTTGGTCCTAGTATATCCTTCTGAACGCGACGGGACGACCGAACCCCGGCTCCGTTCATGTGAAGGTTTTCTTTTTCTGCCATATCTTGATCGTTCCGGGCTGATTGCCCTACCCTATTAATCTAAGCCCCTGCTTGTCCGGAAAATGCACGGGTTACCAAAAAGTTCCCTAGTTTAATCCTTAATTTCGGAACTTTTTCAAAAGCGTCTCGTTATGTGTAGCATAATGCTGCGCTCAAAGCATGGGTGGGAGGCGTTCAAAGCCGTGTCCGCCAATGCGCATTTAATAAACGAAAGCGGCAGTTGAGGAGTTCCAATACCATGACGTTATCGACGCGTATCGCGCCGCATCTTCCCTATCTCCGTCGTTTTTCTCGTGCTCTTACCGGCTCCCAGGCCTCCGGCGACGCCTATGTTGCGGCCGCCCTTGAGGCCCTGATTGCCGATGTGAGCATTTTTCCGGATGCCTCGTCAGACCGGATCGGCCTCTATCGCCTTTTCTGCGATCTTTACAAGACGGCCTCCGTTCGCGTGCCGGAACCGGCGTCGGAATTTGCATGGGAACAGCAAGCGGCAAGGAATCTTTCGCATATCGCGCCACTGCCGAGACAGGCGTTCCTGCTTGTGGCGGTTGAAGGCTTTTCCGACAAGGAAGCCGCCGAAATTCTCGAACTGGACGACGCCGAGCTGAGCCGTGTTCTGTCGGCTGCATCGACCGAGATTTCGCGTCAGGTCGCAACGCGCATCATGATCATCGAGGACGAACCACTGATCGCGATGGATATTGAGCAGATGGTGGAAAGCCTTGGCCACGAAGTGGTTGGCATCGCACGCACCAAGGACGAAGCGCTGGCGCTCTACAAGCAGGAAAAGCCGCGCATGGTGCTGGCCGATATCCAGCTGGCCGACGGCAGCTCGGGCATTGATGCGGTGAATGAAATCCTGCAGAGCGACACGATTCCTGTCATTTTCATCACGGCTTTCCCGGAACGACTGCTGACCGGCGAACGCCCGGAACCGACCTTCCTTGTCACCAAGCCGTTCAACCCGGATATGGTGAAAGCGCTGATCAGCCAGGCTCTCTTCTTCGAAGAAGCCTCGCAAGTCGCAGCCTGAACCAAAGATCATAAACTCCCGAAAGGCAGATGCCTTTCGGGAGTTTGGTCGTTGGCTCTGCCCTGTCCCGAAGTAAAACCGCCTTACGTCTTGTCATGAGTATTTAGAGTTGTGAGTGCCTTAATTTTCCCGGAACCACGGAACCAATACGGCTTCGATGTCGTTTCTCCTTCACACAATAAAGAGGAGACCAGACATGCTTTATTATGCGCTCGTATTTCTTGTGGTGGCACTGGTAGCAGGTGCGCTCGGCTTCGGCGGCATCGCTGGTGCGTCAGCCGGTATAGCGCAGATTCTGTTCTTCGTATTCCTTGCACTGCTCGTCGTTTCGCTCATCGCTTCCGCGATCCGCAAGGCATAACAAACGTAAAATCAAAGGCTGTTTTTGACCTCCAGACACATCAGCCTATATTGCTTTTTAAGGAAAATGACCGTCGCATCGCACCATGCGGCGGTTTAGAGCATAATCCGACCGGAGCAAAACACGCTCTAACGGTTCCAGAATTAGGGCCAGTTCAAGGATCGCAAGAAGATCGCTCGACCGAGACCCGCCGACCAGTCGATGAAATGGACGCCATGGCACGCAAATTTCCGCTCAGCATTTCCGGAGTTTTTGCCGTTTTGCCAATGGACGATCCAAATATGTGTTTCGTCGCATTCTCCTACGCAAAACCGCTTCGCACGTTTGCCGGAAATGCTCTGAGTTCGGTTGCGGGATAATCGGGGCAAACATGACCGCTGGCACAAAGTTCACCCTGCAGGAAACCGAACCCGACGCAGCCCGTTTGCGCGCATTGCTGAGGGCGGTGCGCAACAGCAATGTCTGCGTGCTCTACCAGACGCCCGATCTTGTTTATTCCTGGGGAGAAAACATCCCGCTTTACTGGCAGGAAAAGTGGAAAGTCGGCGGAAGCGACTGCGATTTCATCTTCTCCGCAAGCCTGCACAAGCTCGACGGCGCCAAGCGCGCAGCGCTGGATACCGGCGAAGCGCAGAATGTGGAGATCGCCATCAATGATGGTGACAAGCTGCGCTGGATCGAATTCCATATCGATTGCGACCGCGACGATAGCGGCAATGTTCTGGGTCTCGTCACGACCGCCATCGAGATCAGCGAACTGAAGCGGCGCGAGCAGGTGTTGAAGACCTTGCTGCGCGAAGTCAGCCATCGCTCCAAGAACCTTCTGGCCATCGTGCAAAGCATTGCCAGCCAGACAGCGCGCTTCACCGACTCCATAGACGATTTCCTGCTGAAATTTCGCGGACGCATCCAGTCCCTATCCTATTCGCAGGATCTGGTTACCGATTCGAACTGGCGTGGCGCCCTGTTTCGCGATCTCGTGCATTCACAGGTGGAGAAATATATCGACGTCAGCGACGAACGCCTGAGTATCGAGGGCGATAATCCCTATCTTTTCCCCGGTGCCGCACTGCATGTCGGGCTTGCACTGCATGAACTGGTGGTCAATGCGACCTCCTTCGGCGGCCTTTCAATTCCCTATGGCCGGGTGAAAATTTCGGCGCAGGTTGTTCATGTCGCCAGCGGCGATGACAGGCTGGAATTTCGCTGGGAAGAAACCAATCCTGCAATGCCCGAGGTTTTCGAGCACGATCCGCGCTTCGGCAGCGCCGTGCTGCAACGGATCGTTCCCGCCTCCGTCAACGGTCACGCCGACTATCGCATCGACGGGACCGGTGCAATTTATTCCCTCATCATCCCCACAGAACAGTTCGACGCCTGACCAGGCGATAACGCCCCCGAAAGCTCCAAAAAAAGCCGCCATGGTCAGACCTGGGCCTGAACCACGGCGGCTTGCTCTGAATTTGCGGAACGCCAGCTGCATAACGTTTGACGGTCAGCGCGGCATTCTCGCCGCTCGCCTCGTGCGGGGAGGTTGAGGCGAACTCTGAAGGCCGTGTTGTGGGGGCGGGGTCACGACCTTCATGCGCGCTTAACGTTGCAGATCAAACTTGGTTCCGTCAGTTTCGAATTTTTTTGCAATAAAGTTCGAGTCGATGATGCACAATTTCGTAACCGAGCGAACGGGCGATCTCTTCCTGCAGTTTTTCGATCTTGTCGGAGCGGAATTCCACCACATCGCCGGAATCCATATCGATGATATGATCATGATGCGCACCACTTGCCTGTTCGAAGCGCGAAGGCCCTCCGGCAAAGGCGTGGCGGTGAATGGCACCACGTTCTTCGAGAAGCTTCATCGTGCGATAGACAGTCGAAAGCGATATACTGCTGTCAATCTCGACCGCACGGCGAAAAATCTCCAGCGCATCGGGATGGTCTTCCGTCTCGGTCAATATGTTCAGGATGATCCGGCGCGGCCGCGTGATGCGAACGCCTGCCTGACGCAGCTCCTGTTCATAATCGGGCTTCTTGTACGATTCTCTCATGCCCCGATTATGCACCGTCCCACTGCCAGTTGCAAATTTTTGCAACTAGACCCCTCTCGATCTCCCCAACCCATTATTGTGAATGCACTTTAGTGACTAAGATCCGCTCGCCGTTCGAAGTCGGCCCCGATAGCCCTGTCGTTGAGACTATACTGCCCCCTGCCCACCCGGACGAAAAGCGCATCGCCATCCGGTTGATTGTCGGTACAGTTTTCAGCAAGGAAAGAAAAGTATCTGGAGTAAGGCCAGCCGGGAGCGACACGACGCACATCTCTTGGCGAGAAAGGTTCGGCAAGAACACCTTTCACCCTGACAGCATTATGGATTTGAGGATAAATATTCGATCCAATTTTCCACATACATTAACCTTAGCACTTCTATGCGCAATCTTCATATCCCGCGAATACGGGATAGTTGCTACTTTTTGCCCGGTTAAAAGACGCTCAGATAGATGAGCGGAGACAGACAGAGAAAGAGGCCGATAAACGCAATTGAACTATTCCAGTAAAATAGCCCCCAAAGTCCGGAAACTATCGCCACAGGGGCAGTATAGATGCAGAATATGACAAAATATCCATCATTTCCGACCCCGAACAGGGTAATATAATAGAATATGGACGCCATCACCGCGCCAAACAGCAGTGATATGGCTGCAGAAACACACCAATCATGCTTGCGTTGTGATCGGCGCGCGCCCGCTTTATCCAAAGCCATGGTGAGCTACCGTCACTCGGCTGGAGCAAGCACGGTGAAGAGCGCGGCTCCATCACGATCCAGCTCTTCGACTGCCACCGGATAGGTGTCGCCTTCATGCGATTTGAGGCCGACCGCCGTTGCACTCATCGCCTCGGCGATCACATCCTTATTACCCCAGAACTTGCCGCGCTTTGTCAAATCCGCGCCGTCTGCAGGAATAGCCACGCTAAATTCCACCATACCTTTATCGATGCCGTCACAAATGAGGCTCGCCGATCCGGTCTTGATTGAAACGCTCATCGTTCCTCCGCGTCTGGTTGATCCTTTATCGGAGCCCACCTTAAAGCCCATCGGGAAAAGTGTAAAACAATGAGCCGAAATTGGTACTTTGCCTTGAACAGCACGCCCAATGGAGTAATCGCCTCGCCCCGTTTCGCCTACGGATTATGAAGCTTTGTTGGTATCTTGGAGGCGCAACAGAGGGCGCAACAATGGTTATGCCGATCGCGCGATATGTCAGACGCTCGCTCGCCTATGCAGCGACGAAGCTGAATTACAGACAATCGACCAACAGGATTGCATCCGATGCCCAAGAATATTGGGCCGATCAAACTTCCAACAATCACAAATCGAATTCCCACTGGAAGGGAAATGACGGACTTTCCGATGCCACATGGATGCAAATCGGGCTATTGCATCGGAAGCTCGTGCAAGATGCTGCAGCTTCTGTCGGCTTGAACGCGCAGGGTTCCAGGATGCTGGAATGGGGGTGCGGCGGCGGCGCGAATGCAGTTCAGCTGGCAGAACTGGCCAATGAATATCTTGGGATCGACGTATCTGCCGCATCCTTGAAGGAATGCGCGGCTCGCATGTCAGACGTCGGATACAAGCAGTTCATTCCGGTACTGATAGATGTAGACAAGCCGCAGAAGTCATTGGAGCAGATCAGACTGCCGGTCGACATCTATATTTGCACATATGTATTCGAACTTATACCGACACAGGAATACGGCGCTGACCTATTGAGGATAGCATTTCAGCATCTGCGCCCCGGCGGGCTGGCTGTTATCCAAATCAAATATTCCACGAATGAGCCGGAGACTCGTGGCCATAGGTGGGGATATCGGCGAAATCTGGCGAATATGACAACTTACTCCATCGACCAGTTCTGGTTACTCGCTGAAAGCGTCGGCTTCAAACCGGTTTCCGTTTCACTGAGACCCTACGATGCTCTCGTGAAAGACGGGAGATATGCCTATTTTGTTTTACAAAAACCGGAAGCGATTGCTGACCGAGAATAACCGGCCATATGTCGTATGAAGAGAAAGCCAAGCCATACTTGTTATTGGTACGCCCAAGGGGAATCGAACCCCTGTTTGCGCCGTGAGAGGGCGATAGATTTAGTGATTATCCGTCTGCACATGTCCGAGATTATCCAATAATTACAATGTGATAAATGTAATCGGTCCACCCTTGTCCATTGATGTGCAAGTGTATATATTTGACGAATATTGGACGGCTCGGAGTTGGATTGAATGGCAAGGACGCTAACCGAAGCGACGATAACGACGCGTAATGCACGATTAAAATTGCGCGAAGGGACACATTGGCGATCAATCGATCCCGATACGCATCTTGGTTATCGGAAGAACAAACGCGGCGGGCGGTGGCTGGTCAGATGGTACGTAGGGGATCAGCGATATCAGCAAACGACGCTGGCGACGGCAGACGATGAAATTGCAACAGGCAACCTATCATTTGACGAAGCAGTGAAGGCAGCAAGGTTGCACGTTGAAAATGCCCGAAAGGACGCATTGGCGGAAGCTGCCGGGCCGGTTCTTACGGTGCGTGCGGCGGTACAGCAATATATTGCGGCACGTGACGCGCGTGAAACTGCGCGCGCTGGCCGTATCGTCAAATCAGACGCACACCGGTTAGCAACACACGTCCTGCCGTCTGACAATGCGCCGAAGGGCCTAACCGACGACGACCGCTTAAAATGGGAAGCCGCGCAAACGGCGCTTAAAACGCTTGCGGACACACCCCTGCATAAACTGACAAAAGCAGACCTTGCAGGCTGGCGAACCTCACTAGCCGGTAAATCTGCGACACGTCGACGGCTCACTAACGATTTCAAAGCGGCTCTCAATGCGGTTGCTCCGGACGAATTGAAACCAATTATAGCGGCTGGTTTAGTGAAGCCGGATAGCGAGCCGTCCGAACCTGTCGCACGAGATAATCAGATTTTGACCGATAAACAGGTACGTCAACTGGTTCAAGCGGCCATTGCCACCGACGACGATCTAGGGCGCATGGTGGTACTGTTAGCCGCAACTGGCGCACGCTTTTCGCAGGTAATCCGTTTACGAGTTAGCGACGTACAGGTGGACCGGTCACGCATCATGATGCCTGCCAGCCACAAAGGGCGAGCGCAAGACTATGAGAAGCCGCCAATTCCGATCCCCGTAGGACAAGATGTTATCGACGCACTCCGGCCCGTTATGGAAGATCGCAGGCCGGGTGAACCGTTGCTGGAACGCTGGCGACACATTCAAACGGGACCGGCACAGTGGGAACGTGACAGGCGCGGACCTTGGACCGACGCAGCCGAATTAACCCGACCTTGGAAGGCGCTGGCAACATCGGCGGGCGTTGATGTTACGTCCTATAGCTTGCGGCATTCGTCTATCGTGCGCGGTTTGCGCAACGGCTTGCCTATCAGGTTGGTGGCAGCGATGCACGACACAAGCACCGCGATGATCGAACGTCATTATGGCAAGTGGATCGCGGACGGACTTGAAGAATTGGCAGCACGGGCAATCGTACCGATGGTGGCGGCATGACCAAGCATACACGCCCGCAGTTAGGACCGGCCAGAAACGATATTCCGATGCCCGAAAATAACAGGCCCGGAATTAAACCTTATGATTCTGACCGGCAATTGGTGGAATTGGCAATCAATGGAATAAATAACGGAAAATATAAAAGTATAAATAATGCTGCACATTTGATTGCAATTGATATTGCAAGCAGTGAAAATTATGAAGCAACAAAAAGAAGGTTAGTTAGGAAAATATCTGCAATTCTAAAATAATCTATTGCGTCCTATTTCCATCGTGTTGCGGCGGCTATCCCTAGTTCATACACACTTGAACACAAGGAGATACCGCTATGAATACAGAACCTCTTCCCGATGCGATAGCCTACAGCGTGACCGATGCAGCAAGCCGAGCCGGTGTAGGGCGCTCAACCCTCTACAATGCGATTTCAGCTGGCGAGTTACCAGCCCGCAAACTTGGCAAACGAACCCTTGTGCTGCGTTCGGACCTCGATAATTGGTCAAAGACGCTGCCGAATTGGGACGCATCGACAAAGACAGACTGTCCCGCAAATCGGACGGCGTAATGCCTCTAATTGCATTGATATTTGAATATTACTGAAAAACCGCACTTTTCCGGGCTTGTTTGCGCCCTATTGAGGCGTTGGCATTGATACACTTCAAAAAAATGCCCGCCACGGCAGAACCGGACGGGCAAGACAGTTGGATATCTAGGATATGACATACATCGCGCAGAGTTGCAATTATTTGCACATCTTGGACGCTACCGCTTTCGCAAGTGCGTTTGACGGCGTGCCTATCTTGGACGACCACAATCAGAGGGAATATTTTAAAGGCTGCGTTCTGATCGGTTCCGAAAACCGCATTATTGGCCCCACCGGCATTAGCTACAGACCAGAAGCTTTCAACGCTGCATTCGGCGGGAAACTCTTTATCAAAGATAACCATGGAAACACCACAAACCGCGCTTGGGACGCGGCAACGAACAATCCGCTATTCACGATCCCGAAGGTTGACGGGACGCGCTTCCAACCGGGAAGGCCAAGCAGGGAAATCACCTATGACGGCTTAGGGCGTAGCTACGTTAATACATATGTGCCTGCTAAAATTGAAACAATCCAAGGTGACGTAACACCATTCTTGCAGCATGTTGCGCTCATACTGCCAGTTCAGAATGACCAGAAACTACTAATCGAGTACTTGGCACATTGCGTAAAATATCCGGGGTATAAAATACCATGGGCACCACTAATTCAGTCGGTTGAAGGCGTCGGAAAGAATGCCTTTAAACAAGTAATGCGCTATACAATTTACAAACAATATTTTTACCAGCCAAAAGCCAAGCAATTAAATGATAGCGGCGCAAAATTTAATGGATGGATGGAAGGAAAACTTTTCTTTCTGGTTGATGAAATTAAAACCGACGAAAAGCGTGACCTTGTCGAAACCCTTAAACCGCTGATCAGCGAAGATGAATTAGAAATTGAGGGGAAAGGTGTAAATCAACGAATGGGAGATACACCCGGTAATTGGTTGTTTTTCTCAAACCATCGGGACGCAATCCCTATCCACCACAACGGACGACGTTGGGCAATATTCTACAGTGCGATCCAGACGGTCGCGGACCTACAAGCGCGTGGAATGAATGATCATTATTTTACAACACTCTATAATTGGTTGGGTGATAGTCAGAACGGCGGACACTTCTACGGTCTTAAAATGGTAGCCCATTATCTCTTGAACTATCCGATTGAACGCGGCGCATTGTCATCCAGAGCACCACAGACAAGCAGCACAGCCGAAGCGTTGCTGGAAAGCCGTGGATGGCTGGAAACGATGATAGCGGACGCCGTGGAAGGGGATTTACAAGGCTTTCGCAAGGGATGGATCAGCAGCGCGGCAGTCGCCCGCATTCTGATAAATAACCGCAAGTCGGCGACGCCTGCAACGATTGGCAAGGCCATTGAAGCACTCGGCTATCATAGGGTTGGACGCGCGGGACGCGGATGGACGCAGGATAACCCCAACTCCCCATCAACTCGCGCTTGGTTATGGAACGTCTTGCCCACGGCAAATGTTGTAAATTACGGAGCAGATCAGGGTTATCTCTGATCCGTCTTGTTCCGGAATCATTAGGACGGGAATTAGGACGCCGTTTTATATATGAAAATCAATATGTTATTTACGACCCGTCCTGATTGTCCGGCCCGTCCTGATTTTTCCTACTTCCCGCCCTATATATAGTAACTATTCTATCTCTCTCTTCTATTATGTAAATATTAGGACGATTAGGACGCCTCACAAGCAAGTGTCTGACTTTATTGGCTATTTCTACGTCCTAACTCCATCCAGAACAGGACGAAATCAGGACTATCAGGACGGACCCGATTGAAGCCGTCGCCGTATAAAGGCGTATATTTGTAAACAATTTCAATATGATAACTATTAGCGTCCAATATCCGTCCAATTAGCAGGCCGTCATTGTTTAATTTACACAGTTGCCACTTAATAAGATTAACTTAATTAACAATCAATTACAGCTTAACAAGATTAACATCTTTCAGTATTTCTCCATATGGAGAAAGTATATTTACAATACGATATTGACTATTTCTTTTAGATCGACTTATCATCATCGGCGATTGAACACTTTCACTAAGCAATCAATTTTTTCAAAACCAGCAGTAGGACGCACCCATGCTTGATCAAATTCAGAAATACCTTGATGTTGCCCTATATCCCGACCGCCTCACCGCAGCCCGTCCAGACGGTCGCAATGTAGCCATGCCGATCTATCCGCAATTGCAGAACAGCGAAAAATTTGGCGGCGTCACGAATGCATTCTACACATCGGCTGGCATATTTGTGAAAGCCGCAGCAAATCGTATGGAACGCCTGTCTGATATCGGTTGGAAAGAAATTGCCGTTAACGAACTAAAGCCGTTCATCAATGGTACCGCCGCTATTCTCAAAACCACGCGCAATCGCAACGAAGAATTGACCGCTATGGAGGCGGATTTCTTGCGCCGCGATGTTGATCCGGTCCGGGCGGCGGAAATTCGCGGCTATGTACGCAATATGAGATTGAACGATGTTATGCAGCTCGCACTGTCCAATGCGGACGTTGCGAGTGCGATCCTTGATGGTAGGGAATTGGTAGGTGTGCCGGATACCGCTATTCCGGCAATCAAGGAGGCGCTCATTCAAAACAATCTGATTGCCCGATATGCCGGAATGTATAAGTTGCAGCCCGATTTGAAAAATCTGTTGCAAAGCGGACCCGATATTAACGCCGCTCAAGTTGCCGGGAAACAGGCGCTCGCCAATTACAAATCTGCCAAGGATGAAGTTGAATTAGCGGAAAGCCTTGTCCATAGCGCGTTGAACTTCGCCGCTGTTGTCGCAGATGTAAGCAACGCTGATATTTTCGACCTGATTAAAGAGGCGGCGTAAATGGCCGCTATTCAACACCAATTTCCGTCAACGGTGAGGCTTCCGGCCTCACCAACCATTGATACAAATGAACTGCGAATTGCGCTAGGTCAGCCATCCGCAGCACTTGTTAGCCTGTGGCGCAAAGATCGAAATTTTCCAGTCGCGCTTCGTGACGGGAACGCTTGTTTCTGTGTCACCGCACAAGTTGAAAGCTGGTTGCATAACCAAGGGATCGAAGTGGAGCGCCTGCCATGACTACAGAAAACGTTATATCTATGGATGGTCGGGACGAACGCGGGCGATTTGCACCCGGAAAGACGTTTGGAAGGCCTAAAGGTAGCAAAAACAAGTCTTCCTTCAAAACGCTCGAAACATTGCGAACGTATGGACCGAAAGCACTAGAAAAACTTTGGCAAAAGCTTGATGAAGGCGACTGGCGTGCAATCGAGTTTACATTGAAAACTTTGCTTCCTTCAAGTCGTCTAATAGAATTGTATGGAATGGACGCCGACGACATTAGAACCGGTATTCAGGACGGCGATATTTCACCGCAAGAGGGAAAACAACTAACAGAAACTTTGGTTAAACTTGCCGAAATATCAGATATTGCTGAAATGAAAGCCAAAATTGAAGAACTGTCACGGTTAATCAATGAAAAAGGCTGAAATCAGAAACGCCATTGAACAGCTATATATTAAAATCCGTCCAATGTTGGGAATGGAAGCGCGACTACATTTGCTTAACGCTCAAGAATTGGAACGTTATTATCAGTGGAAACAAGAATACACTGATTGGTCCAAGAACTTCTCCAGTCAGGATGAAGAATATGAAGCATACCTAAATGGTGAAACTGGTCCTGCACTTCCATTTTACATAAAAGTGAAACTGTCAGGAAATATAATACATTTTCCGAAAAATATTTCACTCGAAAGTATACGGGAAACATATGATGATTGCCGATAATAAAGCGCTTTACTATAGAAAAAATCGAATTACTTTTTATATCAATGCATCCGACGCAACTATCGGATGCATTATGAACGGTAGAAAGCCGGATCACATACGGGCCGATATTGTTCGAAATCTACATGCCACACATAATAAAACATATTTCGATAGGGAAACAGAAACGTTGTATCTGGACGCATTGGCACTTATTGACCTTATGACATTAATTCTACATCGAATGCCAAATGCGACACTAAAGGCTCAACACAAGGCATTCAACAATCTGTTTAGCGGCGGCTATGCGGACGTTCTCACATCAACAACCCGCGCTGCGGCTCGCGCCGGGCGAGACTTGGATGCGCCGGGCGAAGAAAGCTACTTCAAAGGGTTGGCAATAGATGCCCATCCGATCGAATTTTCAGCGCTTCAACGTGGTGAGAACGCTTCCACTTTGATCGGGGATTGGTGAAAAAGCCGGGTTCCGGGGCAGCATCTAATTTGCTGCCCAGTGAGGAAATATCTATTTTATTAATAAGCCGGTTTTCTGCCAAAGGCTTGTTTCATTATTATATTTTATATCAATAGCATATCGGGATTTGACCATGCCGCCGAAACCATTGCGCGCCCGGAAGTGGCCGACAATTTGATATTTGCATTCACCTCTATCCACGATGGACGGATTTTCAAACTCTGCCGATGATGGATCGTTGAGCTGTTTCTTGACGAATTTTTCCGCCATGACCCTCGCCATGCTTTCGCCACCACCACAAACCGGACCGCCACACGCCGTTAGCGTGAATAGCGGAATTAGCATAAATATGCGTTTCATCTTCATTGCCCCCAATTCAAAGCAAACCGTTATAGGCTGGGTAATGAAGCCGTCAAGCGTATCATATAGTCCATCATTGTTCGGGAATGGTTATTTGACGGTTATTTGATACGTTTTCAACGCTACCGTCTAAATATTTGATTTTATTGAGATTTTTGGTACGCCCAAGGGGAATCGAACCCCTGTTTGCGCCGTGAGAGGGCGCCGTCCTAACCGCTAGACGATGGGCGCATAAGCCATGCCGCTGATATAATCGCCAAAAAGAAAAAGCGCAATCCTCGAAGGCAGAAACAATCAAGGCGGCCTGATTGCCGCCCTGATCAGATTCTATCCGTTCTACTCGACATTGCCGAGCTTGATGCGACCGATGATACGGGATTCGCGGTAATCATAGATGATGAGTTCCGTACCGCCATCCGGCAGCAGGGTTTCCAGCGAAAGTTCGTTGCCGGAAAGGCTTTGCGAGAGAAGACGGGTGCCCGGCGTCAGATTGATCTGCGATTCGATCAGCTTCGGCGGTTCCGGCTTTGCCGGAGCGGGCGCAGCCTGTCCGGGGATATCGGAACGGGCTTCTTCCGCTGGCGGGGTTTCCGGCGCACGATTGATCTTGTAGACAACGGCGACAAGCACAGCCATAAGACCGATCAGCATGACACCGATGGAGACGGCCAGAAGCCGGATCATTTTGCGGCGCACACGTTCCATGGCTGGATCAAGCTGGGGCTCGGTCTGTTCATCCGGGTAATAGCCCTGCTGATAGTCCTGATAGCCTGAATCCTGATGATTCTGGTATCTCGGATAGTGTGGATCCTGCATTCAACGACTCCGGTTCGAACTTCGCCATGTTATGGCGTGTGGCGCGTGATAGAGCATTTTGCAGCCAAATGGAAACATTTGACGCCGCATAAATGCGGTAAAACCAAGAGATAGAGCAGTTCTGGCGATTTCGTTACGACAGACCGGCTCTCATGAAGGAAAGACACGAGTGAAAGAGCTTACGACCGACTCCGATGCCACAGGCAAGCGTCTCGACCAGTGGCTGGCCGCAGCATTGGGGCCGGAACTCTCGCGCAGCCGCGTTCAGTCCCTGATTGCCGAAGGCCATGTGACCATCGACGGCGCGCCCGCCCGTGAAGCCAAGCAGAAACTGCGCGAAGGCATGACTATCGCCATCGTGCTGCCTGAGCCGGAGCCAGCCGAACCGATTGCTGAGAACATACCACTCGATATTCTTTACGAGGATGATGATCTCATCGTGATCAACAAGCCCGCCGGGCTCGTCGTTCACCCAGGCAACGGCAACTGGACGGGAACACTCGTCAATGCCCTTATATATCATTGTGGCGATAGCTTGTCGGGCATCGGCGGAATTCGCCGCCCCGGCATTGTTCATCGTCTCGACAAGGACACAAGCGGCGTCATGGTCGTGGCCAAGAATGACCGTTCGCACCGGCATTTGAGCGAACAATTTGCCGACCATGGCCGCACTGGCGATCTGGAACGCGCCTATCTTGCGCTCGTCTGGGGCATGACCGAACGCCCGCAGGGCTTCATCGATGCGCATCTTGGACGCTCGCATCGCGACCGCACCAAGCAGGCCGTGGTCAATGAAGAGCGCGAAGATGCCCGCCACGCCATCACCCATTATGTGACAGTGGAAAAATTCGGGCCCCGCGACGATGCCACCGCACTGGCCTCGCTCATCGAATGCCGTCTCGAGACAGGCCGTACCCACCAGATCCGCGTGCACATGGCGCATATCGGCCATCCGCTTGTCGGCGACATGGACTATGGCAGTGCCTACAAGACCAAGGCCAACAAGCTGCCGGAACCATTGAAAGAGGCCGTGCGCGGTTTCCACCGGCAGGCACTGCATGCCTGGCTGCTCGCCTTCACCCATCCAGCGACAGAAGAGCTGATGCGTTTTGAAGCGCCTGTGCCGGAAGATATGGAGCACCTTCTGGAAAATTTCCGGAAGCACTCTATATAATACTGGCAACCATCACGGTTCGCCGGAACAATGGGCGGTATATAAATAAGAAGCTGATCCGACATCAAAAAAGAGGGCGCGGTCGTAGCCGCTCCCTTGCCACAAAAAGCAATTCATTTCAGACGAGAGCGTATCCCGAAAAGTGGGAACCGGTTTTCGGAACAAGATGCGCATAGAATAACAAGGCAGGGTATTTCCTGTGCTTCAGGAAATGCAGACTTGGTCCAGCCATGCAACCTTTGGCCTTGAGCGGCGTTCACATTGTAGTGACAGATTGTTTCATACGTTAAAGGATCGTGTTTTCGCCAAAATCATGCCTATATATGAGGGCTCGCGAGAGGGAAGTGCAGGAGGCAGCCCCCGCGACAGGTTCGCCAAACGGGAACCTGAAATTATAAAGGAGGGTGCTCTATGGCCCAGATGAATCTCCCAAGCATCACGTCCGGTGACGGCGGTCTTACCCGTTACCTGGAAGAAATTCGTCGCTTTCCCATGCTTGAGCCGCAGGAAGAATACATGCTGGCCAAGCGCTATCACGAACATACCGACCCTAAGGCCGCCCACAAGCTGGTGACGAGCCATCTGCGTCTTGTGGCCAAGATTGCCATGGGTTATCGCGGCTATGGCCTGCCGATCGGTGAAGTGATCTCGGAAGGCAATGTCGGCCTCATGCAGGCCGTAAAGCGTTTCGAACCTGAACGCGGTTTCCGTCTTGCCACCTATGCGATGTGGTGGATCAAGGCCTCGATCCAGGAATATATCCTGCGCTCGTGGAGCCTTGTGAAGATGGGTACGACCGCCAATCAGAAGCGCCTGTTCTTCAATCTGCGCAAGATGAAGAGCAAGATTCAGGCGCTCGATGATGGCGATCTCAACCCGGATCAGGTCAAGCAGATAGCCACCAAGCTCAAGGTCAGTGAAGACGAAGTGGTTTCCATGAACCGCCGTCTGTCCGGTGATGCTTCGCTAAATGCGCCCCTGCGGGCTTCAGAAGGCGAATCCGGCGAATGGCAGGACTGGCTGGTCGATGACAGCAGCAGCCAGGAGCAGGTCCTGATCGAGCAGGACGAACTGGAAAACCGCCGCTCGATGCTTGAACAGGCGATGGATACGCTGAACGACCGTGAACGTCGCATTTTCGAGGCTCGCCGTCTTTCGGACGATCCGATGACGCTGGAAGACCTCTCCGGCGAGTTCGGCATCAGCCGTGAGCGTGTACGCCAGATTGAAGTGCGTGCCTTCGAAAAGGTGCAAGCGGCGGTGAAGGCCGCTGCCTACAAGCAGCAGAAGGCGCTGAACCCTATCGAGGAAGCGCACGCCTGAAACAGATAATCTGCTGATTCTTTTACTGCCGCAAAGTGGGGGACCATTTTGCGGCAGAACTATTTGAGCGTTACTGGTCCCCCTCACCTTTCGCAAGTTCAAACCCTTCATCTATCCAGCCTGTCAGCCCGCCCGCCATGATCTTGACGGGCCGGTCGAGATTGGCGAGCCGCAAGGCACCACGCGCCGCACCATTGCAATGCGGTCCCGCGCAATAGGTTACGAAAATAGTTTCCTGCGGCCATTCCGCCATCTTGGACCCGATGATCTTGCCATGGGGCAGATTGATCGCACCCGGAATATGCGCCTCTGCAAAAAGCGCCGGGCTGCGCACGTCAAGAAGCACGAAATCGGCTCCCCCGGACAAAGCATCGTGTACGTCCCAGCAATCCGTCTCGAATGTGAATTCGGCTGCAAAATGACCCCGCGCCAGCGCGCTTGACGCTGGCGGGATGGCAGTTACGGCTGATTTCTTGTCGGTCTTGGTCACGCTATCCATGGACGATCTCCTGTTGGTCTTCGAGAAGATTTTCCGCCATTTGCCAACAGGCTTGCAATTGGCATGATTGACAATATACGTAAAGATAATGACAAATCAGGCATCAGACCCCAAAGGCCCTCTTGTCGTAGCGCTTCTCTATGACCGGCTTTGCACTTTTGAATTCGGCATTGTCGCTGAAATCTTTGGCCTGCCCCGGCCGGAAATGGGAACGGGATGGTATCGCTTTGCCAGCTGCCCGATAGAGGACGGCCCGCTGCGTGCGCATGGCGGCTTTGTCATCACGCCCGATGGGAGCTCCGACCTCATCGATGAGGCTGACCTTATCATTGTTCCAGGTTGGAAAGGTGCAGAGGTTCCGGTGCCGGAAGCGATCAGCGAAAGGCTGCGTCGCGCGCATCGGCGCGGTGCTCGGCTTGCCTCTATCTGTTCGGGAGCCTTTGCGCTGGCTGCGACAGGACTGCTGGACGGCGGGACCGCCACAACGCACTGGCGCTATGCCGATGCGCTGCGGAAAAAATACCCCGCAATCGATGTCGATGATGCGTCGCTCTATCGCGAACATGATCGCGTCTTCACTTCGGCGGGAAGTGCCGCTGGAATAGACCTCCTGATAGAAATCGTCCGACAGGATTTCGGAGCTGCCGCCGCAAATTCCGTTGCCCGGCGGCTGGTCATGCCCGCTCACCGCACGGGTGGACAGGCACAGTTCCTCGAACGTCCGGTCACAAAGCGCGAAGGCACCGCGATCAGCCCGGTTCTGGACCGGATGCGCACCGATCTTGCCACAGGATGGACAGTCGAGCGCATGGCGGCTGAATGCCGGATGAGCCCACGCACATTCCTGCGACGCTTTAATGAGGCAACCGGCGCTACACCCGGCGACTGGCTCACCATGGAGCGTATCGCGGCTGCCAGGGAACTCCTCTCCCAGGGAGAGGCGAGCATTGACGATATTGCCGCCGCGGTCGGCTTTGGAAGCGCCCACACGCTTCGCCATCATTTCCGCCAGAAAATTGGTATTAGCCCTTCGGAATATCGCAGGCGGTTCCTCTCGGAAACCGTCACCCAACCGATATAAAACTGTCAAATCACTGTAATGGATTGGCTTTAGGGACGAGGGCGTGTTTCACCCAAGCTTCAAGGTCTCCCAATGAAAAAGCTCCTGCTCGCCGCAGCTATCGCGCTTACCGCTGCCACCGCCGCATCTGCTTCCGAATATGTCTCCTTCCTCGATTATCCGCAGAAGGAACAGGACGGGACGGAGTTCTTCACCGCCATCGAAATCCCTCAAGGCAGCTTCACCAAATACGAAATCGATGACAAGACCGGTCACATCGTCGTTGACCGCTACCAGTCCATGCCTGTCATCTATCCGGCCAATTACGGCTCGATCACCAGCACGCTTGCTGGCGACGGCGATCCACTGGATGCACTCATCTATACGCGTGAGCCGATTGTTCCGGGAGCGATCATCAAGGTTCGTCCCATCGGCGTCCTGAAGATGATTGATGGCGGCGATCAGGACGACAAGATCGTCGCTGTTCCGACCACGGATATCGATCCGACCTATGACAACATCAAGGAAATCACCGATCTGCCGAAGATCGAACAGCAGCGTCTCGAAGCTTTCTTCCGCGTCTACAAGCAATTGCCGGAAGGCCGCAAGGTCGTTGAACTGGGCGGTTTCGACAGCGCGGAAGCTGCACGAAACGAAATAGCCAAGGCCATCAAGGCTTTCGCCGAAAAGAAGTAACCAGCGCGACTTTGGTTCGCCTCAAAACAAAAAGGCCGCTCGAAGCGGCCTATTTATGTTTCGATATGTAAGACTAGTTCGTACCGAGCACGTCGTTGAATGCCTTCTCTCCCGGCACGCCCTTTTCAAGACTGATGAGAGCGCGGCGGCCATTGCGGTAGGAGATCGGAATATCGATCCACTGCAGGCGGCGCATCAGCGAAAGATTGGTATCCTGTGCGGTACGCGCATCGTTCAGCCAGACGATGAAGAAATTGTCGCCGATCTTCGAAGGCACAGCGATCAGCGGATTGCCCGCCGCCTGTTCCGTATCCTTGAAGGTGATGCGCTGCACGTTATCCACCACGCCGCCGGGGAAACCTTCCGGCACGGTGAAGACCAACTCGATCAGATGGCTCGCCGGAATGGACTGATCCGTATTCTTGCGGATCGTCATCTTCAGCTCGACCTTGCTGGTCGGCATCGTGACGGTCGCGCGGACCGCCGGTTCGGCAGGCTGGCCGTCTTCCGGGCTTTCTTCGATCGTGGACCAGACCACATTTCCGCGCTCGACCGAATCCGAACCGGCGCCGCCGCGTTCTTCATAAAGAAGCGCCTGCTGGCCCACGGCAACCGTCTGGTTCTGTCCGGGCTGCGCGCCGTTTTGCGTATTCGTTTCGGCAGGTGCAGGCGTGGAAGCGGCGGTCGACGTGCCCTCGCCGATACCGTTGGCACCGGCGGCAGGACCGCTATCGGTTTCGCTGCCGTCCGGCATCAGCCGTTGCGTCATTTTCGGCTCGCCTGCAGGCTGCTGCGGCTGCTCGGGCGTCTGCTCGCCGCCCGTCGTCGCCGTGTTGGTGTCGGCTGGCGGCGTCGTATCTTCGGGATGCGTTTCGGTATCGGAACCGGTCGCAGGCGCGTCGCTGCGTCCAAGACTCGATGCCAGTTCCTGAATTTTGTCCTTGTTGGCCCACACCGCATAACCCGCGCCGCCAAGCACCAGAACGGCGACCAGAGCTGCAATCAGCCCCTTATAGGAGCGCTTCTCCTTCTTGGAGGTGCGTTCAATATATTCGCTGCGGCGGGCCTGCGCCTTTTCCTTGGCACGGTCCAGTTTCCAGTCGTCGCTGCGCTCGGCTGCAAAGGCCGGTGCATCATCATCTTCGCTGGAGAAATTGTCGCGACGCTCATCGCGCGGTGCACTGGAGAATGCGGACTCGTCATCATCTTCATGAGACGGCGTGCGCTCTGCTGCGTCCTGATTCGCCTCCTGCAGGAAATCTTCCAGCGCATCCTCGACGGGCTCTTCCGGCGCGGCGGCTGGCGGCGCATAAAAAGCTTCAACCTCGGCAATGGCATCTTCGAGAATATTACGCTGGCGGACAGCCACAGCCTGCGAGGCATTCGCCGTAACAAGCTTTTGCTCGATCGTGGCGCGCGCTTTCGCGTAAACACGCTGGCGCAATTCGGGCGACTTGTCCGCCTGCGCATCGATCGTCTTTTTCAGTACCGCTACAAAATCCGCCATTCCGTCTTACCCGGTTTCCGCCCGTCCAGATGAACAATAAGCACAGGATGCAATAAATGTCCCAATAATCACAATAATCAAGGGAAAGCAAAGTCTGCGGCTACGATTTAGCGAAGACTTTCAAAATGATGCGGTAAAATAGTGGCAAAATTCACCCTGTCGCGAAGCTTTGTGTGGGCGATTGCGTTCTTTGTACAACGGTCGAAACAAAATCGGAGCAGCTTCCGGAAAAGCTGCTCCGAACATATCAGTCCGTGACTGCAAACAATTAGTCGTGGAACGGATCGGTGACGAGGATCGTGTCCTCGCGTTCCGGGCTGGTGGAGAGCATCGCCACCGGCGCGCCGATCAGTTCTTCGATGTGACGGACATATTTGACAGCCTGGGCTGGAAGATCGTTCCACGAACGCGCACCGGCGGTCGTTTCCGACCAGCCCGGCAAGGTTTCATAGATCGGCTTCACGCGTGCCTGCGCGCCCATGGAGGACGGCAGATAGTCAATGCGCTTGCCATCGAGTTCATAGGCAACGCAAATCTTGATTTCATCCAGACCGTCGAGAACGTCGAGCTTGGTCAGCGCAATACCGGTGATGCCGGAAGTACGAACCGTCTGACGCACGATCACGGCATCGAACCAGCCACAGCGACGCTTGCGACCCGTCACCACGCCGAATTCATGGCCCTTGGTGCCAAGGAATTCACCGATTTCATCGTCAAGCTCGGTCGGGAACGGACCTTCGCCAACGCGGGTCGTATAGGCCTTGGTGATGCCGAGCACATAGCCGATGGCCGTCGGACCGAGGCCCGAACCGGCAGCAGCCTGACCGGCAACCGTGTTGGAAGACGTCACGAACGGATAGGTGCCGTGATCGTTGTCGAGCAATGCGCCCTGCGCGCCTTCGAACAGGATGCGGTCGCCAGCCTTGCGGCGCTCGTCGAGAACGCGCCAGACCTGATCGATATAGGGCAGGATCTGATCGGCAACCGAGTTCAGTTCCTTCAAAATGGTCTCGACCGCAATTTCTTCCAGACCCATGCCGCGGCGCAGCAGATTGTGGTGCGCGAGCAGACGTTCGACCTTCGGCTGCAGCGTTTCCGGCTCGGTCAGGTCGATGACGCGGATGGCGCGACGGCCGACCTTGTCTTCGTAGGCCGGGCCAATACCGCGCTTGGTCGTGCCGATCTTGAGGCCCGAATTGGAGCCTTCGCGCATGGCATCGAGTTCACGATGAATGGAGAGGATAAGCGGCGCATTTTCGGCAATGCGCAGCACATCAGGATTGATATCGATGCCCTGCGCGCGCAACTTCTCGACTTCGGCAACAAAATGATGCGGATCGACAACGACACCATTGCCGATGACACTCAGCTTGCCGCGCACGAGGCCGGATGGCAGCAGCGAAAGCTTGTAGCTGACGCCGTCGATGACAAGCGTATGACCTGCGTTATGACCACCCTGGTAGCGCACGATGACATCGGCGCGTTCGGACAGCCAGTCAACGATCTTACCCTTGCCCTCATCGCCCCATTGCGATCCGACGACAACCACATTTGCCATTGAAGAAACTCCTTGGCTTCTATTTGAAAATCCAAGGATCAAAGCGGCCCGTTCATCGCCAGTTGAGGCTACAGGGTGCTGATCCCTCGTCTCTATACAGATTGAAACGGAATTGCGCGACTCTTTCGTGCAAGAAATTCGCGATTTTTGAACACGTCTTGAATGAAGGGCGCTTAGGGTCGGTAGAGATTCAGTCTCTGGGGAGGCGAAAATGGTGATCTTTGAGAACCGGCGCGCAGCGTACTATGAGTACGTGAGCACCGGAAGCGCAAAAGAGCGCCATTTGCAGACCGCCAGAGACTGAATATCGCCGAACCTAGCCGGCGCGGACCATATACAGTGCATCCTCCGAATAGCTCTTGAGCTTTTCCTCAAGTGCCGGAAGGTCGCGAACGACAAAACCCTTCTTCTCCCAGAAACCCTGCGAGCCACTGACGGCAACGAGAGACATGGTGACGAAACCGTCGCGTTCGGCCTGCAGGGCCATCAGTTCGACGACGCGCGTGGCAGCACCGCTGGAACGGGCTTCGGGTAAAAGCGCTATATCGTGGATATAATAGGTGTTGGTGTCGTCGGGAAGTTCGCCCAAAACGGCGTTGAGAGCCGGAACCGTATCAAGCTTCCATGGATGGCTGATGCCATAACCGAGGATTTCATTGTCACGGGCGAGCACGAAACAACCTGCCGGATAGAGTTTGAAGCGGTCCCGGAAGACCGCCTCATCTTCGAAGAAATCGAGATGGACAACATTAGCAACAGCAGTCACGCTCGCAATATCCTGCTCGTGCATGCGCCGCCATTCCGGCTGTACCATCTCTTCAACCATTTTCTCAAACTTCTCCGACGTTGAACTCAAGCGGTGTTGCCGCCTTGATTGCCTCTTGAGCCGTCAGTTCGTCAAGTGCTGCCTGTGGAATCTGTTCATCCACATAGAGCATGGCGATCGCATCGCCACCCGGATGGTCACGTCCGAGCGAGAAGTTCGCGATGTTGATATTGTGCTTGCCGCAGATCGTGCCAAGCAGGCCGATCATGCCCGGAACGTCCTTGTTGGTGACGTAAAGCATGTGCGGGCCGACCTCGGCATCGAGATTGATTCCCTTGATCTGGATGAAACGCGCCTTGCCATCCGAGAAGCAGGTTCCGGCAATGGAGCGCTCACGCAAGGTGGTCTTCACCGTCAGCTTGATATAGCCGTCGAAGATGCCGGACTTGTCGCGTTTGACTTCCGAAACGATGATGCCGCGCTCCTTCACCATGATCGGTGCGGAAACCATGTTGACGTCGGCGACCTGCGGACGGATGAGACCGGCCAGAGCCGCACTCAGCAATGCGCGCGTATTCATGGTTGCGGTGGAGCCGTCGAACAGCACTTCCACTTCCTGAATCGGCTCGTCCGTGACCTGACCGACGAAAGCGCCAAGCACATCGGCAAGCTTCACGAACGGCTTCAGACGCGGCGCTTCTTCCGCCGTGATCGAAGGCATGTTGATGGCGTTGGAAACGGCGCCCTTCACCAGATAGTCCGACATCTGCTCGGCCACCTGAAGTGCGACATTTTCCTGTGCTTCCGAGGTCGATGCGCCCAGATGCGGCGTGCAAACGACATTGGGCAGTGAGAAAAGTTCGTTTTCCGTCGCCGGTTCCGTTTCGTAGACGTCGATACCCGCACCGGCCACATGACCGGATTTCAGTGCCGCCACCAGATCCTTTTCCACGATCAAGCCGCCACGGGCGC
The DNA here is from genome assembly GCF_022488005.1 of Ochrobactrum sp. A-1. NCBI lineage: Bacteria > Pseudomonadati > Pseudomonadota > Alphaproteobacteria > Hyphomicrobiales > Brucellaceae > Ochrobactrum > Ochrobactrum sp. A-1. Next base: position 381,408 of record NZ_JAKVQC010000004.1, read on the forward strand.
AATTGACGATACGGACACCAGGTTTGGTCTTGGCCAGGTTTTCCGCATTGATGATGTTGCGGGTCTTGTCGGTCAAGGGCGTGTGAAGCGTGATGAAATCGGCGCGCGCCAGCAGCTCGTCCAGTTCGACCTTTTCGACGCCCAGTTCCTGCGCACGGGCTTCGGACAGGAATGGATCGAAGGCCACCACATGCATCTTCAGGCCAATGGCGCGCGTGGCGACAATCGAACCGATATTGCCGCAGCCGACGACGCCCAGCGTCTTGCCGGTGATTTCCACGCCCATGAAGCGGTTCTTTTCCCACTTGCCAGCGCGGGTGGAGGTGTCTGCTTCCGGCAATTGCCGCGCTACAGCGAACATCAGCGCAATGGCATGTTCGGCAGTGGTGATCGAATTGCCGAAAGGCGTGTTCATGACGATGATACCACGGCGCGAAGCCGCCGGAATATCGACATTGTCCACGCCGATACCGGCGCGACCGACGACCTTGAGCTTCTTGGCGGCTGCGATCAGCTTTTCCGTGACCTTGGTGGCCGAACGGATCGCCAGACCGTCATAATCGCCGATGACTTCGAGAAGCTTTTCCTTGTCCTTGCCGAGATCAGGCAGGTAATCGACTTCCACGCCGCGATCCTTGAAAATCTGGACGGCAGTGGGCGAAAGCTTATCGGATACGAGAACGCGAGGTGCCATAGAGGCCTCCTTCAAACATTTTCAGACCAAACATTTCCTGTAAACGCAGACCGATCTACTTCAGGAAATGCTATGAATAGAGCGCATCCCGAAAAGTGTGAAACGGTTTTCGGATAAGACGCGCGTGAAAACAATCACTTAGAGCGCCGATCTGACTTAATCAGATCGAAATGCGCTCTAAGGGGGATGCGGACCGTGGCCGCCCCAACGCGGACCACGGCGTCATGCACGAAATGCTCAGGCAGCCGCTTTCAGCGCAGCCTTCTGTGTTGCAAAAGCCCAATCCAGCCAATGCGTCAGCGCTTCCAGATCGGAAGCTTCCACCGTGGCACCAGCCCATATACGCAGACCCGAAGGTGCATCGCGATAGGCGCCGATATCATAGGCAACGCCTTCCTTGTCGAGCGCGGTGACGATGCCCTTGGCGAAAGCGGCCTGCTCATCGGCAGACAAGGCAGTCACTTCCGGATCGACAATCGTAAGGCAGACGGAAGTATTCGAACGCGTTTCCGGCTTCACGGCCAGATTGGCAATCCACGGCGTCTTTGCGACAAAACCGTCGAGAACCGCAAAATTCGCATCGGCGCGCGCAACCAGCGCATCGAGACCACCAAGCGATTTCGCCCATTTCAGCGCGTCGAGATAATCTTCCACGCAGAGCATGGACGGCGTATTGATGGTTTCGCCGACGAAGATGCCTTCGATCAGCTTGCCGCCCTTGGTCATGCGGAAAATCTTCGGCATCGGCCATGCAGGCTTGTAGCTTTCCAGACGCTCGACAGCACGTGGGCTGAGGATGAGGATGCCGTGTGCGCCCTCGCCGCCCAGAACCTTCTGCCAGGAGAAGGTGACGACATCGAGTTTCGGGAAGTCGAGACGCTGTGCGAAGGCGGCAGAGGTCGCATCGCAGAAGGTCAGACCCTTGCGGTCAGCCGGAATGAAATCACCATTCGGGACGCGCGCACCAGACGTGGTGCCGTTCCAGGTGAAAACGACATCGCGGTCGAAATCGACCTGGGAAAAATCGACAATCTCACCGTAAGGCGCTTCGAATGTGCGGACATCTTCGAGCTTGAGCTGCTTCACCACATCCGTGACCCAGCCCGAACCGAAGCTTTCCCATGCAACCATATCGACGCCACGCGCGCCGAGCATGGACCACAGCGCCATCTCGACAGCGCCGGTGTCGGAAGCCGGCACGATACCGATACGGTAGTCGGCAGGCACCTGCAGTACTTCGCGGGTAAGGTCGATGGCTTCTTTCAGCTTGGTCTTACCGATTTTCGCGCGGTGCGAACGGCCAAGCGCCGCATCGACCAGCGCATTCAGCGACCAGCCGGGACGTTTTGCACAGGGACCGGATGAAAAATTAGGATTAGCCGGGCGAACTGCCGGCTTCGCAATCGTCGTCATGTTGTTTCTATCCTCTCAGATAGCACGCGTCTCGTTGGGGAGACGTGGCCCACTTACTGGGATAGCCGAAAGTGCATTTTTCCTCAATACGGCTTTCGGGGAATATTTTCATCAAACCCGCCCGGATTACTCCAGGCGGGTAGAATTTCATTATCGCCTGACCGTTTGCGTCTCTGTCGGCTCGTCTTCCATGCGCGCATAATAGCTTGCAATCAGCGCGCCGGAGATATTGTGCCAGACACTGAAGACGGCGCTTGGCACAGCCGCCAGCGGCGAGAAATGCGCATTGGCGAGAGCAGCGCCCAATCCACTGTTCTGCATGCCGACCTCGATGCTGATCGCCTTGCGCTTTGCCAGCGAAAGCCCGGCAAACCGTGCCGCGAAATAGCCAAGCAACAAGCCGAAGCCATTGTGCAGGAACACGACCGCGAAGATCAGCAGGCCCGACTGCGCGATGGCAGCCTTGTTGACCGCGACCACGGCTGCAACAATGAGCACGATACCGATGACCGACACAAGCGGCAGCATGGGGACTGCTGCCTTGACGAGGCCCGGAACCAGTTTCTGCAGGACGAAGCCAAGCGCCAGAGGCACAAGGATCACCTTCACAATGCTGATGAACATGCTCATCGCATCAACGGGCAGATACTGGCTGGCGAAGAACCAGACCAGAAACGGCGTCACGAGCGGCGCCAGCAAGGTGGTGACACTTGTGCAGGCTACGCTCAGCGCTACGTCGCCCTTCGACAGATAGGTCATGACGTTGCTGGCGGTTCCACCGGGGCAGCAACCAACCAGAATGACGCCTGCGGCCACTTCCGGCGACATCGGAATGATGCGCGTCAGCAATACGGCGAGAAGCGGCATGATGATGAACTGAGCCAGCACACCGATGGCGACCTCGAAAGGTCTTTTGGCGACTTCGGCAAAATCCTTGCCGGAAATGGTCAGGCCCATCCCGAACATGATGATGCCAAGCAGAACCACGATCCATGGCGCAAAAACGCTGAATGTGGATGGGAGAACAAAACCCAGAATGGCAAAGACAATGACCCAGACAGCGAATGTCCGGCCTACGAAATCTGAAAATGCTGCAATTGCTTTCATTACCCTCCCCTTTTCAGGAAACGCGCTCGACGCATTCTTTCACCTGTAAGGATTCGGGCCGCATATGAAAACGAAAAATTCGATAGATCTAAAACAATAAACTGCAATGCGGGCCTTCAGGCCCGCCGCAATTATAGCAGGGCGCTAAGATGCTAACGCATCACGCCCTGAAAATGCTCAATTGCCGCACGGGCTTAACCAAGTCTCGATGAGACTTGGTATTACCAGGTGGTGAAGCGCACACCGGCACGCAATTGATGGGACTGAATGTCCTTGTCGCTGAGCGTGATACCTGCCGCACTTGCAATATCCGCGCCTTCGACGACCCCATAACGATAGCCGATATCGAGCTTGATGTTGGATGCCACGTCGATGCCCACACCCGCCATCAGCGCCCAGGCGAGACGATAATCATCGTCCGTCTTGTATTCGCCAGAGGCCGTATCGATGGAATAACGCACATTGGCGAAGCCAAGACCCGCACCGAGATAAGGTGTAAAGCCGTAGTAATTACCGAGATCGACATAGGCGTTAGCCATCATGTCCCAGCTACGAACATCGACGTCCAGGTCGTCGAAGCTCTGCTTCGAATAGCCGAGCGTCACGTCGCCGCGCAGATTATCCGTGAACTGATAGCCGATGCCGATGGAAGGCACGACATTCTTGTCCAGATCAAAACTTTGAGACCCGCTCCAGAAGGGGGTCTCTGCCTGAAGCTTAACCTTGGAGGAGATATTGTAGCCGATATCGCCGCGCAGATACCAGCCCGACCCGACCTCGACCGGCTGTTGCACCGGGGCGCCCGGCTCATAGCTGACCATATCGAGATCTGCCGCAAAAGACTGCGATACGACGCATAATCCGGCCAGCAAAGCAGCCGACGAACAGAAAGCACGCCATTGCATAGACATGATGAAATCCCCGCTTATGAATGTATCATCATGTATGAATTAACATGGTTAAGATCACATAAATATAGGGATATGTTTACTATGATTCTAAACAAATAAGGCCCGAATGACCGGGCCTATTTTGTCTTGGAAATTACTGTTTTACTTGTAAACCGGACCGTCTACGATGGTCGAAACCTGCTGCGGGGCATAGGCTGGACCTGCGCCCCCAAACATATAACGCAGGCCGACGCGTACATCGTGCACATTCATGCCATTGTCGCGGCCATCACCAAGCCACTGATTGCCCTCGAACATCTTGCCGCCATTGATGTGGCGGTAGCGATAGCCTGCATCGAGCTTGAGGTTCTGTGTGAGATCAACCGATGCACCGGCCATAAGCGCATAGGTGAAGCGCCAGCTGGCAGCGCCTTCCTGTGTGCCGCCGTAGCGAACATCGTCCAGATCATCCCACTTCACGCGGGTGCCACCAATACCGGCACCGATATAGGGCGTAAAGCCGGCAAAATTACCAAGATCGACATAGGCATTGGCCAGAATGGAAAGAGCCGAGAAATGACTGCGCTCGTCAGAAGCGCAATTGATATCGCCGTTACAGGCCGAGCCATAAGTATGACCATTGAACTTGGCGCGGGTCATGTAGTCGACTGTCAGATCGGTACGGAAATAATCCGTCACCTGATAGCCGACACCGCCGCCCACAAGAAACGAACCCTTTAGATCGCCGTAAAGCGTGTTGCTGCCGAAGGTCGGCGAACCACCACCGCAAGTCGCGCAATTATCGATGGTCGCGTAATCAGCGTCTTTGAACTTGGCCTTGGAATAACCAATATCGCCGCGCAGATACCAGCCGCCCACGGCAGGCGGAGCGACGACGACTTCCGGAACCTCCGGAACGGGCTCCAGAATGTCCGCTGCCAGAGCAACAGGTGCCGCAGCCATCAGGGCAACCGATGCCACCACACCGGCAAAAAGAGTTTTCGTAAGACTTTTCATATGTCTGCCCCATCGGAGAATCGCGCCGCCGAAAGCGACGATACGGATGTTTGAGGGGAGACTATTCGGCAAAAGTTAAATACAACTTAACCTTGTTTTTTTACCAAGTTCATTAACACTTGCTAATTTACAGCAAGCGATCTGACTGGCTCTTGATGCACATCGCGAAGGCCGAGCCCACCAGCAAGTGCGCTCCAAACGCAAAAGGCGCGGAACAAACCCGCGCCTTTGCTGAAATTGTTCGTGGAGTAATCAGGCGGCAGCGCTACCTTCGGACGAGATCACGTCGATGATGTCGTTGACGACCTTTTCCACCAGGCCACGATCATCACCTTCTGCCATGACACGGATAAGCGGTTCCGTGCCGGATGGGCGAATGACCAGCCGACCCTGAACGCCAAGACGCTCGGTTGCCTCGTCGATTGCGCTCTTAACCCGCTTGTTCTCCAGCGGCTTGCCACCCGCGGTGCGCACATTCTTTAAAAGCTGCGGTACCGGATCGAACTTGCGGCACACTTCACTGATCGGCCTACCCTGTTCCTGCGCAACCGCGAGGATTTGCAGCGCCGAGATCAGGCCGTCGCCCGTTGTCGCGAAGTCGGACAGAACAATATGACCGGACTGCTCACCGCCGACATTGAAACCATGTTCGCGCATATGCTCGACCACATAACGGTCGCCCACCTTGGTGCGGGCCAATGTCAGGTGACGGTCGGCAAGAAAACGTTCCAGTCCAAGATTGGACATGACGGTCGCCACAATGCCACCGCCTTCGAGACGGTCGGTTGCAGCCCAGCTTTCAGCAATAACGGCCATCAACTGGTCGCCATCGATGACAGTGCCATTTTCATCGACCAGCAAGACTCGGTCCGCATCGCCGTCGAGCGCGATGCCGACATCGGCGCGCACTTCGTGAACCTTCTTCATCAGGCCGATCGGGTGCGTCGAACCGCAATCCTCGTTGATGTTGATGCCGTTCGGCTCGTTGTTGATGGTGATGACTTCGGCGCCCAGCTCCCACAGAGCAGCAGGGGCTACCTTGTAGCCAGCGCCATTAGCGCAATCGACGACGACGCGCAGGCCGTTCAGGTCGATATTGCGCGGCAGCGTGCGCTTGGCAAACTCGATATAGCGGTAGATGTCGCCGTCAACGCGCTTGGCGCGACCGACATCGCCATGGCTGGCCAGATAAGGGGTCAGATCACCATCGATCATCGCTTCGATCTTGAGCTCGATCTCGTCGGAAAGCTTGTATCCGTCAGGACCGAAAAGCTTGATGCCATTGTCATAGAATGGATTATGCGATGCAGAGATCATGACGCCGATATCGGCGCGCAGCGAACGGCAAAGCATTGCGACGGCAGGCGTCGGGATCGGGCCGAGCAGGAACACATCCATACCGGCGGCAGTGAAACCGGCCACCAGCGCGTTTTCCAGCATATAGCCCGAACGGCGTGTATCCTTTCCGATAACCACGCGTGAGGCCTGCCCCTTGCGACGAAAGATATGACCAACCGCCATGCCGACTTTCATGGCAACTTCCGGTGTCATCGGAAAGCTGTTTGCCTGTCCGCGAATGCCATCGGTTCCAAAATATTTCCGTGTCATCTGTTTCGCCTTACGCTGAGCCATGAACCGCTCTCTATGTCTTCCAATATATGCCGCCTGAAATGACCCGCGAGCAATGGCTGCCGGTTGGCCGGATAGCAGATTTTCGCTGTTCTTAACGCGAAAACCCTCACAAATGCAATTTCGCCTTTGGCGGCAGGTTCGACCTTCCCACGTCCAAAGTCGTAATCCGACGCAATATGATGCGCCGAAATCCTTAACGAGGCTTTGCGGTAAGCCCACACAAAGCCAGATAGCAAGAAAGCCGGGACAAGCCCGGCTTTCTCTATTCGACTTAGAGCAGCTTATTGCGGCTGCGGTTCCATACCGGGTTCGCTGCCAGGCTCACTGCCTTTGCGCTTGCGCGGACTTCCGGCCTTCGGCACGCCCGAGCCGCGCGACGGCGTATCGTTGCCCTGATCACGAGATGGCTTGTTGCCCGCAATCAGTTCCTTGATCTCGTCGCCCGAGAGCGTTTCGTATTCGAGCAGACCTTCGGCGAGCGCGATCCAATCCTTCTTTTTCTTGGTCAGGATACGGGTTGCCTCGGCATAAGCCTCGTCGATCAGGCGACGCACTTCGGCATCGATGATCTGCGCGGTTTCTTCCGAAATATTCTGCGTGCGGGACACCGAATGGCCAAGGAAGACTTCTTCCTGATTGTCGCCATAAGCCACACGGCCAAGCTTGTCCGAATAGCCCCACTGCGTCACCATCGAACGGGCAAGCTTGGTGGCCTGCTGAATATCGGAGGAAGCACCGGAAGTGATGTTTTCCTTGCCGAATTTCAGCTCTTCAGCCACGCGACCGCCCATCATGATGGCAAGGCGCGACACCATCCACGTATAGGTCGCCGAATAACGGTCGCCTTCGGGAAGCTGCATCACCATGCCGAGCGCACGACCGCGCGGAATGATCGTCGCCTTGTGGACTGGATCAGCCTTCGGCACGTTGAGCGCAACAATAGCGTGGCCTGCCTCATGATAGGCCGTATTGGCCTTTTCTTCCTGTGTCATGGCGGAGCGGCGTTCCGCACCCATCATGATCTTGTCCTTGGCGTCCTCGAATTCCTGCATGGTCACCAGACGCTTGTTGCGGCGTGCGGCCATGAGGGCAGCTTCGTTGACGAGGTTGGCGAGATCGGCGCCGGAGAAGCCCGGCGTGCCGCGTGCGACAATCTTGAGATCGACATTGGGTGCAAGCGGCACATTGCGCACATGCACTTTGAGGATCTGTTCGCGACCGACGATATCCGGGTTCGGCACCACAACCTGACGGTCGAAACGACCCGGACGCAACAGTGCGGGGTCGAGAACGTCGGGACGGTTGGTCGCCGCGATCAGGATGATCGATTCGTTGGCTTCAAAGCCGTCCATCTCGACCAGAAGCTGGTTGAGCGTCTGTTCGCGTTCATCATTGCCGCCGCCGAGACCGGCGCCGCGATGACGACCGACAGCATCAATTTCATCGATGAAGATGATGCAAGGCGCATTCTTCTTGGCCTGTTCGAACATGTCGCGGACACGGCTTGCGCCAACGCCAACGAACATTTCAACAAAGTCCGAACCAGAAATGGTGAAGAACGGCACATTGGCTTCACCCGCAACCGAGCGCGCCAGAAGCGTCTTACCGGTGCCGGGAGGGCCCACGAGCAGAACGCCGCGCGGAATCTTGCCGCCCAGACGCTGGAACTTCTGCGGATCGCGCAGGAATTCGACGATTTCCTCAAGATCCTGCTTGGCTTCGTCCACACCGGCAACGTCCTGGAAAGTGACGCGGCCATGCGCTTCCGTCAGAAGCTTGGCCTTCGACTTGCCGAAGCCCATCGCACCGCGCGAACCACCCTGCATCTGGCGCATGAAGAAAATCCACACACCGAGGATCAGGATCATTGGCAGCCACGACAGGAGAATGCCGATCAGCGAGCTGGAACCGTCGGTTTCAGGGCGCGCTGTGATCGCGACATCCTTGCTTTCAAGGCGCGAAACAAGACCTGTATCGCCCGGCGAATAGGTCTGGAAAGTCGATCCATTGTCAGCAAAAGTACCGCTGATCCGCTGGCCGGTAATCGTGACCGATTTCACGCGACCGTTGGATACGTCATCAATAAATTGCGAATAGGAAACTTCACGGGAATTGGAGCGCTGACCTGGGCTTTGGAACAGGTTGAACAGCGCGATCAAAAGAAGAGCAATGATCGCCCAAAGGGCGAAGTTGCGATAGTTCGGATTCATATCGGGTCCAATCGATACCACGGCCATTCCGCGGGCACGGAACGATGTTTCGGTCTAACATAGGATCGAAGGATGGCCTTGCCAAGGCGCGTTCGACCCCGCATCCTCGATTCTTCGCACTCTGGTTTACAAAAATTAGGACATTTCCGCGCAGATGCGCCCAAGCCGGGCCTCAACGGCCATTGCAAGGCCGAAATCATGCCCCGGCAATACATGATCGAAGATCGCAAAATGCCGTTCGATATGAACACCTTGTGGAAATTCTCCATTCTGCAGAAACGGCAAGGCGATTAGCCTGCCATCGCTATAAAGAGCGGGAGAAACCAGCAAGGTCTCACGTTTTCGAGATTCGATTTCGATATTCTGCGACTTCAGGAAGTCAACAAGTTCCTGCCGTCCCGGCGCAGCCAGATCGAAACTCATTTTTCCTTCATTCGAAAAACGGAATCGCCCATCCCAGACAATTCGTTTATCCGGCTCCAGACGAAGTTTCGGCAGATTGCGTTTTTCGCGGCGGAACTGATGTGGGGAGCCATTCTCGCCACGCTCGATCAGGGCGCCGAACACCGTCAGGCGATGATTGTCATCATCTTCAGACAGGACCCGTTCGATGCGTGAGCGTTCGCTATCGCCCGGCAGGAAACGGCGTCCGCCGGCGATTGCTGCCAGCAATCCGGCGAAAAGCCGTCTCACATTGTCAGGAAGCACGGCGTAAAGCCGCGGGTCGACAAGCAAGGCACCGGTCGCATCAACGCGCAGGCTCGCCGGATCGTCCAGCGCAGCAATCAAGGCCGCATTGTCTCGCTCGCGCGCAGCTCCTGCTTCAGCAATCTGACCAAGAACTGCCTGCCTGTCAGCCTCCGCAGCGATGCCCAGACGAATTCGCGGCCGTTCATATTTCGTGTTGGCATTGCTGGGATCATCCACCCAGTTGATACCCCTGCCCTGCAACTCATCACGCAATGTCTGCCGGGAAACAGCGAGCAACGGACGGTCGAGTTCAACAGAGCCCTCCAGCCCCATGCCCTCCAGCCACGAGCGCGACGACATCGCTGCAAGCCCACGTGCCTCGGCATGAGCGCTGCGCTCCTTGCGCATCAGAAAGGTTTCAATCTGGTCGTCCTGCGTATGGCCGGTGACGATGAAGGCTCCGCCAGCATCCCGCGCCGCCTGCACCAGCAGTCGATAGCGCGCCGTGCGCGCAGCAGCCGCGAGCCCACTTGCCGGCTTGACGTCATCCCAGACGAGAATGCGGTGTTCAATCCCGTATTGCCGACAGAGCAGCCCGACATTCTCAGCTTCAGCCTTCGATTCGGCGCGCAGCCGATGGTCCACCGTCACGGCGATCAGCCGGGGTGGGCTCTGGAGCATTGCCATATAATCCCGAAGGAGGAAAAGCAGGCCAAGAGAATCGCTGCCGCCCGAAACGGCGGCTATGACGGTCCTTGCCTTCTCAAATCCGAATGGCTCGAATAATCTGGAAATATTGCTTGGGCTAAGCCCCACGAAATAACTCCGCAATCAGCACTTTGCGCGGCTGCGCTCATCGGCAACGCGCTTCAGAATGGCAGGCGCTGCCTTGGGGTAACGTTCCGGAATCTGCGCGAAGGTCGCACAGGCAACATCGCGATTGTCCATTTTTTCAAGCGTCATGCCGAGCTTGAACATATTTTCCGGCGCGCGCTTCGAATCGGGATAATCGCGTTGCGTATCGATGAAAATCGTCGCCGCTTCCGGATAACGGCCCTGACCGTAAAGCGATTCACCAAGCCAGAAGCGTGCTTCCGCCGTATTGGGGTCCGCCGGATAGCGCTTCACGTGTTCGCGAAAACCGGTTTCCGCTGCCTTGTAGTCGCCCGACATCAGATATTGATAGGACGCCTGATAGAGCGAATTGGGATTATCGTCGGTCGGAAGGGAAGCGACGGTATCACCTGCCGTTCCTCCGGCCGTAGTACCCGGTGCCGCACCTGGCTGTGCCGTTCTTGGTGTGGCATCGAGCGTTTCGCCGATTACATTGCCACTGGCATCGAACCGGATGGAGCCCAGCGATTGTGGCGGCTCGCCACGTGCCGGTCCGCCTTGTGCGGGCGTGTTCGAACTAATAGCCATGGAATCGGCGCCAGAAGACTGGCTGGCCGCAGTCTGCGAAGAAGCGTCATAGCCGCCGCTCTGTGGAGCGCTTCCGGAAACCCCGCCATCGAGGTTTCCGTTACTGCCCTGACTGGAACCGGCATCGGCGAGCGACGTGTCGCCGCCAGCCTGCTGAACATCCGTTTCGGCGCGCTTGCCGGTTTCCAGAAACTGAAAGCGGTTTTCGTTTGCTTCCTGCATCTTCTGCATCTGATCCTGCATTTCGAGGATCTGGAAGTTCATGGCTTCAGCACGCGCACTCAATGCATCCGCGATCCCGGCGGGATTGCCCATACCCTGTGCACAGAGATCGGCCCCAGGCGATGCTGCAGCGGGAGCGGACTGAGACGCGCCGCTGGAAGCAGGCGAGGCTACGCCGTTCTTCTTTTCCAGTTCTTCGAACCGGAATTCATTGTCTTCCTGCGTCTTTTGCAACTGGTTGTCGGTGAACGAAATCTGGGCGTCCACGTCCTCGACCTTGCCGGTCAGGTTGCGCACAAGTTCCTGCTGCAGGCCGGGGCTTTGATAGCCGCCACCCTGCCCGCCGCCGCTGCCATTATCACGCATGGCATCATCGAGAATTGCCGTCGAGCCGATGCTGACACGATTCTGTGCGCCGCCACGCCCCTTCTCCAATGCCTGAAAACGCGCTTCGTTGTCGCGCTGGATTTTCAGCATCTTGTCGCGAAGCTGCAAGATGCGCGCATAGGATTGGGCGTTTTGATGCGCCAGATTGCAGACCTGCTGCGAAAACTGATCCCCTCCGGGAGCACCTGCCTGTGCGAGCTGAATTCCCCCTTGCGAAGAAACAGATGCCGCCAGAACCGGAGCACTCGCCAAAAGCGGCAGCATGGCAATTGCCAGCGTCACTTTCCTCATTGGTTTCCTCATTCCCTTTTGCCCCTGCTAATTCATCCACCCAATTCGAAGCGAACTGGATGATCGAGTGCCGCGCCTGAACAGGCGCTGAACATGATTGCCGCATGACGAGAACCGTTCCGGCTGGAACATGACTCGTTGGAACCACTCTATCCATTTGTTTTTACGCATGTCTTTACCCCGAAACCGGTTCCCACTTTCGGGAGACATACTTCAGCTCCGCTTTTAGAGCATTTCCCGCAAAAGTGCGAAGCGGTTTTGCGCCGGAAATTGCGAAAAGCAAGGGCCTTTTGATGTTCACTATGACAAGTGCGACTTCGGCCAAAGTTTGTCGAAACGGCTAATCAAGCGGTCAAAAACGAAAAAAGCGGCCTGAAAGCCGCTTTTCCGTAACACTGTAAGGTGTTCGAAGATTAGCTGCCTGCACCGTTGAGAACGGTGACAGCGCGGCGGTTTTGCGACCAGCACGAGTCGGCATCGCAAACCGCGACCGGACGTTCATTACCGTAGGAAATGGTGCGCATACGGTTGGTCGGCACGCCACGCGAAGCGAGGAAGTCGCGGGTGGCGGCAGCGCGACGCTGGCCGAGAGCGAGGTTATATTCACGCGTACCGCGTTCGTCGGCATGGCCTTCGACCGTGATCGAATACTGCGGATAACGCTGCAGCCACTGGGCCTGCTTGGAAAGCGTCTGCTGTGCATCGGCGCGGATCAGCGAAGAATCGAGATCGAAGAAGATGCGGTCGCCGACATTAACCGTGAAGTCCTGCGAGGAACCCGGCGTTGCAGCGCCTGCACCGAGACCCAGATCACCGGCATTGTTCGGAAGGTTCTTCTTGGACGCACAACCGGCAACGGCGAGCGACATGAAAAGGGCAATAGCGATCGGGCTACGTGCAATCGACTGGATACGGCGCATGGGCCGGAGCTCCTTAAGATTTGATGTTCCTGCGTAACCATCCAATAATCATATTGAGGTTAAGACAGGCTCAAGAAGTATGGTTAATATTTTCTTGCGGCCAAGTGCAACCGGCGATTTCCGGCGGCATTTCTGGTTCTAGCCCTTGGGGGCAAAATACGGCAGAAACACGGCTTCCTGGCAATGATTGTGGCAATTTGAGCATTTCCAGCAAAAGTGCGAAGCGGTTTTGCGTGAGGATAATGCGACAAAACAAAGAGATAGAGTGATTCCCCGTTTCCGGTTCAACCGGAGCCGCTCTATCCATGAAAAAGGCGCGAAACCGGAGCTTCGCGCCTTCAACTTTGGTAACTTTTCGCAAAAGCCTATTCGAGCAGCGGTGACCAGGCCGGGTCAGACGCGAAGTTTGGCGTCTGAATCTGGCGCTCGTTGCGGCCGGTCAGATCAATGGTGAAGAGCTTCGGACCGCCTGCACCTGCCGCCTTGCGGAAGAACATCAGAACGCGACCGTTCGGAGCCCAGGTCGGACCTTCATTGTGGAAGCCCGAGGTCAGCAGACGTTCGCCCGAACCATCAGTCTTCATCACACCGATGGAAAACTGGCCCTGCGACTGCTTGGTGAAGGCGATGAGATCGCCGCGAGGAGACCAGACCGGCGTGGAGTAGCTGCCGTCACCTGCCGAGATACGGCGCGGATTGGAGCCATCGGCACCCATGACATAAAGCTGCGGACGTCCACCACGGTCGGAGGAGAAAACGATCTGCGATCCGTCCGGTGAATAGGACGCGCTCGTATCGATCGCCTGGCTGTTGGTCAGGCGCGTGGTCGAACGATTGCGCAAATCCATGGTATAGATATTGGCGCTGCCGTCGTCCTGAAGCAGACTCATCACGACCTTCTGGCCATCGGGCGAGAACCGCGGAGCAATGGTCATGCCGGGGAAGTTGCCGACGAGTTCACGCTGGCCGGTTTCGAGCTGCAGCAGATACACTTTCGGTGAGCCGCCTTCGAACGACATATAGGTGACTTCCTGACGGTTCGGCGAGAAACGCGGCGTCAGCGAAATCGCGCGACCGTCGGAAATGTAACGTACATTGGCGCCGTCCTGATCCATGATGGCCAGTCGCTTCACGCGCTTCTGTGCCGGGCCGGATTCGTCGACGAAAACAACGCGCGTATCGAAATAGCCCTTTTCACCGGTCAGGCGCTCATAAATGGCGTCAGCGATGATGTGGGCGACGCGGCGCCAGTTGTCCGGCGTGGTGAAGAACTGCTGGCCGATCATCTGCTGGCCACCGAACGTATCCCACAGGCGGAACTCGGCCTTGAGGCGGCCATCCGGCTGCTTGGTGATGCGGCCCGTAACGAGCGCCTGCGCATTGATGACCTTCCAGTCCTCGAAACGCGGAGCCGCGTCCGGATTGGAGATCTTCTCGATGAAGGCGCCCTTGTCGATAGGCGCGAAAAGACCCGACCGCTCAAGATCAGCCGCAATGACCGACGTGATATTCGGTCCGAGCTGGTCGGCCGAAAGGAAATCGGTGATGGCGATCGGCAGCGGCTCGATCACACCCTTGTTGATATTGATTTCCACGACGGCGCGCGCCGGCATGGTGCAGACAAGGCTTGCGGCAATCATACACGCGAAAGCCGAAAAGACCGTCCGGATCTTTGTATTGATGATGCCGATTTTCATGTCTTCTGGGACCTCTTTGTCCTTGCAGTGGTTGGCGACCAGTAATCCGGTCAGAACATTTCGCTCGGGTCGAAGTTGACGATCACTTCCGACCATGAATCATATTTGTCGACTGGCAGATTGTACGGCGCGCAGCGTGCGACAGCGCGCTTGGCGCTTTCGGCGGCTGCACGACCAACACCATCACCGCCGCCGCCCGATGTTACTTCAGGAACGCCCTGAATGGAGCCATCCTGATTCAGTTTCATCTTGACCGTCACGACCAGTCCGGGCGCGTCAGCCACACCGGCAGGCACGTTCCAGCACTTCGAAATCGCACCACGCAGCGCATCCATTTCGCTCTGGCTGAGCTTGGCGCCGCCCGTATTCTTCTTGCCGCCCAGCGATGCCTGATCGGTGGAACGCTTGGCACCGCCGCCTGCCGCCTTCTGCTTGTTCAGAAGGGCTGCAACCTCATCTGCAATCGCGTCTTTCTTCGATTGCGATGTTTGCGAAGCGCTCTGCGTCGGCTTCTTCTCTTCCGTCGGCTTGCGGTCCGGCGTCTTCGCGGTCTGCGCCTGCGGTGGCTTCGGCTTGGCTTCCGGCGCGGGAACCTTGTCTGGCAGCTTCGGCGCTTCCGCGTCGGGCGATTCAGCCTGCTTTTCGATGGCTTCCGCCACCGGATCGGGCTTCACTTCCTGCTTTTCTTCCGGCTTGGTCTGAACTTCCGTCGCAGGAACCGGCGTCGGCTTCGTCTCCGGCTTCTGTTCCGGTTTCGGATCAGGCTTCGGTTCCGGCTTCTTCACCGGTTCCGGTTGTGCCTTTGGCTCTTCAGCCGCCTCGATTGGCTTTGCCTTCGTGTCGGGCTTTGGGGGCGTCGTGGTGTCTACGTCCTGATCGCCGACATTCTGGGCGTCGGGAACGGTTTGCGGCTTGGTTGTCGGCACGGGAGCCGACTTTTCCTTCATGGGCGCTTTCTTGTCGCCCTGCTGGATTTGGGTAATCGACTCGATCGGTACGATATCGACAGGGAATGATTCCGAATCCTGCACGTCGAAAGCCTTCGGCGAGGAAAACGAAACCACTGCCAGCGCGACCGCAACGGCATGCAATGCAACAGAAGATGTCAGGCCAGCCTTCATGATGGCGTCAGCTATCCTGCTCCTGGAGGGTCACAAGGCCGATATTCTTGAAACCGGCGGCGGAAATGCGAGCCATGACTTTCATGACGGTGCCGTAATCGGCAGCCTTGTCACCGCGCACGAAAATGCGCTCTTCATAGCCTGTCTTGGCGATGGCCTGAAGTTTCGGAACCACTTCCTCAATCGGAATTTCAGTTTCCTGCAGGAAGATCTTGCCTTCGCTATTGACCGAAACGGTGATCGGCTGCGTGTCGGCGTTCATGGCCTTGGCCTGCGTGTCCGGCAGATCAATCGGCACGCCCACAGTCAGCAATGGTGCGGAGACCATGAAGATGATGAGGAGAACGAGCATCACGTCAACGAACGGCGTGACGTTGATTTCGCTCATCAATGCCTTCTTGCGGCCGCGCCTGCGGCGTCCGCCCGACTGCATTCCCTGATTTCCTACCGACATGCCCATTGCAAGATTCCCGAAGGCTGAAATTACACTCGATGCTTGAAGCCGCTTAATTACGCGGCGTCAGCTTCTCATCAATTTGGCGCGACAGTATGGCGGAAAATTCATCCGCAAAGCCTTCCAGTCGCCCACCGATCTTGCCCGCGTCTGCCGACAGCTTGTTATAGGCAATAACGGCAGGAATAGCGGCAAGAAGACCGATTGCCGTTGCCAGAAGCGCTTCGGCGATACCTGGCGCCACGACGGCAAGACTGGTGTTCTTGGAAGCGGCGATGGCCTGGAACGAAGTCATGATACCGACAACCGTGCCGAACAGACCGATAAAGGGGGCCGAGGAACCGATGGTCGCCAGAAAGCCCAGACGCGAGTCGAGCTTTTCACTTTCACGCGCCAGCGCGACGTCCATGGCCTTGTCGATACGCATCTGGAGGCCGATGGGCGAACGGGCGCCCTTCTCGAATGATTTCTTCCATTCACGCATCGCGGCCATGAATATGGATGCCATGCCGGTGGTACGGCGTTCCCCGAGATTGCGATAGAGTTCCTCCAGCGACTGGCCTGACCAGAACGTCTGCTCGAAGCGATCAATCGCGCGGCGCGCCCGTCCGTAAGCAATCGTTTTGTCTACGATGATAGCCCAGGTCCAGATCGAGGCGAACAGCAGGCCAAGCATAACCAGCTTGACGACCCAGTTCGCCTGCATGAACAGGCCCCAGAGGGTAACATCGGCGGCGGGGGCCGCTAACGCAACATTTTCCATCGATCTACCGTCCTCGAATCCAAACGCCCGGCCACATGACCGGGCGGTATCGCAAATCCGTTACTCAACGTCTGAAAACAGACGCTCCAAACCTGCGCAGCTTTTCATTTGAAGCCGTACCTGCCCGACGAGCGGCCGACACTTCGTTCCGCAACCGCCATTCCCGGATTTCAACTTTAAATCCATCACGCGCTTGTTACGGTTAATTTTGGTGAAAGGAAGGCGCTGCGCTTCATGCCTGCCTCTCCACCGATTCCGTCAGGGTGATTAATGGAATATTATGGTTAAAGATGCGTTAGCATTCGCCCAATTAGGCATATTTGCCGGTAGCGCATAGAGCAAGCCAGCGCAGAAAGTGCCTGGAGCTGTCTTGGGACTCAGTCCTTGCGGCTGTTGGTGAAGGCTTCCCGCCACTCGTCGGGAATGCGACGCGGATGGCCTGCCTTTGTTATCATCACGGCCTCTACCTTCGCCTCCGAAAGCAGACGTTCACCGCAGGTAATCTTCTGCGCCATGATGACCCGTGCGCCACGAATTTCGCTGACGCGGGTTTCAATCAGAATAAGGTCGTCCATCTTCGCGGGCGATTTGTAATCGATCTCCATGCGGCGAACGACCCAGACCATTTCCTCGCCAAGCGCGCCTTCGGCCAGTTCGATATGATGAACGTCCTGCAGGCGCAGGAAATCCGTGCGTCCGCGTTCGTAGAATTCGAGATAACGACCGTGATAGACGAAGCCGGAAAAATCCGTATCGGCATAATAGATGCGTGCATAGAGCAGATGCGCGCCGTCTTTCAGTTCGCCCGATACGGCAGCCTGCGCCAATTGTTCCTGTCGTTCCGTCATTCGTCTTCCATAAAGAGACCATATTGCGACTGCTGGATGATTTCAGCAGGCGCAGGCAATCCGAGATGCTGCCATGCGATGGCCGTCAAAACGCGACCGCGCGGCGTGCGCTGCAGGAAACCCTGCTGGATCAGATAGGGTTCGATAATGTCTTCAATTGCGTCACGCGGCTCGGACAGGCCGGCAGCGATGGTTTCGATCCCGACCGGACCACCGCCAAAATTGCGTGCGATAATGTTGAGGTAACGCCGGTCGAGCTGATCCAGCCCGCGATTATCCACTTCAAGACGTGACAGCGCCTCATCAGCGATCTTGCGATCGATGACATCCGCGCCTGCAACCAGCGCGAAATCGCGCACGCGGCGCAACAACCGCCCGGCGATACGTGGTGTGCCGCGCGAACGCCGGGCGACTTCCAGCGCACCATCCGGTGAAATACCCATCTGCATGATGCGCGCGCCTCGGCGCACGATATATTCCAGTTCCTCGACCGTGTAGAAATTGAGCCGTGTCGGAATGCCGAAACGATCCCGCAACGGCGTGGTCAAAAGCCCGAGACGGGTCGTGGCCGCAACGAGCGTGAACTTGGCGAGGTCGATCTTGACCGAACGGGCGGCAGGCCCCTCGCCGATGATGAGATCGAGCTGGAAATCCTCCATGGCCGGGTAGAGGATTTCTTCCACAGCCGGGCTGAGACGATGAATTTCATCGATGAAAAGAACGTCGCGCTCTTCCAGATTGGTCAAGAGAGCCGCAAGATCGCCCGCCTTGGCAATGACCGGGCCGGATGTGGAGCGGAAATTGACGCCCAGCTCCTTGGCCATGATCTGCGCCAGCGTTGTCTTGCCGAGCCCCGGAGGGCCAACGAACAGGACATGGTCAAGCGCCTCGCCACGCACTTTGGCGGCTTCAATGAAAACCTTGAGATTGGCGCGCGCTGCCGCCTGCCCGACAAAATCGTCAAGCGTCTGCGGGCGCAGCGTATTGTCTTCGTCTACGCGTTTATCGGCATCGATGAGAGGGTTGCGGTCGCTCATGCCTTCCTCCTCGCATGAACATATCGCTCAGGCAAGCAAATCACCGCGACAATTCCTTCAATCCAAGACGGATCAGCTTGGCCGAATCGGCGCCCTCGCCCGCTTCCTTCAGGGCGGCAGCGACGGCATTGGCGGCCTGATCACGCGAATAGCCTAGATTGGAAAGCGCAGACACCGCATCGGCAACAGGAGCAGGTGCTGCCCCCGCGCCAAGTTCCTGCTTGAGCCCGATCGTGCCGCTCGCATCACCGGCGAAGGCAGGCGCCTTGTTCTTGAGTTCGGTCACGATGCGCTCAGCGACTTTCTTGCCGACGCCCGGCGCGCGCGACACCATGGCGATGTCACGCAATGCAATCGCATTGGCGAGTTCGGACGGTGACAACGTGCCAAGCACTGCCAATGCCACCTTGGCGCCGACGCCCTGAACGTTCTGCAGCAGGCGGAACCATTCGCGCTCAAGCTGATTGGCAAACCCATAAAGGCGGATCATGTCTTCGCGGACATAGGTTTCGATGAACAGAATAGCCGCCTCGCCCGCACCACCGAGATTACCCAGCGTGCGTGCCGAACAAAACGCAACATAGCCGACGCCATGCACATCGATGACGACATGATCCTCGGCAATTTCATCGATCATGCCCTTAAGCTTGCCGATCATTCTGGTCCTACCCCGCTAAAAGCGCATCCCGAAAAGTGTGAAACGGTTTTCGGACAAGATGCGCGCGAAAAAACTACGTTAGAACGGGCAGCGACCTGATGGATCAGATCGCTGCCCGTTCTAACAGCGCCTGCATCCGGCGGGCGCTTACAATGCTCTGACGATGATGCGCATGACAAATGGCGATGGCCAGTGCATCGGCGGCATCGCTCGTATCGAACGATGCGCGCGGCATCAGCACTTTCACCATCATATGGATTTGCTGCTTTTCACCGTGCCCGACGCCGATTACAGCCTTCTTCACGGCATTCGGCGCATATTCGGCAACGGACAGTCCGGCCTGCGCCGGCGCCAGCAAAGCAATGCCGCGCGCCTGACCAAGCTTGAGCGTCGCCGTTGCGTCCTTGTTGACGAAGGTGTGTTCGACCGCCGCCTCATGCGGCATATATTCATGCAGGACTTTGGAAAGCCCTTCATGCAGCTGGCAGAGGCGCGATGCCAGATCCATCTCGGCATTCGAGGTTACGGTGCCCGAGCCGATGAAATGCAGTGAATTGCCAAGCGATTCGACAATGCCCCAGCCAGTACGGCGCAGGCCCGGATCAATACCAATGATGCGAATCGTTTCTTTCATAAGCGAACCCTATCCTCAGACGGATTCACTTGACAGCAGAAAAGTGAACAAAAGAGAAACATGGGCCACGAAGGGCACATATGATCAATTGTTATGAAGCGCCAAAAGCGGTCTTGAGCAAAACGATCTGTTCGGAAACCGGGTTGCCACGCGGAACGCCCTGAAGCGAAACCACTTCACCGTAAACTTCGCGATCCATGTGGCGCACACGCGCCTGAAGGCGCATGGAACGTTCAACCAGTTCCATGAATGCGGCGGGCAGTTCGGACCATCCCTGTGCAACTTCGCCCGCCGACGGTGTATCAAGACGCACCTTGGCCTTTTCGGCGGAAACCTGCTGGCGGGTCATCTCACCGCTGCGTGCCGCGCGCTGGAGCAACAGCCAGGACGCTATCTGCATCAGGCGCGTCGTCAGACGCATCGATTCGGCAGCATAGAGCGTCGCAGCCACACGGGAAAGATTGCGTGCGTCTTCACGGCCTTCGCCGTCGAGATAGCTCGCAGCTTCCTCGACCATATCCATGCCTTCGGCGTAGATCGGCTTGAACGAATCCGAGAAGACCATGCGCTCCGCGAGGCTGATCATATTGCTCGGCATCTGACCCTGTTCGCTAATCACTGCTCTGCCACCTTGCATGACCGCCGGTATCGGCGGCCCATTCCGTTGCCGTATACGTCCGGTGGGATTTGCCGGACGGATACGAATGAAACCATTGAACCGCTGTTCGACCATGGGGGAGGCTGAGACGGAACAGCTGCGCTAAACAAGTCCACGATAAACTGCACCTTCATGCACCGTCGCGCAAGTTTATGTTTAACATTCGGTTAACATTTTCAAAGGCTTTTGATCAAAGCCAGGAAACTAAGCACGCCCCCAAAAGTGGAAACCGGTTTTGGGACAAGGACATGCGTGAAAAAGATTAAAGCGGGCCGTTTGAATATGACAAAATACGACACGCTTTAGAACGGATTGAGCAGATATTCCGTTCCACGTCCCTGCATGTGGAGATTGGTTTTCCCTGTGCGTAGCAAAAAGCGCATAAAAAAAGAGCCGCAATGGCGGCTCTCAGGAGTTTAACAGGGAGGCGTCAAACAGAGTGGCTAAACCACTCGGTAAGAATCCAGCCGAACTGGATGTAAACCATTTAACATTCTTAAGATTAATGAATGGTTAATTTCTGCTCGGCGCTGTGGATAATCTCGCACAATCCGGCGCTGTTTACTCAAAGAAAAGCCGCCCGAAACGGGCGGCTGATCGGTGCTGATTGTTAATAGCGCTGCATCGCAGGCTTCGAGCTTGAGGCAACCTGCATCTTGACGGGCTCGGCAGCGGGAACAGCGGATTTTGCCGACGCGGCTGCGCCTTTTTTGCTCCAACCAATGGTTGGCAGCCATTCCAGATAATAGGCCAGCGCGAACTGCATGACGATGCCGGTTGCAATCAGCAGCGTGTCATAAGGCAGGCCGCCCGGGTTCACGAGCTTCATCACCTGTGCGACCATTGCCAGCAGCGTACCGGCAATAAAGACCGGTAACGAATGCTTGCCGAGAATCGCCAGCGGATTATCCGGCGCAGTCCGGGCAATGTTGTTCAGCGTCGGCACAACAGCAATGAGATAGGCAATCGCCAGCACATGCAGCAGGCGCGGGCCTGACAGGAAGGTCTTGTCGAAGCCGGTGACGACCATCGGCATGCCCATCGATGCGTCGATACCCCATAGCGGGATGCGGACCCATGCCAGCGCCAGCACGAGATAGCCGACAGCTAGGCCGATCAGCAGCGGATGCTTCGGCAGCTCACCACCGCGACGCACATGCATCACGCCCGCGATACCGATCGCAAACAGGAACTGCCACGACAGCGGGTTCAAGAACCAGACGCCTTCGGTCGGATAGTTGACCGGCGCAACGTGATAGAGGCCAGACAGGAACCAGACCGTGCCGGAAACACCGAGCATGAGCGGCAGGCTGATGCGCGCCAGCAGAAGCAGGAGCGGGGTCAGAACCAGCATCACGGCATACATCGACAGAATGTTGTTATAGCCAAGCTGGTGACCCATGGTGACGATGCCGAACAGCGCCTCGACCGGATGCTTGACCAGTGGTGCGATGTTGATCTGCGTCAACAGTTCCGAACGTTTCAGGAAGATGGCCGCAGCAGCGAAAATGGCGATGGTCGCCATGGTGGTCATGATGTGCGTGGTATAGAGCACACCGGCGCGGCGCCACATCTTCAGCGACAGGAGCAGGCGATTGCCGGGGGCAAATTTTGATCCATAAGCAAGCGCCACGGCCATGCCGGAAATGAGCACGAAAGCCTCAGCCGAATCGGAGAAGCCCAGATTCTTGTGCGTGAAATGCTCGTAGATCGTGCCAGGCACATGGTTGATGAAGATCGTTAGCAGCGCGAGCGCACGAAACACGTCAATGCGCGTATCACGCATTTTCGTTGGTTGTGCGGGCATCGCTTCTCTAGCGGTCGCAATATTCATTTACCAGCCTGCCTATCTTTGAAGGAAAGCGCTCGCACTTGGGATTGCGCGGCTTTCCAATCTTCTTCGTGTCATTCCGGATGGGTAACCGGAACAGTTTCACACGTTTTGCCGGGGCGTTCAGCGCCCGGTCTTGGTGTGGCATATATACCCGTTAATCCCGGCAGAACCGGGTTGGTTCCGATCAACTTTCGTTCCAGTGGATAACATTCTGCCAGCCCGGACAGGCGCAAACCGACGTGAGTTTCGCCAATGAATACTTGCCGAAGCGCGGTTGCGTCGCATAAATGCGATAAAACAAATAGATAGAGCGCAGCTTCTGTTTCCGATAAACAGAACGCCTCTATTGCCCGAATTCCATCACGTTTTTCCCGTTAGGCTTGGTTCATGAACACGCCCGCACACCAGACTGAAATCGAACGCTGCCGCATCGTGCTGGTTGCGCCTCCACTTGCCGACGGCGCGGCTCTCGCAAAGCTTTTGACGGCCGCACTATCGGGCGGTGACGTTGCAAGCGTCATTCTCGATACCGGCGATCTCGATGAGGCCACTTTTCAGGCCACGGCCGAAAAAGTCATCCCCATCATTCAGGAGAAAGGCGCTGCCGCGCTCATCCTCAACGATACACGCATCGCAGGTCGCGTCGGGGCTGATGGTATTCACATCGAAGGCAAGACTGCCGATCTGGCGGATGCAATCGAAAAGCATACACCGAAAATGATCGTCGGCACCGGCAATCTGCGTGACCGCCATGGCGCGATGGAGATCGGCGAATTGCAGCCCGACTATGTCTTCTTCGGAAAGATCGGCGCGGACAACAAGCCGGATGCCCATCCGCGTAACCTGTCGCTGGCTGAATGGTGGTCGCAGATGGTGGAAATCCCCAGCATCGCGCAAGCCGGAAGCACGCTGGAAAGCATCATCCCTGCAGCCGAAACCGGCGCGGATTTCGTTGCGCTCGGACGCGCCGTCTTCGACGCGGAAGACCCTGCAAAGGCTGTCGCGGAAGCCAACCGGCTTCTCGATGAGAACGCGCCACGTTTTGAAAACTGATTCCTTCATCAAGGTCTTGCCGATGCCCATGAAGAACAAATTTCTTCTCGCTGCCGTTCTGACATTCGCGCTGCCGGTCCTGCCTGCTCTGGCAGCAGGCGAGCCGGTGCACGGTCAGAAGGAGAGCCAGCAGGGTAATCACAAGGACAAGAAGGCGGACAAGCCAGCCAAGCCGGTGATGCTGCCGCAGCCGGCAACCACGGAACCGATGCCCCCCATCGATCCGAGCCGCTTCGGCGACAAACCGGCAGACGAGGCATTCGGCGCATTTCAACGCGGTCTTTATCTGACTGCTTTCAATCTGGCCAAGCCACAGGCTGAAAAGGGCGATCCGGCATCGCAGGCGCTCATTGCAGAGATTTATGCCCGCGGACTCGGCATCCCCGCCAACCAGAAACTGGCGGCAGAGTGGTATGAGAAAGCAGCCAATAACGGCGTTGTCGAAGCGCAATTCCGCTATGCTGCACTTCTGCTTCAGGGCACCTATGCCAAGAAAGATCCGGTCAAGGCCGAGGAACTGATGAAGAAAGCCGCCGATGGTGGCAATGCCATGGCGCAGTTCAACTATGGCCAGATGCTGATGGTAAAGACGCCGGGCAAGCCGGGCATCGACCTTGCCTTCCCCTGGTTCGAGAAGGCCGCCGAAGCCAAACTGGCCGACGCACAATATGCACTCAGCCAGATTTATGCCAACGGTACGCCTGCCATTCCGCGTGACGACAAGAAAGCGCGTGTCTATCTCCTGCTTGCAGCCGCGCAAGGTTACGATACCGCGCAGTTCGATCTCGGTCGCTGGCTGATTGAGGGGCGCGGCGGCGACCGCGACTACGAACAGGGTTTTGGCTGGATGCGTCTTGGTGCCCAGCGCGGCATGGTGATGGCGCAGGCCTGGCTTGCCCGTCTCTATCGCGACGGCATCGGCACCGAAGGCGATCTCGTCAAGGCTGCGGCCTGGTATATTGTTGCCCAGCGCGCCGGTTTTCGCTCGCCGGACCTCAACGACATGATGGACGGACTGGCGGACGACCAGATCAAACAGGCCATAGAAACCGCCAACAATCTGCGCGTTCGCTGATTTTTGGGCGAATTTTCTGGCACGTCCTGCTCTCTTTTCGTGCTCAGGCTTGCGCCAAGCGCCTTTTTATGGTCTTGAGACGCCGATTATCGTGGTTCGAGTATAAGGCAGGTGCGCAATCTCCGGAATAAACCGGACGGTTGCCTTTTCGTCGTCATGCGCCGGACCGCACATGGTTTCACATTTTCATTCCGGATCAAGCTCATGAAGATCAATGGTAACGAAATCCGCCCCGGCAATGTCATCGAACATGCTGGCGGCCTGTGGGTTGCGGTCAAGACCAACGCCGTCAAGCCTGGCAAGGGCGGTGCCTATAATCAGGTCGAACTGAAGAACCTCATCAACGGCACCAAGCTCAACGAACGTTTCCGTGCTGCTGAAACCGTGGAGCGCGTTCGTCTGGAACAGAAGGATTTCTCGTTCCTCTACGAACAGGGCGAAGCGCTGATCTTCATGGACACCGAATCCTACGAACAGCTTGAGCTGGCCAAGGATTTTGTTGGCGACCGCGCTGCTTTCCTGCAGGATGGTATGATGGTCACGGTCGAACTTTACGAAGAAAAGCCGATCGGCATCCGCCTGCCGGATCAGGTCACGCTCGCCATCACCGAAGCCGATCCGGTCGTCAAGGGCCAGACCGCTGCATCGTCCTACAAGCCGGCTGTGCTTGAAAACGGTATCCGCATTCTCGTACCGCCGTTCATTGCATCCGGTGAACGCGTGATCGTTGATACCAACGAACTGACCTACGTCAGCCGCGCTTAATACGAAAAACGAGATCTGCGGTGCCCCGTATCGGGCGCCGCATAATCCATGTCGCAAATTTAGCGACCGTTCTTTCTCAGATCGCTCAATTCCCCCGACTGTCCGCCAAACATGTTTCTGGCTGGATGATCGACCTTCTGTTTATGATTAACTGCATGATTCCCTTCAAAATCCACGCTTCGGGATCGTGCTTACAAGGACAATGAAATGGCCCGCTCAGCCCTTCTCAACGTTATGGTACAGGCCGCTATGAAGGCCGGCCGCAGCCTCGCTCGTGATTTTGGCGAAGTCCAGAATCTCCAGGTTTCTCTCAAGGGCCCAGGCGATTATGTCAGCCAGGCAGACCGTCGCGCCGAACAGATCGTCTATACGGAATTGAGCCGCGCCCGCCCGGATTACGGCTTCCTGATGGAAGAATCCGGCGAGGTTGAATCCAAGGACGGACAGCATCGCTGGCTGATCGATCCTCTCGACGGTACCACGAATTTCCTGCACGGCATTCCGGTTTTCGCAGTCTCCATCGCTCTCGAGCGTCAGGGACAGATCGTCGCCGGCGTCATCTACAATCCGGCTATGGACGAGCTTTACACCGCAGTACGCGGTGGTGGCGCATTCCTCAATGACCGTCGCCTGCGCGTCGCGTCGCGCAACAAGCTGGTTGATTCCGTCATAGGCACCGGTATTCCCCATCTGGGTCGCGGCCATCACGGCCATTATCTGGTCGAACTGCGCAATGTCATGGCTGAAACCGCAGGCATCCGTCGCATGGGCGCCGTTGCACTCGACCTCGCCTATGTTGCAGGCGGCCGTCTGGATGGCTTCTGGGAAGACGGCATGCATCCGTGGGATCTCGGCGCGGGCATGCTGATGATCCGCGAAGCCGGTGGTTTTGTCTCGGACAAGAATGGCGGGCAGGATATTTTCGGCACCAAAACCATTGTTGCGGGCAATGAAATCATTCAGAAAGCCTTGCTGAAGACGATCAACAAGCCGATCTGATTTAATTCCGGCATTACCTGCGTTTCCTTTCAGCGCGTCGTGTGAAAGCGGCGCGCTGAAGCATTTTTGCCTTCATTTTTTCGTATCCAGACGATTCCGCTTCACGAATTAATGAAGTAGGCTCCTGTTCAAACACGCGACCATGGAGCGCAGCGCATGAGCGATTTGAGAGTTTCCCGGGACCGTCTGGACGAGGGACGTGATTACGACCCCTACCGCCTTTCGAGCCCGCGCATCGTCATTCTCTCCATGGCGATCTTCCTTATTATCGTCGCCTTTCTGGCGGCGATCCTGATGCGACAGATTCACACTTTCTTCATCA
The DNA here is from genome assembly GCF_022488005.1 of Ochrobactrum sp. A-1. Classification (NCBI taxonomy): domain Bacteria; kingdom Pseudomonadati; phylum Pseudomonadota; class Alphaproteobacteria; order Hyphomicrobiales; family Brucellaceae; genus Ochrobactrum; species Ochrobactrum sp. A-1. The sequence continues at coordinate 408,221 of NZ_JAKVQC010000004.1, forward strand.
CCAATCCTGGTCTCAACGGGCTTATTCTCGGCGTTCTGCTGGTCGGCATTCTGCTCGCCTTCGGGCAGGTGTTGCGGCTTTTGCCTGAAATTCGCTGGGTTAATTCATTCCGCGACGGTGACCGCGAAGGCACCACGCGCCCACCCGTGCTGCTGGCACCGATGCGTGCTCTGATCGGCCGCCGCCAGTCGATGGCGCTGTCGACCTCATCCATGCGGTCGATCCTCGATTCCATCGCGACGCGCCTTGATGAAAGCCGCGATATATCGCGCTATCTGATCGGCCTTCTGGTCTTTCTCGGTCTTCTCGGCACTTTCTGGGGCCTTCTGGAAACAGTCGGGTCCATAGGACGCACCATCCAGACACTCGACCCCAATTCCGGCAGCACTGGCGACGTTCTCGATGCATTGAAAGCCGGGCTTCAGGCTCCACTGTCTGGTATGGGTACAGCCTTCTCGTCTTCTCTGTTCGGCCTCTCCGGCTCGCTCATTCTCGGCTTCCTTGATCTTCAGGCGGGCCGCGCGCAAAACCGCTTCTATACAGAACTGGAAAACTGGCTTTCCTCGGTCACCGATCTCGGTTCCGATATCGCAGCCGATCAAAACGGCGGCACGGAAGAAATCCGCGTTCTGGCCGACAGGCTACAGAACCTCCATGGTGGGGACGCTTCGACACAGCGCACCACGGCAGCGCTGGCCAATCTTGCGGAAGGCATACAGGGCCTCGTCAAGAACATGCGCAGCGAACAGCAGATCATGCGCGACTGGGTGGAAAAGCAGGCCGACGAGCAGAAGGCCATCCGCCAGACGCTTGACCGCCTCACCAAGGCCATCGGCGAGCGTTCGCACGATCGCAAATCCGACCGCTCGGACAAGGCGGAGTAGGCCGCCATGTCCCTCGCCCGCAACCGCCGCTCCCAAAGGCATGTCGATTACTGGCCGGGCTTCGTCGATGCACTGACGACGTTGCTGCTCGCAATCATGTTCCTGCTCACCGTTTTCGTGCTGGCGCAATTCCTACTAAGCCGCGAGGTCAACAACAAGGACAGCGTGCTTGCACGCCTCAACAGCCAGATACAGGAATTGACGCAGCTTCTGTCGCTGGAGCGCAGCAATTCGCAGGACATGCAGGACACCATCGCCAATCTGCAGGCTTCGCTGTCCAGCGCGGAAAATGAGCGTTCGCGTCTGCAAAGCCTTTTGAACGAAGGCAGCGGCGCGGGTGCAGCGGCTGAAAAGCGCGCTGGTGAACTGTCCGAAAGCCTTGATGCCGAAAAGCAGGTCAGCGCCCGCGCGCTCAGTCAAGTGGAACTGCTGAACCAGCAGATTTCGGCTCTTCGCCGCCAGATCGCAGCGCTTGAAGATGCGCTCAATGCTTCCGAAAGCCGCGACCGCGAATCGAACGCCAAGATTGCCGATCTCGGCCGCCGCCTGAATGTCGCGCTGGCGCAGCGCGTGCAGGAGTTGAACCGCTACCGTTCCGACTTCTTCGGGCGTCTGCGTGAAATCCTATCAGACAAGGAAAACATTCGCATAGTCGGTGACCGTTTCGTCTTCCAGTCGGAAGTTCTTTTCCCGACGGGTTCGGCGGATATCAATCCGGCCGGTCAGGACGAGATGAAGAAACTTGCCGATGCGGTAAACCAGCTCAATCAGGAAATCCCGGATGACATCAACTGGGTGCTGCGCGTTGACGGCCACACAGACAATGTACCTCTAGCCGGCACCGGACGTTTCCGCGACAATTGGGAGCTTTCATCGGCCCGCGCAACCGCCGTGGTCAAATTCCTGATCGCCAACGGCGTTCCGGCCAACCGGCTCGTCGCGGCTGGCTTCGGCGAATATCAGCCGCTCGACGCCGCCGACACACCCGATGCCCGGTCCAAGAACCGGCGCATCGAGCTGAAGCTGACCGAACGTTAAGAAGAAATGACGGGAGGGCAAAGCCCTCCCATTTCACTTCGCAACGAATGCTCCAGCACCTGCCTCGAATTGCAGCTTGGCGAGACGGGCATAGATACCGCCCTTTTCGACAAGGCTTTGATGTGTGCCTTCTTCGACAATATGACCATGGTCGAGCACGAGAATGCGGTCGGCCTTGAGCACAGTTGCAAGCCGGTGCGCAACGACAAGCGTCGTGCGATCAGCCATCAGGCTGTCCAGAGCTTTCTGCACCAGCATTTCGCTTTCGGCATCAAGCGCTGACGTCGCTTCATCAAGGAGAAGAATGGGCGCAGCACGTAAGATTGCCCGCGCAATGGCAATACGCTGGCGCTGACCGCCTGAAAGCGTCACACCGCGTTCACCCACTTCGGTATCATAGCCCTTGTCGAGCGCCATGATGAAATCATGCGCAAGAGCCGCCTTTGCCGCCGCCACAATCTCCTCGTCGCTCGCTCCGGGGCGACCGAAGGCGATATTCTCGCGTATGCTGGTGGCGAAAATCGCTACGTCCTGCGGCACGGTTGCAATACGCGCGCGAACGGCTTGCGGGTCGGCATCAGGCAAGGCCACGCCGTCAATCCGAATCTTGCCCGACTGCGGATCATAATAGCGCATGACAAGCGCGAAGATCGTGCTCTTGCCGGCACCCGAGGGGCCGACAATCGCAACGGTTTCGCCGGGTTTCACGGTGAAGCTGATGCCGTTGAGCGACGGCGCATCTGGCCGTGTCGGATAGGAGAAATGCACGGAATCGAACACGATCTCGCCGCGCGGCGGCACAGGCATGGCAACGGGCTTCAAGGGGGCTGCGATGCCGGGCTGTTCGTCCAGAATTTCGACAAGGCGCTCCGTTGCCCCTGCAGCCTGCGCCAGTTCCCCACCCACTTCCGACAAGGCACCGAAGGAACTGCCTGCAAACACTGCGTAAAGCACGAACTGTCCAAGCGTACCGGCTGTCATCGTGCCAGCCAGCACATCACGCGAACCGAACCAAAGCACCGCAACAATGCTGGAGAAGATCAGGAAAATTGCAAAGGCCGTCAGGATTGCGCGGGCCTGAATGGAGGAACGCGCTGCCTGGAAGGCTTTTTCCACTGCGCTGCCAAAACGCCCGACCACCATGTTCTCGTTGGTGAAGGCCTGCAGCGTACGCATCGCGCCAATCTGTTCGCTGGCATAGGCATTGGCCTTCGCCAGCATGTCCTGCGTCATACGGGAGCGGCGACGCACCGAGCGTCCGAAGGCAATGAGGGGTAAAACGATGATCGGAATGGCGGCAATGACCAGCGCAGAAAGCTTCGGGCTGGTCACGACCATCATCGCCAATGCGCCGACACCCAGAATCATGTTGCGCAGCGCGACAGAGGCTGTAGCGCCCACCACGGACTTGATCTGCGTTGTGTCGGATGACAGACGCGAAACGATTTCACCGGACTGCGACCGGTCGAAGAATTCCGGCGAGAGCGCCGTCACATGCGAGAATACCGCATTGCGCAGATCGGCAACCACCCGCTCTCCGAGCGAAATCACGAAGAAATAGCGCAGGCCCGACGCCAGCGCGAGAATGAGCGCCAGCAACACGAGCATGCCGAAGTAATTATTGACGAAGATCGCATTCGAGCCCGTAAAGCCATGGTCGATCATGCGACGCAGCGCAACAGGCACTGCAAGGGTCGTTACAGCGGCCAGCACCAACGAAAAGAGCGCCCCTGCAACCAGGACCTTATAGGGTGCCAGAAACGGCATCATCCTCTGCAGCGGCTTCAGCGAGCGGCGTTTGCGACTTTCTTCTGCAGTCAATTCGTGATTCATATCAATTTCAGTATCCCGGTCGGCCATTCTTGTGTTTGCGCCCTTGTTATTGCCGTGCGCCTGATGTATAGGCTCGCCAACCCTTTTGGAAGCCGTTGCCTGTAGGTAATGGGTCTTCATATCTGCCATTGGGCGAAAGTGCCGCAGTTTCGATAGTCAAGGCTGCGCTTTTCACCCCAGACTTTCAGGATTGAGAAGATGAAAGCCAATATCCATCCCGACTACCACACCATCAAGGTCGTGATGACCGATGGCACCGAATACATGACCCGCTCGACCTGGGGCAAGGAAGGCGATACGATGAACCTCGATATCGACCCGACCACCCATCCGGCCTGGACGGGCGGTTCGCAGACCCTGCTTGATCGCGGCGGTCGCGTTACCAAGTTCAAGAACCGTTTCGGCAATCTCGGCATCTAATCCGATATTGCATCTAGTTGAAAAACCCCGCCTCGGCGGGGTTTTTTATTGCCCGAATGTCTCATTCATCGGAGCATTTCCAGCAAAAGTGCGAAGCGGTTTTGCGTCGGATAATGCGTAAAACAAAGAGATAGAGCGGTTCCACGATTCCGTTTTAACTGGAACCGCTCTAGACACAAAAAATCCCGGACAAAGCCGGGATTTTTCGAGATTATCTCAGAGTGCCCAATCAGGCGCTCAGCTTTTCCATGACTTCGTCGCTGACTTCGAAATTCGTGTAGACGTTCTGCACGTCGTCATCGTCTTCGAGCACGTTGAGAAGCTTGAGAACCGAACGCGCCTTTTCCTCGTCCAGCTCGGTATTGGTCTGCGGCTTCCAGATCGTCTTGATCGATTCGGCTTCACCGAGCGCAGCTTCCAGAGCCTTGGACACTTCGCCGATATCTTCGAACGCGCAGATGATGACGTGTTCTTCTTCACCGGACTGCACATCGTCAGCGCCAGCTTCGATGGCTGCTTCCATAACCTTGTCGGCGTCGCCGACTTCAGGCTTGTAGATGATTTCGCCGACGCGGTCGAACATGAAGGACACCGAGCCGGTTTCGCCCAGTGCACCGCCCGATTTCGTGAAGGCTGCGCGCACATTCGATGCAGTACGGTTGCGATTATCCGTCAGCGCTTCCACGATGACCGATACGCCGCCGGGGCCACGGCCCTCGTAGCGCACTTCATCATAATTCTCGCCGTCATTACCGGCAGCCTTCTTGATGGCACGCTCGATATTGTCCTTCGGCATGGACTGCGCCTTGGCGTTCTGGATCGCCAGACGCAGGCGCGGGTTCATTGTCGGGTCAGGCAGACCCTGCTTGGCAGCGACGGTGATTTCGCGTCCGAGCTTGGAAAACATTTTCGACCGCACCGCATCCTGACGGCCCTTGCGGTGCATGATATTCTTAAACTGTGAATGGCCGGCCATGGCACCCCTGTTCTGTTTAAAATGCTGTGCACGGAGAAAGCGTCACGCATGAAACAGAGATCAAGCAGAGAAGGGCCGCAGGTTGGGCCACAGTGCTTTCCGTGCAGAATGGCGGCGTTATAAGGAATTCAGGCCCATTCGTCCAGCAAAAGCGCCGTCCCCCTCGAATCTCTGTCAATAAAAGCAATATTGCTCGACCCGCCAGGCAAAGCAGATTATCTATAAATTCATGATTCAGCCCGCCCAGAACACCCCCAGCGAAACCATTGCAGCCCGTATCAGCCGCATTCTTGCCGACCGCATCATTGCGGGCGAGATAGAACCCGGCATGAAACTGCGACAGGATCACATTGCCGAAGAATTCGAGACCAGCCATGTGCCGGTGCGCGAAGCATTCCGGCGGCTGGAGGCTCAAGGGCTTGCCGTTTCCGAGCCACGGCGCGGCGTCCGGGTTGCATCGTTCGACATCGGCGAGATCAGGGAAGTGGCAGAGATGCGGGCCGCTTTGGAAGTCCTGGCGCTGCGCCATGCAGCCCCGCACATCACACAGGCAACGCTCGACGCCGCCGAACAGGCCACACTGGAAGGCGACAAGTCACGCGATGTCAGAAGCTGGGAAGATGCCAATCGCCGCTTCCATCGGCTCATCCTCGAACCATGCAAGATGCCGCGTCTGCTTGCAGCCATCGACGATCTCCACGCTGCCAGCGCCCGGTTTCTCTTCGCCACCTGGCGGTCGGAATGGGAAACCCGCACCGACCACGACCATCGCGCCATATTGCAGGCGCTACGCCAGAACGATGTCGAGAGCGCAGTGACCATCCTCGCCCGTCATGTACAATGGATCGGACACCGTCCGGTCAAGACCGCATCGGGCAAGACGCGCGATTCGTTCGCGATTGTTGGTTGATCAGGCGCTTGCACAGATAAGCACCTCATTTCTATCGTCGCCACTCTGGTCACTCGTGCAGATTTTCAGCTGCGCGACAGGGTCTCTGCGCGCGACTCCCACAGCTACGCACCGTTCTGTTTGCACCGCCTCTTGCGTTTATCGTCAGGAGCCTTAAGAAGATATAGATCGAATCTCAATTTTATCTATAATTTGAGGAAACCATGACGACCTTAACCCAGACGTACCCATCCTTCAGCCCGCTCAATCTGGAATCCCGCTCCCCTGCGATGCGCCTTGCAGCCGTTGCGCTTGGCACGCTGGTTCTCGCCATCTCGTCGCAGATCGAAGTTCCGATGATTCCGGTTCCGATTACGCTGCAGACCCTGATCGTCCCTCTGATCGGCGCACTCTATGGCTGGCGTCTTGGCATGGCCACGGTTCTGGCCTGGCTCGGCGAAGCCATGCTCGGCCTTCCGGTTCTGGCTGGCGGTGCTGGCGGTCTTGCGCATTTCGCAGGCCCCACCGCAGGCTATCTCGTTTCCTTCCCGATCGTCGCCGCGATGACCGGCTATCTGGCCGAACGCGGCTGGAACGGTAACCGCGTCGGCCTCGCCTTCGTTTCGTTCCTTGCCGCTAATGTAGTCTGCCTTGCGCTTGGCGCAGTCTGGCTGTCCAGCATCATCGGCGTTGAAAAGGCAATTGCCTTCGGCGTAACGCCGTTCCTTATCGGTGCCCTCATCAAGTCGGCTCTTGGCGCTGCGATCCTCAAGGCCATCGCCCGCGACGGCAAGGCCTGATCAAACAGGTGACAATACGCCTGCGCGGCCATCACCTCCTTTGCATGCTGACTTATGTCGGCAAAGGCTACAGCCCGGCTTTCGTCGAAAACTACGACAGGATTGCCGGGCGGCTGAGCGAAGGGGAAGATATCCTTCTCGTCGATGGCCCGGACGACATTTGCGCGCCCCTGCTCTGCGGGGGCGATTGCCATTGTTACGAAGCGAGTGTTCGCGAGCGCGACCGGCTGGCATTGGAGGCCGTAGGCGACCTGATCGGCCAGACGCTTTCCACGCAGAACCCTTTCGGGCTCAACGCAGAGCGGCTTGACGTAATGCGTCGTGCTTTTGCAGAAGGCATATTACGCACAGCCTGCAAGCGTTGCGAATGGTCAGACCTCTGCACGAGAATTGCCACAACAGACCAGTTTCACGGCGTTAAAATAACAAGGCCATCCGTCTCAGGATGAGACGGATGGCCTTGTTGCGTATAGCTTTTTGTTACTGATTCTTGCGCTTTCGCCGCGCCAGCATATTGAGCGCTTCGACCAGCGCCGAAAAGCCCATCGCAGCGTAGATGTAGCCCTTCGGGACGTGGAAGCCGAAACCATCGGCAATCAGCGTCATGCCTATCATCAGCAGGAACCCCAGCGCCAGCATGACGATGGTCGGGTTCGCCGCAATGAACCGCGACAGCGGATCAGCCGCAAGCAGCATGACGGTGACGGCTGCGACCACGGCAATGACCATAATGGCGATCTCGTCGGTCATGCCAACGGCAGTGATGATCGAATCGACCGAGAAGACCAGATCGAGAATCAGAATCTGAACGATGGCGGCGCCCATGGTAAGTTGAGCTACTTTGCCGCCGATATTTTCCTTGCCATCCTCGGGATCGACCGTGTGGTGGATTTCCTTGGTCGCCTTCCAGACAAGAAACAGACCACCGGCAATCAGGATGATGTCACGCCAGGAGAAGCCGTGGCCGAACGCCTCGAAAATCGGGTCCTTGAGCTGTACGATGATCGAGATGGTGAAAAGAAGCGCCAGACGCAGAATGAGCGCCGCACCGATACCGATACGGCGTGCGCGAGCCTGCTGCGAAGCGGGCAGCTTGTTGGTCAGGATAGAGATGAAGATCAGATTGTCGATACCGAGGACGACTTCCATCGTCACCAGCGTAACCAGCGCGGCCCAGCCGGCAGGGGTCGAAAGAAATCCCAGATACTCGGCAAAAAAATCCATTGAGTTGCGTCCCCTTGCGAAAAAACTCGTTGCAAGGAGATAGGAACGCGAAAAGCCCGTTCAACCGGCAGAAAGCTGCCAGTTCAAAATAGCCACTCGATTGTAGATAACATCATACTTCGAGCTAAAATAAGACGTTATCGCCAGAATGCCGGAATGGTTTCTTCCAGATGCGCACCGATGCGCAAGGGGGCGGCCTTTTCTGCAAGCCCCGTGCGATCCGAAATCTCTATGCCCACGCCGCAGACGGTGGCCGGGCCATTCGCCGCCTCGAAACGCCCTTTCGGCACTTTCGACAGGAAACGATTGAGCGGCTCTTCCTTGTCCATGCCAAGCGAGGAATCGTAATCACCGCACATGCCGGCATCGGACATATAGGCCGTACCATTCCGCAAAATCTGGCAATCGGCGGTCGGGACATGCGTGTGCGTTCCGACAACAGCGCTGGCGCGACCGTCGACAAAATGACCGAAACACTGCTTTTCGCTCGTCGCCTCAGCATGGAAATCGAAGAAGACCGCATCGGCCTGCTCGCCAAGCGGACAGGCTTCCAGAATTTTCTCGGCCGCGATAAACGGATCATCAAGATCGGGATGCATGAACACTCGGCCCATGACGTTCGATACCAGAACCCGGGCGCCGTTTTTGGCGATGTAAAGCCCCTCGCCTTTTCCGGCTGTGCCTTTCGGGAAGTTTGCGGGGCGCAGAAAACGGTCTTCGCGCCTGGAGAAATCCAGTGCTTCGCGCTGATCCCAGACGTGATTGCCGGTCGTCACGACGTCGGCGCCAGCACGAATGGTATCGTGGAAAATCTCTTCCGTAATGCCAAAACCGCCCGCGGCGTTTTCGCCGTTGACGATTACGAAGTCCAGCTTCAGATCGGAAATCAGCCCCGGCAGTTTTTCATATACCGCGGTGCGGCCCGACCGGCCCACCATATCACCAAGAAAAAGCAATCTCATGAGAATGCCTTATAAACCTGCGCCAAGCGAACGCAAGCCGCTCTCGGTCAGGATCTGGTCGAGCGCAATATCGTGCGGCTCATCGGGCACACGCTCAACTTCCTGACAGTCGAAAGCCATGCCGATCAGAAGTGGCTGCAATCCGCGTTCCGTGAAACGCGCCAGCGCGCGGTCGTAGTGTCCGGCACCATAGCCAAGCCGATGCCCGCGCCGGTCAAAGCCTGCGAGCGGCATCAGCATGATCGCCGGATCAACCACCGGCGCATCTTCTCCCGGTCCCATCGTGCCGAAGCCCGTCTGACGCAATCTGGCATCGGGCAGATACTCACGAAAGGCAATCGTTTCCTTATCCAGAACGACGGGGAGGCAAAGCCGCGCGCCTTTGGCGCGAAATACCGACAACAGCGGGCGCGGGTCCATTTCAGAACGGATCGGCCAGTAGCCGGCGATCAGCGTACCTTTGGCCACATCGATTGCCGCCTCGCCCTTGTTTGCGGCCGCAAGGGAAGCTTCGTAGTGAAAGCGCGGATCAAGAGCATCGCGGACCGCCAGAACCTTGCGTCGAAGCTCCTGCTTTTCCAGTCCGGGGCTACGCTCCGTTGCTGTCATTCCAAGCCACTCCCTGATGCCACGTTGCATCGTGTAGTGGAACCGCATTAAGCCGCTCCGTCAAGTGATCCGGTCGCCCCTGCGTGCGATCTTCTCCGAACGGTCGCGAATGACCTTCAAAACGACGCCGTGGAAGTCATTCAGGAACAGCTTGCCCCACAAATCACAGTAGAAATCGATCGGCGTTGCGATCCGATAATGGGCCGTCAGTGTGAGCCGCGTATGACCATTCGCCACCGGTTCAAGGCGATAATCACCCTGCGCAAGCTTCAGATAGCTGCTGTCGACCTTGATATGCGCTTCGACCTCAGGCGGTATGGAGCCGGGACCGAAGCGGAAATCCCACGCCAGAAGCCGGTTCTCTTCCCATTGCGTGACAATTTCCTGAAAATTCACGCCATGCGTCCATTGCAAGTCGCGTACCGCGCCGATGCCGGTACCGTTCAGCCTTGCATCCGTCGGCTGCGGCACGCCAAGAATGCCATGGCTGAATGTCCACGACAGCTCGTCTGGACGCACATTGCGGATTTCAACCGTCTGCTGCCAGACAACTTCCGGCGGCGCCGCAATCTCGATCACCGTGGTCACAGCGCCATCGTGCGGTGTGTAGGACATCTGAAGTTCGGCTGGCAGAACGACGAGCGGCAGCGCGATCACCAGCGTCGTCGAGCGACGGGAGCGAAACTGTCGGATGATCCACAAGGTCACAGCCGAACCCAGCGCCGAGAACGCCATGAAGAACGGAGCGGCCATGGCCACGCAAATTCCGGCCTCATGGAAAAGCACCATGCTGATAACGACAAGCCCACCAATAATGGCCCATCCCATACGGACATGGCGCCACAATCCCTTTTCCGCCCACGGATCGGAGAGGCTGGAGGCAAGGCTGGCAACAGCCATCGGTAACAGCATCAGGCCTGCAATGACCGGCATTGCATCCACATAATGACGCGACCAGATCATGACATAAAGCAGAAGACCGTAGACGAAAGCGACGGGTACTGCGACGGTCAGTCTTTCCGATGAATCGGGTGATACTGTTTCAGGAGATTTCATCAAGATGCGCGAATTGTTGGACGTCGCGCCTGTTTACGAACAAATTGTCCGTTAGATCAAGCTCATAGCTGACCTGCGGTAAATTGAGAAAAGAAAGCGGCGACCACGACGACCGATGGTAGTGATTGATCCCGGGAACCTACAAAGTAGGTGGGCGCCATATGCGAAAGCCCGCAAGCCTTCACAGGGACAGCTCCCTTAGAGATCAATAAGGCCCCGGGGATGCTGTTACACCTGTCGGGAAGCGCAGTTCGCCAAGAGCCAATATAGTACCTGCTTAACGGGAACGCCAGTGGCTTGCATCGGCCTAACCGGAAAACTTTTCAAAAGGATTTGACGATCCGCAACCAGGGATCAATGGCCCCTACCCGCGCTATTTCTTGGGAAAGATGCTGAAAAAATGGGAAGTCCATGATACCGCTGGAAAGCAATTGCGCTCCGCTTGCGCGAGCATCTTTGGGAGACATGCCAAAACGGCTTTTGAAGGCTGCAGCAAATTGCGTCGGATCCTGAAAACCGCATCGATAAGCGATCTCTTTCGTATAAAGAGTCCGATGGCGTTCTTCCGACAACATGCGAAACGCGCGGTCAAGTCGCTTGTCGCGAATAATCTTCGCGACGCCACCATCATTTTCGAATGCACGATAGAGGTGGGAGCGAGACACATGAAAATTTTTGATAATCAGAGAAACCCCAAGAAGAGGATCGTGAAGATTATTGTCGATGAATGACAGAATACGTTTTCGCATCGGCAAATTGACGGGCAGCTGCTCGATGAATTTGCCCTTCAGACCCGTAATCCCAGCGGCGATCAATGTCAGCATCACACGTTGAGCAGCAACCGCATCATCTGGCCCCAATTCTGGCACAACCGCATTGAGCTCCTGAATGTAATTAAAGGCTAGGCGGGTCATGGGTTCCGCACCAGGCAAGACGAGCCCGTGCAGACTTCTACCGCCCGTAACCTCCTCCAGATCACATCGGCGTACGAATACCGTCGTTCTGGCGCCTTTAAAAGCGCGACTGACAAGGGTTTTCGCGAGATCAATAACGAGAATATCACCAGGGCTTGCCGTCACGTCTGTCCCGCCAAAGTCGCCCTGCAGATGTCCGCCGGTCATCAGTTGTACCATGTAAAAATCCAGCCCACCTTGGGCGATGATCTTCGGGGTCCGGACATAATTTTGCGTATTGAACGTAGTTGTGCCGATTGTAATCAAACCGCTGGTACGCAAGCTGGCTACACCAGAAAGCTCATAATTGCGTTCTGCAGGGTCAATAACGATTTCATACAATGGCTTCATGGCAGCCCGTAGAAAATCATTGCGAAACCTGCTCTCAACCATGTCAGTCGAGAAGAATGCGGTATCCGTCCCACTGTATCGCTTCAAGATATTTCCCACACCCGACTAAAAGAAGCTGAACCAGCGGCTATAATAGTCGCTATTAGCTTGCGAGCAACCGATTGGTTCTCACATAAAAAAATGCTCAAAAGCAAAAAAACTATTTGAGTATTTTCTCCAGCGCGATTCTGAAAAAAATCGAAGCTTTTTATTGCCGATTATGATCTATCGATTTGTTTTTAATAACACTCTTGCTCTGAAAAGTTCTTCACTACCCAAGGGAACGGCCTTAGGGGTGAACCTGTTAATTTGATGAAAATTGCATCTGAAGCAAGAATATCGAATAGGAGAGCCGTGAAGAACGGGACAGCTTCTACAGGTCTTCCTCCTGGCAAGCAGTTCGATGCGGCAAATCGCCAAAGAGTAGCCTCGACATCTCGGCGTCTGTAAGAGCCTGTTCCAAAAAGGGTTGAGCGATTACAGTAGGTTATGATCCAATCGGATTGCTTACATTCGATGGAGATCACAATGGCCTGGACAGTAACCGCTCGCCGCCACTATGTACGTCGCAATTCGCGCTATGCAACTGATTTAACGGATGCGGAATGGTCAGTGATCGAACCGCTGATGCCTTCGCCCAGATACCTTGGTCGCCCTCGCAAAACGGATCTGCGTGAGGTGGTAAACGCGCTTCTTTATATCGCATCATCTGGCGGTGCGTGGCGGCTTCTGCCAACCGATTTCCCACCATTCTCGACGGTACAGAAATACTTCTACCGCTGGCGCGATGAAGGCTTGCTGCGTACCATCAACAACACGCTTGTGATGCTGGCGCGTGAGCAGGCTGACAGGCAGCCCAGTCCAACGGCTGGCGTCATCGACAGCCAGTCAGTTAGAACCACGGAAAGTGGCGGAATACGGGGCTTTGACGCGGGAAAGAAGATTAGCGGACGTAAGCGTCACATTGTCGTTGATACCCTTGGCTTGATGGTTGGTCTGGTGATCCATTCTGCGGGTATTCAGGATCGCGATGGCGCACCGGACGTCTTGAAAACCATACTCAAACGATGGCCGTGGCTGCGACATATCTTTGCTGACGGCGGATATGCAGGCCCCAAGCTCAGAGGCAGGCTGGAAAAGGTCGGAAAGTTTACACTGGAAATCGTCAAGCGCTCCGATCAGGCCAACGGTTTCGAAGCCCTGCCACGCCGATGGGTGGTCGAGCGAACATTTGCATGGCTGGGAAGGTGTCGCAGACTGGCCAAAGACTTCGAGAAAACTATCGCTTCTTCCGAAGCGTGGATATACATCGCAAATATCCGCTTCCTCACACGGCGTATCGCAAGAGCCTGATATCATTACATTCATTATGATTCAGGCTCTAAGACCTATTCCATCCAGTCGGCTGATCTGTCGAAACGACGCAAAAATGCGGAGAGTTGACTAGCTGTTTCGCGGCGCAATGCGCGATGCCACTTGCTCGATGCGCGAGGCTACATCCGAAAGCATGCCGGTCAGGGCAGCGTCGTTGCTGTCGGCGCGACCAAGCGCTTCATCACGTGCGCGGCGCAGTGTTTCGACCTCGCTCTCCAGACCGTTGATGCGCTTCTGCATCTCAGCCATCTCGTCCATAACCATGATCCCGGCCATGACCGTCAGGCGCAGATCGCCGATTTCTCCGAAGGAGGTTTTGAGATGCGTGACATACTGATCGAAACGGTCGGCAAGCCCGGACAGGTGTTCTTCCTGCCCTTCGTCGCAGGCCATGCGGTAGGCTTTGCCATCGATGGTGACGGTTACAGTCGCTATGGTAGCCTCCTATCGGTCCAGAACAGCGCGGATTGTCTCCATCGCTGTCACAAGACGCCGCGAAACTTCGCGATTTGCGGCTTCCAGCCGCTCGGCGCGCGCTTCCGACTGATCGAGTTCCTGAGCGAGACGGCTGCGATCCGCATTCATACGCTGCACCTCCTCCTCGGCCTCGGCGAAGTCGCCTTCCTTGTCCAGCCGCAGATCGACCGCTTGTTCAAGCGAATTGAGTGCCTTTTCCAGCCGTTCCAAGACTTGCCTGAGGGTCGTTTCGGGTGCCATCCATATCCTTTCCAATGCCAATTCGCAGACTAACTCTGGACATCGAATCGCGCCTGCGGGACGGGCATCTTTGAAAAGATTGTAATAATCGCCCGCCAGATAAGCAACAAATGAGGGGCTTATGTGAACGTTCATGCACCGTTATCGGTGCAAAAACGGCTTTTCGGTGATTGTTCTACAGCTTTCCACACAACTCAATCGATTAGTCGCGGACAGTTTATTGCCCAAAAGTCATCGGTTTATTGACTCCTCATACGCAGGTGCTATGTGTCCCGATGCCTTCTGGAGCATGATCCCGAGACGCATGAAGCCGTTTTGGATACGGATCGTGCTCAGGCAAAAGGCATCGCCGCAACCCCGTTAACCCCTCCCAAGGAAAGACGGCTGAAACCATGACCAATTCCGACAAACAAAACCAGATGGCCAACGCAATCCGCTTCCTCTCCATGGATGCGGTCGAGAAAGCCAATTCGGGCCATCCCGGCCTGCCGATGGGTGCAGCCGATATAGCGACGACGCTTTATACCCGTTTCCTCTCGCACGACCCGCAGAACCCGCACTGGCCGGATCGCGACCGTTTCGTGCTCTCCGCAGGCCACGGCTCGATGCTGCTCTATTCGCTGCTCTATCTTTCGGGCTACGAAGACATCACCATCGACGAGATCAAGAATTTCCGCCAGCTCGGATCGCGCACCGCCGGTCACCCGGAATACGGCCACGCAGCCGGCATCGAAACGACGACCGGCCCGCTCGGCCAGGGCATTGCCAATGCCGTCGGCATGGCGCTCTCCGAACGCATCCTGAACGCCCAGTTCGGCGACAGCCTCGTCAACCATTACACCTATGTGATTGCCGGTGACGGCTGCCTCATGGAAGGCATCAGCCAGGAAGCCATTGCGCTTGCCGGTCATCTGAAGCTGAACAAGCTGATCGTGTTCTGGGACGACAACAACATCTCGATCGACGGCCCCGTCACGCTTTCCGACAATACTGACCAGCCTGCCCGTTTCGCCGCTTCCGGCTGGAACACGATGGCTGTCGATGGTCATGACCAGGATGCGATTGCCAAGGCTATCGAACTGGCCAAGGTTTCCGAAAAGCCTACCCTGATCGCCTGCAAGACGACCATAGGCTTCGGTGCGCCGAACAAAGCTGGCACCAACAAGGTACATGGTTCGCCGCTGGGTGCCGAAGAAATTGCCGCAACCCGCAAAGCGCTCGGCTGGAATTCCGAACCTTTCGTCGTTCCGGCAGAAGTACTGGACGGCTGGCGCGTTGCCGGTCTCAATGCCGCCAAGAAGCGTCAGGAATGGGAAAAGCGCTTTGCCGCCGCCGACCCGGACACCCGCGCTGAATTCGAGCGCCGGATGCGTGGCGACCTGCCTTCCAACTTCGATGCGACCATCATCGAATACAAGAAGAAGCTTTCCGCCGACAAACCGAAGGTCGCAACCCGCAAGTCTTCGGAAATGGCTCTGGAAGTCATCAACGGTGTCGTGCCGGAAACCATCGGCGGCTCCGCCGACCTCACCGGTTCGAACAACACCAAGACGAGCCAGACCAAGGCCATAACGCCGGAAGACTACGGCCAGCGTTACGTCCATTACGGTATCCGTGAACACGGCATGGCAGCAGCCATGAACGGCATGACGCTGCATGGCGGCCTGATCCCTTATGGCGGCACCTTCCTGACCTTCTCGGATTATTGCCGTCCGGCCATGCGTCTTTCCTCGCTGATGGGCATCCGCGTCGTTTACGTGATGACGCACGACTCCATCGGTCTTGGTGAAGATGGCCCGACCCACCAGCCGGTCGAACAGCTTGCCGCCTTGCGCGCCATTCCGAACCACAATGTGTTCCGCCCTGCCGACGCTGTCGAGGCGGCTGAATGCTGGCAGATTGCCCTGCAATCGAAGAAAACGCCGTCGACGATGGCTCTGACCCGCCAGAACCTGCCGACCGTCCGCACCGAGCATCGCGACGAAAACCTTTCGGCTTTCGGCGCCTATGAACTTGCTGCGGCAAGCAAGGATGCCAAAGTGACGATCTTCGCGACCGGCTCGGAAGTGGAAATCGCACTCAAGGCCCGCGACCTGCTGGAAGGCAAAGGCATTGCCACGCGTGTCGTTTCCGTTCCTTGCTTCGAGCTTTTCGAACAGCAGAGCGACGCCTACCAGACGGCGACCATCGGCGACGCGCCGGTCAAGGTTGCCATTGAAGCGGCAATCTCGCTCGGCTGGGAACGCTTCATCGGCGAAAACGGCATATTCATCGGCATGAAGGGCTTCGGCGCTTCGGGCGAGATCAACGATCTCTACAAGCATTTCGGCATCACGGCAGAACATGCCGCCGAAGCTGCGGAGAAGAAGCTCAACGCCGCATGATTTTAAGAACGCCGGCGTCGCAAAAACGCCGGCGTTTGAGTTTCCATTCCGGTTCGGTCGGACGAATCCTGTTCGATTTGTCCGTTCCGGCGGAGTTTTGAAGCACTGCATGTGCAGTACCCTATCGGGAGATTAAGAGAAAATGGCAGTTCGCGTCGCAATTAACGGTTTTGGCCGCATCGGCCGCAACATCCTTCGTGCCATCGTCGAGTCGGGGCGCACCGATATTCAGGTCGTCGCCATCAACGATCTCGGCCCGGTCGAAACCAATGCACATCTTCTGCGTTATGACAGCGTTCATGGCCGTTTCCCCAAGGAAGTAAAGGTTGCCGGCGACACCATCGACGTCGGCTATGGCCCGATCAAGGTTCATGCCGTCCGCAACCCGGCTGAACTGCCGTGGAAGGAAGAAGGCGTCGATATCGCTCTGGAATGCACCGGTATCTTCACCTCGCGCGACAAGGCGGCACTTCACCTTGAAGCTGGTGCAAAGCGCGTCATCGTTTCGGCTCCTGCCGATGGCGCCGACCTCACTGTCGTCTATGGCGTCAACCACGACAAGCTGACCAAGGACCATCTGGTCATCTCCAACGCTTCGTGCACCACCAACTGCCTTGCACCGGTGGCTCAGGTTCTCAACGATGCTATCGGCATCGAAAAGGGCTTCATGACCACGATTCACTCCTATACGGGTGACCAGCCGACCTTGGACACTATGCATAAGGATCTCTACCGCGCACGCGCAGCGGCTCTTTCCATGATCCCGACCTCGACGGGCGCAGCCAAGGCTGTTGGTCTCGTTCTGCCGGAACTGAAGGGCAAGCTGGACGGCGTTGCCATCCGCGTTCCGACCCCGAACGTCTCGGTCGTTGACCTGACCTTCATCGCCAAGCGCGAAACGACTGTCGATGAAGTCAACAACGCGATCCGCGCAGCCGCCAATGGCCGCCTCAAGGGCATCCTCGGCTACACGGACGAGCCGCTTGTCTCGCACGACTTCAACCACGATCCGCATTCCTCGGTCTTCCACATGGATCAGACCAAGGTCATGGACGGCACCATGGTTCGCATCCTGTCGTGGTATGACAACGAGTGGGGCTTCTCCAGCCGTATGGGCGATACCGCTGTCGCCTTCGGCAAGCTGATTTAAGCTTCTGATCATGTTTCGAGCCCTCCTCCCCACCGTTGCGCGCTGGCGTCCGCTGGAAGGAGAAGGGCTCGAACATCTCAGTATCGGCCCCACCGGCCGCACGATCCGTGCCGAAAGCGTGGTGATTGGCGACCGCGGAGGCAACCCCTATGGCGTGCGCTACAGCATCGACTGCAACAGCGCCTGGCATGTCCTTCATTTCCTGATCGAAACCACAGCCGGAAATCGTCTGGAGCTTGTTTCCGACGGCGACGGTCGCTGGAGCACGATGGCAGGCGATGCATTGCCCGAGTTCGATGGCTGCATCGATATTGATCTGGCAGGAACGCCCTTCACCAACACGCTGCCCATCCGCCGCCTTGGCCTCACACCGGAAAGCGGCACCATTCAGCTCGACATGCTTTACGTACCGTTCGATAATTTCCGTCCCTTGCGCGACCAGCAGCGCTATACCTGTATCGAGGAAGGGAGGCGCTACCGCTACGAAGCGGCGGACCGTTCCTTCACCGCCGAATTGCCCGTCGACGAGGACGGGATTGTTACCGACTATCCAACCCTTTTCCGGCGCCTGCCTGTTTGAGCGATCCTTGCTCCACCGGCACCCGAAAGACAGTTCTGGGAGAAAGACCATGAGTTTCCGCACTCTCGACGATGCCGACGTCAAGTCCAAGCGCGTACTGGTCCGCGTTGACCTCAACGTGCCGATGGCAAATGGCGAAGTCACTGACCTGACCCGCATCGAGCGCATCGTGCCGACCATTGCCGAACTGTCGAAGAAGGGTGCAAAGGTCATCCTGCTCGCCCATTTCGGTCGTCCAAAAGGCGTTGCTTCGGATGAAAACTCTCTGAAGCATGTCGTAAAGCCGCTTTCGAAGGTGCTGGGTCACGGCGTTCATTTTGCTGAAGACTGCATCGGCGACAAGGCAAAGGCTGCCGTCGATGCGCTGAAGGACGGCGATGTCCTGCTTCTGGAAAACACCCGTTTCCACAAGGGCGAGGAAAAGAACGATCCGGAATTCGTCGCGGCTCTGGCCGCCAATGGCGATCTTTATGTGAACGACGCTTTTTCCGCCGCTCACCGCGCCCATGCCTCGACCGAAGGTCTGGCTCATGTCCTGCCCGCTTATGCAGGTCGCGCCATGCAGGCCGAACTTGAAGCGCTCGAAAAGGGTCTCGGCGATCCGGCTCGCCCGGTAGTGGCCATCGTCGGCGGTGCCAAGGTTTCGACCAAGCTCGACCTTCTGTCGAACCTGATCGAAAAGGTCGATGCGCTCGTCATCGGCGGCGGCATGGCCAACACGTTCCTGGCAGCGCAGGGACACGATGTCGGCAAATCGCTCTGCGAACATGAGCTGGCCCATACCGCTCGCGAAATCATGGCCAAAGCAGAAACCACGAAATGCGCAATCATCCTGCCAGTCGATGCCGTGGTTGGCTGGCACTTCGCAGCCGATACGCCGAACAAGACCTATGGAGTCGATTCGGTTCCAAGTGACGGCATGATTCTCGATGCCGGAGCACTTTCGACCGATCTGATCGCTTCGGCCATTGATGACGCAGCTACGCTTGTCTGGAACGGTCCGCTTGGTGCGTTCGAACTGCGTCCATTCGATGCTGCTACGGTCAAGACCGCAAAGCATGTCGCCGCCCGCACCAAGGCGGGCAAGCTGGTTTCGGTCGGCGGCGGTGGTGATACCGTCGCGGCCCTCAATCATGCTGGCGTGGCCGACGACTTCACTTACATCTCGACCGCAGGCGGCGCTTTCCTCGAATGGATGGAAGGCAAGCCGCTCCCGGGCGTCGATGTGCTGAAGAAGTAATGCGATAAATCATGTTCACATAAGCCCGGTTGATACCGGGCTTATTTTTTGGGCGTCAGCTTCAGGAGGCGTCCCGGATTGTCATCCTCGATCAGCCAGATGGCCCCGTCGGGGCCGACAGCAACATCGCGGATACGGTTTTCCATTTCAAAACGCTCGGCTTCGTCCGCCTTGCCGTCCTTATCGATCACGACACGCACCAGCGACATGACCGAAAGCCCTCCGATCAAAGCCGAACCGCGCCATTCGGAGAACATGTCTCCCTCGTAAAAGGCAAGCCCGGCGGGAGCGATAACCGGCGTCCAGTACACCAATGGCGGTTCGAATTCGGGGCGTGTACTATGGCGCGGGATCGGCCTGCCGCTATAATTGTCGCCATTGGAAACGACGGGCCAGCCATAATTGAGACCGGGCTTGATGAGGTTGAACTCGTCGCCGCCGCGCGGCCCCATCTCGTGCTCCCACAGTTTTCCGTCGGGATCGAAGGCCAGCCCATACGGATTGCGATGGCCGGTCGACCACGTCAACGCCCGCACACCTTCCACATCCGCGTGTGGGTTATCCTTGGGCACGGAACCATCCAGATTCATGCGCAAAATTTTGCCCATTGGAGCCGCATCATCCTGCGCGGTTGCAGGCAACATACGGTCACCGACCGAAAAGAACAGATGCTTGCCGTCCGGCGCAAATGCAACAATGCCGCCCGGCTGTCCACCGCGCGCTGCCGCATCCTGTTTCCAGATCGTGGTCTTGTCCTTCAGCGCTGCCTTGCCGTCACCTTCTTCCAGCACAGCACGTGCCAGAACAACACTGCTGCCATTCTTCGCCGGTTCGTTATAGGAAAAATAGACTGCCTTGTTTTTTTCGAAATCCGGTGCAGGCGCAATATCAAGAAGACCGTTCTGGCCACTGAATGCCACTTCCGGCACACCACCAACGGCGGTCTTGTCGCCCGATTGCGTGACGATGAAAATCTTTCCACCCTTCTCCGTCAATAAAAGTCTGCCATCGGGCAGAAAGGCGATAGCCCATGGCGTATCGAATTCGGCGACCGGGGTTGCTGTAAACGGCGCATTAGCTTTGGCCTGCCTGCCGCCGGCATTGATGCTCCCGGCCGAAACATCCAGCACCGGCAGGGCAACCATCGATGCGGCCAGAACAAGCGGCAGGCTCAAAAGGGCTCGTCGCATATCTCCTCCTCAAATCTGGACAACCGAGAACAAGCCCGGTCTTCTCAGCGGTTTCTTACATGGGGTTTGAGACGCGGATATCAAAACGGGTTTCGGCAAAAACTGCGATAGCCAATCCGACGGTCTAAACCGTTTGAATAATATTTCAAACGTTTCAATGACTTGCGCTCGCCACAGTTTTAACCAACACTCCCTCATCGCCTTGATAGAAGGAGCATTGCATATGACTGAACGTCTTGAAGATATTGCGATTGCACTGGTGGCGGCAGGAAAAGGTATTCTCGCCGCCGACGAAAGCTCGAGCACCATCAAGAAGCGCTTTGACTCGATCCATCTCACCTCGACGGAAGACACCCGCCGCGACTATCGTGAAATGCTGTTCCGTTCGGACGACGCGATGAAGAACTATATTTCGGGTGTCATTCTCTATGACGAAACCATAAGGCAGAAGGCGAAGGACGGTACACCGCTTGTTGAAATCATCCGCAAGGCAGGAGCCATTCCCGGCATCAAGGTCGATGCGGGCGCAAAGCCGCTAGCAGGCTTCGAAGGTGAAACCATCACAGAGGGGCTGGACGGTCTGCGGGAACGGCTTGCCGAATATTACGGCCTTGGTGCGCGTTTCGCCAAATGGCGCGCGGTGATTTCCATTTCGGACGGCCTGCCCACATGGGGCGCGGTGAAACAGAATGCCCAGACCCTCGCCCGCTACGCTGCCCTCTGCCAGGAGGCGAACATAGTCCCTATCGTGGAGCCGGAAGTGTTGATGGACGGCCAGCCGGGCAATCACACCATCGACCGTTGTTACGAAGTGACGGAATGGGTTCTGAAAACCGTCTTTACCGAACTCTACGATGCCCGCGTCAGGCTCGAAGGCATGATCCTGAAGCCAAACATGGTCATTGACGGCAAAAAGGCACGCAAAGCTTCTGTCGAGGAAGTGGCGGAGAAAACTGTACGCTGCTTCCGCAATACGGTCCCGGCAGCGGTGCCCGGCATCGCCTTCCTTTCGGGAGGCCAGACCGGCGAGGAAGCGACAGCCCATCTTTCCGCGATGAATGCAGGCTTCGACATGCCGTGGAAAATGACTTTCTCCTATGGCCGTGCCCTGCAGGCGGCAGCGCTGGAAGCCTGGGGCGGCAAGGATGAAAATATCGCTGCCGGTCAGCGCGCTTTCGCACATCGGGCAAAGATGAACGGTCTGGCTGCAACCGGCGGCTGGAAAAAAGATCTCGAAAAAGCAGCCTGACTTGCCTTGAAAAACAAGAGTCCGGCCATTTCAGCCGGGCTTTTCGTCAGCCTTCGTGCAGGTGAAACCCTACCGCTAGTGCCATGATCAATATGGCAATGGCTGCGATCTTCCAGAAATCGCCGCGCCGCTTCAGGCCGGGCAGGCCAAGCGGTTTGATGATGTGCAGTCCCATCAGAAGAACAAGCAGCACAGGCAGGATTTTTGTCACAAATCACCTCTCTGCCTCCTTGTGGCGCAGACGGGCCATCGCTGCAAGACGCCTGGATCAGACAAAGCCGTTTACGCGGTCGTTTTTGGCGAAGCTTGATCTTCATCTTAAGTTTCATGGACGGGTCGCCGTCCAACGGCGTAAACTGCATGTGGAGGTGACAAAAGCGCATGGAGGAGATGGACCGGAACGGGTCGATCTTGTGCTTTCGTCAGCAGACTAATCACGACGCGACAACCACCCATCAGGGTGGACATTGCGCGTGCTTCTGGGAGGAAGAGCATGACTTCGAAATATGCCGAAACCTATGCCGCATGGCAGACCGATCCTGAACGCTTCTGGGCAGAAGCGGCGCAGGCAATCGACTGGTTCACGCCATGGGACCAGGTTTTTGCGGGCGACGAAGGTGTCTATGGACGCTGGTTCAAGGGTGCTGAGTGCAACACCTGTTACAATGCGCTCGACCGCCATGTCGCCAACGGGCGTGGTGAACAGGTGGCGCTCATCTATGAAAGCCCTGTCACCGGTAAGGTGCGCAAATTCACTTATCGCGAACTGCTGGAAGAAGTGGAAGCGCTCTCCGCCGTCATGCTCGACAATGGCGTGTCGAAAGGCGACCGCGTTCTCATCTATATGCCGATGGTTCCCGAAGCGGCTGTCGCCATGCTGGCATCGGCCCGTATCGGTGCCGTCCATTCCGTTGTCTTCGGCGGATTTGCCGCCAATGAGCTCGCAACCCGTATCGATGACGCCAAGCCTGTGATGATTATCGCTGGTTCCTGCGGTATCGAGCCTGCCCGCATCGTGCCTTATCAGGCCATGCTCGATAAGGCGATTTCACTTGCGCATCACAAAGTCGATCATTGCATCATATTGCAACGCGAGCAGCATCGGCACGAACCGGTGGCAGGACGTGACATCGATTATCGCGAGACCGTCGATGCCGCGCGCGGCCGTCATGTCCCCTGCACGCCTGTTGATGCCACCGATCCACTTTACGTGCTCTACACATCCGGCACGACTGGCGAGCCGAAGGGCGTCGTGCGCGACAATGGCGGACACATGGTGGCGCTTGCCTGGTCCATGAAGAATGTCTTTGGCGTAGAGCCTGGACAGGTATGGTGGGCCGCATCCGATGTCGGCTGGGTCGTTGGCCATTCCTACATCGTTTACGCACCACTGATCCATGGTGCGACGACGATCCTGTTCGAAGGCAAGCCCATCGGCACGCCGGATGCGGGTACTTACTGGCGCATCATCGCCGAACACGGCGTCGAGGTGATGTTCACCGCACCGACCGCGCTACGTGCCATCAAAAAGGAAGATGCCGACGGACATTTCGTGCGGCGTCACGACCTTTCAAAGTTCCGCGCCCTTTATCTTGCTGGCGAACGCGCCGACCCCGATACGATCCATTGGGCCGAGAACCTGCTGGGTTGCCCGGTGATTGATCACTGGTGGCAGACGGAAAGCGGATGGCCGATGGTTGCCAATCCGCTCGGGCTTGGTCTTCTGGAAACCAAATACGGTTCGCCCGCTGTCTGTCTTCCGGGTTACGATATCCGCGTACTGGACGATGAAGGCCACGAACTTGAGCGCGGCCAGCTCGGGAATGTTCTTATCAAGCTGCCCCTGCCGCCCGGTTGCCTGCCAACGCTCTGGAATGCCGATGAACGGTTCCGCAAGGCCTATCTGAACGAGTTCCCCGGTTATTATAAAACTGCCGATGCAGGCTATATGGATGAGGACGGCTATCTCTACATCATGAGCCGCACCGACGACATCATCAATGTCGCTGGCCATCGCCTGTCAACGGGTGCAATGGAGGAGGTGCTTTCCAGCCATCCCGACGTTGCCGAGTGTGCTGTGCTTGGCATTTCCGACCCGATGAAAGGCCAGGTGCCCTGCGGGTTCCTCGTGCTGAAATCCAATATCGACCGCGATCCGCAAGAGGTCGAGAAGGAATGCGTCAGCATGGTGCGTGACGTCATCGGGCCGGTTGCAGCCTTCCGGCTGGCACTGACCGTCAAGCGCCTGCCCAAGACACGATCCGGCAAAATTCTGCGCTCAACCATCCAGAAGATCGCAGACGGAGAAGAATGGAAAATGCCGGCTACAATCGATGATCCGGCTATTCTGGAAGAAATCAGCATCGTACTGCGCGAGCGCCACACCGGCCTCGCCTTCGCCTGATCCTGACGCTATTGACCGGCGGTTTCCGCCGGTCCACTCTCCATGAAAATTGGAGATCGATCATGCAGTTAGAAGGCAAGGTGGCAATCGTCACCGGCGCTGCCCGCGGTATTGGCTATGCCATAGCAAAGCGCTTCCTGATGGATGGCGCAAGCGTAGTCCTATCCGACATCGACAACGCCGCCGCCATGCGCGCAGCCAAGGATCTGGAGCAATTCGGCCCGGTTCGCCATATGGCGGCGGATGTGGGCGACAAACTCGATGTCCACAATCTCCTGACCTTCACCATCACCAATCTGGGCGAGATCGACATCCTCGTCAACAATGCCGGTATCGTCCATCAGGCGGATTTCCTCGACCTGAAAGAAGAGGATTTCGACCGCGTCATGCGCGTCAATCTCAAAGGTGCTTTTCTGTGCGGGCAGGCAGTCGCCAGACGTATGGTCGAGAGGGTCGAATCGGGTGGCGATCCAGGCACCATCATCAATATATCGTCAATCGACGCGATCTTCGGTTTGCCGGAACAGCTCGCCTATTCCGTTTCCAAAGGCGGGTTGAACCAACTGACACGCACCATGGCAGTAGCACTCGCGCGTTGGGAGATTCGGGTCAATGCGATCGGCCCCGGCTCCATCGAAACCGACATGCTTTCTGCCGTTAACACCGATGCCGATGCCCGCAACAAAATTCTTTCCAGAACGCCGCTCGGTCGTATCGGCCAAACCTCTGAAATTGCTTCAATCGCGTCGTTTCTGGCATCGCGGGACGCGAGCTATGTAACAGGCCAGACCATCTATGCGGATGGCGGGCGCTTGCCCCTCGGCTATACGGCGGTGCCACGCTACAAAGCGTGACGTTGCGATCCCGTTATATTAGGAAGATAATAAAACAGGACTTCGCTCCTGACAGAAAGCTGTCAGGAGGGGTGTGCGATACTGCGTATCCAAGGATGAGGGAGATTTCACCATGGCACTCGCAATCGCACCATTGATCGCAGTTTTGAAGGAATATAGGCGCAGATATGACGAACGCCGTCGTTTCATTCGCACCGAACGGGTGATCGGCCGACTGCCGAACGATTTGCGCAAGGATTTGGGCTGGCCGGATCGCTATCTGGAGCAGCGCAACACCAAATACTGCAACGGAGAATAAAACGGAATGCGCCGTGCAGACCGCCTTTTCCAGATTGTTCAGCACCTGCGTGGTGGCAGGCTTGTCACCGCGCGCCAGCTTGCGGAACGGCTGGAAGTCTCCGAACGTACGATCTATCGTGACATTTCCGATCTGCAGTCGACGGGCGTTCCCATCGATGGCGAAGCCGGTGTCGGCTATATTCTGCGGCAGGGTTTCGAACTCCCGCCACTCATGTTCACGCGTGATGAAATCGTCGCTCTTGTCGCCGGAGCGCGTCTCATTCGCGCCTGGGGCGGCGTTTCCATGGCGCGTGGCGCGGAAGAGGCTCTGGTCAAGATCGAAGCCGTCCTGCCCAAGGAAGAGCGCGCCCGCATCACCAGCACTCAAATTCATGCCCCTACGGCCCGTATCAGCATGGATGAGCGCCGCATCATCGACGCGGTGGAACGTGCTGTCGATCAGGGCAACGTGCTCAATATTCGCTATCGGGATCTGGAAGCGCGCGAAAGCGAGCGTGATATTCGTCCACTGGGACTGTGGTTTTGGGGCAAGGTCTGGACGGTCATCGGCTGGTGCGAATTGCGCAACGCGTTCCGCACGTTTCGCACCGACCGTATCGTCGAAGCCAGCGACGCTGGTCGCCTCTTCCGGGCTGAACGCGGCAAGACGCTCTCCGATTTCTACCGCCTCATGGAATTGAGCGAATACAACGCCTTTAAAGACTGACTGCTCCGGCATTACTCCCAAGGCGGCCGCTTGAGCCGGTCCGGCAAGCTGTTCACACAGGCATGTCGGGCCGGTTTTCTTTTTCAGCCATGATGGCGACTAGCAGACTTATGACGTGTTGCAACCCTCGATCTTCCTGACGTCGCCTGTGCCAGGCGATGTGCAAGGGAAAACCCGCAATAGGGATCGGAGGCGTGAAAGCGACGAGCGCAGACATATCCTCGGGCATACAGCGCGATGGCAGCATGGCGATCATATCGGTACTGGCTAGCAATTCGGGCACCATGCCGAAGTTAGGCACAACCACACCCACCCGACGTTTCAATCCTCGCTGTACCAGAACGCTATCGACGGGGCTGCTGTTATCGCCGCGTCCCGAAACAAGAACATGCGGATAGTCGAGCCAGCTTTCTAGCGAAAATGCCTTTGCTGCCGGATGGTCTTGCCGCATGGCGATAATGTAATCTTCCTCCAGTAGCAGTTTGCACTGAAGCTCGTCGTCGGCTTCAGGAAAGACGGAAAGAGCAAGATCGCTTTCTCCTGTCACCAGCGCCTCGCGCGCTGCGACCGCGCCCTGCCAGGGCTGGACGATGATGTTGATCCCCGGCGCGGTATGTGCAAGCGCCTTCAACAGAGGCCTTATGACGAAGATGGCCGGATAATCAGCCATGCAGATGCGTATCGTCTGCTGCAACGACGCAAGGGGGACTTCGGGCGGATCAACGAGATCGAGCACCCCTGCCAGCAAAGTTTTCAAAGGAGCCCGCAATGCTTCCGCTTTCGGTGTGCGTCGCATCGTCCCGCGCCCACGTTCCAGAAGCTGGTCGTTGAACAACACACGGCAGCGCTGCAAAGCATTCGATACAGCGGGCTGCGTCAAATTCAGCCGGTCTGCAGCCCGGCTCACATGGGCTTCGTCCAGAAGAGCATCAAGTATGACCAGAAGATTCAGATCAAGGGACCTTAAATTCATAAGATCAATAATATACTATAATGATAATAAATTGGAATAATTTCATCATTTGCCACATCGTCCTCTCAAGCTGAAGGAGACAACGATGTCCAAGACCCTGATTTTACTTTTTCATCCCAATCTGGCCCGTTCTCAAGCCAATGCAGCACTTGCTGCAGCGGTTGCAAAATTGCCCGGCGTGGAGATCATCGATATGCAGACCGTTTATCCGCAGGGGATCGACTTCTTCAAGGATGGCGAGCACGAGGCACATCGTCTTTTGTCTGCGGATCGCATCGTCCTGCAATTTCCGGTTCAATGGTATTCCACGCCCCCGCTTCTGAAGGCATGGCAGGACGCTATCCTGACGCGCATGTTTTACGTTGCTTATGAGCAGGAGGGCCGTAAGCTCGAAGGCACACCGCTCATGATTGCCGCAACCGCAGGAAATGTTCCCGAAGCCTACCGTGAAGGCGGGCGCAACATGTTTCCGATGATTGATCTGTTCGCGCCGCTGCGAGCAACAGCAAACCGTTGCAGGCTAAACTGGACGGACCCGTTTGTGCTCTATGCCGCCGACAAGCTTTCAACCGAAGCACTTGAGGATGCAGCCAGCCGCTATATGAACTTCTTGAGCGACTGGATAAACGCGACATCCGTTATTGGAAGCGAGGCTATAGCTTGATCCAACAAAAAACCCGGCTGATGAAGCCGGGCTTTTTGATATTTCGGTAAGGCGATTTCTCGTCCCGACTATTCGTCTTCGTCTTCGTCCGGAGTCGAACTCTTGAGCGAAGAGAGCTTGGCGAAAACCTTGTCCGCATCGAGTTCTTCTTCTGCGGGCTGCTCGTCACGATAGTCGAAATTCTCGGTCGCAGAAGCTGGCAGCAAGGTGCTATCCGATTCCGGTGTTGCCGGACGGTTGCGGGAGGCGCGTTCGACTTCGATGTCGAGATCGATCTGCGAGCAGAGGCCGAGTGTAACCGGGTCCATCGCCGTCAGATTTGCCGAGTTCCAGTGCGTGCGATTGCGAATCTGCTCGATGGTCGACTTGGTCGTACCGATCAGGCGGGAAATCTGCGCATCCTTCAGTTCAGGATGATTGCGCACCAGCCAGAGAATCGCATTCGGGCGATCCTGACGCTTGGAAAGCGGCGTGTAACGCGGGCCCTTGCGCTTGGCTTCCGGAACACGAACCTTCGGCTCGGAAAGCTTCAGGCGATAATACGGGTCCTTTTCACCCTTCGCGATCTCTTCGCGCGAAATCTGACCCGTAATGACCGGGTCCAGACCCTTGATGCCCTGAGAGGCTTCACCGTCGGCAATAGCCTTCACTTCCAGCGGGTGCAGCTTGCAGAAAGCGGCAATCTGGTCAAAAGACAGAGCCGTATTATCGACAAGCCAAACGGCCGTTGCCTTCGGCATAAGAAGCTGGGTGGCCATTAGATATAATCCTTCTGTTCGTCCGCTCCGGTGGCGCGGGACGTGGGCAAAACCACAATTTCCGGGAAATCACGGCCTATATATCGTTTTTTTGTCACCAGAGCAAGAATGGCTCTGAACCTTAAATGTCTGCAGACAAGCATGGCGACTTTTGGCCCGGATACTAAGCAATATCGAGTACGATCTTGCCAATATGTCTTCCCTCCTCCATGCGCTCATGCGCGCGCCAGGCATCTTTCAGCGAAAAGATCATGTCCATTACCGGGGCGACGCGGCGCTGCGCCAGAAGCGGCCAGACCTTCGCCTCCAACTCCCGCGCAATGCCAGCCTTGAAGTCAACCGGTCGCGGACGCAGCGTAGAACCGGTATGGGTCAGACGCTTGGTCATCAATATTGCGAAATTGGCCGTGGCCTTCGCACCGTTGAGAAAAGCGATCTGCACGATGCGACCATCTTCCGCTGCAGCTTTGTAATTGCGGTCGACATAATCGCCACCCACCATATCGAGAATCACATTGGCGCCTTTGCCCTTGGTCACTTCCTTGACGACCTCGACAAAATCCTCTTGCCCGTAATTGATGGCGTGATCTGCTCCGAGTTTGAGGCAGGCTTCGCATTTTTCCTTCGAGCCCGCAGTTGCAATGACGGTCGCGCCGAATGCCTTTGCAAGCTGGATAGCTGTCGTGCCAATACCGGACGAGCCGCCGTGAACCAGAAAAACCTCCCCCTTCTTCAGCCCGCCGCGCTCGAACACATTGTGCCAGACAGTGAAAAAAGTTTCCGGGATCGCTGCCGCTTCAATGTAGCCATAGCCGGAAGGCAAGGGCAGCGCGTTGGTCTCATGCACGACGGCATATTCGGCATAGCCGCCACCGGCCAGCAGTGCGACCACCTGATCGCCGGTCTTGAACTGTTTGACGCCGCTGCCGACGACAACAATGTCACCGGCAATCTCCAGACCCGGAATATCCGACGCGCCGGGCGGTGGCGCATATTGACCCTGCCGCTGCAAGACATCTGGCCGGTTGACCCCGGCGGCGCGTACCCGCACCAGAATTTCACCTTCCTTGGGTTCAGGCACCGAGCGTTGAACAGGTCGAAGCATATGGGCTCCGCCCGGTTCAGAAATTTCGATAGCGGTCATCTGGGAAGGCAAGTCGGCCATCATATTCACAACTCCATTCAGATTTCTGGCCCTACGCATCGTCGCAGAAATGCCGCATGGCGGATGCAAGACGTCACGTTAGGGAAATCGTCATCGATTTTCTCAAATATATATGCGACGATTCAAGGTGTTAAATCTTTTCTGAGCCATCATTGACCACGGAGGACGGCTATGAGCGGTTTCGATGAGGATGTAGTAAAGCCCCGCAATAGCGTGGCGCTAAGCGACGAGGAGCTATCGCTGCTTTCGGTTATCGAGATCGACCAGCGTATAGCCTTGCTGCAATCCGAAATAGAGCGATTGAAGACAGAACGCCTCAAGAAGGGCGATAGCCGCGCTGCGGCAGAAGCATTGTTTCGCTAGTGGATTGAATTTGACGTTTGATACCCGTCCGATATTATCCCGTTTCAAACGTCAAATTCGAAAAATCCACTAGATTCATAAAGTTACTAGTGGTCTGCTTCCGACATTTGCTCGGCGCTCATATCCGAGGGATGCAAATGTCGGAAGCAGACCACTAGAAGTGAGATCGTCAACGGAAATGGATACCGGAGCAAAACAGCCGGAACCATTTCCGAGGGAGACCTTTCCGAACAAAAACATTGATCGCAATGATCGCTCATCAGCCTCAGCACTGACAATTCGGCTTCAGACTTCGGGAATAGAATTTTGCGCATTTACATTCAGGTTCTGGCCCTTCTCTGCGGTACAGCCTTCCTTCTCATCGCTTCGGGACTTCACGGTCTTCTATTGCCGCTGCGCGGCGGTGTGGAAGGCTTCTCAGTGGCATCGCTCGGCATGCTCGGCACCACCTGGGCGGGCGGTTTCGTTGCGGGCTGTCTGTTTGCGCCGCGCCTTGTGCGCCGCGTCGGCCATGTGCGGGCATTCGGCTGTTTTGCCGCATCGGCAGCGATCATCGCCCTTCTGTCCGGCATCTTCGTGGATGCAACAATCTGGGTGATCTTGCGCGCTTTCACCGGCTTTTCCATGGCTGGCGCCTTCATGGTCATTGAAAGTTGGCTGAATGAGCGTGCAACCAACGAATCACGCGGCAAGATTTTCGGCATGTATATGATGGTCAATTACGGGGCCACCATGTCCGGCCAGATGCTGGTGGCAGCAGGAGACGTGCGCTCCGATCATCTGTTCATGATAAGCGGTGTCTTCTTCTGCCTGGCTCTCATTCCAACGGCAATCTCCACAGCCGTCAGCCCCAAGCCGCTGACCGAAGTGCAGCTTGATCTCAAGGCGCTCTATAACAACTCACCTGCAGCTTTCGTAGGTTGTATCCTGATCGGCATTGCCAATGGCGCCTGGGGCACGCTTGGAGCTGTCTTCGGCGCGAAATCCGGCATTTCGACCACCGAAATCGCCTTGATGGTCAGTGTCACTATCGCAGCCGGAGCCTTGATGCAGATTCCAATCGGACGCATTTCCGATCTGGTTGACCGACGGTTCGTGCTGGCAAGCGTTGCGGCGCTGGCGGCACTGGTTGGCCTCATTGCCTTTCTCGTCGCTCCGTCCAGCGGCCCCGTCATCATTACGATGACCGGCTGTTATGGCGCGCTCGCCTATGCGCTCTATCCCGTTGCGGTTGCCCACGCCAACGATCATGCAACGTCGGAAAGCTTTGTGAAAGTATCGAGCGGACTTCTGTTGCTTTACGGCTTCGGCACCATGCTCGGACCGCTGCTGGCGGCTGCGGCCATGGATATTTTCTGGCCGTCCGGCCTCTTCGCCATCACCATGCTCGCGCATATTTCCATCACCGGCTATGCACTGTTCCGCTCACGCAAGCGCGCGTCCGTTCCGAAAGAAGAAAAGGATCAGTTCAAGAGCATGCCGTCGGAACGTGGCGCAACACCGGAAGCGCTGAACCTTGATCCAAGAGCTGAGACGGAAGGTTGACGGACGCTGAAAATGGCTCCGATAAATGAAGTCGATTAAATAGTTGAATCAATATGTTCGGCGGCTGTGGCACAGCCGCCAATACTGAATTTCGGCATCTTCGCTTTGGAATGCAAACTGCATTCACGACAAAGAAACTCCAACTCGTCAGAGCCGTTCGGTCTCCAATGTCGATGGTTTAAGACGCCTTATCGAACCGCGATCTAAGCGCGGCTTCCCTGTTAGTGACGTGTTACCTGGGATCTCAGTTTTTCGATCTGGTCCTTAAGCATAAGCTTCTTGCGCTTGAGAGATGCAACGTGCAGGTCGTCCATTGCCGGTGACGCTATAGCTTCGGAAATTTCCTGCTCCAGAGCGCCGTGCTTCTTTTCGAGCGTGGCAAGATGGGACTCGATAGCCATCATCAGATCTCCTTTGGTTGATTTCCCTGATTTACGGAACAGCGCGGACCTCGTTTGCCCGTTTGTCCGCTATCCCGCCATTCAACCTGCATGAACGTCCGGCACACCTCCTGTATTCCGGGCCAAACACGCAGTCCCGGCTGCCAAGGATGCGGTATTGTTGTCGCCTTCGACAGCCGCCATCCATGACAGAACCATGACAGTTTGGCATGAGTTTGGTGCAAAGTCGATTTTGTCGTGGTAGCATTTTCCTGAGGCGAAAAATATGATAAGGGCTTCGCCGGAAACGGGCTGATGCCGCACCTTTTTATGGTTCGGTGCGGCCCGTAAAATTATTCAACAGAACGGGGCACCGCATGTCCGATCAGGAACAGGCCGAAATCAGATTGGCCGTCGCACGACTGAAACAGGAACACGCGGATTTCGATGCTGCCATAAACGCCATGATAGCCGTTGGCTGCGACCAATTGCGCGTCCAGCGCATGAAGAAGAAAAAACTCGCAATCAAGGACAAGCTGCAGGAGATGGAAGATCGGGTAATCCCCGACATCATCGCCTGAATGTCCATAATGATCCATGACAGAGCCGGGGTTCGCCCGGCTTTATCATTTTTAATATCACCCTAAACATGCACGAAAGAAGCGGAGCAGGAAGATCAATGAGCGTTACTGCCGATGTCGCCGTCATCATGGGAAGCCAGTCCGACTGGGAAACCATGCGCCATGCTGCAGACACACTGGAAGCACTCGGCATTTCCTTCGATGCCCGGATTGTTTCCGCGCATCGCACGCCTGATCGCCTCGTTGCCTTTGCCAAAGGCGCCAAGGCAGAAGGGTTCAAGGTCGTTATCGCGGGTGCGGGCGGCGCAGCTCACCTGCCGGGCATGGCCGCAGCGATGACGCCACTGCCTGTCTTCGGCGTTCCGGTTCAGTCCAAGGCGCTCTCGGGTCAGGATTCGCTCCTCTCCATCGTACAGATGCCAGCCGGCATTCCCGTCGGCACACTCGCCATCGGTCGCGCCGGTGCGGTCAACGCCGCTCTTCTCGCCGCAGCCGTCCTGGCGCTTTACGACGAGGCGCTTGCAGCCCGCCTTGATGAGTGGCGCAGAGCGCAAACCGAAAGCGTGGCCGAACATCCTTCGAACGAGGCTTGACATGGAAAATCCTGGACTAAAGCCCGGTGCAACCATCGGCATTATTGGCGGTGGCCAGCTCGGCAGAATGCTCGCCATGGCCGCAGCACGTCTCGGCTTTGAAACCGTGATCCTGGAGCCGCAGGCCGATTGTCCTGCAGCACAAGTTGCTAATCGCCAGATCATTGCTTCCTATGACGACCCAAAAGCGCTTGCCGAACTTGCAGCAGCGTCCGATGTCATTACCTACGAATTCGAGAACGTGCCAGTCAGCGCCGCCGACAAGCTCGCCGAAACCGCTCTGGTCTTTCCTCCCCCGGCAGCGCTCGAAGTCTCACAGGATCGCTTTACGGAAAAGCAGTTTCTCAACTCCAGTGACATCGAAACGGCACCCTGGCGTCTTGTGGACGATGAAGAAACCCTGATTGCAGCTCTGGGTGCCCTTGGCGAGCGTGGCATCCTCAAGACGCGACGTCTTGGTTATGACGGCAAGGGACAGGTCCGCCTGACGTCACTTGATGAGGCTGATGCTCATAAGGCACTTCTCGCGATCAATCGTGCCCCGGCCATCCTCGAAGGCTTCATAGATTTCGAGCGCGAAGTCTCGGTGATCGCAGCACGTGACCGTTCAGGCAATGTCGCAATCTTTGATATTGCCGAAAACGTTCACAAGGACGGGATCCTCGCGA
This sequence comes from Ochrobactrum sp. A-1, assembly GCF_022488005.1. Lineage (NCBI taxonomy): Bacteria > Pseudomonadati > Pseudomonadota > Alphaproteobacteria > Hyphomicrobiales > Brucellaceae > Ochrobactrum > Ochrobactrum sp. A-1. The sequence continues at coordinate 442,093 of NZ_JAKVQC010000004.1, forward strand.
CTTCAACCGTACCGGCTACCATTTCCGAAAGCACAGCTGAAGCCGCCCGCAAAGCGGCCACAAAGCTTCTGAATGCGCTTGATTATGTCGGCGTGCTCGGACTTGAGTTCTTCGTCCTGAAGGACGGCACGCTTCTGGCAAACGAATTCGCCCCGCGCGTCCATAATTCGGGCCACTGGACGGAAGCGGCCTGCGCCATCTCGCAGTTCGAACAACATATCCGAGCCATAGCCGGATTACCCTTGGGCAACACGGATCGCCATTCCGATTGCATGATGGAAAACCTGATCGGCCACGATGTCGAGAAGGTGCCAGCGATTCTCTCCGAAAAGAATGCCGTGTTGCATCTTTACGGTAAAAAGGAAGCTCGTCCAGGCCGCAAGATGGGCCATGTGACGCGCATCCACCCCCGCGGGAAATAATGTTCATCGGGAATCCCGTCGATTCCCGATGAATCTTTTGCCGCCTGCCAAGAATTTCAGCTCCAGTGCCCTGAATCTGCGGCTCAGGAGTTGACATTTGCCCGAAACCTTGTGTATTTCGGCCAACCCTTCGGGCATCTAACAGTGCCTGTAATCGATTGGCGCCTTGAGCGCCTGTTTTTATGAAGCCCCGCGGCATCTGCACGTCAACGGGCCAACAAGACCGGTGATTGACATGAAGATCAAGAACTCGCTTAAAGCGCTCAAGGGCCGTCATCGCGACTGCCAGCTGGTCCGCCGCAAGGGCCGCGTTTACATCATCAATAAGACTGCCCCGCGCTACAAGGCTCGTCAGGGCTAATCTTATTTCTGATTTTGCATTTGACGTTTCGCTGCGCATGGTAAAATCTATGCGCATGCGGAACGTTTTTGCATATCTGATTTCTTTTTCTGTACTCGCGTCGCTTGGTACGACGGTGCCATTGGCGTATGCCGAAGTGGCGCCCGGCAAAGTACCGCTTACTGCACCTCTGACGCCCGTTCAGACTGGCCCCGACAGCGAGCAGAAACCTTCCCCGGAAAAGCCTGCATCGGATGCAGTCCAGACGCCTGAAGAGCGTCTCGACAAGCTCTTTGCCGATCTTCGCCGCACGACGGACGAAGCCAAGGCGCGGCGCATTGCTTCACAGATCAATACGCTGTGGTCGCAGTCAGGCAGCGCAACAGTCGACCTCCTGATGCAGTGGGCCAATGCGGCGATGCTCGAGCGACGCTATCCTTCGGCAATCGACTTCCTGAATGAGGCAATAGCACTCGACCCGGAATATGCGGAGGCCTGGAACCGCCGCGCTACGGTCTATTTCCTGCAAAAAGACTATGCCCATGCCATGTACGACATCAATCGTACGCTGGAGCTGGAACCGCGTCACTATGGCGCTCTGACCGGTATGGCGGCCATCTTGCGCCTGCGCGGCCTCAAGGAACAGGCGCTGAAAGCCTATGAGCAGGCTCTCATCGTCTACCCGATGATGCGCGACGCACAGAAGAACTTCAGCGATCTTGCGGACGAACTGACGGATACGCGGACTTAGAACCTGTTCCAGCAAACGTGGAGCCGCTGAAGCCGCTTCGTATCTGCGGCGTCCCTAGTTCATCACCATTCACGACAAAAAACGCGCTCCTTCGGAGCGCGTTTTTTGGATACCGTCTGCCATGACTGGATGAGATTCCGGGTGTGGCGTGTCGAAAATGGTGGGGGTTGAGAACCGGCGGAATGTACTTCCGTGCATAGTCTCGAAAAGTTGCAGACTTTTCGGATTAGACTATGCACCAAACAAAGATACATGAGCCGCAGCAAGCGCAAACAACGCCATTTGCAGGCCCGTCGCACCCGGAATATCGCCAGATAACCTGATCTGATTTACTCGGATCAGGTTATGTCTTTTCTTACGCATTATCCGACGCAAAACCGCTTCGCACTTTTGCTGGAAATGCTTTAAATGCCCGACTTTCCGTCCGGACCTATATAGGCGATGCGCAGCATGTTGGTCGCGCCGGGCGTGCCAAATGGAACACCAGCGGTAATGATGACGCGGTCGCCTGCCTTACCAAACTCTTCGTGGAAAACGATTTCGCAGGCATGATTGACCATGTCTTCAAGATCGTGCGCATCGGCAGTCACCACGCAATGCAGGCCCCAGACGAGCGACAGCTTGCGTGCGGTATCGACGACCGGCGACAGAGCAATGATCGGCGTACGCGGACGCTCACGGGCGGCGCGCAGGCCGGTCGTGCCGGAAGCGGTATAAGTGACGATGGCCGAAAGCTTCAGCGTTTCTGCGATCTGGCGTGCAGCAAGTGAAATCGCGTCGGCACCCGTTGGTTCTGGTGCAGCACGCTGTGCATCGATGATAGTCGAATAGGTCGGTTCCTTTTCCACCTGCTCGGCGATGCGGTTCATGGTGGCGACAGCTTCAACCGGATACTGGCCCGAAGCAGATTCCGCTGAAAGCATGATCGCGTCGGCGCCTTCGAACACTGCAGTTGCAACGTCGGATACTTCAGCGCGGGTCGGAACCGGAGCTGTAATCATCGATTCCAGCATCTGCGTCGCGACAACGACCGGTTTGCCGGCACGGCGCGCCTTGCGGGTAATCTGCTTCTGAATGCCCGGAACATTTTCAAGCGGCACTTCAACGCCAAGATCGCCACGCGCGACCATCAATGCGTCGGAAAGCTCGATGATTTCATCGAGACGCGTCACAGCCTGCGGCTTCTCGATCTTCGACATCAGGCCGACCTTGCCGCGCGAAACCTTGCGTACTTCGGCCAAATCTTCCGGACGCTGGATGAAGGAAAGCGCAACCCAGTCGATTTCTTCCTTCAGGACGGCGTCGAGATCCTTGCGGTCCTTTTCCGTCAGCGCACCGACACCGAGCGTCGTATCCGGCAGGCTGACGCCCTTGCGATCTGAAATACGCGTTCCGGAAACCACTTTGCAGCGGATCGACTTGCCGTCGCTTGCTTCGGCAACCAGATGCAGCTTGCCGTCATCGATCAACAGACGATGACCCGGTTCAACAGCTTCAAGAATTTCTGGATGCGGAAGATAGACGCGATGCTCATCGCCGGGCGCTTCGTTGTTGTCGAGGGTGAAGGTTTGGCCGGGAACGAGATCGACCTTACCGTCCTTGAACTTGCCAACGCGCAGCTTCGGGCCCTGAAGATCGGCCAGAATGCCGATCGGACGGCCCAGTTCCTTTTCCACATTGCGGATGCGCTTGACGAGGGTGCGCATCAGGTCATGGTCGGCATGACTCATATTGATGCGGAACACATCCGCGCCTGCCTCAAACAGCTTGCGGATGACGGCTTCCTCACCCGACGCCGGACCTAGCGTGGCGAGAATCTTGACCTTGCGGTTGCGCTTCATTGACTATTCGTTCCTGTAACAGTGGGGTTTTCTGTCGGCGTTTCATCGGTGAGCTGAACCATCCAGCTCGATTGTTCCCCGGTGTCGTATTCCTGGAAGCCATTGCGCTGGAAACCCCGCGCAAAGCAATCCTGGACGCCAGTAATACGGAATTCTTTCTCGGCCACGCACATATTGACCTTGCCCTCCCAGCGTCCGCCGCCCTGAGCGTCTTCGGCGTAGAGGTAATAATAGCGCGAGGTCAGCGGCCCCTCGATGAGGGTCTTGCAGCTTGATCCGTCGATGTGCCACCAGCCTTCGGTCACCCAACCAGTCTTGGCTCTGTAGCCGATGGACACGCCAACAAGATTCTGGGTTGCATTGCATACGCGGAAATCCGCACGAGCCTCTATGGATGTCATGCCCAGCGCGGTCATCAGCACACCGGCAAACAAAACTAGAGATAGTGGAAGTCGCATACGCAGAACCCCTTCAGCCCGCTGTCGGTTTTATCGAACAATTTGTATTGCACAGGGAAATCCCATCTCGGGCAAATCCCATTTCGGGTCGCTCTCTTTTCGGCAGTTTCGCCTTTGATGTCAACGCAATCCCATTGAGAACAGGTCGTCTTCATTAAAGAATGATCGTTGCAATCCGGGCTTTCTCATGACAGACCTGAAACAGCTTCCCGCACAACACAGAAATAATCCCCTTATTTAGCCTCGGATTTCGCTCCATGCCGCTTCAATCCGGATCAACCGCTTCGTCGCCATTCTCGCCAGCGCATAGTGTCGACGGCGATTTCAGTCTCGGCTTGCTCCTGACCGCCGACCACGCACGGCGCGATGTTCCAGCCGAATATGGCACACTTGGTTTGCAGACAAGTGAATTCGACCGGCACATCGCCTATGATATCGGCGTCGAGAATCTGACCCGCAAACTTGCAAGCCGTCTGAACGCGCCTGCGGTCCTCGGCGGGTTTTCGCGGCTGCTGATCGATCCCAATCGCGGCGAAGACGACCCTACGCTCATCATGCAATTGTCCGATGGTGCGGTCATTTCCGGCAATTACCCAATGTCGGCAGGCGAACGCGAAGAACGGCTTGAACGCTTCTATCGCCCCTATCACAACACGGTAGCACGTGCGAGCGAGCGCACGGCGGCTGAAAGCAGGGCAGCGCCTTTCATTGTTTCGATTCATTCCTTCACGCCGCTCTGGAAGGAAAAGGCCCGCCCCTGGCAGATCGGTCTTCTCTGGGACAAGGACGACCGCGCCGTAAAGCCGCTTTTGTCGCTGCTGCGCGAAAACGCCGATCTAACGGTTGGCGATAACGAACCTTATGACGGCGCACTCAAGAACGATGCCATGTATCGCCATGCGACGGCAAAAGGCTTCGCCCATGTCCTGATCGAGGTGCGACAGGACCTGATTGCCGATGACAAGGGTGCAGATGAATGGGCCGACAGGCTGGCGCCGATGATCGCGCACATCAACACCTTGCCCGGCATTCATGTGGTCCAGCATTTCGGCTCGCGTGCTGATCGCGGTGAGTAACAGGCCTGTCAGGAGAGGCTTTACCCGCTATCCACAGGGCTTGACCCGCCAAATCGGGTCGTGCATCGAAAAAGGCTCTTAATTTTACCTGCGACTCGCGGGAAAAACGGTCCAGACTTTCGATAAGCGGTTTTCGCGCAATGCGTGTCCGCACCATCATAGACTTTGAATTGGAGAACTCCTCGTGAGCGACGACATTACCAGCGAAGCCCAAACCATTGCTGTCGGCCAGTTGCGCGCTTTCATCGAGCGCATCGAGCGCCTGGAAGAAGAAAAAAAGACCATCGCCGACGATATCAAGGAAGTTTACGCGGAATTGAAGGGTTCTGGGTTTGACAGCAAGGTCGTGAGGACCATTATTCGTCTGCGTAAAAAAGAAGACCATGAACGTCAGGAAGAAGAAGCCATGCTGCAGCTTTACATGGATGCACTTGGCATGGGCTGATTTCGGCTCTTCCCGAAGCCCTTCTTCTTCCCGAAATCGAAACCCGACGGATCGCCCGCGATTCGTATTCAGAGGAAGGGGATAGGGTCTATGGAGTTCAGGAAGCTCGGACGTACCGAACTCAATGTTTCGCCGCTTTGCTTCGGCGGCAATGTATTTGGATGGACGGTCGATGAAGCGACATCATTCTCGCTTCTCGACCGTTTCGTCGATGCTGGATTCAATTTCATCGACACGGCGGACGCCTATTCCGCCTGGGCGCCCGGAAATGTGGGCGGCGAATCCGAAACCATTATCGGCAATTGGCTGAAATCCCGTGGCCTGCGCGATAAAGTCGTTATTGCCACCAAGGTCGGCTCCGAGATGGGGCCCGACGAGAAAGGCCTTTCGCCGGCCTATATCCGCAAAGCGGTCGACGCCTCCCTCAAACGGCTGCAGACGGATTATATCGACCTCTATCAATCGCACTGGGACGATCCCGAAACACCGTTCGAAGATGTGCTCGGCACCTATAAGGAGCTCATCGATGCAGGCAAGGTGCGCGCCATCGGTGCGTCCAATCTCACACCTGAGCGGCTGACAGAGGCGCTTGACGTCGCCCGGACCAATAATCTGCCGCGCTATGAAAGCCTGCAACCGCTCTATAATCTTTATGATCGCGCTGATTTCGAAAATGGGCTGGAGAAAATCTGCCGTGAAAACGAACTCGGCGTTATTTCCTATTATTCGCTGGCAGCAGGGTTCTTGACCGGCAAGTATCGTTCCGCTGACGATCTTGGACAAAGCGCACGCGGCAAATCGGTCGAAAAATATCTGACGGATCGTGGTTCGCGGATCATTGCTGCACTCGATGACGTTGCACGCAATCTCGATGTCACGCCTGCGCAGGTTGCAATTGCATGGCTCATCGCACAGCCGTCGATCACAGCCCCGATCGCCAGCGCCACACGCTCGGCCCAGCTCGGCGACCTGATCGCCGCAGCCGAACTGAAACTCAGCGACGATGAAATCGCCTTGCTGAACAAGGCGAGCAGTTAAGTTCGAAGATTATGTCGAAGGGTAGCCTTACCCTTCGATTTCCTCTCGCAGCATTTCCAGCTCAAGCCATTCCTCTTCCATGGCCGCATTTTCGGAGCGTTTCTTCTCAAGAAGATCGGCCGTCTTGGCAAACAATGTCGGGTCCTTGGCATAAAGCTGCGGGTCGGCAAGCTTGCCTTCCAGCACTGCGATTTCCTTCGAGAGGGCATCCATCTTGCCCGGCAGGGTTTCGAGCGCAAATTTCTGCTTGTAGGAAAGCTTGCGCTTTTCCTCACGCTTCGGCTGCGAAGTGTCCTCTTCCGACTTCTCATCACTTCGGCTGCCTGACACCTTGACCGAGCGCCGGCTCAAAGCCTGCTCCTTGCGCTGCGCCATCATGTCGGCATAGCCGCCCGCATATTCGAGCCAGCGCCCGTCACCTTCCGGTGCAATCACCGATGTAACCGTGCGATCCAGAAAATCACGGTCGTGGCTGACCAGAATGACTGTGCCGGGAAAACCTGCGACAAGCTCCTGCAGCAGATCGAGCGTTTCCATATCGAGATCGTTGGTTGGTTCGTCGAGGATAAGCAGGTTTGCGGGCCGCGCCAGAACGCGGGCCAGCATTAAACGGGCACGTTCGCCACCGGAAAGTTCGCGAATGGGCGTGCGCGCCTGCTCAGGCTGGAACAGAAAGTCCTTCATATAAGACACGACATGCCGTTGCTCGCCGTTGACCACGAGGCTTTCGCCGCGCCCGTCCGTCAGGTAATGCGCCAGTGTCTCATCCAGATTGAGGCTTTCGCGCTTCTGGTCGAGTTCGGCCATTTCGAGATTGACGCCAAGCCGCAAGGTTCCAGAATCCGGCGCAAGCTTGCCAGTCAAAAGCGACAGAAGCGTCGTCTTTCCGGCACCGTTGGGTCCAACGAGACCGATACGGTCACCGCGCTGCACCCGGATCGAAAAATCCTTGACCAGCACGCGCTCGCCATAGGCCTTGCTCAGCCCCTTGGCTTCAATCACCAGCTTGCCGGATTCCTTTGCATCGCTTGCCGCCAGAACCGCCGTCCCTTGTGCCTTGCGATGATTGCGAAAATCGGCGCGCATGGAATGTAGTTCGCCGAGGCGGCGCATATTGCGCTTGCGCCGGGCGGTAACACCGTAGCGCAGCCAATGCTCCTCGCGCGCGATCTGGCGCCCAAGCTTGTGATGGTCGCGCTCTTCATCCTCCAGCACCTTGTCGCGCCATTCCTCGAAATGACCAAAACCCTGCTCCAGACGACGCGTGATGCCACGATCCAGCCAAACCGTCGCCCGGCTGACATTCTCCAGAAAGCGGCGGTCATGCGAGATCAAAACAATGGCGGAGCGAATCTGGCGCAGTTCACTTTCCAGCCATTCGATGGTGGTCAGATCCAGATGGTTGGTCGGCTCGTCCAGCAGCAAAACGTCGGGCTGTGGTGCAATCACCCGCGCCAGAGCGGCACGCCGCGCCTCGCCGCCGGACAGATGATCCGGCTTTTCTTCTCCCGTCAGGCCGAGATGTTCGAGAAGATAGGTCACACGATGCGGGTCGTCGGCAGGCCCCAGCCCCGCTTCCACATAGGCACGCACATTGGCAAAGCCGTCCATATCCGGCACCTGTGGCAGATAGCGGATAGTTGCTCCCGGATGTTTGAAAACCTCGCCCGATGTCGCCTCCACCATGCCGGCTGCAATCTTGAGCAGGGTGGATTTACCCGAACCATTGCGTCCTACGAGCGCGATGCGGTCGCCTTCGCTCACCGAGAGGCCGGCACCCTCCAGAAGCGGCGTGCCTCCAAAGGTGAGCTTGATCTGGTCGAGGCGAAGGAGTGGTGGTGCCATGGTTCTTTTCGATAAACAGGGTTTAAAATTCCGCCCTGCTTGTCCGCGACAAAAGCCGTTCTGTCAAATGGTACGGCACGAAAAGACCCATGAAAAACAAACAGGCCGGGTTTCCCCGACCTGTCAGCAAACTTATTTATCCAGCTATTGCTGGCCTAGTCATTACTGGCCCAATGCTTACTGGCAAGGCGCTTCGTAGACGCGGCCATACGGATCGCGGTAGCGGCAGTACTGCGTGCCATTGCGCGTCTGGGCTGCACCAAGGAGCGTACCGGCAACGCCGCCGATAGCAGCGCCAGCAAGAGCGCCACGGCCATTGCCGCCGATTGCGCCACCGGCGAGAGCGCCGAGTGCTGCGCCACCGACACCGTAACCGGCCGTGCGCTGTTCATTCGTCGTGCATGCAGCCGTCGAGAACGCGAGCACGCCAGCAACAGCAATCATCGTAAGACGTGATTTCATTGAAACATCTCCTACAAGAGTTGAACTAATCACCGACTTTGCGTCCCCAATTTCGGCGTAAAGCAGATGACACCCGCTTGGCCCATTTACAATACGTTTCGCTCGCCAGCGTCAAGCTCTTTCGATTAATAAGGTTAGCGGCCTCAGCGCGGTGTTTCCTCCATCGCCAAGTTGGCGATAAGTATCGCCAATCCAGAATGCGCAGTAACACGAAGTGTTCCACGAACTACATTAGACACTGTCCATGAAGAGCCGAAGGGCAGTGTCACATTATCTAACGGCCACTCCGCATTTGTGATCGAAAGGCCTTCGACAGTGTTGAAATTAATCACACTGAACGGTGTTCCATCGGGAAAGTCATAGACATAATCTCCCGGCGGCAGGGGCCAGGCCTCCTCGGAGCCACTGGATAAAAGCACGTTCCGCCCTTTTGCCGCCTGCGCTGTCGCCATGGTCAGGTGCAGCAGCGTATGGTCGGTGCGCTGCCCGCCGAAAGCTCCACAGAGGATCACCCGATCCGCACCCCGCATATAGGCTTCCTCGAAGGCCAGTTCTCCATCCGTCATGTCCTTGGCGGCAGGGAACGTCTTTTGCGGCACGTGTCCATATTGCACTCGAAGCTCTGCGGAGGTCGAATCGAAATCGCCGAGCCACAGTTCCGGTTCGACACCAAGCGCCGCAGCATGCCTGATCCCGCTATCGGCAGCGAGAATACGCGCATCTGCAATTTGGCGCTTCAGGCGATCGGTCACGACCAGATCGCCGCCGAGGAGAATGACGAATGTGCTCATAAGCCGCTCATAACACGGGCTAATCCGCGCCGGAAGCCCGCATTCGCTGCCGGTGCGATACCCCGAAACATTATTGCCCTTCCCGTTGCGAAAGATTATTGTCGCAACCGCTCTAACGGGGTGCCGTCCGCTTCCGCGGATGGCTGAGAGGCCCAAAAGCATTTCCAGCAAAAGTGTAAAACGGTTTTGCGTCCAGAAATGCGGAAAAAAGGCCAACCCGCTGAACCTGATCCGGTTTGCACCGGCGGAGGGATTAGACGCTCCATAAACGGCGCTCAATCCTCTTGTAGTAAAAGAAAGGAAGTGCCGTGATGCGGCTTTTATCTTTGCTAGCTATTTCATTTTCCGCAGCTATGGCTTTCACGCCTTCAGCGCAGGCGAAAGACAAGCTCACCGTCTATACCTATGACAGTTTCGTTTCCGAATGGGGTCCGGGGCCAAAGGTCAAGGAAAACTTCGAGAAGGAATGCGGCTGCGAAGTTGACTGGATCGCCTCCGCCGATGGCGTTGCCCTGCTGAACCGTCTCAAGCTCGAAGGCAGCAATACCAAAGCCGATATCGTCCTCGGTCTCGATACCAATCTGACGACCGAAGCGCGCGCTACCGGCTTTTTTGCACCAAGCGGCATCGACCAGAGCAATGTGAGCGTTCCGGGCGGCTTTAAGGACGATATCTTCGTTCCCTACGACTACGGCTATTTCGCCGTGGTCTACGATTCGGAAAAGCTGCCCAATCCTCCAAAGAGCCTGAAAGAACTGGTCGAAGGCGATCCTTCGCAGAAGATCGTGCTGCAAGACCCGCGCACGTCAACGCCGGGGCTGGGCATGCTGCTCTGGATGAAATCCGTCTACGGCAATGAGGCGGAAGCGGCCTGGCAGAAACTGCAGAAGCGCATTCTCACCGTCACACCCGGCTGGTCGGAGGCTTATGGACTCTTCACCAAGGGCGAAGCCCCGATGGTACTGTCCTATACGACGTCTCCCGCCTATCACATGATCGCGGAAAAGACGGAGCGCTATAAGGCTCTGGCCTATCCGGAGGGTAATTATCTCCAGATCGAGTTAGCCGCTCAAACCACGACCGGCGCAAAAAATCCTCTGGCGCAAAAATTTCTGGCTTTCATGACCGGCCCCGGTTTCCAGGATGTCATTCCTGAAACCAACTGGATGTATCCAGCCGGCAAGACTTCCGCCCCACTTCCAGCCGCTTTCGACGCACTGCCGAAGCCCGAAAAGACGCTTCTCCTCCCTTCCGACGAAGTCGCCAAGAACAGGAAGTCATGGGTCGATGAATGGCTGGCCGCGACCAGTAAATGACGACATTTCCGGCACAGCACCGCACGAAGAACATATCCGCCGCGAAGCCCGCTGCGGGTGCACTGGCGCTTGTCTTTCTGGTCATGCTTGCCGGCGGCGCGCTTATCGCATTGGCATTTGAAGCGGGCAGCGGCGGCTTCGATGCCGCTGCCAATTTTGACACCTATCTATGGCGGGTTGCTCGTTTCACGATCCTGCAGGCAATCGCTTCAAGCCTGCTTTCCGTGCTGTTTGCGGTTCCTGTCGCCCGCGCACTCTATGCCGAAGCAAATTTTCCGGGGCGCGGGCTTATTCTGCGCCTGTTTGCCCTGCCGCTTGCCCTGCCTGCACTCGTCGCAGTGCTCGGCGTCACCAGCATCTATGGCCGCAACGGATTCATTGCGCATCTGTCCGAAGCGGCAGGCCACTCATTCCAACCGGATATTTACGGCATTACGGGCATCCTGATCGCCCATATCTTCTTCAATATGCCGCTTGCAGTCCGTCTCATTCTGGCAGGATACGAATCCATACCGACCGATTACTGGAAGCTTGCCGCGCAGCTCGGCATGGGTAATGGAGCGCGCTTCCGGCTCATCGAATGGCCCGTGATCCGGCGCAATCTGCCGGGCATGATTGGCCTCATTTTCATGCTCTGCGTGACCAGTTTCACGACCGTGCTGACGCTCGGCGGCGGGCCTCGTGCCACCACCCTGGAAGTTGCAATCTACCAGAGCCTGCATTTCGATTTTGATCCGGGCCGGGCGGTCGCCCTCACCTTCACGCAGCTTGTATTGACATTGCTTGTCCTTCTGGCCCTGCGCCTCACCGGAAGGCCATCGGAAGAAGCCTTCACCCATTCCGCGACACCACGACGCTATGGCAAGGTATCCACGGCTGAGCACATTTCAAACATCGTCGTTATCGGGACAGGCTTTCTCTATGTCGCGCTGCCGATTGCAGGTGTGGTCATCTCCGGTCTCGCTGCCGATCTTGTACGACTATTGACGGAGAGAACGGTCTGGCGCGCGATCGGCACCAGTCTGGTACTCGGTTTTTCCGCAGCACTCCTCTCGGTCTTTCTGTCGCTTGCGCTTGTGTCAGCACGTGAAGCAGTGAAAGAACTTAAGCTCGCCAACATCTTCGATACAGGTGCCAGCCTGATCCTTGTCATGCCGCCAATTGTGATCGGCGCCGGCTGGTTCATCCTGCTTCGCCACTTCACCGATCCGTTTGCGATGGCACCATTCATGGTCGTCACCGTCAATGCGGCGATGGCCATGCCCTTTGCCGTGCGTCTTCTGCGGCCCGCATGGGACACGGCGGCCAGCCGCCACAACCGGCTTTGCGCACAACTGGGCATTCGCGGCTTCAACCGTTTCCAGCTCATCGACTGGCCGTCGATCCGCAAACCTTTCGGCATGGCCTTTGCCTTTGCCATGGCGCTTTCTCTTGGCGACCTCGGCACGATTGCCCTGTTCGGCAGTGACGCGCTTTTGACGCTGCCCTATCTCCTCTTGCAGCGCATGGGTAGCTATCGCACATTCGACGCGGCGGGTCTGGCGCTTATTCTCGGGCTGCTTTGCCTCGTGTTGATGATGATCGCGGATCGCGCATCCCGAAAGGAAACGCCTTCTCTATGAATGCCACGATAAACGCCCTTGCCGAAATTCGCCTCGATGACCTTCGTTTCAGCTATGGCGAAACCGCCATGCATTTCGATGCGACGATAAAGGCCGGTGTCATTGCTGCGGTTGTCGGGCCAAGTGGTTCGGGCAAGTCGACACTTCTCAACCTGATTGCCGGTTTCGAACTCCCGCAATCCGGTCATATCTTCATTGGCGATAAAGACGTCAGTGAACTTTCGCCAGCCGACCGGCCTGTTTCGATGGTGTTTCAGGAAAACAACCTGTTTGCCCACCTGACCGTCGAACAGAATGTCGGTCTCGGACGCTCGCCGAACCTGAAGCTGACCGCAGAAGATCGCATCGATATCGCAGAAGCCCTGTTGCGTGTCGGTCTCGCAGGCAAAGAACAGCGCAAGCCTGAAGCGCTTTCCGGCGGCGAACGCCAGCGCGTAGCGATTGCCCGCGCCCTCATACGCCAGCGCCCGATTCTGCTCCTTGACGAAGCCTTCGCCTCACTTGGCCCGGCGCTACGACACCAGATGCTGGATCTGGTCAGGGAGCTTCAACTTGAAACCGGCATGACGGTGCTGATGGTAACGCACACGCCTGAAGATGCGCTCTATCTCGATGCAGTGTTGCTTTTTCTCGACAGTGGCCGGATTTCCGCGATGGGCCCCTCTGCCGAACTGCTTTCACCGACTGGACCGGAAGCATTGCGGCACTATATCGGCGAAAAGCGGAGTTCAGGTCTAAGCCTCAAATAGAGTTACAGTTGCGGACATATTTTGTTCGCAATCTGCCGGAAGAACCGGCTACAGCTTTCGTGTGCGCTTGTACGCTTTCTGGTCTGTGGCTAGATTTGGCCTCGGATCATGCAATCTGATTCAGAAGCGAGGATAAAATACTGTTCCGTCAATCGACCCGTTCCCGGGCCTTCCTGTGTCTACCCATCTCCCTGCCAGAATGGACGCAGCAAAATTGGCGGAAACCAGCCATCGGTCTTGGCTTGCTTGCGATCGCCCTGATTTCAGGTTGTCAGTCGATTAATTCCAGCAAGGATCTGGGACTGCAGCCTTCCGACAATCCGGTGACTGTCGACAATGTAACACGCAATGACCGGCTGGCACAGCTTGGTGCCCAGCAGCATCCGCGTATCCTCGCGACCTATGGCGGCGAGTACAAGGACCAGAAGCTTGAACGCATGGTGGCGAAGATCGTCGGCAAGCTGACGACCGTTACTGACAAACCGGACCAGACCTATCGCATCACCATTCTCGATAGTCCCAATATCAATGCCTTCGCATTGCCGGGCGGCTATCTCTACGTAACGCGCGGCCTGCTCGCGCTCGCCAACGACTCTTCGGAAGTCGCGGCTGTCATCGCCCATGAAATGGGCCATGTCATTGCCAATCATGGCATTTTGCGGCAGGAGAAGGAAGCTGAGACAGCCATAGCCGGGCGCGTTGCCAGCGAAGTGCTGCATAATGAATCTGCCAGCCGCGAAGAAGCGCTGCGCGGCAAGTTGCGGCTTGCCCAGTTCTCGCGTAATCAGGAATTGCAGGCGGATGCCATCGGCATCAAGATGATCGGCGAAGCTGGTTATGATCCGTTCGCTTCGGCCCGTTTCCTGCAATCGATGGAAGCCTATACGGGTTTCCGCTCGGTTTCGGGCGCGACAGACGCCAGCCTCGACTTCCTGGCAAGCCACCCGGCAACTCCGCAGCGTATCCAGCTTGCGCTCGGACATGCACGCCGCATCGGCGCACCAGGAGTCGGCACGACTGATCGCGATTCCTTCCTCAACGGTATTGACGGCCTTCTTTACGGCGACTCACCCAATGAAGGTTATGTCCGCGAACAGACCTTCATCCATCCGAAGCTCGGCGTCACCTTCCGGGCACCAGATGGCTTCACCATCGACAATTCAGCCAATGCGGTCATGGCAAGCGGCCCCGGCGAAGTTGCCATTCGTTTCGATGGCGCATCTCTTCCGGCCGGATCGAATCTTGCCGACTATATCCGGTCCGGCTGGGTGACCGGTCTCGACGACAGTTCGATCCAGACCACCACCATCAATAGATTGCCCGCTGCGACTGCGCGCGCCAGTGCCGACCGATGGCAATTCGACATTGTGGTTATTGGTGCAAACAACAAGGTCTATCGCTTCCTGACGGCGGCACCGAAAGGCAGTAGCGCACTTCTGCCTGCTTCACAGACGGTCACCCAGTCCTTCCGCCTGCTGTCGCCAGCCGAACAAAACGCCATCAAGCCGCTTCGCATCCGCGTCGTGACGGTGAAGCCGGGCGACACGCTGGCCAGCCTGTCGGCACGCATGCAGGGCACCACCCGCAAGCTGGAACTGTTCCGCCTTCTCAATGCCATGTCGGCGGGAGCGACGGTTTCGGTCGGCGACCGCGTGAAGCTGATCAGCGAGTAACTATGATAACGGAAACACTTATCCACTCTGTCCTTGCTGGAAAAGTCGCTCCTCTCGGGGCTCGCGGCGTTCCAAGCGGCATCGACAAGCAGCCGGTTTCCGGCAAGGCCCGCGTGACTTTCGAAGGGCTGGACTGCGACGCGCAGGGCGATCGGAAAGTGCATGGCGGCCCGGAAAAGGCGCTTCATCATTACCCGCACGATCATTATGCGGTCTGGCGCGAAGAGATTGGCGAAAACCCGCGTCTGAATCTGCGCGGTGCTTTCGGCGAAAACATCTCCACGTCGGGTCTCGATGAACACAATGTTGCCGTGGGCGACAGGTTCCGGCTCGGCAGTGCACTTGTCGAGGTTTCACAGGGCCGCCAGCCTTGCTGGAAACTGAACGAACGCTTTGCAACCGCCGACATGGCCGTGCGCGTCCAGAAGACGGGACGGACAGGCTGGTATTATCGTGTTCTGGAAGAAGGTCACGTGGAAACCGGCGATTCGATGACACTCTTCGACCGCCTTTCACCGGACTGGACATTGCATCGTGTCTGGCACCTACTTTATGTCGACACGCTAAACTATGACGAACTGTCCGCGATGGCAGAGCTTTCCCATCTCGCCGACAGCTGGAAGCGCTATGCAGTGCGCCGCCTCGAAAATCGTAAGGTCGAGGACTGGTCGTCACGCCTTGAAGGCAAGACTGCGGAACCGCAAAAGTAAGGAGCCGTTCGGCCCCTCTACTTGTGTTGCCCTGTTTGTAACAGCTTACGCTTGATAGGCCGCCAGTTCGTGCTGGCTCAAGAGGGCAATCTTCAGCTTCTCCATAGCACGACTTTCAATCTGCCGTACCCTCTCCTTGGAGATGCCAAGCTTTTCACCCAGCGCTTCGAGCGTCACGCCGTCATCATCGAGACGACGCTCACGGATGATGTGCAATTCGCGCTCGTTCAGCGTGTCCAGAGCCACGTTAAGCCACTGATTACGGCGTTCCATATCGATGGAACTTTCGGCGATCTCGTCCTGCAACGGATGATCGTCAACCAGAAAATCCATACGACGGGACGCGCCAGACTCGTCATTGTTCACAGGTGCCGATAGAGAACTGTCTGGTCCCGAAAGGCGGCTGTCCATGATCTCGACATCGTTTGTCGAAACACCCAACTGATCGGAAATTTCCCGATACATCTCGGCCTTGGTCATATTGTCATCGGACTGAGCCAGTTTCGAACGAAGCCGCCGCAGATTGAAAAACAGCGCCTTTTGCGCCGAACTCGTGCCACCGCGCACGATGGACCAGTTGCGCAGGATATAATCCTGCATAGACGCGCGAATCCACCACGACGCATAGGTCGAAAAACGCACTTCCCGTTCGGGATCGAAACGTGCGGCGGCTTCAAGAAGACCGACGTAACCTTCCTGAATGAGATCGTTCATCGGCAATTTGAACTTGCGGAAGCGCCCGGCCATGGAGATGACCAGTCTCATATGTGCGGATGTGATGCGATGTAGTGCTTCCTGATCTTTCAGTTCCTTCCAGCGAATGGCGAGGGCTCGCTCCTCTTCGCGCTCCAGATAGGGAGCCGACATTGCGCTGCGGATCATGGATTGAGAAGAGGCTGCTGTCGCTGGGAGGCTACGCGCAACCATAGGCATGCGATTGGCTGGAACTGCGGAAGAACTGCACATGGATGACTGCTTCATCTGGTTCTCCTGTTCTGAACTCACGCCCGACGGGCGTTCAGTGGAAGGATATGCCAGTCCCACAAAGACTCCTTGGACGAACGTGCGAATTCGCCCAAAACTCCCCGCCAGGCCTATTCTTTGGCCAATATGATTACGCCGCAAAACAAACCCGTTTACGAACTGGTGTCTGGGAGAACGCATCAGCTGCGATCAGGTTCCCTCTCTCCAAGAGATAATTCTCTGGCAACGCAGGAAGATGACCAGGGAGGTTAATGATTGATTGCGAAATTCAATAGAATTTTAACCAAACCATATTGCCCTCTATTTGCATGGAGGGCTGCGGACCCAATTCCTGCTGGTCAAGTAGCAAACAAAAAAAGCCCGGCTTTGGCCGGGCTTTTTTGAAAGAAAGCGAAGTAAAGCTTATGCGGCTTCGACTTCATCGTCCTCAATATCCGCTTCAGCGTCGGCTTTGCCACGCTTCGGTCCCTTGGCGAGATTTGCTTCGATCAGACGAACTGCTTCGGTTTCCGAAAGCTTGTTCACGGCAGCGATTTCGCGCGCCATGCGATCAAGGGCAGCTTCATAAAGCTGGCGTTCCGAATAAGACTGTTCCGGCTGGTTCTCAGCGCGGAAAAGATCGCGAACGACTTCCGAGATCGAGATCAGATCGCCGGAATTGATCTTCGCATCATATTCCTGGGCGCGGCGCGACCACATGGTACGCTTCACACGTGCGCGACCCTGTACGACCTTCAGTGCACGTTCAACATAGTCGGTCTCCGACAGCTTGCGCATACCGATGGAAGCGGCTTTGGCTACTGGCACCTTCAGGCGCATCTTGTCTTTTTCGAAATCGATCACGAAAAGCTCGAGCTTGTGGCCTGCCACTTCCTGCTCTTCGATGGTGACGATCTGGCCGACGCCATGAGCCGGATACACGATCGCCTCACCGGCCTTGAAACCGCCACGCGCTACTGGAGACTTTTTCTGCTGGGATGACATACGCTTCATTACTCCCTGTTGTGCCCGGCGCAACCCGCCGGTTGACACATGATTTTCGACCGCGCTCCGGAGATAATGAAGCACGGAAGTTGTTTGTCGGTTTGGAACTGAAAACGTATCTGACGGCAAATCTAGCCGACCGGGTGTACGGTGAGGGGGACGACGCCAAATCGCAATCATCTTCCCCGGTGCCATTCAGCCCGGTACTAAAGATCAGCCCTTTCAGAGATTAACGCATAGAGCCACGAATTGACGTCCAGTCACCGAAATTATTGGAGCAACCTAACACAATTTCGCGAAAGAATCAACAAATTGCCAAATATGTCGTATTTGGCAATGCAACACGCCTAAAAGATGGGCGTTTTCCCGTGATTTCATTCGTCTTTTGCCGATGCCTTGCAGAAAAAGCAAGTGATAATTGCTGTATTCGAGCATTGTCAGACAACCTGGCAGTCTTGACAGGCTGAACGTACGTATCTCGGAAGCGCAAGGTCTTCCGAAACAAAGACATACTTATGCAATACCGTCGTGCTTGCAGCAGCATGCAAGCAGCGCTTGCAACACCGGGCCGGTATTAGTCACCACTACCCGGCTCGGCAGAGAAATACTTCTCCAGCTTGCCAGCCACCCCGTCCATTTCCTTGGCTTCCGGCAGGGCATCCTTTTTCGCGGTAATATTGGGCCATTTTGCCGCATATTCCGTATTCAGCTCCAACCACTTGTCGAGGCCCGGCTCGGTGTCGGGGCTTATCGCCTCGGCAGGGCATTCCGGTTCACATACGCCACAGTCGATGCACTCGTCGGGATTGATGACGAGCATGTTTTCGCCTTCGTAGAAGCAATCGACCGGACAGACCTCGACGCAGTCCGTATATTTGCAGCGAATGCAATTATCGGTCACGACATACGTCATCGTCGAACTCCTGTTGCCGCCCGAATTCCAGAAGAGGCAGCTTATCTATCCTACAGCTTTGCGCCGATACTCCGGCAAGCCTACAATCGGCTCGGGGCTTTGGAATATCTCGCCACGAAGTCACTGTGCACGGAAATGGTTGCTAGTGGATTGAATTTGACGTTTGATACCTGCCCGACATCAATCTCATTTCAAACGTCAAATTCGAAAAATCCACTAGATCCATGGGTTTATTAGTGGTCTTTTAGATTCCGACATTTGCTCGAAGTCTGTATCAGACCACTAGCCTCAGCCCATGCCCTTTTATGACAATGCGTGAGGTAACGATTTTATCCTGCCATGACAAGGGTACAAACGCCGCAATGTCACGAAGTCACGCACATCTGAAACAGCATTTCGTTTGAGGGCTTTTGCGTGGAAAAGGCTTTCGCCGGGACGGTTCAACACGCAATTTCCATCACCGCCAAAAGATGCCTGCGGCAACGCGTCCGTCTCAGCTTCCGCGCAAACGATCCGTTTCACGGCGTTCTTTCTTGGTCGGGCGCCCTGCTCCGCTCTCACGTTGTGGCACTACCGCCTCCGCTGCCATCGCAGTAGCAGATGCCGGTGGCGGCGAAAGATCTTCATAAAGAAGCTGGGCTTCGGGCGCTGGACCGCGGCGCTCACCTGGAGCAACTATCTTGTAAATGAGGATACGACGATCAAGTGTGATGGTCAGCACATCGCCAACCTTCACCTGATGAGCGGCCTGCTCAATCTTGTCACGGTTGACCCGGACCTTGCCGCCGACGGCGAGTTTCGCCGCCAGCGATCTTGATTTGACCACGCGCGCAAAGAACAGCCACTTGTCGATTCGCTGTCTTGCGCCCGTTTCTGCAGTCATCTTACTTCTTCATCTGCTCTTTCAGAGCAAGAAGCTTGGCAAAAGGCGAATCGGGATCGATACGCGCAGGACGTTCCTGCTCCACCCGTTTGCCGCCCTGATGGCCATGATCGCGCTTCTGCTGACGCTGATTGCCACCACGGAAGTCACCCTTGGAACCTTCGCGCTTGCCTTCGCCGTCGTGACGCTTTTGCTTGTCGAAGCGCTTGCCGCCACGATCATTGCGTGCCTGCTGCTCTGCTCCGCCTTCCGACTTGCGTGCTTCGCCGCCCTGATCGCGGTTCTGATGACTACGATTCTGGTTGCCGCGATTTTGACGCTGACGGTTCTGATCCTGGTTGCGGTTGCGGCCTTCGAAACGACCCTGACGCCACAGAAGAACAGGCTTTGGCTCTTCAGCCACCGTTTCTGCGGTTTCACCGGCCGATGCGGCTTCTGCCGCTACAGGTGCAGCTTCTTCCGCTTTGGCTTCGGTTTCCGTTTCAGCGACAACAACAGGTGCGGGCACAGGTTCAGCCGCTGGCACAGCAGGCTTCTCAGCCTCTGCGACCGGCGAAACGCCAGTTTCCTTGGCTGCAGCTTCGGCCGCGAAAGCATCCAGCTCAGCAAGCTTCGCCGTGACGGCAGCAGCTTCCATGGCCTCGTGACGATAGCCGAGGCTCTTCAGGATTTCTTCCATATCGTCGGTCGTCGCACCGAGAATGGACATCATGGCAGGCGTGACGATGAAACGTCCGCCGTCATAAGCGCCATCCGGACGCGCACCGGAACCCGGACGCCAGGCAAGCGCCGGGCGAATGAGATCGGCAAGACGTTCGAGAATATCGATGCGCACGGCACGGCGGCCCAACACGCGATAGCCTGCCAGACGGTAGAACATCGGATCGAAGGCGGGATCGACCACGACCGACGTGCGGCCAGCGGCCAGCACATTCACGACATCGCCATAACCGGCCCGTTCGCGGCCATCGTTTTTCAGCGCCCAGAGCAGTGTAATGAGACCGGCAGGAGCAGGCTTCAGCAACATGGGCATGAAGACATGATAGGCACCGAAACGCACGCCGAGACGGCGAAGCGCCGCGCGCGAATCCTGATCGAGCCCACGCACTTCCTCTGCCACATCGCGGCGCGGAAGACTGCCAAGGTTCTCGACGATCTGGAAAGCAAGGCCGCGTGTCATGCCAGTCAGGGCATCAGCGGCAGCCAGATCGGTGAGCGGCTTCAGAACGGTTTCGATATGATGGGCGACGAACCGTTCGATACGCGCGGCAACCTTGTCGCGAGCCGCTCCGGTAAGCTGTTCGTCGGCCAGGATCACCGCACGCGGCTTCAACAGGTCATCACCTGCAACCAGCGTTGCGACCGTTGCGCCAACCCAGCGCATAACGCCATCCGAGCCGAGCGCGAAATCGCCGTTCGGCGCAGCAGCAAAGCGCTCAGCGCGACGTTCGAACTCGGCGGCCAGCGCCTTTTGTGCAGCCGACTTCACCGCCTTGGCGTCCGGCCCATCGGCCTGAACGTCAGCGGTAAAACGGAATCCTTCCAGTTGCCCGACATTGTGGCCTTCGACAATCACGTCTCCGGCAGGGCTGATTTCTGCTTCAAGCATGGCATTCTCTCTCAGGCGCCTCATAAGCACGCTTGTCCTGCGGTCTACAAAGCGTTTCGTCAACCTTTCATGCAGCGCGTCGGACAATCTGTCCTCAATTTCGCGCGTCTTTTCCTGCCAGTGTGTCGGATCGGCAAGCCATCCCGGCCTGTGCGACACAAAAGTCCAGGTTCGAATTTGCGCCACACGATGCGACAGGGTGTCGATTTCCCCCTCTGTGCTATCGGCGCGGCGCACCTGTTCGCTCATATAATCTTCATCGACGCTCCCTCGGCGGACAAGATCCTGATAGATGGTTGCAATGATATCGGCATGCTGCGCCGGCGCGATCTTGCGATAATCGGGCAGCGCGCAGGCGTCCCACAAAAGCTCGATGCGTGCCGGTGTCTTGGCGAGCCGCACAATCTCTTCGTCTTTCGACAAATTTTCAAGCGCTTGTTGATCGACGGCTGGCAAGGCCTTGGCCAATCCTTCGATCGGTGCGGGTGTTTCCAGAGAAAATCGCAGGGAATCGAGCGATGAAAAGTCGAACCGCGCCGTGCGCCACTGCAGAACTTTCACCGGATCGAAATTATGCGCTTCCACCCGCTCGACCAGTTCTTCGTCGAACGGATGCACCTGCCCTGTCACGCCGAAGGTGCCGTCACGCAGGTGTCGGCCCGCGCGCCCGGCGATCTGTCCTACTTCGGCAGGCGTCAGATCGCGGAATTGATAGCCGTCGAATTTGCGGTTCTGCGCAAAGGCGACATGATCGACATCAAGATTAAGACCCATGCCGATAGCATCGGTCGCTACCAGAAAATCGACATCGCCCGACTGGTAAAGTTCAACCTGTGCATTGCGTGTGCGCGGGCTGAGCGCGCCCATCACCACCGCAGCGCCTCCTCGCTGGCGACGGATCAGCTCGGCAATCGCGTAAACTTCATCCGCGGAAAAGGCAACAATGGCGGAACGGTTCGGCAGGCGCGTAATCTTCTTGGAACCGGCATAGGCCAGATGTGACAGGCGCGGACGCGTCACCACATTGATGCCACGCAGAAGCTTTTCCAGAATGCCGCGCATGGTCCCTGCACCAAGCAGGAGCGTCTCCTGCCGTCCGCGCAGATGCAGGATGCGGTCGGTGAATATATGGCCCCGCTCCAGATCACCGGCGAGCTGCACTTCATCGATGGCCACGAAAGCCACGTCGGTACGGCGCGGCATGGCCTCGACCGTGCAGACGGAATAGCGCGCGCCGGGCGGCACGATCTTTTCCTCACCCGTGACCAGCGCGACATTAGCCGCACCGACCCGTTCCACAACGCGGTTATAGACCTCACGCGCCAGAAGGCGCAGCGGCAGGCCGATCATCCCGCTTCCATGCGACAGCATGCGTTCGATGGCCAGATGGGTTTTGCCGGTATTGGTCGGCCCAAGCACCGCAGTCACATCGCGGCCACTCAGGGTCAGCGGCAAATCATGGGCAGGGAGTTGGTTCATGCCAATAATCGGATTCCCGGTACAAATGCCCGTCATGGGCTGGATGCTGGTTCTTGCGATAGCACTATACGACCCGCACCGAAAGCGCTCCTGTTAAGTTTCAGTATGGACGAGTTGCCAACCTTTCGGCGACCGATGTGCTGCCGGTCAATAACTTGTCGATTAACGATTGGAACGACTCTGGAACGAATCGGCGACGAATCGCTGACTCGGATAGCTTCGCCTTTTGTTCACGGCAATATATAGTAAGTCTAACACAAAACCCCACAATATGCTGAATCGGATGTTCCGCTTTTCTGGGTTCTCCTGACGCGAAACGACACCGCCGTTAACTTTTGGCAAAACCTGTCAACAGGCTGTTCCGGTAGCAATGCGATTCTTCAGAAAGTCTTAATGATTACTGATATTTCGTTAATGCCTGAAGAGTTGCAAACTCGATCTCCGTTAACCTTCAGGCCAAAGCCGGAACGAATCGGCGACGAATCGCTGATCTGTAAATATTCTTCATTTGTTCTCACCACATCTGGTGTTCAAAGTGCCCGATGCACCATAGAAAACCGAAACCGGACGAACCTTGATGAGCATTTCTTCGATTTCGCGTTAACTTTTCCGGCAATTCTGTCACGCCGACGCTGCGGATTTCAAACGTCTCGTTGCGGAAACAAAAAGGCGGACGGAGCTATTTCTCCACCCGCCTCTGTTCCAATGAAGGAGAAGGTCAGTCGCGCTCGACGCACAAGGCAACGCCCATACCGCCGCCGATGCAAAGCGTCGCCAGACCGCGCTTGGCATCACGGCGCTGCATTTCGTAAAGCAGCGTTGTCAGAACGCGCGCGCCGGAGGCACCGATCGGATGACCGATCGCGATTGCTCCGCCATTGACGTTGACGATATCCGGATTGAGCCCAAGATCACGCACAACAGCGCAGGACTGCGCTGCAAAGGCTTCATTGGCTTCGACCAGATCGAGATCGCCGACGCTCCAGCCTGCCCTTTCCAGAGCCTTTTTGGTCGCCGGAATAGGACCCGTTCCCATGATCGACGGGTCCACGCCAGCCGTTGCCCAGGAAACGATGCGCGCCAGCGGCTTCACACCACGTTTGACTGCTTCATCCGCATCCATCAGCACAACAGCCGCAGCGCCATCGTTAATCCCGGATGCATTGCCCGCAGTGACTGTTCCTTCCTTGTCGAAGGCCGGTTTCAGCTTGGTCAAAGCCTCCATCGTTGTACCGGGGCGGATATATTCGTCCGCCGAAACAACGATATCCCCCTTGCGACCCTTTACGGTAAAGGGAACGATTTCATCCTCGAACCTGCCGGTAGTCTGTGCCGCCTCAGCCTTCTGCTGGGAGGCCAGCGCAAACTCATCCTGATCACTACGGGTCAATTGCCACTGGCGGGCAATGTTTTCCGCCGTAATCCCCATGTGATAGCCATTAAAGGCATCGATCAGGCCGTCTTTCAGCATGGTGTCGGTCATCTTGAAGTCGCCCATCTTCACGCCTGACCGCAAATGCGCGCAATGCGGCGCCATCGACATGGATTCCTGACCACCCGCCACGATGATCTTGGCATCACCGGAAAGAATCTGTTGCATGCCGAGCGCGACCGCCCGCAAACCGGAACCACATAGCTGGTTGATCGAGAAGGCCGTTGTCTCCTTCGGGCAACCGGCGTCCATTGCCGCCTGCCGCGCCGGGTTCTGCCCTTCACCTGCCGTCAGCACCTGCCCGAGAATAACCTCGTCCACATCCGTCGCCGCCACACCGGCGCGTTCCAACGCGCCTTTGATGACCGTCGCACCCAGTTCATGCGCCGGGACATTGGCAAATGCACCGTTGAAAGCGCCGACTGCGGTGCGGGCCGCGCTGGCAATGACGATGGCTTTCTGGTCGGACATTCTTTCCTCCTTGCAATGTTGCGCAACACAAAGACCAAAATTCCGGCCTTGGCAAGCTTTGCCGTGCGCCAGCAACCGTCTTCATGAAAATCGATAAAGTGTTTTTCCTGTGACAAGAAGCATTCGAGTGTGCATCGCAAGCCATCATCGCTAAATTACACTGAGCTTTATATAGGAGATATCCATGCCTTCACTGACGTGAGCGCGACGAACATCCCACCTTTTCTTTTGTGAATGATGCCGCGAGATAAGCTCCTTCATTGATAGGAGCGGACCGGGATGATTGGAGATCGCGCTGATGCCATGCTTGAAGACATGGATGAAGCCAGGCATGAGGGAAAGTATCGTCGGATCGAGGTGATTACCGGCCGGCGGCAGCGGCGGAATTGGACTGACGAGGAGAAGGCGCGGATCCTTGCGGAAAGCGCGGAACCTGATGTTAACATCTCGGCCGTTGCCCGGCGCTGGGGCGTCAATCGCGGCTTGCTGAACGTCTGGCGCCGGGACGCTGGGCTGACCTCTCAACGATCTGCGAGGTCCAGTGCGCAGCAGGCGATGTTCGTGCCGGTGACGGTAGTTGGCGATCGAACGCCGGCTCCAGGCTCGCCGTCAGATGTCGCCCACTTTGCCGCGGGTCGAATTGAGATCGAGATTGCTGGCGCGCGCATGACGGTTATCGGCCCGGTAGCACCTGAACTGGCGCAAGCGATGGTGGCGGCCTTGCGAGGTCGCCGGTGATCGGAGTTTCGCCGAGTGGCGTGAAGATCATGGTGGCTACGCAACCGGTCGACTTCCGGCGCGGCATGAATGGCCTTGTGGCTTTGGTGGCGTCAGCGCTCGCGGCCGATCCCTATTGTGGCGACGTGTTCGTTTTCCGCGCCAAGCGTCTGGATCGACTTCGCTGCATTTACTGGGATGGGTCAGGCATGATCCTGGCGACAAAGTGGTTGGAGAGCGGAAAGTTTGTTTGGCCCCCGATCCGCGATGGTGCGATGCAGATGAGTGCCCAGGAGTTCTCGCTTTTGCTAGCTGGCATTGACTGGACGCGGGTCAAGCGAAACGCGGTGAGACGACCCTCAAAAGTAGGCTGATCCTATTGGTTTTGCTTGAAGATTCAGGCTAATATGATAGGGTCGGTCATGCTGCTTCGACCCGATCCCTTGCCCCAGGATGCTGCGCAATTGACCCGGATCATTCTCTTACTCGACGAAGAGAATGCCGATCTCAAAGCGCGTATTGCCTTCCTTGAGCGCCAGCTCTTCGGGACGAAATCGGAGAAGATGACGATCATCGATCCAGCCCAGGCAACGCTCGACCTGGGCGATCTAAGCGATATTCCCGTTGCAGCCAATGACGATGCCGCACCGGCCGGTGAAGACAAAACACAGGCACGGCGATCGTCTGCCCGCAATATCGGCCGCTTGCCCAAGCATCTTCCGCGCTATGAAGAGATCATTGAGCCGGAGAGCAAGATTTGCCCCTGCTGTTCGTTCGAACTGCATTGCATCGGCACGGACGTCAGCGAGGCGCTCGACATCGTACCTGCTGTTGTCCGGGTCAAACGGACGATCCGGCCGCGCTATGCATGCCGGGCCTGTGAGAGTGCCATCGTGCAAGCACCTGCACCGGCGCGCGTGATGGACGGTGGCATGGTGACCACGGCGTTTGCCGCGCATGTCGCTGTTTCGAAGTTTGCCTGGCATCTCCCGCTCAATCGACAGGCGCAAATGCTGGCCTCCTGCGGTGTCATCATCGATCGCGGTACGCTTGGCGCCTGGGTGATGCGGGTCGCCTGGTGGCTGGAGCTTCTCTATGACGCGCTTACCGCCTTTATCCGCTCGCAGCCGAGAGTGTTCTGTGACGAGACGCCGTTGCCGCGGCTCGAGCCGGGGCGCAAACGAACCAAGGTCTGCCAGTTATGGGCGCAGGCGGTTGACGACCGTCCCTGGAATGGTCCGGCACCGCCGGCCGTGGCCTATATCTTTGCCGAAAGCCGCAGCGCCCGCGAGATCGAGGGGCAATTGTCGTCGTTTACCGGCGTGCTTCAAGTCGATGGATACCAAGCCTATAAAACCATGGTCAAACGTCGGGGCAAGAGCAATGTCGCACCCATGCGGCTGGCCTTCTGCCTTGCTCATGCGCGGCGCAAGTTCGTCGATGTCGTCAAGCTGACGGGTTCTTCGGAGGCTTTGTCGATCCTTGCCAGGATTGCGGAAGTCTATCGGATCGAAGCAAAACTGCGCGGCGAAAGCGCCGATACCCGGCTCGTCGTGAGACGTCGCGAGGCTGCTCCAGTCATGAGAGAGCTGAAAGTCCACCTCACCGAACTGCGCGACGAGGTGTCGGCGAAATCGGCGCTTGGCAAGGCCGTCAGCTACACGCTCAACCATTGGAGCGGGTTGACAGCCTGCCTTGATGATGGCCGGGTCGAGATCGATTCCAATGTGGTCGAGCGTTCAATGAAATCCGTGGCCCTGACGAGGAAGAATTCGCTGTTCGTGGGCAACGAGCGGGGTGGAAAGACTTTCGCTGTCCTCGCATCGCTCGTCAACACCTGTAAACTGAATGGTGTGGACCCCGAGGTCTGGCTTGCCGATGTGCTGGAGCGCATCATCTCCGGCAAAGTGAAAGCCAACGAAATGGAAAGTCTCCTGCCGTGGGCCTGGAAGGCTGAGCGTGAAGCGATGACGCAGCAGGAGCGACGGGCGGCATGATGCACAACAGCCAGGGGACGACGGATCGACCGAAGCTTGATGACGCGGCGTTCGAAGCCTTTATCAGGGGACGCCGTCCGGCATCGCCAATCTGGTCAATGAGCGGTCTCGATGGTTATCTTACGGCTCTGATCATTGGCCCAAAGTTCATCGACCCACGCAAATGGATCCCGGAACTGACTGGCCCGGACGCCCTGAACCTGCCGATGGAAACAACCGAACATCGGGCCGTGCAGACGATCGTTGCGGAATATAACCGTATCTCGGGGAGCCTCTCTGAAACCCCGAAAGACTACCGGCCCAGGTTCACCAGGATCGATGATCAAACCTTTGATCCGTTCGATTGGGACCTCTGCTTTTTGCTGGCAACAGGATACGCGCCGAGACTTTGGCAGCCGGTTCTTCGCGGTCATGCCGTCACCGGCGATATCATTGCGCCAATTCGCAAGCTCGGCGAGACAAAACGCAAAGCCACCCGCCAGGATGCCGCTGACGTCGCTGAAGCACTCGTCAATATCCGAACCTATTTTATGCCGAAGCGGGCAAAGCAAAAGTTTTGACTGCCAGCCGGAAACCCATTCCGTCAATCACGAAAGACGTGGGCTATTCGTTGCGCTCACTCACTGACGCTCGAACGAGCCAATACGATCATTGCCGGTGCTTTTGCCAAAGCCGAAGAACTGAAACTGAAGCCGCTTGCTGTTTGCGTCCTCGATGCCGGCGGCCATGTGAAGGCTTTCCAGCGTCAGGACGGTGCGTCCATGCTCCGTTTCGAGATCGGTTCGGGCAAGGCCTATGGCGCCCTAGCGGTCGGTACCGGCTCGCGCTGGCTGAACAATCAGGCGAAGGATCGCCCACATTTCCTGGAAGGACTTTCGGGTGTATCGGGCGGCAAGATCGTGCCGGTGCCGGGCGGCGTTCTGATCAAGGATGCTGACGGCGAAATCATCGGTGCGGTCGGTATTTCCGGCGACACGTCGGATAATGACGAAATTGCAGCCATTGCCGGTATCGAAGGCGCTGGCTTTGCGTCCGACGCAGGCTGATCGCCTTCTGCTCAGTACTTCCACATAGCTGATAGATGGGGTTGGTGGACATCCAACAGCCCCATCTTGCAAGATAGAACAAAAAGGCAAGAGCTTTTTGCGATTACCGGCTTGTTCCGCCTTCTATTTCAGATTCTTACCTGCAAAAGAGGCCACAGCACCAGGGACCGCTCGTTCCGTGCTCCCGATGCGGCATGGCGTATCTGACAAGTTTAGGAATGAATCTTCATTATAGCGAGTATTTTCAAATATATTAAAGAAAGAAACAGCCGATGATACTGACAATCCGCCATTCGCAATTATTGTTTTAAGAATGTAGTCCATATCAATTACCAATCAAATTAAAATAAAACCACACACTATTCATCATAGCGCAATGCGGCTTAACTTTGTTTTTTTACCAAGTAATCAAAAAGTGATCAAATACAGATTATATTTATGAAATCATCTTACAATTATAAAATTATCGTAAAAAAACGCCGCTTCCGGAAACCGGAAACGGCGTTCTTGAAAACCATCCTTCGGCTGCAATGCAGCTTCAGACTTATTCCTTAGCTTCGAGGACCTGACGGCCGCGATACATACCGCTCTTGAGATCGATATGATGCGGACGACGAAGTTCGCCCGAGTTCTTATCCTCGACATAGGTCGGGGCCTTGAGAGCGTCAGCCGAACGGCGCATGCCGCGCTTCGACGGAGACGTTTTTCGTTTTGGTACTGCCATGGATCCAGCTCCACTGATCGGTCAATAAACGTCCGGCACGGCCCCGAAGAGCCTGTCACATCGGACAAAATTCCGGAAAGTCACGTGCCTATACACGCTCTAACGGCGTTTGACCAGCGGGAGTCTGATCTTTTTTTCGTATCGCGTATTTATTGCACGCAAACCACATAGGGTCCCGACCGTGCAGCGCGCCCGGCAACGATCCGGGCAATGCGCTGCATGTTCCGCGTCGGCTTGGCTGGATTGCGCAAAGCCGGGTTCGGCAACGTGACGGCAAGCAATGCGGATTGCTGCGCGTTG
This sequence comes from Ochrobactrum sp. A-1, assembly GCF_022488005.1. Lineage (NCBI taxonomy): Bacteria > Pseudomonadati > Pseudomonadota > Alphaproteobacteria > Hyphomicrobiales > Brucellaceae > Ochrobactrum > Ochrobactrum sp. A-1. The sequence continues at coordinate 471,171 of NZ_JAKVQC010000004.1, forward strand.
AGTTTTGCTGCCGGACGCTTGAAATAATGCTGGGCGGCGGCCTCGATCCCGTAAATGCCCGGTCCCCACTCGGCGATATTCAGATAGATTTCCATAATGCGCTTTTTGGACAGAATACCGTCAGCAGCCAGCGCTAGCGGAAATTCGAGCCCCTTGCGGACATAAGAGCGCCCATTCCAGAGGAAGAGGTTCTTCACGGTCTGCATCGTGATTGTGGAAGCGCCGCGGCTCGGGCCACCCTCGCCCGCATCGTCCAGAACCAGCCCAAGCTGATGCCAGTCCACCCCGCCATGGCTACAGAACTGACCATCCTCAGCCATCATCACCGAATTGACGAGAACTGGCGCGACGTCATCGATACTGACCCATCTGCGGTCCACCCCCTGAAACAGAACATAGTCCTTGACCATCAGGGTCGAAATCGGGCGGACGAAGGGCACGGAATACACAAGAAGCAGGAAAATCGGCAATACGGCCAGAATCACCAGGATCTTGAGCGCGAGAGCAATCCGGGCACCCCAAACGGGATCTGCCAGATAATTGCGTCCATCTTTGCTCTTGATGATGATTTTTGCCACTGCCACCGCCTGCTACCTTCCCCCAAGCGACATAAACCATTCCTTAATAAGTTTGAACCGGATTCCATAATCCAACCGGGGAAACAAGTCGAAACGCGCCGTTTCGTGACGTTCAAATGAAAAAGCCTGTGCTGATCGTTGTGGCCAGTTGACCAATTCAGCGCTTTCGTCCATCCCCTTTGCCATGGAAAAGCTGTCGACCGATTTCACCGCCGTTCTCAACCATCGCGCCATGGAAGTGGAAATGGTACTGACGGGCCTTCTGGACCAGCGCCTCAGGACGGGAGAAATCGCCCGCCCGGAACGGCTGCTCGCTGCCATGCGCCACGGTGTCCTGAATGGCGGCAAGCGCCTCCGGCCTTTTCTCCTTGTCGAAAGTGCCGCTTTGTTCGGCGAAGGTGGCGACGCTGTTCTGCGTGTTGCTGCCGCTCTCGAATGCATTCACTGCTATTCGCTTGTCCATGACGATCTGCCAGCCATGGACGACGATGATCTGCGGCGCGGTCAGCCGACAGTGCACAAGGCATTTGATGAAGCCGCCGCCATTCTGGCGGGTGACGGCCTTCTGACCTATGCTTTCGATATCATCTCGTCGGATGAAACCAATCTCGATGCAGCAATTCGCGTGCAACTGGTTTCAGCGCTTGCCCGCGCATCCGGCCTCGGAGGCATGGTGGGCGGACAGGCTCTCGACCTGATGGCCGAAACCAGCAAGCCCGACGAAGCCGGTATTATCACGCTGCAGGCCATGAAGACCGGCGCGCTGATCCGTTTCGCCTGCGAAGCCGGAGCCATCATCGCCAATGCATCCAGCGAAGACCGTGAGCGTATGGCCGAATTCGGCTCGGCCATCGGCCTTGCCTTCCAGTTGGCGGACGATCTTCTGGACGTCACTGCCGACGCAGAGGCGATGGGCAAGGCGACCGGCAAGGATGCCGCCGCCGGAAAAGCCACGCTGGTATCACTTCACGGCATCGACTGGACGCGCAAGCAACTGTCCGGACTGGTTGCCCAAGCGGAAAGCCTGCTGGCGCCTTTCGGCAAGGATGCGGACATCCTGAAGCAGGCCGCCCGCTTCATCGCCGAACGCCAGAGCTAAAATTTACAGATCGTCCTCGCGTACCTTAATGAGGACCACATCATCAGCTGAAAGCACGCGTCCGTCCTGAGCGCGAACATCGAGCGCCGCTACATCCTCGCCTGAAACGCCGTCGACGAGGCGTGAATGTGTCTCGCCCGGCGCAAAGAGGTGCTTTTCACCCCATTGCCGGAGCGACACAATAACAGGCAGCAGATCGCGCCCTTTTGCCGTCAGGCGATATTCCTGATGCGCCCCGCCATTGGGGTCCGGAACGGATTCCATGATCCCCTCGCCCGTCAGCTTGCGCAGGCGTTCCGAGAGAATATTGCGGGCGATCCCCAGATTCTTCTGAAAGGTGCTGAAGCGCGTCACGCCGTCAAAAGCCTCGCGCACGATCAGCAGCGACCACCAGTCTCCAATGACATCAAGCGCCCGCGCACTCGGGCAATAATCGCCTTTCATGCTTTTCTTCCGAACCATGTTCACTCCATCGACTGCAATCTGGTTGCAATATAAAACCTTTTACGCTATATGCAAAATGGTTTCATTTTGAAACCATTTTAGGAGTCCATCATGCAAACTTCAACCGACGCGGCAACAACGCTGTCCGCGAACCCTGATGCGCGCCCTTTGCTTTCTTCCACCACTCTTTTTCTGTTTGCGGCTGCAAGCGGACTGGCGGTAGCCAATGTCTATTTCGCTCACCCGCTACTTGATGTGATGGCCGATGACCTTGGCCTCAAGCGCTCAACAGCAGGCCTCATCGTCGCTGCCAGCCAGCTCGGTTATGCAATTGGTCTGATTTTCCTTGTTCCGCTCGGCGATCTGCTCAACCGGCGCAAACTCATCATCACGCATTTTCTTCTGTCGGTCCTGTCCCTGATTGCAATCGGTTTTGCGGCCAATGCCACCGTGCTTCTGGTCGCCATGGCCTTTATGGGATTACTCGCCGTCGTCACACAGGCACTTGTCGCCTACGCGGCCAACCTCGCAACACCGGCGCGACGCGGCCATGTGGTCGGCATCGTAACCAGTGGCATTGTGCTCGGTATATTGCTGGCGCGCGCGATAGCTGGCGTCCTCACCGACATTGGTGGCTGGCGCAGCGTCTATTTCGTTTCCGCCATTCTCACGCTTTTGATCGCGTTCATGCTCTGGCGCAACCTCCCAGACCAGAAACGACAGCAGACAAGCCTCAGCTATCCGGCACTCATTTTGTCGCTCGTGACGCTGTTTCGTTCCGAGCCTGTGCTGCGCATTCGCGCCATCATCGCGATGCTGATCTTCGCCAATATCACCACTTTGCTCGCCCCAATGGTTATGCCGCTTAGTGCACCACCCTTCGAACTGAGCCATGCTGAGATCGGTCTGTTCGGGCTCGCAGGTGCAGCCGGAGCGCTCGCCGCATCGCGTGCCGGGAGCGTGGCGGATCGCGGTCATGCCCAGCGCATGACAGGCTTCGCCTTGTTGTTGATGTTCTTCTCATGGGGACCGATAGCCCTGCTGGGGCATTCGCTGCTCTGGCTGATCGCAGGCGTGCTGATACTCGACTTTGGCCTTCAGGCCGTCCACGTCACCAATCAGGCGATGATCTACCGTGTGCGACCGGACGCACAAAACAGGCTCACCGCCGCCTACATGGTTTTCTATTCCATCGGCAGCGCAAGCGGTTCGGCAGTTTCAACCTGGATCTATGCTCATGCAGGCTGGAATGGCGTTTGCCTGCTCGGCGCAGGCATCAGCCTTGTCACGCTCATCTTCTGGGCAGCAACGCTAAAAACGACGCCAGAAGCCGCGACACGCGCGGTCATCTGTACAGCTTAGTTCTGACCAGATGCCACCTTCTGCTCAAGCCCGAAGCGGTTCTCGATGTAATCGGCAACCATCTTCTGGAAGTCCTCGGCAATGGCAGGACCACGCAGCGTCGTGACCTTCTTGCCATCGACAAAGACTGGTGCGGACGGCGTTTCGCCCGTACCGGGAAGGGAAATGCCGATATCCGCGTGCTTCGACTCGCCCGGACCGTTGACGATGCAGCCCATCACAGCAACCGAGAGCGCTTCCACGCCCGGATATTTCTCGCGCCAGACTGGCATATTGCGACGAATATCGTCCTGAATGGTCTGCGCCAGTTCCTGAAACACGGTCGACGTCGTGCGTCCGCAACCGGGACATGCCGCAACGATAGGGATGAACTGTCGGAAGCCCATAGTCTGGAGCAATTCCTGCGATACCTGCACTTCGCGGGTGCGGTCGCCGCCGGGTTCCGGGGTCAGCGAAATGCGGATCGTGTCGCCAATGCCCTGCTGCAGCAGAATGCCCATGGCCGCCGACGAAGCGACAATGCCCTTGGTGCCCATGCCAGCTTCGGTGAGGCCCAGATGCAGCGCATGATTGGAACGCTGCGCCAGCATCGTATAGACGGCGATCAAGTCCTGCACCTGGCTGACCTTGGCCGACAGAATGATCTTGTCGCGGCCAAGACCGATCTCTTCAGCAAGATTGGCGGAAATCAGAGCCGACTGCACAATGGCTTCGCGCATGACTTCCTGTGCGCTCAATGGCGCGCCAGCGTCCTGATTGCGATCCATCAGCGTGGTCAGCAATTCCTGATCGAGCGACCCCCAGTTCACGCCGATACGCACCGGTTTGTCATAGCGGATCGCCATTTCGACGATATCGGCGAACTGCTTGTCCTTCTTGTCCTTGAAACCGACATTGCCCGGATTGATACGATATTTTGCAAGCGCTTCCGCGCAGGCCGGATGATCGGCGAGCAGCTTATGACCGATATAATGGAAATCGCCGACCAGAGGCACATCATGGCCAAGTCGCTCCAGCCGTTCGCGAATTTTCGGAACAGCGGCCGCCGATTCATCACGATCCACCGTAATACGCACGATTTCCGAACCGGCTCGGTGAAGTGCAGCCACCTGCGCGACCGTGGAATCCACATCCGCCGTGTCCGTGTTGGTCATTGACTGCACGACGACGGGCGCACTGCCGCCGACGATAACGCCACCGACACTGACGCCAACCGATTGGCGGCGAGGAAATGGATGCGAAAAATAGCTGACGGTCTCGGAAGACATTTTGCTCTGTTCTTAACTGTACCTGTTTTCAGGTGACGCAGCGCGACGCGATTGTCAACGCCCGCATTTATCTGGGTCTGCGTATATCCGGCTTTCGCTTTATATAATCGCTTGCCGACGCAATGTCGCCCTCTCATTATGTCGTGACCACAAGGAGGATCCTGCCCATGACCGACGCAACTGCCCGCAAGACCGCAATCGTCACCGGATCAAATTCCGGGATCGGCCTCGGTATAGCCCATGCGCTGGCGGCGGCGGGACAAAACGTCGTGATCAACTCATTCACCGACCGTGACGAGGATCACGCGCTCGCGGCCAAGCTGGGCTCGGAACATGGTGTCAGCGTGGTCTATATAGCAGCCGATATGTCGAAGGCCGACCAATGCCGCAAGCTCATCGCAGAAACGGTGAAGCGGTTCGGCCACGCGGACATTCTCGTCAACAATGCCGGTATCCAGCATGTATCTCCGGTCGAAGAGTTTCCACCTGACCAATGGGACCGCATCATCGCAATCAACCTGACATCGGCCTTTCACACCTCTGCTGCCGCGATCCCGCATATGCGTAAGAGCGGCTGGGGCCGCATAATCAATATCGCTTCAGCGCATGGCCTCGTGGCATCGCCGTTCAAGTCGGCATATGTGGCCGCCAAGCACGGCATTGTCGGCTTCACCAAAACGCTGGCGCTGGAACTTGCAACCGCAAAGATCACCGCCAATTCCATCTGCCCCGGCTATGTCCTGACCCCGCTTGTCGAGGCGCAGATACCGGACCAGATGAAGGCCTATCACATGGACCGCGAAAGCGTGATCCGCGAAGTGATGCTGGACAAACAGCCAACGAAGGAATTTGTCACTACCGCACAGATTGGCGCCGTTGCCGCTTTCCTCGCAAGCGATGCGGCAGCGCAGATCAACGGCGCTGCCATTCCTGTCGATGGCGGCTGGACGGCAGAGTAGCGCATCCCGAAAAGTGGGAACCGGTTTTCGGGATGCGCGTCATAAGAAAGTTCAATGCTTATGGTCGGCGTATCGGGCCAGGCTTGAGAAGGCCAGCACGACCAGCAACAAGGCCGGAAGCGCCAGAAACACCACGCCGAAGCCGCTATGCTTTGCGACAAAACCAATCAGCGACGGCGCCACCAGCATACCCGAATAGCCGAGCGTCGTTGCGATGGACAGACCGACACTCGGATTGACACCCGGCATGTTGCCAGCCATCGAGAAGGCTATCGGCACCATGTTGGAAATACCGACCCCGCAGATCGCGAAGCCGATAATCGCGGTTGCCGAACTGTTTCCAAAACCGACGATCAGCATTCCGATGATGGCAATGACCGTGCAGGCACGCAGGGTTGTAACCGCACCGAACCGGTCGCGAACCAGATCGCCTGCAAAACGCATGATCGCCATTGAACCCGAAAAGGCCGCAAAGCCGAAGCCCGCCACCGTAACGGAAGCGCCCAAATCCTGGCGCATATGATAGGCACCCCAATCGAGAATCGCCCCTTCCGGTACCATGGAAAACAGCGCCATGACACCGACAAGCCAGGGCAGAGGATTGCGTGGCAAGGTAAGCTTCTGCTTTTCGCCGCTGGGATGATGATGCTCCGTGTCCGGGATGATCGAGGGCCAGGCGATGGCGATCAGGATAGCGGCGACAATCGTCGTGACCAGCGCATGAACAGTCGATCCGAATTGCGCGATGAGAAAGCCGCCCGTGGCAGCGCCGATGAGGCCGCCAAGGCTCCAGAAAGCGTGACAGGATGACATGATTGCCCGGCGCATCTTTTTCTCGACAGCCACCGCATTGGCATTCATGGAGACATCCATCGCAGCCATGGTCCCGCCGAAATAAAACATAACGATCACAGCCGTGACCACATTCGGCACCAGTGCGACGATGAGCAGCGCCGGGATAAAGGCAAGTGCAAAAATGCGCACCACCATACCAGAACCGCGATGCGCAGAAAGCGCACCTGCGACCGGCATCATGGCCAGAGAACCAAGGCCAAAGACGAGGATCATCAGTCCCATTCCGGCACTATCAAGTCCGAGGCGCTCGGCAAACTCCGGGATTTTCGGGGCCCAGCCACCAAAAATATAGCCATTCATCAGAAAGAGAAGTGCAACGGCAATCCGCTCTCTGGTTATAATCGGCGCGCGTGCAGGCGCCGCATCTTCTCGTCCGGAAACCTGTTCCATCTATCCCTCAGTTGCGGTCCGCTGCCGCACGTAAAATCTTCATACCTGAAGCCGCATAGGGCGCAAGCGCTGCTTCATCCGCATCATATTCGACAGCCATGACACCGACATCGTCCAAGGGAACGACGTCATGGGCGGCAACCGTACCAAGCTTGTCGCTTGTAATAGCAAGCGCCACTATCCGGCTGCGTCCGGCAATCACCCGTTTGAATTCCGCATCGTCCAGATGCAGTGCCGTCACGCCGATTTCGGCAGCAATACCGCATGCACCCAAAACGCAAAGATCAGGACGCAACAGCTCGGCGTCGCGCAACGCGCGTGCGCCCACTGCGGCGCTGACCCGCCGGTCGATTGGGCCGCCGATCATGATCAGCTCAATCTCCGGCGATCTCATGAGAATTGCAGCAATGGACGGCGTATTGGTGACGATGGTGATAGCTTCGCCGCGTTCGACCAAAAGCCGCGCCAGCGCCGTGTTCACCGAAGACGCATCGAGAAACACCGTCATGCCTGGCTTGACCAGTCCTACCAAGACGGCAGCCAGTGCGGCCTTCGCCAGTGGTCGCTCGGAATCCCGTTCTGCAAGCGGAGAAGGTTCAAGCACCGCGCGTAACGCACCACCATAGACACGCTTGCAGAGCCCTGCCGCCGCCAACTCGCGCAGATCGCGCCGGATCGTATCCTCGGACACACCGAAGCTTTCCGCCAGCTCGGTTGCCAGCACGCGACCCGACTGTTGCAGCAGTTCCTGAATGCGCGCCTGTCTTTCGTGAAGCAGAAGCTCTGTCACCGTCACCTCTTTCAACATGCACAATCATGCATAAATCGGCACAAACATGCATAGCAGATTTTGGAAGCCCTGCAAGCGCAAACAAAAGCCGTGCCTTTTGACAGGCACTGCATTAATATTTCTGATGCTTTTAACGACTGCGAAAGCGACAGTTACGGTCTGACGGGCCGCTACGCTTCCCCCTCATCCTGAGCCTGTCGAAGGACGAGGGCAGGCGTTGTGCATTTCCCTCGCCCTTCGAGACGCCGTTTTCAACGGCTCCTCAGGATGAGGGAAAAGGAGACCTGGAACGCGATCAGAAGATTGATCCGCTTCGGCTGAAGCCCATAACTATTCCGAATAGACGACGAGCAAATCCTTCGCATCGATCTGTTCGCCGGGGCGCACCAGCACTTCCGCGATCTTGCCATCGCGCTCGGCATGAATAGCAGTTTCCATCTTCATCGCCTCGATAGAAAGCAGCACGTCGCCCTGCGTAACCGTCTGGCCAGTCGCAACAGCAACCGTGGAGACGACACCCGGCATCGGCGCGCCGACCTGTTTGTCGTTTCCGGCTTCCACCTTGCGGCGGACACCGCCGGAAGCGCCTTTGGCACGGTTCGGCACCTTGATGCGGCGTGGCTGGCCATTCAGCTCGAAGAACACCGTCACCGTGCCCTTCTCGTCGGTCTCGCTCATCGCCTGATTAACGATCACCAGCGTCTTGCCGCGTTCCAGATCGACGAAGACTTCTTCTTCCGGCTTCAGGCCATAGAAATAGACCGGTGTCGGCAGAACGCTTGTTGGACCATAGGTTTCCTGCGCGGAAGCATAATCGGTGAACACCTTCGGATACATCAGCGCCGACGCGAATTCCTGATCGGAAATCTTGCGATCGACCGTTTCCTCGAACCCTTCACGCTCGGCATTCAGATCGGCGGGCTCCAGCAGGGCGCCGGGACGCACGGTGAACGGCTCTTCGCCCTTCAGAATTTTCTTCTGCAACGCCTTCGGCCATCCCGATGGCGGCTGACCGAGATCACCACGCATCATCGACACCACGGAATCCGGGAAAGCAATGTCCTTTGCCGGATTTTCGACGTCGGCAACCGTGAGGTCCTGACTGACCATCATGAGCGCCATGTCGCCCACGACCTTGGAGGATGGCGTGACCTTGACGATATCGCCGAACATGCGGTTCACATCGGCATAGGCTTGCGCCACCTCGTGCCAGCGGGTTTCCAGTCCCAGAGAGCGGGCCTGCTCCTTCAAGTTGGTGAACTGGCCGCCCGGCATTTCATGCAAGTAAACTTCCGAAGCAGGTCCCTTGAGGTCGCTTTCGAAGGCCGCATACTGGTTGCGCACAGCCTCCCAATAAAAGGAGATGCGGCGGATCGAATCCGGATCGAGCCCCGGATCGCGTTCTGAACCGTGCAGCGCCTCGACGATCGAACCAAGGCAAGGCTGCGATGTGTTGCCGGAGAGCGCGTCCATCGCCGCATCGACCACATCCACGCCCGCATCAATCGCGGCAAGCACAGTTGCCGCCGAAATGCCCGACGTGTCATGCGTATGGAAATGGATCGGCAGATCGGTTTCCTCGCGCAGCGCCTTGAACAGGGCACGGGCTGCGGCAGGCTTCAAAAGCCCCGCCATATCCTTCACCGCAATGATATGCGCGCCGGCTTTTTCAACTTCCTTCGCCAGATTGACGTAATATTTGAGATCATATTTGGCGCGTTCAGGATTGAGGATATCGCCCGTGTAGCAGATAGCCGCTTCGCAGAGCTTGTTTTCCTCCAGCACCGCGTCCATCGACACGCGCATATTCTCTACCCAGTTGAGACTATCGAAAACGCGGAACAGATCAATGCCGCCCCGTGCCGCCTCGTGCACGAAATATTTTACGACATTGTCGGGATAGGATTTATAACCGACGCCGTTTGCACCGCGCAAAAGCATCTGCAGAAGAAGGTTTGGCGCAGCTTCACGCACCAGTGCCAGACGCTCCCACGGATCTTCGGTGAGGAAGCGCATCGAAACGTCGAAGGTCGCACCGCCCCAGCATTCCAGCGAAAACAGATTCGGCAGCGCCTGCGCATAGGAATTGGCAATGCGGGCAATGTCGTAAGTGCGCATACGCGTCGCCAGAAGCGACTGATGGCCGTCTCGCATGGTCGTATCGGTAATCAGCGCACGCTTTTCGTTGCGCACCCATTCCGCGAACTTCTTCGGCCCAAGCTGATCCAGACGCTGCTTGGTGCCATCAACAACCGGCTTATCGCCGAACCACGGCACACGCGGCTTGGCCGCATCCTTAGCCGGCTTTGCACGCCCCTTGGTTTCGGGATGGCCGTTGACCGTCACGTCGGCAATATAGGTCAGAAGCTTGGTGGCGCGATCCTGCCGCTTCACCTGCTCGAACAGCTCCGGCGTTGTGTCGATGAAGCGCGTTGTATAGTCGTTTGCCTGAAACTTCGGGTGATTGATGATCGCTTCGAGGAAGGTGAGGTTCGTCGCAACACCACGGATACGGAACTCGCGCAGGGCGCGATCCATACGGCGGATGGCCTCCAGAGGAGTTGCGCCTGAAGCGGTCACCTTGACAAGCAGTGGATCGTAATAGCGGGTGATGAACGCACCCGAATAGGCCGTACCGCCGTCCAGACGGATGCCGAAGCCCGATGCCGAGCGATAGGCCTGAATGCGTCCGTAATCAGGAATGAAGTTCTGTTCCGGGTCTTCCGTGGTGATACGGCACTGAAGCGCATGGCCGTTAAGGCGAATATCTTCCTGGCGCGGCACGCCTGATTCCGGCGTGCCGATTGCAAAACCTTCCAGAATATGGATCTGCGCCTTGACGATATCGATGCCAGTCACCTGCTCGGTGACGGTATGCTCAACCTGAATGCGCGGATTGACCTCAATGAAATAGAACTTGCCGCTATCGGCATCCATCAGGAACTCGACAGTACCCGCACCGATATAATCGGTGGCATGGGCGATCTTTAAACCATAGCCAGCCAGCTCCTGCCGCTGCGCGCCATCCAGATAAGGTGCCGGCGCCCGTTCCACGACCTTCTGGTTGCGGCGCTGGATCGAGCAGTCACGCTCGAAAAGATGAACCGCATTGCCATGCGTATCACCCAATATCTGCACTTCGACATGGCGCGCGCGTTCAATGAGCTTTTCGAGATAAACTTCATCCTTGCCGAATGCAGCCTTGGCCTCGCGCTTGGCTTCCGTCACTTCGCGGGCAAGATCGGCTTCCGCGCGGATGGCGCGCATACCGCGACCGCCACCGCCCCAGCTCGCCTTCAACATCAGCGGATAGCCGATTTCTGCCGCAAGCTTCTTCACTTCCTCCATATCGTCAGGAAGCGGGTCAGTGGCCGGAACCACCGGTACGCCGATTTCAATGGCAAGATTGCGTGCCGCAACCTTGTTGCCAAGGCGGCGCATAGTCTCCGGCTTCGGGCCGATGAAAATAATGCCGTTTTCTGCACAGGCCTCGGCAAATTCCGGGCTCTCCGACAAAAGGCCGTAGCCGGGATGGATCGCATCGGCACCTGAAAGCTTGGCGACGCGGATAATCTCATCAATGGAAAGATAGCTTTCAATCGGACCGAGATCGCGATCCAGATGTGGGCCGCGACCAACCTGATAGCTTTCATCGGCTTTGAAGCGATGCAGGGAAAGTTTGTCTTCCTCAGCCCATATGGCCACCGTTTTGAGCCCTAGCTCATTGGCGGCGCGGAATACGCGAATTGCGATTTCAGATCGGTTGGCGACCAGAATTTTCCGGATAGGCTTTTGGGCGAAAGACAAGGCAGATCTCCCTAACTGCAATGACAAAGGCGCCATTGCTTAACCTGCAATAGACACAAGCGCAAACAAACTGTGCAACCGGGAGATAAAAACAAAATGCCCGACTAAACGCCGGGCAGATTGATGAATTTTGTAGCACTTTATGCTAATATATCAGGCACAAGAGCGGTTCCTATTATGAAGCAATCATCAGAACCGCTCTAAGCATCTGTGTTCTCGCATTATCCAACACAAAACCGCTTCGCGCTTTTGCTGGAAATTCTCCATTACTTCTGGAAGTAATTATACTTGCCGTCTTCACCCTTGCGCCATTCGAACATGACGTAAGGCGAAAGGCTTGGATCGCCCTTGGCATCAAAGGAGATGTCGCCAAGCACTGTCTTGAACGGACCCTTTTCCTTCATCGCAGTCGCAACTTCCTGCGGGTCGTTGCTTCCGGCAGCATTGGCGGCGTTGACCAGCGACTGCACACCGGCATAGGCATAGAAAGTATAGGCTTCAGGCTCAAAGCCCTTGTCGCGGAAAGCCTTGATGAGTTCCGCATTCGACTTGTCGTCGCGCGGATCGGGACCGAAGGTGTTCATGACGCCACCCACAGCATCGCCGGCGATCGAGGCGAGTTCGTTGGACACGATACCATCGCCGGAAATGAACTGTGCCTTGAGGCCCTGATCATCCATCTGACGGATGAGCAGACCCGCTTCCGGATGCATGCCGCCCCAGTAAACAGCGGTGATGCCAGCAGCCTTCATCTTGGAGATGAGTGCGGAGAAATCCTTGTCGCCCTGGTTCACACCTTCGTAGAGCGTTTCCTTCATGCCATTGTCGTTGAGCGACTTCTTGGTTTCGTCGGCAAGGCCCTGACCGTAAGGGGTCTTGTCGTGAAGGATGGCGACCTTACCGTCCTTGTAATTGTCGGCCATATATTTGCCGGCAACGATGCCCTGCTGGTCATCGCGACGGCAGGTGCGGAAGGTGTTCCACAGTTCGCGCTCGGTGAAGGTCGGATTCGTGGTGCCGGGCGCGATCATCAGCACGCCGTTTTCTGCGTAGATGTCGGAAGTCGGAATGCTGACGCCAGAATTGAAGTGACCGATGACGAACTGAACGCCGTCGCCTACGAACTTGTTCGCAACAGAAATGCCCTGCTTCGGATCGGCAGCGTCATCGCCATAGACGATGGTGATTTGCTCGCCATTCATGCCACCCTTGGCATTGGCTTCTGCGACTGCCGCTTCGACACCGCGCTTGATCTGCTCGCCGAAAGCCGCCTGGCTGCCGGTCAGAGGTGCGCCAACGCCGAGCTGGATGTCAGCGAAGGATACGCCGCCCATCGCAACCAGTGCCGAAAGGCAGACGCCGCAGAATAAGGATTTCTTCATTTCAGTTGCTCCCACTAAACGCAGCCCGAAAGCCTGAAAAGGTTTCGGAATACGCATCAAAACACTCATTCAGAGCGGCAATCCGACCGGATCAGATCGCCGCAAATTTTGTAGGTTCAACAGCGACGGCAGAGCCATCACGCGCAAACCCTAATCTTCGAATGGGAGATTGCGTCAGCCCCATGAACGCAATTCGGGCTTGAAACCGCCCGCGTTGAAACTGGTCCTCCCACCAGAAAACGACACTAAGCATAGAGAATCGCTCTACGTCTAATCATCAAGATAGATACAATCACGCCCGATGGGGAAGTAAAGTAATGATTTCGTCTATATCCTGCTTTTTCCGCATGACTTTATGCGGAACAGAAGCGTGAAAACGAAAATGCCCGGCGCAAAGCCGGGCATCTCAACTCATCGGGAAAGAATATAAGGAAAACTTACTGCTGAATGTAAGTATATTTCCCGTCAGCACCCTTTTCCCACTTGTACATGACGTAGCCCGGCAGCTTCGGATCGCCCTTATCGTCATAGGACAGGTCGCCAAGCACAGTCTTGAACGGACCCTTTTCCTTGAGCGCCTTGGCGATTTCCTGCGGATCGTTGCTGCCGGCAGCCTTTGCGGCCTGCGCCAGCGACTGAACAGCCGCATAGGAATAGAGCGTGTAGGCTTCCGGTTCGAAACCGGCGTCTCGGAACTTCTTCACCAGATCGGCATTGTTCGGATTGTTGCGCGGATCGGGACCGAAGGTGTTCAGCGTACCTTCGACAGCGGGACCTGCGATCGAGGCCAGTTCGTTCGACACGATGCCGTCACCAGAGATGAACTGGGCCTTCACGCCCTGGTCAGCCATCTGACGGATGATGAGACCGGCTTCCGGATGCAGGCCGCCCCAGTAAACCACCGTCACGCCAGCCTGCTTGAGCTTGGCGATCAGAGCGGAGAAGTCCTTTTCACCAACGTTCACGCCTTCATAAAGGGCTTCCTTGGTGCCAAGTTCATTGAGCTTCTTCTTGGTTTCGTCGGCAAGGCCCTGACCGTAAGGGGTCTTGTCGTGAATGACGGCGATCTTCGCATCCTTGAAATGGTCGAAGATGTACTGGCCGGCCACGATGCCCTGCTGGTCGTCACGGCCGCATGTGCGGAACGTGTTCCAGAGCTGGCGCTCGGTATAGACCGGGTTGGTCGCGGCGGGCGAGATTTCGAGAATGCCGTTTTCGGCATAGACTTCCGAAGCCGGAATCGAAACGCCCGAGTTGAAGTGACCGATGACATATTTCACGCCGTCGGCTGCGAACTTGTTGGCAACGGAAATGCCCTGCTTCGGATCCGAAACGTCATCGCCGAGCGAGATCGAGATTTTCTCGCCATTGATGCCACCCGCATCGTTGACTTCCTTGATTGCGGCTTCCGCGCCCTTCTGGATCTGCGCGCCATAAACGGCGTTCGGACCGGTCAGAGGTGCACCGATACCCAGAACAACGTCAGCCCAAGCCGAGCCCCCGAAAGCCATAACTGCTGCAAGAGCAACGCCTGCGAAAAGCGATTTCTTCATTGTTGGAACTCCCATCATTGTATTTACCCCGAAACGATGTTTTGCATCGCCTTATTTTCTTGCTGATTACTCAGCAATATCTACGCTGAATCTTATTACTGTCAACGTGATCTTACAAAAAAGCTTCGCCGCATGACGGCGAAGCTTTAAAATTATTTTGCCTTCCAGCTGAGAGGTGAGGCTTTTTCATAAAGCCAGCTATATTGCCGCACCATTTGCTTGGTACGGGTGTAGCGGAAGCCAACCGTACCGATAATCATCAGTACGATTACATCAACCAGATAGTAGTGGAACGAAAGAAGCGTTCCCTCAAACAGCGCGAAGTGGATGAAGCGCACCGCAGCTCCCAGCGGGATCAGATAGAGCAGAAGCTGCGGATAGGTGCGCCACGTCGAAGCACAGGCACGCCCCGTCATCCAGGCGGCCCAGCCGCCCAGCAGACAGGTGATGAGGAAAAACAACCAGAACGACGATTCTTCGTAGAGAATACCCTGCATGATTTCCTCCTAGTGCCTTCCGCCTTCGAGATAGGCAGCGCGGACTTCCGGATCGGCCAGCAATTCGCGGCCAGCGCCGCTCATGGTGATCGAGCCGTTGACCATCACATAGCCGCGGTCTGCGAGCTTCAACGCACCGAATGCGTTCTGCTCGACGAGAAACACCGTCAGTCCCTGTGTACGGTTCAGTTCCTTGATCGCCTCGAAAATCTGCTTCACGATCAGCGGCGCAAGACCCAGCGACGGTTCGTCGAGAAGCAAAAGCTTCGGACGCGCCATCAGCGCGCGGGCGATTGCCAGCATCTGCTGTTCGCCGCCCGAAAGCGTACCGCCACGCTGGTTGATGCGTTCCTTCAGACGCGGGAACAGGTCGAACATCAGCTTTACGTCTTCTTCGAAATATTGCTGATTATCGAGGCTTGCGCCCATCTGGAGATTTTCCAGAACCGTCATGCGCGGAAAGATGCGACGGCCTTCCGGCGACTGCGCAATGCGCAGCTTGGCAATCTCGTGCGGCGGCATGGATGTGATATCCTTGCCGTTGAAGAGAATACGGCCGGTACGTGCCTTCGGTGAACCGAAGATCGTCATCATAAGCGTCGATTTACCGGCGCCGTTGGCGCCGATCAGCGCCACGATCTCGCCCTCGTCGACGGTGAGGTCGATGCCCTTGAGGGCGCAAATATTGCCGTAATAGGTCTCGACCTTCTCGACGGCCAGAAGCGGTTGCTTTTTCTGCATGGTTTCAGCCTGCATCATTCGCCTCCCTTCTTCGGCTTGGCAGAAGCTTTTGTCGGGGCTTTGGCGCGTTTTGCGCCGCTGCTTTTCGCAGCCCCACTCTTGCCAGCTTTCACGGGAGCAGTCTTATGGCTCGTCGGAACATCGCCTGATTCAACGCGTTCGGAGAACTCGGTCGCCTGACCGGCGGCGAGCTGCCTGGCCTGTCCGACCCAGTCTTCGCGCGCGATACGTCCGTCGAATTCCAGATAGGTTTCAGCTTCCACAATATCCGCTTCGGTCCAAGCGGCGATCTGATCGAAATGATAGATGCCGTGTTCGTTAAGCTTCTTCTCGTTGACCGCGCCGATGCCCTTGATGAGGGTCAGATTGTCGGCCTTGCCGCCGCGTGCTGTGGCCAGGCCACCGGCGAGAGAAGCGCGTCCTGACGGTGCTTCGCCCGTCTCTTCGGCAATTTCTTCCTCGATGGCTTCCTCGGCAAGCTGAGCGGCGACCAGATGTGCCGGATCGGCAACACCCGGCTTATCCGCCTCTTCAATAAGCTCGGCAATCTCTTCGTCGTCGACGCCGAGATAAGCGGCAATAACGCGTGGATCGTTTTTGACTTCTTCCGGCGCACCGTCGGAAATCTTGGTGCCGTATTCCAGCACGATCACATGGTCGGAGATTTCCATGACCACCGACATGTCGTGTTCGATCAGCAGGATCGACGTGCCGGTTTCCTTGCGGATATCGAGCAGGAGCTTATTAAGCTCAGCCGATTCACGCGGATTGAGACCAGCGGCCGGTTCATCGAGGCAAAGGATTTCCGGCTCGGTACACATGGCGCGGGCGATTTCCAGACGGCGCTGATCGCCATAGGGCAGATCGCCCGCCGGATCGTCCGCACGACCGATCAGGTTGATTTTCTCCAGCCAGTAACGCGCCTTTTCAACCGCGTCCTTCGCCGCCGACTTGTAGCCGGGCAGACCGAGAAGGCCGAGGATCGTATAGCCCGACGAGCGCATGAGCGTGTTGTGCTGCGCGACCAGCAGGTTTTCCAGAACGGTAAGGCCTGAAAACAGGCGAATGTTCTGGAAAGTACGCGCCACCTTGGCCTGCTTGGTGATTTGGAAGTCAGGCAGGCGCTCCAGCAGGAACTTGTCGCCCGTTTTCCGGTTCATCGTCAGCATGCCGCCCGTCGGCTTGTAGAAGCCGGTGATACAATTGAAGACCGTGGTCTTGCCTGCACCGTTCGGGCCGATGATTGCCGTGATATCCCCGCGCTTCACATTGAAGCTCAGATCGTTGATGGCCACGAGACCACCAAAGCGCATCGAGAGATGCTCGACCTGAAGGATGGTGTCTTTTTCAGTGTTGCCGGACGCCGTGCCAGACATAGTGCTTATCTCCGCCATCAGCCGTGCCCTTCCTTGGTAAAGGCACCCGACACCATCTTCTTCTCATGCAGGAAGGCACTCGGTTCTCGACTTCCGACGAAACCACGCGGCTTCCAGACCATGACCACGACCATGGCGATGCCGAAGATGAGCATACGGTAGAGTTCCGGTGTGAAATCAGGCCCGAAAATGGCTTTCAGGAAGCTCATTTCACGCAGGATTTCCGTGCCGCCGATCATGACGATCGCGGCAATGGCGATACCCACCAGCGAGCCCATGCCACCCAGAACGACGATGGCGAGAATGACTGCGGATTCGAGGAACACGAAGGATTCCGGACTGACGAAGCCCTGACGCGCGGCAAAGAAAGAACCGGCAAAACCACCGAACATCGCGCCCGTGGCAAAAGCCGTGAGCTTGGTCGTGGTGGTGTTGATGCCGAGCGAACGGCAGGCGATTTCATCTTCACGCAGTGCTTCCCATGCGCGGCCAACCGGCATGCGGCGCAGACGGATGGTGACCCAGGCAGTCAGGAGCGCCAGCAGAAGGATGACGTAATAGAGGAAGAACTTGTAGTGCGCCGCCGAGAAGGTGAGGCCGAAATGAGCGGCAAAGCCATCCTTGCTGGCATTGAAAGGCAGGCCGAAGAAGGTTGCCTTGGCAATGCCGGAAACGCCGAATGTGCCGCGGGTGAGATCGGTCCAGTTGATAAGAACCAGTCGGATGATTTCGCCGAAGGCAAGCGTCACGATGGCGAGATAGTCACCACGCAGACGCAGGACCGGGAAGCCCAGAATAACACCCCAGGTCGCGGCGAGAATACCGGCAATTGGCAGCAGCATCCAGAAGGACAGGCCGAAATAGGCCGACAGCAGCGCATAGGAATAAGCGCCCACTGCATAGAAGGCGACGTAACCCAGATCGAGAAGACCAGCGAGACCCACGACGATGTTGAGGCCCCAGGCCAGCATCACATAAATGAGGATCTGGACGCCGAAATTATCGACCCATTTGAGCGATCCCTGCCAGCCGAGGAAGGCGACGATCAGGATCGGGTAGACAAAGAGGAAGGCAACGCCGAGGCGCGAGAAGTTGCGGCGCACGAAAGACGGGCTTTCGACCGCAGCGGTCGGCTGCTTGCTCTTGGCAAGCTTGCGCGCTTCCAGGGTTGGCTGGAGGAAGGCGACGAACAGGAAGCGACCAACCGCAGCCAGTGCGACCATAACGGCCAGCGTGCCCCAGCGCTGAACGAGCACCAGTTCGTTGTTGATGTTCTGATCGGTCTTGAAACCGATGATGAGGCAGAAGAGGCCCAGAGCCAGAAGACCGGCGAAGAACCCTTCACGAATGGCCCGGCCAAAAAGGGAATCCGGGCGTGAACTCGACTGTGCAGCCATGATTAAACCTTTTCGACTTCAGGACGGCCAAGAATGCCGGACGGCATGAAGATCAGCACGATGGCGAGGATCGAAAACGCAGCAACGTCCTTGTAGTCGATCGAGAAATACGCCGACCACAATGCCTCGATGAGACCGATGAGCAAGCCACCGACCACAGCGCCCGGAAGCGAGCCGATGCCGCCCAGAACAGCCGCCGTGAACGCCTTGACGCCGGGGATGAAGCCGTCGGCAAAGGAAATCACGCCATAGAAGGAAAGGTAGAGCGTACCGGCCACCGCCGCGAGCATCGCACCCATCACGAAGGTGAGCGAAATGACGCGATCGACATTGATGCCAAGAAGCGCCGCCATCTTGCGATCCTGCTCACAGGCACGCTGCGCACGACCGAGCGAGGTGCGATTGACGATATACCAGAAGATCGTCAGCAGCACCGCTGTTACCACGATGACCACAACCTGCTTCAGCGAGATCGTCACATTGGTCCCCAGGATATTGTAGGAACCGTTCAGAAGCTGAGGCACCGGCTTGTTACGTGGCCCCTGCGTCACCTGGACGAAGTTGGACAAGGCAATCGACATGCCGATAGCCGTGATCAACGGTGCGAGGCGGAACGAACCACGCAGCGGCCGGTAGGCCACGCGCTCGATCGTCCAACTCCACAACCCCGTCAGCAACATGGCGACGACCATCATCAGAAGAAGCATCAGCGCAATAGGCAATGCTCCAATGAAGGTTGTGATGATTAGAAAAACAATCAGCGCCATGAAGGCACCGAGCATGAAGACATCGCCATGAGCAAAGTTGATCATGCCGATAATGCCGTAGACCATCGTGTAGCCGATGGCGATCAGGCCATAGATCGAGCCGAGCGCGAGCCCGTTGATCACCTGCTGGAAGAAATATTCCATCGAGAAGCCACCCATTTTACCGCCCGGGATTTTTTGACGCATCTTTATTTCGTGCGCCTTCATTTTATTCCCGGCTATTTACACCTAACGGCTGTATAGAGGAATGCAACCCCCTTTTGTCTCAGACAAAAGACTAAGGGCATCATCCTTCCACAAACTAGTTATGTCCCCTACTAAACGTCCTGTATATGTTTTTTTCTCCTACCCAGGACGCCTTATTCCACATTTTCTACACGGCTCGAAAGCCAAAAAATTGGGAGCCAGTATGAAATTTACCAGCCGTACCCACTTTACGCGACCGTAAACCCATGTGCAAAGGGATCGCGATCATCGATAAAGATCGTATTATATCCCGTCATGCGTGCCCAGCCAGCAATTGAAGGGATAATTGCCGGCAATGTACGGTCCTGACCTACCACTTCCGTAGCACGCTCGACACGGCCGTGGAAAAGCGACCCGATAATGGATTCGTGCACGAACTCATCGCCAGGCTTCAATTTGCCCTTGGCGGCCAGTTGCGCCATACGCGCAGACGTACCGGTGCCACATGGCGAACGGTCGATTGCCTTGTCACCGTAGAAGACTGCGTTACGGGCATGCGCTTCCGGATGTTTCGCCTTGCCGGTCCACAGAATATGGCTCAGACGGTTGATATCGGGCAGCAGAGGATGCTGGAACTTGTACTTCTCGTTCAGCCGCTGGCGCAGGATCGGGCTCCATGCAATCAGCTGCAAAGCGGAATAATCTTCCATATCCGTGTAATTTTCTTGCGGCTCGACGATAGCGTAGAAATTACCGCCATAAGCCACATCGACCTTGATGTTTCCGAGGTCGGGGCATTCAACTTCCAGCCCTTCGGCATAAAGGAAAGCCGGAACATTGGTGAGACGAACCCGCTCGACATACTGGCCGTTTTGCTCATATTCGATCGCCACCAGACCGGCAGGCGTATCGAGATTGAGCTTGCCCGGCGTCTTCGGCGTCACCAGACCCTGCTCTATCGCCATCGTCACGGTTCCGATGGTGCCATGACCGCACATCGGCAGACAGCCGGACGTTTCGATGAACAGCACAGCGACATCGCAATCGGGGCGCGTCGGCGGATAAAGGATGGAACCGGACATCATATCGTGGCCGCGCGGCTCGAACATGAGACCGGTACGGATCCAGTCATACTCGCGGAGAAAATGCGCCCGCTTTTCCATCATGGTCGAACCTTCGAGGTTCGGCCCGCCGCCTGCCACCAGACGCACGGGGTTGCCGCATGTATGTCCGTCGACGCAGAAGAAGGAATGTCTTGCCATGATGGTCAGTTCCGAAAACGTTGTGGCTTGAAAGGTTCAATGTCGATTGCAGGCACGGCACCCGTGATGAGATCGCGGATAAGCCGCCCGGTCGCAGCCGATTGCGTGAGGCCGAGATGGCCGTGGCCGAAGCCATAATAGATATTGCCGCCAGCCGAAGCCCTGCCGATAACCGGCACTGAATCCGGCATGGACGGCCGATAGCCCATCCATTGCCGCCCGCCCTCGGTGCGAAGACCCGGCAGGAACATGGAAGCTTTCTTCAGCATGGCTTCGGATCGTGCGAAATTAGGCGGCAGGTCGAGACCGCCGAATTCCACCGCACCACCGACACGCAAGCCGGTTTCCATCGGCGTGACAACGAAACCGTGGCCGGGGAAGGTCAACTGTCGCTTCACATCGAAACTGCCGACCGGCAATGTCGTATTATAGCCGCGCTCGGTGTCGAGCGGCACCGCATCGCCAAATCCTTTGGCAAGGTCGCGCGACCATGCACCGGCCATCAGGACAAGATGCGCCGCCTTGATTTCGGTTCCATCCTCGAGGCGAATGCTCGCCCCACCATTACCTGGTCTTGCACTCGTGACTTTCGCCTGAAGAAAGTGCGCGCCCTTGCTTTCGGCATAGGCCCAGATGGCCTTGCCGAACAGTTTGGGATCGCTGACATTCTTCCAGCCAGGAACGAAAGTTCCAGCAACGAAACGCGGGCTCAAGCCCGGCTGCAATTCAGCAAGCCGGTTGCCGCGCACATGTTCATAGGCGATGCCCGCCTTCTCGCGGACATCCCAGCCCGGCTGAGAGACCGCAAGCTCGGCTTCACTTTCATAAAGCTCCAGATTGCCATTTTCGCGCAGCCTGTCGCGCAGCCCTGCCCTGTCGATCAGCGCCATCATCTCGCTGCCGGCAAGACGCATGATATCGGCCTGTGCAATCGCTGTTTTTGCCAGCGCATCCGCACTGCTCGCGCGCCAGAACCGATAAAGCCACGGCACCATTTTTGGAAAATAGGAGGGACGGATCGAAAAAGGCCCGAGCGGGTCCATCAGCCAGCCCGGCACTTTGCGCATCACGCCTTTGGAAGCCAGCGGCAGAATATCGGAGAAAGCAAGCGCCGCCGCATTACCTGAACTGGTTTCCTCGCAAATACCGCTTCTGTCGATGACCAGAACCTGACGTCCCGCCTCGGCAAGCAAGGCAGCTGTCGCGACGCCGACAATGCCGCCACCAACAATGAGAATATCCCGCTGACCCTGCGGATCAGATTTCATCTTAGACGGCTCCCCACCGGTTTATTTTACGCATATTCCAGAATATTGACCAACGAACCGAACAGTGTCGACGCTTCGGGCAATTGACATGCAGTATGTTCAATGCCAGCCATCCGGCTCTGTCCATCGATTTTTTGGAATGACGCTGTGCTGAAAACTCGCCATCGCTTGAAAAAGCCACAAAGGCTGATTTAGGGAACGACCAGTTCAAATCAGATCATATTGATATATCATAGATATATCTGTAAGATTGAACTATGTCAATCGTCGTAACCACAAGGCATGGACAGGCATGGAAGAAACGAACGTTCGAGACACGCTGGCACGGAGTCCGGCAAACATGCCGCAGGCGACCATGGACAGCTGGGGCAGCGAAAGCCTTGCCGAGCAGGCCTATCGTATTCTGGAACGTTCCATCGTCACGCTGGAACTGGAACCCGGCACTGTCGTCAACGAGCGCACGCTGATCGAACTCACCGGCATGGGCCGCACCCCCATGCGCGAGGCCATTCAACGGCTCGCCTGGGAAGGTCTTGTGGAAGTGCGTCCGCGCTCCGGCATTGCCATTGCGGCCATCGACCCGAAGGATTTCATCAAGGTGCTGGACGCCCGCGAAGGGGTTGAGCGCGTGCTGGCGCGTGACGCCGCACGCTTCGGCAGCCCTCGCGATTATGAACGGCTTGAAGCCGCTGCTGCTGCCATGCGGCAGGCGATCCCGAACGAGGATGTGGCGCTGTTTCTCGATGCCGACAAGGCATTCGACATTGTTCTGGGAGCGGCAGCAAGCAATCCCTATGCCGCACGCATCGCAGCCCCCCTGCAAACCCACAGCCGTCGTTTCTGGTTCCGCCTTCGCCCGTCGACCGGCATAGCCGGCTCGGCCAATGCACATGCGACACTGATCGAGGCGATCATCTCCCGTCAACCGGAGCAGGCGAGCGATACGGCAAGCAAATTGATGGCGTATCTTCGTACCCTTGCACCCTGATTTTCGACGCCGGGCATCCAAGAACCATCAACGTTGTCGCAAGGACCGTCGCAACCGCTCATTATCTCGGACATCCATCGCGGCAGCCGAACTGGTATCGAAAATCAGGCCGTCATCAGTGTTCACGCCATTTAAAGCGCGCGCATAAGCATGGCGCGTCCCATGCTTCATATCCTGTGCCTGCACCGAAACGATGGACAGAACAGCACATAAACCGATAACAGCCTGAGACGAATAACGCATATCAAACGCTCCCCGCCCGAGTTTTCTAGTATTGATGACTATGCCAGGAGATCGCCAGGCTGCGACCGAAAGAAGGCGGGAGACGTCTGCTTTCGAGACTTCGCTTCACGAAGCGGTGATTTCCAAAACTAAAAAGCCGAAGTTTGAACTTCGGCTTTGGGTATCGCAGGGACCGTCGAGCCCGATTAATGGGTCTTGTTCATCGAGTCCGACATTTTGCGAAGCACGTTGAGCGCAATGCTCAGTTCCTCATCACTCACGCCTTCCAGAAGGTCCTCGCGAACGTCACCGGCAAGCTTCACGACCTGCTCAGCCAGAATCTTGCCTTCCGCCGTCATCACCACCCGCTTCGCGCGACGGTCGCCCTGAACAGTCTGACGTTCAATGAACGACTGCCGCTCCAGACCATCAAGCAGGCGCACCATGGTCGCATTCTCTATTTCCAACGCTTCCGCCAGTTCCTTCTGATAAAGACCTTCCTGTTCCATCAGGGCTAGCAGGGTGCGCGCCCGGGCCAGCGTCAGACCGCGTTCCTTCACGCGCGCATCGAAAACAGTGCGAAGCCGGCGATTAACTTTCGCCATGGCATCAATCATTTCAGCCTTGAGATCTGCCGTATCCATGCCAATCGCCTTATATATTAGTAAACTAATGATTATGAATTTGGATAAATCGCTGGCGAACTATTTTCAAGCGAACTTCATGAACTCACGCAAGCGTGATGGGATTTGGCGCCCATATGACAGTTCTGCGAACAAATTCACTGCGGAGCGGGTGATCTAGAGCATTTCCCGTTTCGATTGAAACATTGGGAATGCTCTATCTTTTTGTTTTTACGTGCATCTTGTTCCGAAAACCGTTTCACACTACTCGGGATGCGCTCAAAAAAGAAAAAGCGGGCAAAGCCCGCTTTCCCAAAAAACGATAGGTGGTGCCGATTAGGCTGGCATGATCGTTCCCTGCAGCGTCATCAGCTGATGCAGGAAGATTTCTGCCTTGGTGCGGTGTTCGTTCGACGAAGCATCGTCCAAAGCCTTGCGGGCATGATCGATACGGCGCTGAATATCTGCCGGATCGATATCGTCCACATGGGTCGCCGATTCGGCCAGAACGGTGCAGCCCTGCGGAGTGATATCGGCGAAACCACCAAAGACTACGTAGGAGTCGGACTTGCCGTCGGCAAGCTTCACCGAAACGACACCCGGCACGATCGTCGTCATCAGCGGCGAATGACCGGCGAGAGCCGTCAGATAGCCTTCGCTACCCGGAATGACGACTTCCGTCACCTGCGCGGAAAGCAGGAGCCGTTCAGGCGACACGAGTTCGAATTGGAAAGCTTGAGCCATGGTTCTCACTTGAATTCAAAAGCATGAGCCCGAAAACTGCTTCCGGAAAAGATCATGCTTAAACAAAATGATTGGCTTTCACGGCGGGCCTTGCGGCCCACCGGGAAATTCATTTCATCACGCAGCTTCAGCTGCCAGCTTCTTCGCCTTTTCGATCGCTTCTTCAATCGAGCCGACCATGTAGAAAGCCGGTTCTGGAAGATGATCGTACTCACCTGCGCAAAGGCCCTTGAAGCCCTTGATGGTGTCGGCGAGGTCAACCAGCTTGCCTGGCGAACCGGTGAAGACTTCAGCAACGAAGAACGGCTGCGACAGGAAGCGTTCGATCTTACGAGCGCGCGCAACGGTCAGCTTGTCGTCTTCCGACAGTTCGTCCATGCCGAGGATGGCGATGATGTCCTGAAGCGACTTGTAGCGCTGAAGGATCGACTGAACCTGACGGGCTACAGCGTAGTGTTCTTCACCAACGATCATAGGATCGAGCATACGCGACGTGGATTCGAGAGGATCCACAGCCGGGTAAATACCCTTTTCAGCGATCGAACGGTTCAGCGTGGTGGTCGCGTCCAAGTGAGCGAACGACGTTGCTGGTGCAGGGTCGGTCAAGTCGTCGGCAGGAACGTAAATTGCCTGAACCGAGGTGATCGAGCCCTTGGTCGTCGTGGTGATGCGTTCCTGCATCGCACCCATGTCGGTTGCCAGCGTCGGCTGATAACCCACAGCGGAAGGAATACGGCCGAGAAGAGCCGAAAGTTCCGAACCAGCCTGCGTGAAGCGGAAGATGTTGTCCACGAAGAACAGAACGTCCTGGCCCTGGTCACGGAAGTTTTCAGCAACCGTCAGACCTGACAGGGCAACGCGAGCGCGCGCACCCGGAGGCTCGTTCATCTGACCGTAAACGAGTGCAGCCTTGGAACCTTCACCGCCACCGAGCTTGTTAACGCCCGATTCGATCATTTCGTGGTAAAGGTCGTTACCTTCACGGGTACGTTCACCAACGCCTGCGAATACCGAGTAACCGCCGTGCGCCTTGGCGACGTTGTTGATCAGTTCCATGATGAGAACGGTCTTGCCAACGCCTGCACCGCCGAACAGACCAATCTTGCCGCCCTTTGCGTAAGGAGCGAGAAGGTCAACAACCTTGATGCCCGTTACGAGGATTTCAGCTTCGGTCGACTGTTCGATGTACTCAGGAGCTTCCTGGTGAATCGCGCGACGTGCAGTGGTCTTGATCGGACCTGCTTCGTCAACTGGCTCACCAATAACGTTCATAATACGGCCAAGCGTTTCTTCGCCAACAGGAACCATGATCGGGTTGCCCGTGTCGCGTACTTCGTGACCACGGACGAGACCTTCGGTCGAGTCCATAGCAATCGTGCGAACGGTGTTTTCGCCCAGGTGCTGTGCAACTTCAAGAACCAGACGGCTGCCGAGATTGTCGGTTTCCAGAGCGTTGAGGATCAGCGGAAGCTGACCGTCTTCGAACTGTACGTCGACAACAGCGCCGATGACCTGAGTGATCTTGCCTACTGCGCCGGTCGTTGCAGCCTTGGGAGCTGCACCAGACTTGGCGGCTGCCGCCTTCGCTGGAGCCTTTTTGGCTGGAGCTTTCGCCGCTGCTGGCTTCGCTTCGGCCGCGGCGGTAGTTTTCGGGGTCGCTGCTTTTGCCATCGATCCTTTTACCTTCCGATTAGAGCGCTTCCGCGCCCGAAATGATTTCGATCAGTTCCTTGGTGATCTGGGCCTGACGCTGACGGTTATACGTGATCGACAACTTGTTGATCATGTCACCGGCGTTACGCGTCGCATTGTCCATCGCGCTCATCTTCGCGCCCATTTCGCCCGCCACATTTTCCAGCAGAGCGCGGAAAATCTGGACCGAAATATTGCGTGGGATCAGCGTCGACAGGATCGCCGCAGGATCAGGTTCGTACTCATAAATCGCATCGCCTGCAGTGTCCGCCTGCGCAACATCGCCAGCCGAAGCCGGAATGATCTGCTGCGCAGTTGGAATCTGTGCAATCACCGACTTGAATTCGGAATAGAACAGGGTGCAGACATCAAATTCGCCTTGTTCGAACAGCTCGATCACCTTGTGGCCGATCTGGTCGGCATGCACAAAAGCGAGCTGCTTGACTTCACGCAAATTGACGTGGTCGATAATCAGAGAGGCAAACTCGCGACGCAGAATATCTGCGCCCTTCTTGCCGACCGTGATGATCTTGACCGTCTTGCCTTCAGCAAGGAGCTTGCGGGCATGATCGCGCGCCAGACGCGCGATCTGCGAGTTGAAACCGCCGCAAAGGCCACGTTCTGCGGTGCAGACGACGAGCAGATGCACGTCGTCCTTGCCCGTACCGGCCATCAGGGCCGGCGCATCTTCGCCGGTTACGTTCTGCGCGATATTTGCGAGAACGGCACCCATGCGCTGCGAATAGGGCCTTGCGGCTTCCGCAGCTTCCTGGGCACGGCGCAGCTTCGCCGCGGCGACCATCTGCATCGCCTTGGTGATTTTCTGCGTCGCCTTGACCGAGGCGATACGGTTTCTCAGATCCTTTAGTGAAGGCATCCGTTCATCCCGTCACAAAATTCAAGCGAAAGACTTGGCGAACGCGTCGACCGCTGCCTTGAGCTTTGCTTTGATGTTGTCGGTGAGCGCCTTTTCGTCGCGAATCGCATCCAGCACATCCTTGTGCTCGGTGCGCAGCGAAGAAAGAAGACCTGCTTCGAACTTGCCGACCTGGTTGACGGCGATCTTGTCGAGATAGCCATTCACGCCAGCGTAAATCACGGCAACCTGTTCTTCCGTCTTGAGCGGCGAGAACTGCGGCTGCTTGAGAAGCTCGGTCAGACGTGCGCCACGGTTCAGCAAACGCTGGGTCGAGGCATCGAGATCCGAGCCGAACTGTGCGAAGGCGGCCATTTCACGATACTGGGCGAGCTCGCCCTTGATCGAACCGGCAACCTGCTTCATGGCCTTGACCTGCGCCGAAGAACCAACGCGCGAAACCGACAGACCGACGTTAACAGCCGGACGGATACCCTGATAGAACAGGTTGGTTTCGAGGAAGATCTGGCCGTCGGTGATCGAGATCACGTTGGTCGGAATGAAGGCAGAAACGTCGTTGCCCTGCGTTTCGATGACCGGCAGAGCCGTCAGCGAGCCAGCGCCGTTTTCGTCGTTGAGCTTTGCAGCGCGTTCGAGAAGACGGGAATGCAGATAGAAAACGTCGCCCGGATAAGCTTCGCGGCCCGGAGGACGACGGAGCAGAAGCGACATCTGACGGTAAGCGACAGCCTGCTTGGACAGATCGTCGTAGCCGATCAGTGCGTGCATCGAGTTGTCGCGGAAATATTCGCCCATGGCGCAGCCCGCAAACGGAGCGAGATACTGCATCGGAGCCGGATCGGAAGCGGTAGCCGCAATAACGATCGAATATTCCAGAGCGCCGCGTTCTTCGAGAACCTTGACGAACTGGGCAACGGTCGAACGCTTCTGGCCGATAGCAACGTAAACGCAATAAAGCTTTTCGCTGTCCGGGCCGTTGTCGTGGATCGGCTTCTGGTTCAGGAAGGTGTCGAGAATGATGGCAGTCTTGCCGGTCTGACGATCACCGATGACCAGCTCGCGCTGGCCGCGGCCAACCGGGATCAGAGCGTCAACAGCCTTGAGGCCGGTCGACATTGGCTCATGAACCGACTTGCGCGGAATGATGCCCGGTGCCTTCACGTCGACGCGGCGACGCTCGGTAGCAACGATTGGGCCCTTGCCGTCGATCGGGTTGCCGAGAGCGTCGACAACGCGGCCCAGCAGGCCGGGACCGACTGGAACGTCAACGATTGCGCCGGTACGCTTGACGATGTCGCCTTCCTTGATGTCACGGTCGGCACCGAAGATAACGACGCCGACATTGTCGCTTTCAAGGTTCAGCGCCATGCCGCGAATGCCACCAGGGAATTCGACCATTTCACCGGCCTGGACATTGTCCAGACCATAGACGCGGGCGATACCGTCGCCAACGGAAAGAACCTGACCGACCTCGGAGACCTCAGCCTCCTTGCCGAAGTTCTTGATTTGCTCTTTCAGGATAGCGGAAATTTCCGCGGCGCGGATGTCCATCAGCCGACCTCTTTCAGTGCAAGCTTGAGAGAAGAAAGTTTAGTGCGAAGGGACGTGTCGATCTGACGCGAACCCATCTTGACGATAAGACCGCCGAGGATCGACGGATCGACGGTGACATTGATCGTCACGTCCTTGCCGGCCACGCCCTTCAGCGTTGCCTTCAATTCGTTCTGCTGCGCAGCACTCAGTTCGTGCGCGGAGATGACATCGGCGGAGACTTCACCGCGATGTTCGGCAGCAATCTTGCGGAAAGCGGCGATGATGCCCGGGAGGGCGAAGAGACGACGGTTCCGCGCGACAACGCGCAGGAAATTTCCGACCAGACCCTTGATGCCCGCCTTGTCGGCGAGAGCGCCGATGGCGTGAAGCTGATCTTCCGAAGAAAATACCGGACTGGAAATCAGTCGCTTGAGGTCCTCGCTTCCGCTCAGAAGCGCCTCGAAACGGTCAAGATCTTTTTCCACAGCCGCAACGGATTTCGCGTCGAGTGCGAGCTCGAAAAGAGATCCGGCGTAACGCTGTGCGACACCTGAAATGAGCGAAGACGTTTCAGCCACGAACAACCTGCTCTCTACGTTGAAACCATCCTTTTGGGACCCAATCTTGTTCAGGACGCCAAACCGATGATTTTATTGAATGTTTCCGGAAAACCACTGACGCGCGAGCACGTCAACACCGAAATGTGATTGCCGTCTAGCATAGACGAACAGGACTCGCAACACGCGAATCCGGCACTTTTGTGTAAGATTTGCCGCCTTTCGCGGTCAAAAAAGTCGCATCTGCCCCGGCGAGGCGACCTTCCGTTACACAACCTGCACGCCTGACGTGCAGAAGGGCACCGTTTCCGATCAGGAAATGAAGCCGAAAGCGTAAAGCAGCGGACCTGCTGCAAGCACGAATTCCACCAGCGCTGCGAGACTGCCATAGACGCGTCCGCCAGCCGGTCCGCCCTTGCGGCCCGCCGCATCCGACATCATCGAAATGAAGCGTCCGAACAGCGCAAATCCCCATACGGAGCCCAGCACCACCCAGAGGAACGGCTGTGCGAAAATAAGGCACCCGAGCCCCACGCCGAGATAAGGTCCGGCGAGCGTCGCACGGATGGAACCGTAACCTTCGGGACGGCCATTGATCGGCTGGAGCCGCAGCAGCTTCAACGTTATGCCGGGCGCAAAAAGCATGACAAGACCGGCCAATGCCGTGATGGCGGCAGAGCCCCAGGCAAGCCATTCTCCGGTCGTGGCAGGAAGATAGAATTCCATCGCAATTACCCTCGTCGTTTCTTGCCGTATAAGCATGTCTCCCAAAAGTGGGAACCGGTTTTGGGATCAAGACATGCGGAGAGATAATCCGATAGAACATTTCCCACAATCAAACCGAACTGGAAATCTGTAGCGGAATTTCCGTCGATCTTCCACGCCTTTGGCTGTCAAAGGAAGCTTTGCGGATCGATATCCACCTGCACTCTTATCGAGCCTTTTTCCTTCGGCCCGTTGGCGAGCAAGACGCGAATAAATCCTTGAATATCCGCGCGTTTTGTTCCGTGCACGAGAATGCGGAAACGATGGCGTCCCCGTACCAGCGCAAGCGGCGCCTCGGCAGGCCCGAGCACGGAAATCTCCGGGGATGAAGGGGCTGCACGACGAAGCGCGCGCGCATGATTTTCGGCATCGGGCCGGTTGTCGGCTGAAATAATCAGCGCGGCAAGCCGTCCGAAAGGCGGCAAAGCGCTGCGTTCGCGCTCGTCGATCTCGCGGGCATAGAATGCGTCCGCATCGCCGCTGACGATTGCCCGCATCACCGGATGATCCGGCTGGTAGGTCTGGATGAGGCCGAGGCTCTTGCGACCGGTTCGGCCGGCACGTCCCGTCACCTGATTGAGCAACTGGAAAGTGCGTTCAGCCGCGCGCGGATCGCCATTGGCAAGCCCCAGATCGGCATCCACGACGCCCACCAATGTCATGTTGGGAAAGTTGTGCCCCTTGGCAACAAGCTGCGTGCCGATGACGATATCCGCCTCGCCCTTTGCGATAGCGTCGAGTTCCAGCCGCAATCGCTTCACGCCGCCTGCCATATCAGACGAAAGAACTATGATTCGTGCTTCGCTGAAAGTCGCCGCCACTTCTTCCGCAATGCGCTCCACACCGGGTCCGCAGGCAACCAGATGATCCAGCGTACCACATTCGGGACAAGCCTCAGGCACCGGCTCATGATAGCCGCACTGGTGGCACATGAGCTGACCGCGAAAACGATGTTCCACCAACCAGCTCGAACATTGTGGGCACTGGAAGCGATGACCGCAAACCCGGCATAGCGTCAAAGGCGCATAACCGCGTCGATTGAGGAACAAAAGCGCCTGCTCGCCGCGTTCCACCGTCTTGCCGACAGCTTCGGTCAGTGCGGGCGACAGAAACCGGCCAGGCGGCGGCGGCGAACGCCGCATATCGATGGTCTTCAGATCGGGCAACGCCGCTTCCGCATAGCGACCGTAGAGCTTGATTCGCTTGTAGCGTCCCTGCTCGGCATTAACCTGACTTTCGATGGATGGCGTGGCCGATGCCAGCACCACCGGGAAACCGCTGATATGGCCGCGCACCACCGCCATGTCGCGCGCATTGTAGAAGACCCGGTCTTCCTGTTTGTAAGCCGGGTCATGTTCTTCATCGACGACGATCAGCCCCAGTTCCTTGAAGGGCAGAAAAAGCGCCGACCGCGCACCTGCCACAACCCGCACCGTGCCCTCCGCAATCTGCCGCCAGACACGTTCGCGGGTGCGGGGAGCAAGGTCGGAATGCCATTCGGCAGGCTTGGCCCCAAAACGATCATGAAACCGGTCGAGAAACTGTTGTGTCAGCGCGATCTCAGGCAGGAGAATCAGCACCTGCCTGCCTTGCTCAATCGCCTTGGCAACGGCTTCGAAATAAACCTCGGTCTTGCCCGATCCGGTCACGCCGTCGAGCAGCGAAACCGAAAAACAGTCGGCTTCCACGGCTTCCGACAGCATTTCAGCCGCCGCCTGCTGGTCTTCTGAAAGCGTGGCCCGCGCATAGTCGATATCAGGCTTTGCCACCACGGCTGGCGGCGGCAGCATGACTTCTTCAAAAATGCCTTGTGCCTTCAGCCCGTCCACGACCGTCATGGAGACACCCGCCGCATGGGCAAGGCCGGATCTGGTCCATGCAAGCCCGTCGCGGGCAAGCTCCATCACCCGCGCCCGCGCCTCGGTCATGCGCTCCGGCTCACCGCCGGAATATCGAAGCCCCGGCACTGATGGCTCGGGATCGAATGCGGCAGGCACACGCAGGACCATGCGCGCCACCATACCGGGTGGTGAAAGCGTGTAGTCCGCAGCCCAGCGCATGAAGCGCAGCATGTCGCCCCCCACCGGCGGGCAGTCGAAAACTTCGGAAATCTCCCGCAGTTTTCTGGCATCAACGGCATCGGTCTCGCCCTCGCAGACGATCCCTGCCACCTCACGAGGTCCAAGCGGCACGCGCACGATCGATCCGGGCTGGACGTTCATCCCTTCCGGAACCATATATGAATAAGGCCGCTCTGCGGGCATGGGCACGAGCACGGGAACGACCCGTGGTGCGAGTTCCGGAAACAGACCAGAAATGGGGTTTGCAATATCGTGCGAATCTTTCGACATGATCGCGTGACCTTGGCGCGGCTTTGCGCTAAAGAAAAGCCACCTTCCGGGAATTAAATGGTTTTAAATTCCTCAAATCCACCCGCGCTCATTATGGAGGAACGCTGTTATGAAGTTTTTCGTGGACACTGCGGACGTCAAGGAAATCCGCGAGCTCAATGACCTTGGGCTGGTCGATGGCGTGACCACCAACCCGTCCCTCATCCTGAAGTCGGGTCGTGACATTATCGAAGTGACCAAGGAAATCTGCAACATCGTCAAGGGCCCGGTTTCTGCCGAGGTTGCCGCGACGGAATATGAGCAGATGATGAAGGAAGCTGCCGTCATCTCCAAGATCGCTGACAATATCTGCATCAAGCTGCCTGTAACCCTCGACGGACTGAAAGCCTGTAAGGCTCTGTCGTCTGACGGCCACAAGGTCAACATGACGCTCTGCTTCTCGGCCAATCAGGCGCTTCTGGCAGCCAAGGCGGGCGCGACCTTCATTTCGCCGTTCATTGGCCGTCTCGACGATACCGGCATCAACGGCATGGAGCTGATTGCCGAAATCCGCACGATTTACGACAACTATGATTTCCGCACCGAAATTCTTGCCGCTTCGGTTCGTACCGTCAATCACGTCAAGGAAGCAGCACTCATCGGCGCTGATGTCGTGACCGCACCTCCGGCAACGCTCAAGGCGCTGGTCAAGCATCCGCTGACCGACAAGGGCCTCGAAACCTTCCTCGCCGATTGGGCGAAGACCGGTCAGAAGATCGCCTGATCGACGATTTTCAGAGACAATGAAAAGGCGGGCCATCGGCTCGCCTTTTTTATTCCAGCACCGTTTCCCCGTCCCGCTTGCTCACCCGGATCGGTCGCGCACCGCAGTGCCCGGCAATCGCGCTGGCGAGGGCGGCTGAATGGGTCACCACCCATATCTGGCTGCGTTCGGATGCCTGCGCGATCATTCGGGCAAGTGACGGGATCATATCGGGATGCAGGCTTGCCTCCGGCTCGTTGAGCGCGATCAGTGGCGGCAGGCGATAGGAGAGCAGCGCACCCGCCAGAGCCAGCAGGCGAATCTGTCCGTCGGACAATTCTCCGGGGCGAAATGTCCGCGGCGGGAAAGCCGGAAAGTTCAAACCGAAAGTCGCAGTTTCGTCCGGATAGGGAATGACCAGCTTGGCGCCTTCCAGCGCGTCGGCAACCAGACGATCGAGATCGACCGTATCCTGCCGGATATGCGCCAGCGTCGCAAAGACCGAGGCAAGATTGCCACCGTCCTCGTCCAGCATCGCAGCAGTTGCGGCTATGGACGGCTGACGCACAGGCGCATCACGGTCGCTTCGAAAACCATGGTAAAAGCGCCAGCCACGTATCTGCGCAGAAAGATCGCCTATCTCCGGATAATGGCCGGATTGCCCCAGCACTGCCAGCCCGCTTTCCGAAGTCAGCAGCCGCGCCGGGTGCTCCATGCGCCGCCCTTCCCCGTCCCGCGCGAAAACCGCAGGTCCGCGCCGGTCCATCAGATCGACGGGGCGACGGCCCGTATCGAGATTGAGCTGTTCTTCCTTGATCTGCGGCTCGAAGGGAAAGGCGCCGGAAACCGGCGGCGGCAGACCTGCCTCGACACGATAGGAAAGACGCGAGGCCAGTCGCTCGTCTTCAAAATCCGCTTCCAGAATGATACGCGCCGTTTCGTGCTTGCGGCGATTGCCGCTCCACATGGCCGATTGCATCCCGCCTTCGCGCACCACTTCTGTCGAAAGATTGCCCTCGGCAGCGGCCTTCACCAGTTGCAGCGCCCGATAGAGGTTGGATTTTCCAGCACCGTTCTCGCCGACAAAAACCGTCACCTGCCCGAGGTCGAACCGCACGGAACGCAGCGAGCGATAGCCTTTGGCTGTAAACGAAACGAGACGCATGATCCCTCTGGTACAAAGACAAAAGGCGGCACGAACCCGCACCGCCTTTTGGAACAATCGGCATCAAGCCGAAATCAGAGCTTTGACATTTTCATCGCCAGAGCGAGGAATATCTGTTCGGCCAGTTCTTCCGCCGCACGCTTGCGCGCATCGCGTTCGGCACGCAGATTTGCGAATTCCTGACGCGGACGGTCAAAGGAAGCGCCAACCGTGCGGGTACCAGTGGCAAGCGGCTTGCCATCCTTGTCACGCAACACGAAATTCGACGTTGCCTTGACGATACCGGACGATGGACGGCCCGTACGGTCGGTCTGATCGCCAATATCGACGCTTACGGCCGCAAGCGTATAGCTGCTCAGACCGAGACCGAGCCGATAGGTCGGGTTGGCCGGCTCACCGGCACCGCCGCCGAGCAGGAAGATCAGGCGATTGCGGACCTGCTGCTGAAACACATCGCCAGCCGGATCGATGGCCACCGAAGCAAGCTTGGTGCGCATGTCCGGTGTCACGCTGCCGCCTATGGTTCCACCGGCACCACCGCCGGAGGAATAAAGCGGCTGCACGGTGCATCCAGCCATCAGCACCGCAGCTCCGAGCGCGAAAAACGCAACGCGAAAGGCTTTGATTGCAGAGAAAAAGCGGTCAGGCAACGACATTGACGATCCTTTGCGGCACCACGATAACCTTCTTCGGCGAGCCTCCATTGAGCGCAGCCTTGACGAAGTCAAGTTCGAGCACCGCCTGCTGGATGCTAGATTGATCAGCGTCGCGGGCGATTGTCAAATCCCCACGCTTCTTGCCGTTGATCTGCACCGGCATAACGATCTCGTTTTCCACCACCAATGCCGGATCGAATTCCGGCCAGGCGCTGCGGGCAACCAATGTTTCACGACCGGCAATCTTGCCGCCCAGCACAGCCAGACACTGTTCAGCCAGATGCGGCATCATCGGCGCCAGCATCAGGATGAGCTTTTCGGTGACGTCACGGACAGCACTCTTCAACTCGTCATCCGCATTGCCCGAAGCCACCTGCTGCAGGGAAGCAGCAGCCGTATTGACCAGCTCGTAAAGACGGGCGACGCCACGATTGAAGGCGAGCTTCTCGATATCGTCGCCGACAGCCTTGACCGCCTTGTGCGCAGCCTTGGAAACGACAAGGGCTTCGCCCTGCGTCCCGGTCTTGGGCGCAACGTCCTTCAGATGTTCGGCGGCTTCCGCCACCAGACGCCAGACGCGCTGCACAAAACGATGGGCGCCTTCGGCACCGGCTTCCGTCCAGATCACGTCACGCTCGGGCGGCGAATCAGACAGCATGAACCAGCGCGCCGTATCGGCACCGTAGGAAGCGATAATGTCATCGGGATCGACAACATTCTTCTTCGACTTCGACATCTTCTCGATGGAACCGATTTCCACCGGCTCGCCTGTCGAGAGCAAGGTCGCGCTACGCTTGCCGTCGGTTTCCTCAATACGAATATCGGCAGGCGCTACCCACTGGCCATTGGCCTTGTAGGTCTCGTGCACAACCATGCCCTGCGTGAACAGGCCCTTGAACGGCTCATCGATGCCGACGTGACCGGCGACCTTCATCGCACGGGTGAAGAAACGCGAATAGAGCAGATGCAGGATCGCGTGTTCGATACCGCCGATATACTGATCGACCGGCAGCCAGTGATCGGCAACCTTGCGGTCGGTCGGCTCGTTTTCCCATGGTGCCGTAAAGCGGGCATAGTACCAGGACGAATCGACGAACGTGTCCATCGTATCGGTTTCACGGCGCGCATCAGCACCGCATTTCGGGCACTTCACATGACGCCAGGTCGCGTGACGGTCGAGCGGATTACCCGGACGGTCGAACTCGACATCGTCCGGCAGCTTGACTGGCAGATCGGCGCGCGGCACCGGATTGACGCCACAGCTTTCGCAATGGATCATTGGAATCGGGCAGCCCCAGTAGCGCTGGCGCGAAATGCCCCAGTCACGCAGACGGAACTGCACCTTGCGCTCAGCCTGCGGGCTATTGCCGAGGCTGGTCTTTTCCAGACGATTGGCCACTTCATTGAAGGCCGCTTCCGGTGTCATGCCGTCGAGGAAGCGTGAATTGATCATCAGGCCGTCGTCGGTATAGGCCGTTTCACCAATGCTGAAGCTTGCCGCGTCTTCACCCTTCGGCAGAACGACAGGCGTAACCTTCAATTTGTACTTGTTGGCGAAATCCAGGTCGCGCTGATCGTGCGCCGGGCAGCCGAACACTGCGCCCGTACCGTATTCCATCAGGACGAAATTGGCGACATAGACCGGCAGTTCCCAGTTCTCGTCGAACGGGTGCTTGACCTTGACGCCGGTGTCGAAGCCCTTCTTTTCTGCCGTTTCAAGCGCTGCCAGCGACGTTCCATGGTGATGGCATTCCTCGATGAAGCCGGAAAGCGAAGCATTGTCTTCAGCCAGCTTCTTCGCCAGCGGATGATCGGCAGAAATAGCCACGAAAGCCGCACCGAACAGCGTGTCCGGACGGGTCGTATAGACTTCGATTTCCGAGAAACCGGCAGGCGCGGTATTGCCGTCCAGCGCAAAACGGACCTGCAGGCCTTCCGACTTGCCGATCCAGTTGCGCTGCATCAGGCGAACCTTTTCCGGCCACTGGTCGAGCGTGTCGAGACCGGCCAGCAATTCCTCGCTGAAATCGGTGATCTTGAAGAACCATTGCGTCAGTTCGCGCTGTTCGACCAGCGCACCCGAACGCCAGCCGCGGCCATCCACCACCTGCTCGTTGGCGAGCACGGTGTTGTCGACCGGGTCCCAGTTGACCTTGGAGGTCTTGCGCGTCACCAGACCTTTTTCGAAAAGGTCGATGAACAGCATCTGCTGACGATGATAATATTCCACGTCGCAGGTCGCGAATTCACGCGCCCAGTCGAGCGAAAGGCCCATCGACTTGAGCTGGCTGCGCATCGTGGCGATGTTCTGGTAGGTCCATTCCTTCGGATGAACCTTGTTCTGCATCGCCGCGTTTTCCGCAGGCATGCCGAACGCATCCCATCCCATCGGATGAAGCACGTTGAAACCCTTGGCACGCTTGTAACGGGCGACAACGTCACCCATCGCATAGTTGCGCACATGGCCCATATGGATGCGCCCCGACGGATAGGGGAACATCTCGAGCACATAATATTTCTCGCGGCTGTCGCTATTGTCGGTTTCGAAGGTCCGGTCTTCTTCCCAGACTTTCTGCCAATGAGCTTCCGCCACGCGCGGATTATAACGTTCGGCTGCCATGACCGTATTTACTCGTACGAAGGTGATGCAATAAGGAGAGTCGATGTTTAATGGCGACCTTCACCACGTATTGGCGAAAGCGTCAACCTTTTGCGGATGAAAAGCCTGAAAGCGAGAGTTTCATGTCAGATATCGTAGCGAACCTGAACACGGTCAAGGCCGCAATCGCCAATGCCGAACAGGAAGCACAGCGCGACAAGGGTTCCGTTACACTCGTCGCAGTGTCGAAAACCTTCGATGCGGAAGAAATCCGCCCGGCACTCGACGCGGGCCAGCGCGTCTTCGGTGAAAACCGCGTACAGGAAGCACAAGCCAAATGGCCCCGACTGCGCGAGGATTATTCCGGCATCGAACTGCATCTGATCGGCCCGCTGCAATCCAACAAGGCAGCCGATGCCGTCGCCCTGTTCGATGTTATCGAAACGGTCGACCGCGAAAAGATCGCCGCTGCCCTTGCAGCCGAAATCAGGAAGCAGAACAAGGCCCCGAAGCTCTACGTGCAGGTAAATACCGGACTTGAAGAACAGAAGGCCGGCATTGCGCCGAAGGAGGCGGTTGCCTTTGTCGAGCGCTGCCGCAAAGAACATGGCCTCGCCATCGAAGGATTGATGTGCATCCCGCCTGCGGATGAAAATCCGGGGCCACATTTCGCGCTTCTGGAAAAGCTCGCCCGTGAAGCTGGCGTGGAAAAACTCTCCATGGGCATGTCGGGCGATTACGAGACCGCCATCGGCTTCGGCGCGACATCGGTGCGTGTCGGCTCGGCCATCTTCGGCGGGCGGAGCTATGCCAACCCCGCCTGATTCCTTTGTCCAGCAGCTATATTAGTGCAGGACGATCTCGCCCTGCACATTCCTCCAGTCCGAGGGGCCGAGCAGCCGGAAATGCGTGTAGCTGACCGAATGCAACGGCCCGTCAATCTCCCGATTCCAGAATTCGATGAAGTGATTGAGCACCGGAAAATCGGGCGCCAGATCATAATCCTGCCAGACGAAAAGCTGCAGCAGATGCGGATGATCGGGCAAGTGGTAGAAAACTTTCGCCGTCGTCAGACCATAACCGGCGAGTTGGAGTTCGAAGGCTGACTTTGCGTTCAAAGCGGACTTCGTCATGGCGATTTCCCCTTTTTGTGAAGAGCCTTATTGTCAGGCTCCTGAATAGGAGATAATCACTCCAAATGGTTTTTAAAATGTAAAAACAATATATTAGCATCAGTCAGCAGTGAGTGTTGCCAGTTGCCATTTCTGACGATGCGTCATTGTGGATCATAGACGCGCCGATTGTCTAATTTACCTTGCCCGCAATGGAAGGTAGACAGGGCACCCGATGGTCTCGCCTTTCACGGCAAGCCGTCTCATCCGGCGGGAGGTGCCGGTCAGTTTTTGGGTGCATTTATACGAGCGGGATATCGTCCGGCTCGCGGAATGCTGAAGGAGGAAATCATGTCGGAAAAGCTTTACCCGGTCCTTGCCGAGGCAAAGAGAAACACGCTCATCGACAACGCAACTTATCTTGAATGGTATCAGGAAAGCGTGAGCGACCCGGACAGCTTCTGGGCAAAGCACGGACGGCGCATCGACTGGTTCAAGCCTTTCACCAAGGTCAAGAACACCGATTTCAACGGCGACGTGTCCATCAAATGGTATGAGGACGGCGTTACCAACGTTTCCTATAACTGTATCGACCGCCACCTGAAGAGCCGTGGCGATCAGGTCGCCATCATCTGGGAAGGCGACAATCCCTATATCGACAAGAAGATCACCTATCGCGAACTGCATGAGAATGTCTGCCGCCTCGCAAATGTGCTGAAGAAGCACGGCGTGAAGAAGGGCGACCGCGTCACGATCTATCTGCCGATGATCCCGGAAGCGGCCTATGCGATGCTGGCCTGCGCGCGCATCGGCGCTGTGCACTCGGTCGTCTTCGCCGGTTTCTCGCCGGAGGCACTGGCCGGTCGTATCGTCGATTGCGAATCCACTTTCGTCATCACGGCCGATGAAGGCGTGCGCGGTGGCAAGCCGGTTCCGCTGAAGGAAAACACTGATACCGCCATCGACATCGCCGCCAAGCAATATGTCATGGTCAACAAGGTTCTCACCGTGCGCCGCACCGGCGGCAAGGTGAGCTGGGGACCGGGTCGCGACCTCTGGTATCATCAGGAAGTCGCGAGCGTCGAACCGACCTGCGACCCGGAACCGATGAATGCGGAAGACCCGCTCTTCATCCTCTACACCTCCGGCTCGACCGGCAAGCCGAAGGGCGTGTTGCACACGACGGCTGGCTATCTCGTCTATGCATCGATGACGCACCAATATGTCTTCGACTATCATGACGGCGACATTTACTGGTGCACGGCGGATGTGGGCTGGGTGACGGGCCATTCCTATATCGTCTACGGCCCACTGGCCAACGGCGCGACGACATTGATGTTCGAGGGCGTGCCCAACTTCCCCGATCAGGGACGTTTCTGGGAAGTCGTCGACAAGCATCACGTCAACATCTTCTACACGGCCCCGACGGCCATCCGCGCCCTGATGGGCGCCGGCGATGAATTCGTCACCCGCTCGTCGCGCTCGACGCTACGCCTGCTCGGCTCGGTCGGCGAGCCGATCAATCCGGAAGCCTGGGAATGGTATTACAACGTCGTTGGTGACCAGCGGTCGCCGATTGTCGATACATGGTGGCAGACGGAAACCGGCGGCATTCTCATCACCCCGCTGCCCGGCGCAACGGACCTCAAGCCGGGTTCGGCAACGCGTCCGTTCTTCGGTATCAAGCCGGAACTGGTGGACAATGAAGGTGCCGTGGTTGAAGGTGCCGTGGACGGTAATCTCTGCATCATCGACAGCTGGCCAGGCCAGATGCGCACGCTTTACGGCGATCACGGGCGCTTCATCGAAGCTTATTTCTCGACCTATAAGGGCAAGTACTTCACCGGCGACGGCTGCCGTCGCGACGAAGACGGCTATTACTGGATCACGGGTCGCGTCGACGACGTGCTCAACATTTCCGGCCACCGCCTCGGCACGGCGGAAATCGAATCGGCACTCGTCTCGCATCACTCGGTTTCAGAAGCCGCTGTCGTAGGCTATCCGCATCCGATCAAGGGACAGGGCATCTATTGCTATGTCACGCTGATGACCGGCGAGGCCGTTCAGGACGAAGATGCGCTACGCAAGGAACTGACCCAGCACGTGCGCAAGGAGATCGGCCCTATCGCCACGCCGGACAAGATCCAGTTCTCGCCGGGCCTGCCGAAAACCCGCTCGGGCAAGATCATGCGCCGCATCCTGCGCAAGATCGCCGAAGACGAGTTCGGCGCCCTGGGCGATACCTCGACGCTGGCCGATCCGGGCGTCGTGGACGATCTGATCGAAAATCGCCAGAACAAGAAATAATAAAAAGCCCCGGGAAACCGGGGCTTATACATTTGAGGCCGGAACGTTAAACTTCGTTCCGGCCTCTATGTCATTGTGGTGAATGCAACACCGCAATGGCTGCTGCAAAGCGGTTGAGCCCATCGGGGCGTGAACTTTCGTTCGTAAAAAAGCAGAACCCTTTGCAGCTTTTGAGGTCTTGTCGCACCGTTGAGGGAGCTTCGCGCTCGTGTATAAGGGAGACCAGCCTCATGTCTTATACTAGCCGTTTTGTCGGCATCGACATATCAAAATCGTCTTTGGATGCCTGCGTTCTGCCGGATGGCCAGACAGTGACCTATCAAAATACGGCAGCAGGCATTGCCAGTTTTCTCGCCTTTCTCGCAACTGTGGACGATATTGAACGTCTGGTTCTCGAACCGACCGGCGGTTACGAGCGCCTTGTCGTTGCCGCCTTGCAGGCCGCGCGATTGCCTGTCGCCAAGGTCAATGCGAAGCAGATCAGGCAGTTTGCACGTGCCTGTGGCCAACTCTCCAAGACCGACAGGATCGACGCCTTCATTCTTGCCGATTATGCAAGGCGCATGGAAACAAGAATTCTGCCACAACGCTCTTCTCAGGAGCGGGCTCTGGCGGATTTTGTCAGTCGTTACAGACAATTGTCGCACATGATCGTGCAGGAGAAAAATCGCCGGGAGAAGTTGACCGGGCGAACGAAAGTCTGGATCGAGGAAAGCCTGCGTTTCCTGCTCGATCAGCGTCAGGCTATCGTGGATGAAATGACGGCTTGCCTGAAAGCGGATGCAGAGTTGGGCCGGAAGGCCGAGGTTTTGATGTCGCTCAAGGGGATCGGCCTACGAACGGCATGCTTCATCCTGGCCGACCTGCCGGAACTGGGGCATACTGACAAAGGACAAATTGCCAAGCTGGTTGGCGTTGCGCCGCTTAATCGCGATAGTGGTCTGATGCGCGGCAAGCGCATGATTGCAGGTGGTAGAAGACATCTGCGCGACGCGCTTTACGTCGCAGCGCTGCCTGCCATTCGTTTCGATCCCGACATGAAGGCATTCTTCACGCGTCTCAAGCAGCAAGGAAAGCCCGGAAAGGTCGCACTTGTCGCCGTCATGCGTAAAATGATCATCATCCTAAATGCTAGAATGCGAGACGCCAACGCAACGGTGCTTGACGCCTAACACCGTTGCTTTTTTTAACAACGCGGTCTGAGAAGGCGCCCAAGTTTGATGAGATTGTCGTCCTGCTGAAACGAAAATCGCGATCTTTGAGAACCGGAGCGGAATGTACTTAAAGTACATGAGCACCGGAAGCGCAGAAGAGCGCGATTTGCAGGCCAGCAGGACGACAATATCCCAAACTTATTAGAAATCGATCGATCGACCCTTGATCTCCCAGTCACCATAGCGGGCGGGGTCCTTGCCGCCGCGTCCGCCGATTTCACGGGGTGCTTCGTTTGCCTTTTCAGCTAAGCGGCGCGCCTCGGCTTCCTTCAGCGCGCGCTGGGCAGCAGGCGGCAGGTCTTCGAACGTGCGCTTGTCTATGTTTTCCGGGCTTTGGGTTGCTTCGGTTTTTTCGCTCATCGATCACATTCCTGTTGGCTGCATCAGCTCCCATTATTGA
The DNA here is from genome assembly GCF_022488005.1 of Ochrobactrum sp. A-1. Taxonomy (NCBI): domain Bacteria; kingdom Pseudomonadati; phylum Pseudomonadota; class Alphaproteobacteria; order Hyphomicrobiales; family Brucellaceae; genus Ochrobactrum; species Ochrobactrum sp. A-1. The sequence goes on from NZ_JAKVQC010000004.1 coordinate 513,699, forward strand.
AGCGAAGCCTGTTCATACCCATCATATAGGCAGAAAGGTATCTGGTGCAAAACCCTTGCGGGTCATGTAGCCTAAGATTTGGAGACCGCCACGGATGAATATGACAAAAACTGCCATGCTGATCGCCCTCATGACGGTCATGTTCATGAGCATCGGCTATTTGCTGGGCGGTGGCGGCGGCATGATGATTGCGCTTGTGATTGCAGTCGCCATGAACCTGTTCGGCTACTGGAACTCCGACAAGATGGTGCTGCGCATGTACAATGCGCAGCAAGTGGACGAGCGCAGCGCGCCGGACTATTACCGCATGGTGAGCGGCCTTGCAGCCAATGCGGGCCTTCCGATGCCGAAGGTCTACATTATCCACGAAGACCAGCCGAACGCTTTTGCCACAGGCCGCAATCCCGAAAATGCTGCCGTTGCAGCCACAACCGGGCTCCTCAACCGCCTGACGCCGGAAGAGGTCGCTGGCGTGATGGCGCATGAGCTGGCACACGTCCAGAACCGCGACACGCTGACCATGACAATCGTGGCAACCCTTGCCGGTGCCATATCCATGCTCGGCAATTTTGCTTTCTTCCTTGGCGGCAACCGCGAGAACGGCAACGGCATCATGGGCGTCGTCGGCACCATTCTTGCCATGATCGTCGCTCCCTTTGCCGCGATGATCGTACAGATGGCCGTCAGCCGCACCCGCGAATATGCCGCCGACAAGCGCGGCGCGGAAATCTGCGGCAATCCGCTGTGGCTGTCCTCGGCGCTGGGCAAGATCGCGCGCGGAGCCAAGGCCATCCCGAACGAGGAAGCCGAACACAACCCCGCGACCGCGCATATGTTCATCATCAATCCCTTGAGCGGGCGTGGAGCGGACAATCTTTTCTCGACACATCCCGACACCGACAACCGTATTGCAGCACTGGAACAGATGGCTGCCGAAATGGGCATCCGCTCCGCTGGAATGGCACCGCGTGCCGCTGCCCCTTCCCAAAGCAGTGGTCCATGGGGTAATGCAGGTAGTAACAGCAATGGCGGTTCCGGTTATCGAGGGCCGTGGTCATAGAGCATGATCCCGAAAAGTGGGAACCGCCTACGCGGAGAAAACAGTCCACTGGACTGTTTTCTGATCCCGCTTCGATCGGACAAGATCATGCTTAAACAGACATCATCTGATAAAGCAGAACAGTGTGAACGATAAAAAGCCCGCGCCGAAGCGTGGAAACAAAAAGCCACAATCCAACAACAGCGCTGCAGAGCTGCGCCCCGGTCTAGCCGCGCGCCTGACTGCGGCGCGGCTGCTTGGCGCGGTGATTGAAAAGAACACCTCGCTTGACGGCCTGACCGACAATACCCACGGTCATCCGCAATATCTGGCGCTGGAGCCGCGCGACCGCGCACTGGTTCGCGCTATTCTGGGTTCTGCGCTGCGCAATCGCGGCAGCATCGAACGCGCCATCAACAAGCGGCTCGACCGGCCATTGCCGGAAAATGCCGTGGCGCTGAAGCATCTTCTGCATGTCGCCATCGCGCAGATTTTCTATCTGAACCTGCCCGACCATTCGGCGGTCGATCTTGCGGTGGAAGCGGCGAACAACGATCCGCGCAACCGCAAATATGCCGGTCTCGTCAATGCACTGCTGCGTCGCCTTTCGCGCAACAAGGAACGTGCTCTCGCCCACACGCTTGAGCCCGAAACCAATGTGCCGGAGTGGTTTGCCAAAAGCATCACCGACGCCTATGGCGCGGAAAAAGCAGCAGCCATTCTCGCCATGCATGCCTATGAGCCGCCGATCGATTTCACGGTCAAGGGCGACGCAAAGGCGTGGGCCGAAAAGCTCGGCGGCGTAGCATTGCCCAATGGTTCGGTGCGCCTGCAAACGGTTGAGGGTAATCTCACCGACCTGCCCGGCTTTGCCGAGGGCGACTGGTGGGTGCAGGATGTGGCCGCGAGCCTGCCTGCGCGCCTGATGGGTGATATCAAGGACAAACGGGTTGCCGACCTGTGCGCCGCCCCCGGCGGCAAGACCGCGCAGCTTGTGCTTCAGGGCGCCGACGTGACTGCGCTCGACCTGTCCGAAAACCGGCTCAAGCGCCTGCGTGGCAACCTGGAACGGCTCGGTTTCGAGGCGAAGACCGTCGCCACCAATCTGATGGATTTCCAGCCGGACGAACTGTTCGACGCCGTGCTTCTGGATGCGCCGTGCTCTTCCACCGGCACGGTGCGCCGTCACCCGGACGTGCCGTGGACCAAGACGCCGCAGGACATTGCAAAACTCGCGGAACTTCAGGGCAAGCTTTTGGCCCACGCAGCTACTCTGGTCAAACCCGGCGGCGTAATCGTCTTTTCCAATTGTTCGCTGCATCCGCTCGAAGGCGAGGAAATGGCCCGCAAGGCGGCGGAAAATCCGCTGCTGGAGCCTTTCCCGATTACGGAGCAGGATTGCGCCGGATTGGATGGGTTGGTGACGGCGGAAGGTTTTCTACGATCCACTCCGGCAGACCTGCCGCCGGATCGTTTTGAGGGCAATCCGCAAATGGCTGGCATGGACGGCTTCTTCGCGGCCCGCTTCAAGCGCATATAGCAATCGCTGATAAATTAGCAAAACTGGCATAGGATGCATGACTTGCATCCTATGGTTAACGCTCGATTCACCATTTCAGTACAATTGTATCAAAGGACACCGGCTGTTCGATCTGGCCGCAGAATAATGAAAAACGATACGGAGAAAGACCGGGTGGCAGTTGCCCTCAGCGAAACCCCGCACCTTTGGGGACTGGCCGTTGCACAGGCTTGGCGCAAGTTCAGCCGCCGTCTGCGCATGGGGCCTCTCTATCGCTGGCGCTTCACCGGCTTTACGCCGGACCGTATCCTGATCGCACCGCCTGATCTGCGCGTCGCCGACCCGCAATTGGCGCAGGAATTCTACCACGGCCGTTTTGCGCTGGCCGGTCGTCTGGTCGAAACCGGCGGATTGTCGCCCTTCGCTGTCGAACCTCCGACGCCGGAATGGGAAGCAGCGCTTCAGAGTTTCGGCTGGCTGCGCCATCTGAAAAGCGCCAATAGCGAACTGGCAACCGCCAATGCGCGCGCGCTCGTCGATGACTGGATGCGCATGTTCGGCAAGCGGATCGGTGGCATCGCCTGGTCGCCGGAAGTCACCGCCCAGCGCATCATCGCCTGGCTTCAGCATTCGAACCTCATTCTGTCGGGTGCCGAACTCCCCGCCTATCGCCGCTTCATGCGTTCGCTGGCCATGCAGGTACGTTACCTGCGCACCGTTGCAGCCGCCATGGATGATGGCGAGGAACGCTTGCGCGCCCGCATCGCATTGGCATTCGCCGCTCTGGCTCTGCCTGTTTCGCCGCCGACTGCACGCGCCGCCCGGCGTAATCTCGAATATGAACTGAAACGCCAGATTCTGCCCGATGGCGGGCATATCTCGCGCAATCCCGTTACGGTTCTGGAACTTTTGGCCGATCTTCTGCCGCTTCGCCAGACCTATGCCAATGGCACGGAAGCACCGCCCAAGGCGCTGATCGAAGCCGTTGAGCGCATGTTGCCAGCACTGCGTTTCTTCCGCCATCAGGATGGCAGCCTTGCGCTTTTCAACGGCGTCGGCCCGACCATGCCGGAACGCATCATCTCGGTTCTCAGGCATGATGAGACCGCCGGATCACCGCTGACCCATGCCCCCTATTCCGGCTATGAACGGCTTTCGATGGGTTCGACCACCATCATCGCCGATACCGGACTGCCGCCGCCGGTCACCGCATCGCGGGATGCCCATGCCGGCTGCCTCGCCTTCGAAATGTCCTCCGGGCGCCAGCGCTATATCGTCAATTCCGGTATCGACCGTTTCGGTCCGCCGGAATTTCGTCCATTGGGCCGCTCGACGGCTGCGCACTCCACCGCCACCATCAACGACACCTCCTCGTGCCGTTTCAGCCTCAATGTCGGCCTTTCCAACATGATCGGCACGCCGATTATTGCAGGCCCCACCCGCGTGCAGCGCGACCGGATCGAGGAAATGGGGCGACAGGGTTTCGTCGCCAGCCATGACGGCTATGCGCGCCTGTTCGGCATCTATCACGAACGCCGCCTCGTGCTGTCGCATAATGGCAGCGTCATTCAGGGTGCCGACCGGTTCTATCGTGGCGATGGCCGTCCGTTGAAGGCAAACGGACGCGACAATATTGCCGTCCGTTTCCACCTGCATCCGTCGGTCGATATTTCCTTCGATGAGAATGGGTTGATCGTTCTGTCGGCGGACCGCGACGACACCTGGGTCTTCTCCTGCTTTGAAGTTGCGCCGCAACTGGAGGATTCGATCTTCTTTGCAGGCTTCCGCGGCCCCGTGACATCGAAGCAGATCGTGCTCTCCTTCCCGGCTTCCGAATTGCCGGAAGTGAACTGGCAGTTCAGCCGCGTCGCACTCGGCAGTTACGTATAATCTGCCTCCCGCTGCTCCCCCTTCGAGACGGCGCTGCGCGCCTCCTCAGGGTGAGGGCGTTGGTGCTTGAAGAGTATTTCAGAATGGATCTGTCGCTACCGGCTCGCAAACGCCGCGTGCCGTTCGTCGAGGCTCATTGATTACGCTCCACCCTCATCCTGAGGAGGCGCGCAGCGCCGTCTCGAAGGGTCGAGGGTCAATGGGATCGAATGCGGAGCAAGAAATACCTCTTCACCGTTCTTTTCCGGCCTTTTGCGGTAGGATTCTCGGCGCGTCTGTGTTAGGGCGAGCCGTCCACTTTCCTGAACGCATCCGTTTCAGCAACGAAGAGACCAACTCCCTATGGCTGTCAGCTCCAAGCATATTCCCGCTCCCGATCTTCATCGGGTGCGCCGCGCCCTCCTTTCCGTTTCCGACAAAACCGGCCTGATCGATTTCGCCAAAGCGCTTCACGCGCAAGGTGTCGAAATCCTCTCGACCGGCGGCACCGCCAAGTCGATTGCCGCCGAAGGCATTCCGGTGAAGGATGTATCCGAAGTAACCGGCTTTCCGGAAATCATGGACGGGCGCGTCAAGACGCTGCATCCGGCAGTCCATGGCGGCCTGCTCGCCGTGCGCAATGACCCTGAACACGTCGCGGCCATGGAAGAACACGGTATTGGCGGCATCGATCTTGCTGTCATCAATCTTTATCCGTTCGAGGAAGTCCGCTTCAAGGGCGGCGACTACGACACCACCGTCGAGAACATCGACATTGGCGGCCCGGCGATGATCCGCGCTTCGGCCAAAAACCATGCCTATGTCGCAACGGTCGTTGATCCTGCCGACTATGCCGACGTCGTCGCCGAACTCGAAAAGAACAAAGGCTCCCTGCCGCTCGCCTTCCGCAAAAAGCTTGCCGCAAAAGCCTTCTCGCGCACGGCAGCCTATGATGCAGCCATTTCCAACTGGTTTGCCGAAGCAATCAACGAAGAAACCCCGACCTACCGCTCGGTCGCAGGCAAGCTGCATTCCGTCATGCGCTACGGTGAAAACCCGCACCAGACGGCTGGCTTCTATCTTACCGGCGAACAACGTCCGGGCGTCGCCACCGCGACCCAACTTCAGGGCAAGCAGCTCTCCTACAACAACATCAACGACACCGATGCGGCTTTTGAGCTGGTGGCCGAATTCGATCCTGCCCGCACCGCAGCGGTCGCCATCATCAAGCACGCCAATCCGTGCGGCGTGGCGGAAGCCGCAACGATCAAGGAAGCCTATCTCAAGGCGCTTGCCTGCGATCCGGTTTCGGCCTTCGGTGGCATCGTTGCGCTCAACCAGACACTCGATGAGGAAGCCGCTGAAGAGATCGTGAAAATCTTCACCGAAGTCATCATCGCACCGGATGCCACCGAAGGCGCACAGGCCATCGTCGCAGCCAAGAAGAACCTGCGTCTGCTCGTGACCGGCGGCCTGCCAGACCCACGCGCAAAGGGCATTGCCGCCAAGACCGTTGCCGGTGGTCTGCTGGTCCAGTCGCGCGACAACGGCGTGGTCGATGATCTCGATCTCAAGGTCGTTACCAAGCGTGCGCCGACCGAAGCCGAGCTCAACGATCTGAAATTTGCTTTCCGCGTCGGCAAGCATGTGAAGTCGAACGCCATCGTCTATGTGAAGGACGGCGCAACGGTCGGCATCGGCGCAGGTCAGATGAGCCGCGTGGATTCGGCCCGCATCGCAGCCCGCAAGGCTGAAGATGCTGCCGAAGCCGCAGGTCTTGCAGAACCGCTCACCAAGGGCTGCGTGGTCGCGTCCGATGCGTTCTTCCCGTTTGCCGACGGTCTGCTGTCCGCCGTTCAGGCCGGTGCAACCGCCGTCATCCAGCCGGGCGGCTCCATGCGGGACGACGAAGTGATCGCCGCCGCCGACGAACATGGCATCGCCATGGTCATGACCGGCATGCGCCACTTCCGACATTAGGGCTTCTACGCATTATCCTGCGCAAAACCGCTTCGCACTTTTGCTGGAAATGCTCTAACTCCTTATAAAAAAGCACTTATCGAGGCCCCGGAACCAACCATTCCGGGGCCTCGTTTTCATTGAGTTTCATATTGTTTCGTTTAAATTCGTTTTCAGCATAGACCGGATCAACGGAGGAGCCCGCCCCATGACGCAGTTTATCGGTTCCATCGACCAGGGAACCACGAGTTCGCGTTTCATCATTTTCGACAGGCAGGGCGATATCGTCGCGAGCGACCAACGCGAACATGAGCAGATTTATCCGAAGGCGGGCTGGGTCGAACACAATCCGATAGAAATCTGGCGCAACACACAGCACGTCATTGCCGCGGCACTCAAAAAGGCAAAGCTGAAGGTGAGCGATATCGCTTCCGTCGGCATCACCAACCAGCGCGAAACCACCCTGCTCTGGGACAGACAAACCGGTGCGCCGCTCTATAATGCGGTTGTCTGGATGGATACGCGTACCGACGAACTTGTGGCCCGTTATACAAAGGAGGGCGGCGCAGACCAGTTGCGCGCCAAGACTGGCCTGCCGATCTCAACCTATTTCTCCGGCCTCAAGCTGCGCTGGATACTCGATCACGTTCCGGGTGCGCGTGAAAAAGCCGAAGCCGGAGACGCTCTTTTCGGGACCATCGACACATGGCTGGTCTGGAACCTCACCGGCGGCACCGATGGCGGCATTCACATCACCGATGCGACCAATGCGTCTCGAACTCAGCTCATGGACCTTTCGACGCTGAAATGGGACGAGGACATCCTCCGTCTGTTCGATATTCCGTCGGCCTGCCTGCCGGAAATCCGCTCTTCGAGCGAGGTCTATGGCGAAATCGCAGTACCCTCACTTTCCGGCGTCAAGCTTGCGGGCATTCTGGGCGACCAGCAGGCAGCACTCTTCGGTCAGGCCTGTCTGGAACCGGGCGAAGCCAAGAATACCTACGGCACCGGCTGCTTCATGCTCATGAACACCGGCGAGAAACTGGTGCCCTCCAATTACGGCTTGCTGACCACGGTCGCCTACCAGCTCGACGGTGCGAAGCCGGTCTATGCGCTGGAGGGTTCGATTGCCATTACCGGCGCTCTGGTGCAGTGGCTTCGCGACAATCTCGGCATCATCAGGAACAGCGGCGACATCGAAACCCTGGCGCGGACGGTGGAAGACAATGGCGACGTCTATTTCGTTCCGGCCTTTTCCGGCCTCTTTGCACCGCACTGGCAGGACTCAGCGCGCGGTATCATCGCCGGCCTCACCCGCTTTGCCAACAAGGGCCACATCGCGCGCGCGGCTCTGGAGGCGAGCGCCTATCAGGTGCGTGAAGTTCTGGAAGCCATGGTCAAGGATTCCGGCGTCGAGATCACGGAGCTGCGCGCCGATGGCGGCATGACCATTAACGACCTTCTCATGCAGTTCCAGTCCGACATTCTGGACGTTCCGGTCGTGCGCCCGAAAATTATCGAGACGACGGCGCTGGGTGCTGCCTATGCGGCCGGGCTTGCCGTCGGCTACTGGAAATCCACGCAGGATATCGTGGAAAACTGGCAGGTGGGCCATCGCTGGCATCCGCGAATGTCATCGGAGGAAAGCACGCGCTTGTTCAACGCGTGGGAAAAGGCCGTGCAACGTTCGCTCGGCTGGGTCGAGTAAACAGCGCTCCAGAGCATGTCTCCCGAAAGTGGAAACTGGTTTCGGGATAAAGACATACGTAAAAACAAACAGACAGACTATTTTCAATAATTCAATCAAAACAGGAAATACTCTATCTGTTAGCGGGATATGGCGTTTTGGCCGTCAATATCAAGCCGGCTAAAAAGAACAGAATGAGCACCGACATTCCCATCGCCGATGAAGATGTAAGCGCCGTAACACTTGCCACCAGGAAGGGCCCCATAAAGCTGGTTGCCCTTCCCGACAGGGCGTAGATTCCGAAATACCGGCCTGCGTCTGCGGGATTGATACTGCGGGCGAACCATGATCGCGACGATGCCTGTACCGGACCGAAGGCCAGTCCCAGCATGATGCCATAAATCAGAAAAGCCCGTTCTCCCGGCATGGCAAACAATTTATCCGAGGGAGTGTTCTCAACGGCGACAAGACCAAACAGCAAAGAATGGCTTCCCGTCGAGACGAACCCGATGGAAGCCAGCAACAGCAGAGCCACGGAGATCATGACGACGACCTTGGAACCGAAGCGCGAGTCCATCCAGCTGGCTATCAGGCAGCTGAAAATCGCTATCACAATGGTGAACATGCCGTAGAGACCGATCTCGGTGATCGACCAGTGGAACAAGGAGGCGGCATAGCCTGCCCCCATAACAGTCATCGAGTTCACGCCGTCCTGATAAATCATCCGGGCAACTAGAAACCGCGCGATCCCTGGATGCTTGCGCACTTCACTCAGAGTGGACCGCAATTCGGACAGGCCGCTGCCGATTGCCTGCCTCAGCGGTTTTCCCCGCGCCTGATCGGGTGTGAACAGAAACATCGGCAGAATGAACACCAGATACCAGATGGCTGAGAGCGGCCCCGTAATGCGGGCGTCCTCCCCCTGCACCGGATCGAGTCCGAACAGAGGCGTCATACCGATAACCGTCTTGCCGGTTTCTGGTGACGCGGAAAGACAAAGGACAACAAAGAACAGAACGATCATGCCGCCCAGATAGCCGAGCCCCCAGGCAAGGTTCGACACCCTTCCAATATGCTCGCGAGGCACCAGACGCGGCATCATGGAATCGTTGAAGACGATGGAAAATTCCGCCGAGATCATGGCGATGCTGAAAGCAAGGAGCACCCAGAACATGTTCGCCCCCGGCACTGCAAACCAGAGTGTCAGAAGGCTCACGATCTTCAGGACAGCGAAAAAGCCAATCCACGGTTTGCGCGCGCCGGTCTGATCGGCAATCGAGCCGAGAACGGGGGAGAGAATGGCGATAACGAAGCTGGCGGCAGCGACACCATAGCCCCATGCGATCTGACCGTCATGCGCCGTGGCTGCCATGCGCGATATGAAGTAAGGGCCGAAGATGAACGTCACAACGACCGTAAAGAAAGGCTGAGCGGCCCAGTCGAAGAAAATCCAACCCCATACACCGCGCCGCGAGGCATAGCCGCGCGCAGTCAGAACCTGATCGCTCAATTGCTCTTTCCTTCCCCCGGACCAGAAGCAGTTTCCGACTACAGCATCATGCGTCCAAATGGACGCACAGCGCTCTAAAGACCGGCCAGTCGATCGGATGCTTCTCTTTTATTAGCAAGATCATATAACCCGAAAGGCGTGAGCAAAAGAAACAAAAAGGGCGACCGAAGCCGCCCTTTTGCAAGATTATGTCGTTGTTTTCTACTGTGCCAGATCGGACATCAGGCCCGCTGCAACCGCCAGTCGCGAGACTGTCAGGTCACCACCTTCCGTCAGCGCCACCATACGGCTCTTCACCTGCTCGATGCGCGCGCCATCGGCAGCAAACCAGGCTGCTGCCGGGTCCTTCTCCTTGGCAAAACGCTTGAGCGCCGCAATGGTGATACCGCGTGCGGCCTGCGTGATCGTATCGCTTGCTCGTGACAGAGCAAGCCCGTCATAATAGTCCGTGACGGGGATGGAGCGCGCGGCTTCCTCGATGCGTCCGATGCGGAAAGCTTCCGAAACACCGAAATAGGTCTTGGCGGTTACCACCCGGTCGGCATCGGCCAGATGCGCGATCAGCGCAATGTCCGGCATGATGCCTGCAAGCTGCAGATTGGCAAGACGCTGGGCCAGCTTTTCCGGTGCACCCTTTTCCACGAAAGCAGCCTTGTCGGCCTGCAGCGTGCTTTTCAGATATTCCGGCATCAGACCGTCGAAACGCGGTTCCAGCTCGGCACGTGCCCTGGTGATCGTATCCACCAGTTCCGTCAGGTTGGCGCGTGTCGTGTCGTTGCGCAGCACCCAGGCCGTCGTCGCCTGCAACATTTCGCCGACGAGATGGTAGAACTGGTTCTGCACATCGCCCGGCACCTTGCTGTCGAGTGCATCGATGGCATCATAGATCGTATCTATATCGAAACCGTCACGCACCGCCACATAGGCGCGGACGATATCGGCAGGCGACTTGCCGGTCGTATCGGCCAGACGGCTGATGAAGGTGATACCGCCACGATTGATGACATCGTTTGCCAGCAAAGTAGCGACGATTTCACGGCGCAGGCGATGACCGGAGATTTCCTCGGCATAAGTCTTGGTCATGCGCTTCGGGAAATAGCCGAACAGCAGCGACTGGAAGTAGGACTCGTCCGGAAGCTGGCTTGCCACCAGATCGTCCGACAGCGACAGCTTGGCATAAGCAAGCAGAACCGCCAGTTCCGGGCGTGTCAGCGGCTGGCCCGCCTTCTGGCGTTCAGCCAGAAGCGCATCGGACGGCAGATACTCGACCTTGCGATCAAGAAGCTTGCGATTTTCGAGTTCCGCCATGAACCGCGCCTGATAGGGCAGCTCTGCCAGACCCTGCCTCTCGCTGAGCGAAAGTGCCAGCGGCTGCAGATAGTTGTTGCGCAGAACGAGTTCCGACACATCATCGGTCATGCTGACCAGAAGCTTGTTGCGTGCCGGGCGCTTGAGATTGCCCGAACGCATGGCAGCGGCCAGAGCGATCTTGATATTGACCTCGACGTCCGAGCAGTTGACGCCTGCCGAATTGTCGATGGCGTCCGTATTACCGCGACCGCCTGCCAGCGCATATTCGATACGCCCGCGCTGCGTTACGCCAAGATTTGCACCTTCGCCGATCACCCGTGCACCAACTTCCGAACCGGTGATCCGGATCGCATCATTGGCGCGGTCGCCTACCTGCGCATCCGTTTCAGCAGACGAGCGGATATAGGTGCCGATACCGCCGAACCAGAGAAGATCGACCTTCGATTTCAGGATCGCGGTCATGATTTCCTGCGGCGTGCCGGAGGTCTTTCCAAGGCCGATGACTGCCGCTGCTTCCGGCGAGAGCGTAATCGTCTTCTGGCTGCGGCTATAAATGCCGCCGCCAGCCGAAAGCTTGGAACGGTCATAATCCTGCCAGCTCGAGCGCGGCAGTTCGAACAGACGCTTGCGCTCGGCAAAACCGTCGGCTGGAACCGGGTTCGGATCGATGAAGATGTCGCGATGGTCGAACGCAGCCACCAGCCTGATCTGCTCGGAAAGCAGCATGCCGTTGCCGAACACATCGCCCGACATATCGCCCACACCGGCAACCGTGAATGGTTCGGTCTGGATGTCCATGTCGAATTCACGGAAATGCCGCTTCACGGCTTCCCACGCGCCGCGCGCGGTGATGCCCATGCCCTTGTGGTCGTAGCCGGCAGAACCGCCCGAAGCGAAAGCATCGTCCAGCCAGAAATCATGCGCCTGGCTGATGGCGTTGGCCGTATCGGAGAAGGTGGCCGTGCCCTTGTCGGCAGCAACGACGAAATAAGGATCGTCATTGTCATGGCGCACGACTTCCGCCGGCGGCACGACATGATTGTCCTCGATATTGTCAGTGACGGACAAAAGCGTGGAGATGAACACCTTGTAGGCATCGCGACCGGCTTCGAACACTGCATTGCGATCGCCACCGACCGGCAGACGCTTCGGATAGAAGCCGCCCTTGGCGCCAACAGGGACGATTACCGCATTCTTGACCTGCTGTGCCTTCACGAGGCCCAGCACTTCAGTGCGATAATCCTGCGCGCGGTCCGACCAGCGCAGACCACCGCGGGCGACAGCGCCAAAGCGCAGGTGCACGCCTTCCACTTCCGGCCCATAGACGAAGATTTCGCGATAGGGGCGCGGATTGGGCAGGCCTTCGACAAGCCGCGGATTGAGCTTGAAGGCAAAGGTGACGCGCGGCTTGCCGTCGGCATCCGGCTGATAGGCATTGGTGCGCAGCGTCGCTTCGATCAGATTGCGGAAACGGCGCAGGATCTGGTCGTCGTCGATGCTCGGCACGCCGAGCAATGCGGTCTCGATGGCATCGACCAGCTTCTTTTCAGCCGCATCGCGCCGCTTGGCCGAGGGGTTGAAGCGCAGATCGAACAGCGAATAAAGATCGCTGGCGATTTCCGGGTAACGGTTCAACGCTGCCGCGATGAAACCTTGCGAATAGGCAATGCCTGCCTGTTGCAGATAACGGCCATAGGAACGCAGGATCATGATCTGGCGTGCCGTCAGGCGCGCGGTCTGCACCAGTGCGTTATAGCCGTCATTGTCAGCCAGACCGTCCCAGACATTGCGGAACACATCTTCCAGCATCTCGCCATCGTCGGAAAGATCGACCGGCGCGCCATAGGCATTCACGAGCTGCATGTCGTGCACGTAAACGGCTGCACCGTCCTTGCCAGCATGCGGCAGATCGATGGTCTGCTCGCTGACGACGCGGAAGCCCATGTTTTCCAGAAGCGGCACACGCTGCGACAGCACAACCGGCGCACCGTGATGATAAAGCTTCAGCGAAACCGCATCAGGACCATCAGTGCGATAACGATAGAAGTCCACGAAAAGCGGAGCCTCTGCGCTCAAGCCAGCAATGCGCCCTGCATCGACCAGCGCTTCCGGCGCCGTGAAGATTTCGCGGTAGGACGGCGGGAAGCTTGCAGCAAGTGCGACGGTCTTCGCGTCCGCGCTGTCGGAGCTTTCACGTACGGCATCGTCCCATGTGCGAACGATGGAACGCACTTCCGCTTCCAGCGCTTCGCGATCCACATGCGGCGTGGAGCGCTCATGACGCCGGATGACAAACTGAACGCGCGTCAGGCCATTCTGCAGGAAGACCGGGTGGAATTCGAAACTGTCGCCGCCATAGACGTTGACCAGATAATGACCGATCTTCTCGCGCACGACCGAGTCGTAACGGTCACGCGGGATATAGACCAGCACGGTGGCAAAACGGCCAAAGCGATCGAGACGCGGAACGGCACGCACGCGCGGACGCTCGCCGAGAGCCAAAATCAGTTCGGCATTGGCCGTCAGGCTTTCCACATCGATCTGGAAAAGCTCGTCGCGCGGATATTCTTCCAGCACGTTGATGAGCGCCTTGCCCGAATGATCCTCGCGGTTGAAGCCCAGATGCTTGATGACGGCATCGGCTTTGGAGCGGATGAACGGAATGCCTGCAACCGAACTCGTATAGGCAACCGAGGTGAAGAGACCGACCAGGCGCAATTCGCCGATGGCCTCGCCCTTCTCGCCGAATATCTTCACGCCGACATAATCGAGATAGGAGCGACGATGCACCAGCGAAAGCGAATTCGCCTTGGTAACGATCAGCGGTTCGTTGCTGTCGAGGAATTCGGTTACCTCGCGCGGCGTGACCGTATCGTCGTCATCCTTGCGCAGGACGCGGACTTCATTGTCGTTGAGGATGCCGAGCGTTTCCTTGACCGGAACCAGTTCGCGCTTGTCGCCCTTGCCCTTGAAGGTCAGTTCGCGAAGGCCGAGGAAGATGAAACGGTCGTCGCGCAGCCATTCGAGAAACGCGATGGCTTCCGGCATGGCCGGATCGCTCGTCATTTCGGAAACGCGCTTGTAATCGGCAATTGCGCCATCGAGGCGCGCGAGCATCGGCTTCCAGTCGCTGACAGCGGCACGAACCTGTCCAAGCACGCGCTTGATGGCGGCAGTCAGGTCGGCCTTGGCCTGCTTGTTGAGGGCTGGAAGATGAATCTGTACCAGGCTGACGCGCTCAACGCCCTTGGCAGGAGCAAGCTGCGATGCTTCGCCCAGAATGACCAGCTCGTCCTTTTCGCGCGCAATATCCAGAACCGGATGCACGACCATGAAAATCTGGCTGGCATGATCGTTCAGCTCACCCATGATGGAATCGAGCAGGAACGGCATATTGTCGTTGACGATGGTGATGACGCTCACCGGGCGACCGTGGCGTTCGATACCGTTATCGACGCTGATGATGCTCTTGCCCTTGCGATAGGATTCAAGGGCGGCATAGCCGTGACGGGCTGAACTGTCGAGAGCGGCAGCGTCGTAAGCGGCCAGATCTTCTGGCGGCGCCCATTCGAAGAGAAGCTGCGAGAAGGCCGTAAGCGCCTTCGACTTTCCTCCCTTCTTCTCCTCCTTGCTTGCCTTGGAACCCTTAACCTTGCTCGACCGATCCTGCTTTGCAGTCACGTCGGATACTCCTGTCATGATGGCAATGCGCGCCAAACTAGCAGATTAGGCATTGGTTTCGATGGCAATTCGTTGAAAATAACGAAAAATTTCCCGGAAAGTCAGAAAGACCGTATTTAATCCATTTAATTTGGAACAAAACTTCGAAAACTTCCCGCGAAATTTCGGAATATGCCAGCGGATTTCTCCGCGAGGTTCAAAAGACACCCCAAAAGAGCGAAGCAGCAGGCCGACTTCGCCACATTTCAGACTAAAGTTGCTGATGATTCTGAAAAAATAAACGGCCGGTCAAAGCTCGATCAGATGATCGTCCAACTCGTTGACATTGTCGGGTCCCGCCGGGAAATGTTTCTCCAGCAAAAGCCCGGCCTGACCGATGGCCAGCACAAAACCTTCTACCACTTGCGCACGCGATGCATGATGGATGAGCGTCGCGACAATTGTATTCCATTCGTCCTGCTCGACACGCGCATCAATGCCCGCATCGGCGATCACCTCTGCATAATGTTCGGCCATCGAGACGAAGAGAAGAATGCCGGTGCGATGCTCCGTAATATGGACATTGCGCGCCAGAAACTGCTGCAGCGCATTGAGATGGGCGCGCTTGTAACGGATGCGGCGCGGCACCAGCAACATGCGGACGGACGGAAAGAACCAAAGCACCAGCATCGCGGTCAGAAACGCCGCCAGCACCGCAAGCCCGAACATGGGCAGGCGGATATCGAACCAGTACCAATGGGCGAGAAAGGCCGCGATCACCGAAGCAATCAGGATGCCGCAGGTCGCAACAAAGCCCGCCGCAAAGAAATAGTCGTCGCTCGAGCGCGCCAGGACAGCATAGATTTCGCCGCTGGTCTCGGTTTCCGCCTTGCGGATGGCCTCGGCAATGCGGACATGGTCCTCGGCGCCAATCAGCGTGTGATGCTTCATCCTTGCGTCTCCCTACCAGCTACCCGAGGCGCCGCCGCCACCGGATGAGCCGCCACCACCGGAGAAACCGCCGCCTCCCCCGCCGGACGACCAGCCACCGCCACCCCAGCTTCCACCACCCCTGCCGCCAGAGCCGCCGCCGCGATTGTTGTAATCCACGACCATGCCGAGCCACTGATATTTACCCGGCCCGATCTTGCGTCCGAAAACCGGCGTCAGGATCGCCATGCCGAAACCGCCGAAGAAGATCAGGCACCAGAAGGCGATGAAGACGACGAATACCCAGTCGACATCATCCGAACTCGATTGCACATTGCGCTTGGCCCGCGCTTCAAGCTCAGCCGCATCGCCGGAAAGCACCGACAGAATGCCGTCAACGCCCTGCACGATACCATTCGAATAATTGCCGGTGCGAAATTCGGGAATGATGGTACCATTGATGAGGACGCTTGAAAGCGCATCGGTCATGACGCCTTCGAGACCATAGCCGACCTCGATCCGCACCTTGCGGTCATTAGGCGCCACCACCAGCAATATGCCGTTGTTTTCTTGGCTCTGCCCGAGCGCCCAGGCACGGAACAGGCGGTTGGAATAGGTTTCGATGTCTTCGCCGTTGAGGCTCGGAACCGTCACCACGACCACCTGATCCGATGACTTCGCTTCAAAGTCGGCAAGCTTCTGGATCAGTTGCTGGCGCTCTGCGGGGTCGATGATGCCCGCCGCATCCACCACGCGACCGGTCAAGGCCTGTGCAGGCTTTGGCGCATCCTGTGCAAGGGCCGCCGTGTGCAGCGTCAGCGCTGCGGAAAACAGCAGAAAAACGAGCGCAAGGAGATGTCGCGGCCAGCCCAACCAGCCAAGACCGCGACGATCACGCGAGAGTGCTGCACCCGCCCCGAAACGCATCATGAGACGCGCCGTCAGTTGAAGTTGACTTTAGGCGCGGCCTGACTGCCTGCATCGGCGCTGAAGCTCTGCATCGGCTGTGCATCGCGATACCAGATCCATGTCCAGATCATCGTCGGCATGGTGCGCAGCGCCGTGTTGTAGACGCGAACCGCCTCGATATAGTCGCGGCGTGCGACGGCGATGCGGTTTTCAGTACCTTCAAGCTGCGACTGCAATGCAAGGAAGTTCTGGTTGGCTTTCAGGTCCGGATAGCGCTCGACCACCACCATCAGGCGCGACAGGGCGCTGGTGAGGTTGGCCTGATTGTCCTGAAACTGCTTGAAGAGTTCGGGATTGTTGAGCGTTTCCGGCGTGATCTGCACTTGTGTCGCCTTGGCGCGCGCATCGATCACCGCTTGCAGCGTTTCCTTTTCGTGGGCGGCATAGCCTTTCACGGTCTCGACCAGATTGGGCACGAGATCGGCGCGGCGCTGGTACTGGTTCTGCACCTCGCTCCAAGCGGCCTTGGCCTTTTCCTCATTGGTCGGGATCGTGTTGAAACCGCATGCCGAAAGCAGCGGAACAAGAACGGCAAGACCAAGAGCAATGAAAATACGGCGAAAAGAGAAAGAAGTGGCAACGGTCGCAGCCGACATGGACTTCTCCTGAAAAGGGCGCTTTGCCAAGCGCCGGGAAAACAAATTCATCACCCACACATACGCGTTCACGCAAATGCGAGCCGTCAAATCAACAAGATAGACGAAATTCGCTCGTTTTCCAGTCGATTTGAACAACAAGGTAAAACCGCGAACAAGACTGCCCGATTTCAGGAATGCAATCGGAAAGCGCCACCTTCAAGCGCCGCGCGGACAGCGGCAAGCGTTTGACTGCGCGAAAGCCCTTCCGTGGCCAGCACGTGCGGCTCAAGCGGACCCAGCGCTGACAATTGCTTATGCAGTTCCGCAATCGGCCCCGGATCGGTCAGCGTATTGCCGCCCCGCTCGCGGCAGCGCCGGATCGCTTCATCAAGCGACGGCCTCAAAACTATATAATGAAGCGGCGCGGCAAGCGTTCGGAACGGTTCGAGGAACCATGGCCCGATTATCCCGTCGACAATGACGAAATAGCCGCCATCGGCATAGGCCTTCGCCACCTTGGTCAGCGCCTCCATCACGATGGCATTTTGCGCATGGGCTTCCGGCAGGTAAGGCTGGATCGCACCGTTCTTGATGAAATGCCAGAAATCATCCGAATGAAGATGAACCTTCGGCGAACCGGGCTGGTTCGCAAGTATCTCGGCGGTTGTGGTTTTACCGGCGCCCGGCGTGCCGGTCAGGATAAGAATTTCACCAGAATGTTCCATGTCGGGTTTCGTAGCACAATGATCGCTATCCGTCAGCCGGGTCGTTTCTGACGAGAGCGGCTATGCTTAACCCAACAAAAAGCGGCGGATTGCTCCGCCGCTTTTTCAAAACGTGAAACTGCGCGAAAGATTATTCGCTTGCAGCTTCTTCAGCCGGAGCAGCAGCTGCTGCGGCAGCTTCAGCGGCCTTTGCAGCAGCTTCTTCTTCAGCCTGCTTGGCCATGGCCAGACGTTCCTGGGCCTTCTTGCCCGGCTCACCCTTGGTCGGGTTGCTGCGGGTCGGACGCTTTGCAAGACCAGCCTGGTCGAGGAAGCGCAGAACGCGGTCGGTCGGCTGTGCGCCCTGTGCAATCCAATGCTGGATGCGGTCGGCATCGAGCTTCACGCGTTCAGCGTCCTTGGCCAGCATCGGGTTCCATGCGCCAACGGTTTCGATGAAGCGGCCGTCGCGCGGGCTGCGGACGTCGGCAACAACGATGTGGTAGTAAGGACGCTTCTTGGAGCCAGCGCGGGCCAGACGAATCTTCAGAGACATTTTTTCTTTCCTTTAGACAATTGCTTCGCCCGAGGGATGGCCGGGACAAAACGGGTTAGACCGTCATTACGGTCGTTGTTTTGGCGCGCATCTTACCCGAAAACCGTTTCACACTTTTCGGGATGCGCTTTACTTTCCGCCGTGGTTCGCGGCGGCATGCTCATGATGCCGAATGACTTCCTTCACGATGAAGTTCAGGAATTTTTCGGCGAAATCGGGATCGAGATGAGAGTCGACTGCAAGGGCACGCAGACGTTCCACCTGACGCTTTTCGCGAGCCGGATCGGCCGGTGCGAGGCCGCGCTCGGCCTTCAGAACGCCGACAGCCTTGGTGCAGCGAAAACGTTCGGCCAGCATATGGATCAGCGCTGCATCGATATTGTCGATGGAGGCGCGCAATGCCAGAAGTTCAGCCGGTGCAGTGTTCTGTTCGTCGCTCATGATGCTCACTTCTTCTTCGGTAGGCCGGGAAGGCCGCCACCAAGACCAGGAAGCTTGGGTCCGCCCAGGCCGGGCAGTCCACCGCCGGGAAGCCCCGGCATTCCACCCTTGGTCAAGCCCGCTGCTTCCGCCTGCTTGGCAAGCGCTTCAAGCTGCTTCGGGTCCATCTTCGACAGATCGGGCATGCCGCCGAGGCCACCCATGCCGCCGCCCAGACCGCCAAGGCCCATCTTGCTGGCAAGACCGCCCATCATCTGCTTCATCATTCCGCCCTTGCCCTTGCCCATGACCTTCATCATGTCGGCCATCTGGCGGTGCATCTTGAGAAGCTTGTTGATGTCGGCAGCAGTCGTGCCGGAACCTTTGGCAATGCGCTGCTTGCGGCTGTGCTTGAGAAGGTCGGGATTGGCGCGCTCGGCCCTGGTCATCGAGCCGATGATGGCGAGCTGGCGGTCGAACACCTTATCGTCGAGACCGGCTGCTGCAGCCTTGTCCTTCATTCCGCCCATGCCGGGCATCATGCCCATGATGCTGCCCATCCCGCCGAGCTTCTTCATCTGGCCCAGCTGATCGGCAAGATCATTGAGATCGAACTTGCCCGACTGCATCTTCTTGGCCATCGCCGCGGCTTTTTCCGCGTCGATGTTTTCAGCAGCCTTTTCCACGAGCGAAACAATGTCGCCCATGCCGAGAATACGGTCGGCGATGCGCTTGGGATAAAATTCCTCCAGCGCATCCATCTTTTCGCCGGTGGCGATCAGCTTGATCGGCTTGCCGGTGATGGCGCGCATCGAAAGGGCTGCGCCGCCACGACCATCGCCGTCCATACGGGTCAGGACGATGCCGGTGATGCCAACGCGATCATCGAAATTGCGCGCCAGATTGACGGCATCCTGACCGGTCAGGCTGTCGGCAACGAGCAGGATTTCATGCGGATTGGCGGCCTTGCGGATATCCGCCATTTCCACCATCAGCGGCTCGTCAATATGCGTGCGGCCTGCGGTATCGAGAATGACGACATCGTGCGCGCCGAGCTTTGCAGCCTGTACGGCGCGCTTGGCGATTTCGACCGGCGACTGGCCGGCAATGATCGGCAGCGTGTCCACGCCGGTCTGAATGCCAAGCTGGCGAAGCTGTTCCTGTGCGGCGGGACGGCGCGTATCGAGCGACGCCATCAGCACCTTCTTGCGCTGGCGCTCGGTCAGGCGCTTGGCAATCTTGCCGGTGGTGGTCGTCTTACCAGAACCTTGCAGACCGACCATCATGATGACGACAGGCGCAGGCGCGTTCAGATCAATTGCAACGCCTTCGGTGCCAAGCATCTCGACAAGCTCGTCGTGGACGATCTTGACGACCATCTGACCGGGCTTGATGCTTTTCAGGATTTCAGCGCCGACGGCCTTCTCACGAACGCGGTCGGTGAAGGAGCGAACCACTTCCAGCGAAACGTCAGCCTCGATCAGCGCGCGGCGCACTTCGCGCAGCGCTGCGGTCACGTCGGCTTCAGAAAGAGCGCCGCGTCCGGTAAGGCCGTTCAGGATGGAGCCAAGGCGCTCCTGAAGTGATTCAAACATTGCGTTTCCTTTTAATCCGAGAAGAGGCTTATGCTTCGTCAGGGATAAATCGTCCCGTGTGTCTGCCAGTTCAAGAAGCAACCAAAGCGATACAGCACCCGAGGGCGCATCGCGCTGTCGGATGTGGACCTCCGGGATCTCTTTATACCAAATGGGTCCCGGTCGGTGGCTCGCGTTCTGAAGATCGCGGATAGATTGGAGCTGGCTTTAAGGCGATCAGCCCCCAATGTCAAGCAAAAGGCCCAAAACACAGTGAAACCGGCCCCGGTTTAAATTCGGGGCCGGCACATTTTCCTATCCTGTTATTGCATGGCCATACCGGCAAGCGGATCGCCGATACCAAGCACATAAAGACCGATCATCAGCAACGTTCCCGCCAGAACCACATAATAGATCGTGGGAATGATGGTCATGCGCAAGGTTGTACCCTCCCGGCCCAGCAAGCCGACCGTAGCCGATGCGGCCACAACGTTGTGGATTGCGATCATGTTGCCAGCCGCCGCACCCACCGACTGACCGGCAACCATCAGCGCACCGGAGATGCCGAGCCCTTCCGCCACACCATACTGGAACTGGCTGAGCATGAGGTTCGACACCGTGTTCGACCCGGCAAGGAACGCACCCAGCGCACCCACGGATGGAGCAAAGAACGGATAGACATTTCCGACTTCCACGGCCACCCAGTCGGCGACCATCAGCGGCATGCTGACCAGATCCTTGCCGTTGACGCCGGAATTGATCATGACGCGCACCATCGGCACGGTGAACAGGAGCACGAAACCTGCGCCCACCAGCGTCTTTGTGCTTTCTCCAAACGCCTTGGCAAACTGTCCGCCATTCATGCGATGCAGGAAGAAGGTGACCACACAAACGATGACCAGAAGACCGCCGGGCAGGAAAAGCGGCGTGAAATCACCACCTATCCCGGTTTCGCCCATGATGTCCTTGGCAACGAAAGTGATCGACTTCAGCGCATTGCCCACGGACGGGAACGTGCGGCTGACCACCAGAAAGATCGCCAGCAGAATGTATGGTGTCCACGCCAACACAAGCGGGATCTTCTTCGAGGTCAGCTCATCGAGCTTGATCTGGACACTGCCGACCCAACCTGCAGGCCATTCGGCAGCAGGCGGGAAATCCCAGATTTGCTTCGGCATGAGAAAGCCGCCGCGCGCCGCAAATGTCGCCAGCGCAAGCCCGACCAGACCGCCGATCATGGACGGAAATTCTGCGCCGAGGAAAACCGCACTCAATACATAAGGAATGGTGAAAGAGAAGGCCGCAAACAGCGCAAAGGGTAGAATGGCCAGGCCTTCCGTCCAGGAGCGGTTGCGTCCGAAGAAACGGGTCATGATGACCACGAGGAACAACGGCATGAACGTGCCGCAGATTGCGTGCAGGATGGCCACTTCCGATGTGATGATGTGGAAGAACTGCTCCCAGCTTGATCCCGCGCCCTGCAATTGCGCCGTCAGCGCCTCGCGATTGAGACCCGACTGGACACCGACGATGAGCGGCGTGCCGACAGCACCGAACGATACCGGTGTGGACTGGATGATCAATCCGAAAGTAACGGCGGCAAGCGCCGGAAACCCCACAGCCACCATCAGCGGCGCCACGACGGCGGCAGGTGTGCCGAAACCGGAGGCACCTTCGATAAACGAACCGAACAGCCAGGCTATCAGGAACACCTGAATGCGGCGGTCCGGGCTGATCTGGGCAAAACCGGAGCGGATCGCAGAAATGCCGCCCGAATATTTAAGGGTGTTGAGAAGCAGAATCGCCCCGAAAATAATCCAGAGCAGTCCTGCCGTCTGGATCAGCCCCTGAATGGTCGAGGCGATGACCCGGTTGCCGCTCATGCCCCAGATCGCCATGGCGATAACCACAGTCAGCACATAGGTCACCGGCATCGCAATGCGGGCCTGAATACGAAATCCAACCAGCATGACGCCGGCTACGAGAATTGGCAAAAACGCAAATAGCGCAAGAAATCCGTTCGACATGTGGCGTCCTCCCCGTCAATGTCGCGAATGTTGAAACACAACTATGCAATGGTGGTAAAGTTTTTTTACCAGTACACGTGCTAGCAATAGATATGAAAGCCACAGCTTCCAAGCGAAAAATTTCATTCGCCGTTTGGGAGCCAACTAAAGCTTGCTGTTTTTGCGCAAAAATGCTTGTAAACGCGGCATTCCGCACCTGCCTCTGCACGCTTTGCCGTTGCCGCATGACATTTGGTGTAAGGAATGGCAAATTCGCGTTGAGGTCGAATCACTCCAAAGGAGAAACGAATGGCATTGGTTGCCAAGGGCCGGTCTTGGACCGCAGCAGCAGTTCTTGCAATGGGCATGATGACGGGAACGGGCATTGCCGAGGCAGCCCAGTGCGGCAATAACGCCGCCGGTTATAATGCCTGGCTCCAGCAGACTCTGAAGGAAGCGCCGTCGCGCGGCGTTGGCAAGGCGGGCCTCAATGCGCTGGCCAACACCAAATATGCGCAGGCGACCATCAATGCCGATCGCAATCAGAAGAGCTTCAAGCTCTCCTTCGAAGATTTCATGAAGAAGCGCGGTGCGGATACGATCATCAAGCGCGGTCGTGCGCAGAAGCAGCAGAACGCTGCTCTCTTCGCGGCAATCGAAAAGCGCTACGGCGTTCCAGCCGGCCCGCTGCTCGCAATATGGGGCATGGAAACCGGTTTCGGGTCCTATCTCGGCAAGCAGAACACGGTATCCGCCGTTGCGACGCTGGCCTATGACTGCCGCCGTTCCGACTACTTCACCGGCCAGCTTTACGCCGCTCTCAAGCTTGTCGATCAGGGCGATCTCAGCCCGCAGGCCGTAGGCGCTATGCACGGTGAAGTCGGCCAGACCCAGTTCATGCCGGCAAACGTCCTGAAGTATGGTGTCAGCGGTTCGGGCGGCGCCCATTTCGACCTGCGCAACAAGGCGGACGCGCTCCATTCGACCGCGAACTTCCTCGTCGGCCATGGCTGGCAGCGCGGTGCAGGCTATCAGCCGGGCGAACCGAACTACGGCGCCATCCAGGGCTGGAATGCCGCGCAGGTCTACCAGCGCGCCATAGCCGTCATGGGCAAGGCGATCGACGGCAAGTAACGGCAGAAGGCTGAAATCGCAATTTCGCTTTGGAATTGCCACAGAAAAGCCTCACGCTTCACAGAATAGCCCCAAATTTCGGGGCTATTTTTGCATGTTTTGTTGCGAATTTTCGCGTTTGGATGACAAAAACGCTGATTTCAGTTGTCCAAAATATGGCAAAACGGCCCTTCTCGATCGGAGAGGAGCCGTTTCAGGAAGTGTTTTTGAAAGCTGGACAGGCCCTGGATCAGGCCGGGTCAGGCCGCGTGAAATCACCGGTCTGGTGATCCATCACCCATAGCTCGCCGGTCGAAATATCGAACCATGCACCATGCAGGGTAAGCTTGCCCTTCTTCTCCAGAATATCGACGCAAGGGAATGTGCGCAGATTGTTGATGGAGTAGCGGATCGAGATGCGCTCCAGCGCGGTCTGGCGTTCAGTTTGCGTCATGAGCTGGTTGCCGCTGATAGCTTCGGCTGCAGGCGCGATGAGGCTCATCCATTTGCCGATGAAGTCACCCGGCGAAAGCGGCGCACTTTCGGTGTCGAGCGCAGCCTTGATGCCGCCGCAACGGCCGTGGCCCATAACGACGATATTTTTCACCTTGAGGCTCTGAACCGCAAATTCCAGCGCTGCCGAAGCGGCATGATATTCGCCATCGGGTTCGTAGGGCGGGATGAGATTGGCAACATTGCGCAGGACGAAGATTTCGCCGGGCGCCGTGTTGAAGATGGTTTCGGGAGCCGCACGTGAATCACAGCAAGCGATAACCAGCGTTTCCGGCGATTGTCCCTTGTCGGCCAAATGGCGATAGCGTGAAGTTTCGTGGGCAAAATGCTCGCGCATGAAGGTTCGATAACCGGCGAGAAGTGAGTCTGGAAGATCAACCATATTTTTCCAATATCCCTATCGAAAACCGAGATCAATCGAAATGCACTGAACGGGCTGCGTCCAATTGGACGCATGATCCCGTTCGCTTTTCATGCAAGCTTCTCAAGCCCATATCGCCATGCGAAGACCGAAAGCATCATGTTCCACATGGTCGGGTTGCGGACACGCTTCACCGCGCGCATGACGACCAGCCACGAGATACATGGCGCAGGCGTCGAGAAAATCATCCTCCTTGGCGCCACGCGGACCAGGACTTTTCAAAAAATCCTCCGGCAATCCGTAGCACTGCAACAAAGCCCGACGCTCGGCCATACCCGCGGGATTTATCCGGCTTTTGATCTTTTTCGGCAGGGACATCGCCTTCATGCCATTCAATGCTGCAAAAGCGAGCTCTGGATGCGATTCGATGACGCGCGCGGCAAGCCCGGCATCGCCGCGCAACAGGGCATCGAGTTCGCAAATTTTCGGGAAAAGCCCAAAAGCCTGTCGGGAAACCTTGCGCGGCGGATCGGTTCGTTCCAGCGACAAGGAACAGCTCTCGCGATAATCCTCCGCATAAACGGCAGCACGCGGCGGAATGGAAAAAAGGCTCGACTGTCTTTCACCGAGATGCGCCCGCGCGGCGCGCTCCGCAGAACGCACGCCCTTTTCGGGCAAGCCGATCGGCATATCCACGGCAATGATCGCCTCGTCGGGAAGCGACGCCGCTAATGCAGAGAAACTGCCGAACACTTCCGCTCGCAAACTCCCGCCCTCCCCGATCACGGCGATCCAGCCGCCGGGGCAGCCATCAACGCCAGCGAGCGCGGTGGCGGTCTGCGTCAAGCGCGGAGCCCCTTGGTTGGATGCATCAGCCGCCGCGTCTGCACCATGGCCATCGGTGTGGCGAGGCTCGACGCATCGGCCTCCAGCATAAGCTCATCCGCCCCGCGCTTTGCCGAACGCGCCATGATCTCGAACACTGCCGCAGTCGTGCTTTGCAGCATCTTTTCCTCCGCCATGCCGGACAGGCGACGCGCCAGAAACACGGCAGAGGTCAGATCGCCGAGACCGTTGGTCGGCCCATCGACACGGCGATGTTCGGCCATCAGCGCCATGGTCGGCGTGAGCAGAATATTGCCGATACTGCCGTTCATCAGCGGAAAGGCCGAAGTGACCAGCATGGTTGCCGGTCCAGCCTCCAGCGCGGCTTCCATCAAGGCATTATTGTCTTCCAGCGGCACGCCGGTCAGCCAGGAAAGCTCGAAGCGATTGGGTGTTGCGATATCAGCGAGCGGCAGAAGCTTATCGCGAATGCCCATGGCAGTCGCTTCGGGCACATAAAGCCCCTTTTCATCGCCGATGACCGGATCGCACAGATAGACCGCCCCCGGATTTTTCACCTTTACTGCTTTGACCAGTTCGGCAACGGCCGCCGCCTGCTCGGGATGGCCGAGATAGCCGGTCAGGACAGCGCCCACCTCGCCAAGCCACGGCGCGCGCTGAAGATCCTGCATCAGGCGCGAAAACTCTTCCGCCGGTGGCACGATGCGTCCGGCCGGAGCACCTGGAACCCCATGACCCGGATGCCATGGCAGCACCACCGTCGGCACGGCCCATACGGGAAAACCCAGCGTTTCCAAAGCGAAAACGGCGGCGCGATTGCCGACCGATCCGCGCACGACATGACTTGAGATGACAATAACGGTTGTCGCATCCGAAGGCGCAGAAAGCGTCATTGGGTACCTAGCTTTGCATGAGATAGAAAATGAGCCAGACGATGATCGCCAGCGTGATGAGGAAGCCGAGCCCGCGCCCGACACGCGTGGCCCAAAGCTCGATAGGATCATTTTCGGGGGCGTCGGCGGCGGCCAGATGATGCGCCGTTCGGGAAAACCCGCGCCGCACAATGCCTTCGGCACCGGTCTGTTCGCGTTCGAGCCGGTCGAGAATACGCCGGGCCTCTTCCTGGCGCTCGCGTCCCGGCCCGCCGCCTTCCCCTATGCCCGCCTGCTGGCGCTCGCCCATGCTCTGCCTGCCTGTCGAATAAAATTGACAGGCACAGCATCACGCCCAAAGGACCGTTCTGCAAGCAGAATATTGCGAGTTCAGGCTAGCTTTATGATGAGCTTTCCGAAATTGCCGCCTTCCAGCAGAGAAATGAAGGCATCCGGCGCATTCTCAAGCCCTTCGACAATGTCTTCGCGATAACGCACCTGCCCGTCGGCAATCCACTTCACCATGTCATGGTAGAAAGCCGGTCTCTGGTCGGCAAAATCACGCTGGATGAAGCCACGTATGGTCAGGCTTTTCGACAGGATGTCCCGCATTACCAATGGAAGGCGGTCAGGTCCGTCGAATGGTCCGCTCTGATTATATTGCGCAATCAGGCCACAGACCGGCATACGCGCAAACTGGTTCAACAGTGGAAACACCGCCTCGAAAACCTTGCCGCCGACATTCTCGAAATAAACATCGATACCCTTCGGGCAAGCCTGCGCCAGTTCCTGTGCGAAATTTTTGCTGTGGTGGTCAATCGCCACATCGAAACCGAATTCACCGATCAACGCCTTGCATTTATCCGCTCCGCCGGCAATACCGACCACGCGAGCGCCCTTCATCCGGGCAATCTGCCCGACGGCAGAACCGACCGGACCGGTTGCCGCCGCAACCACGACGGTCTCGCCCGGTTTCGGCTGGCCTATGGTGAGCAGGCCGGAATAGGCGGTAAAGCCCGGCATGCCGAGAACACCAAGCGCCGTCGTTACAGGGGCTTCCTTCGGGTCGAGCTTGCGCAAGGTCGAGACATCGGCGATCGCATAGTCCTGCCAGCCGGAATAGGAAAGCACGAAGTCGCCCGGAGCAAAGCCCGCACTTTTGCTTTCGACAACCTCACCGACCGTGCCGCCTTCCATGACCGCACCGATTTCCACGGGCGCAGCATAGGATTTGGCCGCGCTCATACGCCCGCGCATATAGGGATCGAGCGACAGATAGCGCAGTCTCAGGAGAACCTCGCCGTCACCGGGGCTCGGGATCGCCGCTTCCTCCAACCGGAAGTTTTCTGCGGTCGGCCGACCTTCCGGGCGCGATGCCAGCACGATACGGCGATTGATCTTTTCGCTCATGAACGGAACTCCTGAAACAGAGAAGAAGACGATAGAATTGTAAGCTAGGGCGCGATGCGAAAAAGTTGACCTCTTGGAGCCTGAATCAAAAAGCGGCAGGCCGTGGCGAAAATGGTGATTTTCGAGTACCGGAGCGCAATGTACTTAACGTACATGGGCACCGGAACGCAGGAAATTGCCATTTGCAAACCGGCATGGTGACTTTTGGAACAGGCTCTTACAATCGAGATCAAGCTATACGTCTGTTGTGGGCGTCTGACTTGGAAATCTATTCTAAAGCTGGCGATTTTGCGCCACGCATCATCCTTTTTGCAATTCGCTCCAGCCTCGGGACAAACGGCATGAGTAAGGACAAGCTTTTTCTCTTGAAACCGGGTTTTGAAGATCCGGCTTATCCCGACCAGCTTTTCTATTGCTGGCATTGCGCTCTCATCGAGGGTGTTCTGGCTTCTTTTCCGGCACTGGGAGACCGGCTGGATATAGAGCACGTCGACTGGCAGCGTCCGCGCAAGGCCGTCATAGAGCTGGCAGGCGAAGACAACCAAAACCTGCCCTTGCTCATATTGAAGAATGGCGACCGCTCCCCGTTCGAGACCGGGAGGCATGAAGAGCGTTCGCTGATCAGCGACCCGCACAAGATTTTGGCGGCCCTTGCAGAGCGGCACGGATTTCCGTTGCCACATCCCTGAAACAAAAACCCCGCCACAAGGGCGGGGTTTCGCTTGGGGGACAGTAAGGCGGTCTATTACTTCATCGTCGGAATGACGAATTCCGCACCATCTTTTACGCCACGCCGCGCGCCCGCAGCGAAGCGAGGACGCGCAAGCAAAGAATCGTCTGGGGTTACTTCATCGTCGGAATGACGAATTCCGCACCGTCTTTTACGCCACGCCGCGCGCCCGCAGCGAAGCGAGGACGCGCAAGCAAAGAACCGTCTGGGGTTACTTCATCGTCGGAATGACGAATTCCGCACCATCTTTCACACCAGACGGCCAGCGCGAGGTGACTGTCTTGGTCTTGGTGTAGAAGCGGAATGCATCCGGGCCGTGCTGGTTGAGATCGCCGAAGCCGGAAGCCTTCCAGCCGCCGAAGGTGTAGTAAGCAATCGGAACAGGGATCGGCACATTGATACCGACCATGCCGACCTGCACGCGGCTGGCGAAATCGCGGGCCGCATCACCGTCACGGGTGAATATGGCAACGCCATTGCCATATTCATGATCGTTCGGCAGAGCCAGCGCTTCCTCGTAGTTCTTGGCACGTACGACCGAGAGAACCGGACCGAAGATTTCTTCCTTGTAGATGCGCATGTCCTTGGTCACGTTGTCGAACAGGCAGCCACCCATGTAGAAGCCATCTTCATAGCCCTGCATCTTGAAGTTACGGCCATCGACGACCAGCTTCGCGCCTTCTTCAACACCGAGATCCACATAGCCGCGCACGCGATCAAGTGCAGCCTTGGTGACCAGCGGGCCGTAATCGGCGGAATTGTCGGTGGAGGTGCCGATCTTCAGCGATTCAACACGTGGAATGAGCTTTTCCATCAGGCGATTGGCGGTGTCTTCACCGACCGGGACGGCAACCGAGATCGCCATGCAGCGTTCGCCAGCCGAACCGTAGCCCGCGCCGATCAGCGCATCGACGGTCTGGTCCATGTCGGCATCGGGCATGATGAGCATATGGTTCTTGGCGCCACCGAAGCACTGCACGCGCTTGCCGTTCGAGCAGCCGCGACCATAGATATACTGGGCAATCGGCGTGGAGCCGACGAAGCCGATGGCCTGCACATCCGGATCATCGAGCAGTGCATCGACCGAATCCTTGTCGCCATTGACCACATTGAAGATGCCTGCCGGAAGGCCGGCTTCCATGAACAGTTCGGCAAGGCGCATCGGTACGCCCGGATCGCGTTCGGACGGCTTCAGGATGAAGGCATTGCCGCAAGCAATCGCCGGACCGGCCTTCCAGAGCGGGATCATGGCCGGGAAGTTGAACGGCGTGATGCCTGCAACAACGCCGAGCGGCTGGCGCATCGAATAGGTGTCGATGTTCGTACCGGCATTGTCGGTGAACTCGCCTTTCAGCATGTGAGCCGCACCAAGGCAGACTTCCACCACTTCGAGGCCGCGCTGGATGTCGCCCTTGGCGTCGGCGATGGTCTTGCCGTGCTCGCGGGCCAGCAGTTCGGCCAGGCTGTCATATTCGGCTTCAACCAGTTCGATGAACTTGCGCAGGATACGAACACGGCGCTGCGGGTTGGTCGCTGCCCATGCTGGTTGTGCGGCCTTGGCGTTTTCGACAGCCGCACGCACTTCTTCCTTGGTGGCCAGTGCCACCTTGCCCTGCACCGAGCCGTCGAGCGGCTGGAAGACGTCCGCCGTGCGGCCGCTCTTGCCTGCCACATGCTTGCCGCCGATGAAATGTCCGATATTGCGCATCGAAGAACCTCCCTGATGATCGCTTTGAGGAGCCACAAGGCTCCCACCGTTGACACCATCTTGACTCTGCAAATTCCTGATTGCAAGACACGGAAAAGCGTATCCGTTGTGCAAATTTTATAGTAATGGAAACATGATCCCGAAAAGTGTGAAACGGTTTTCGGATAAGATCATGTTCAAGCAAAAGACCATGATCCCGAAAAGTGTGGGGGCGGGTTTCGGGCAAGATCATGCATGGATAGAGAGCATCATGAACTGGGACGATATTCGCATATTCCTCGCTGTTGCCCGCTCTGGCCAGATTTTGGGCGCGGCCAAAAGGCTCGGCCTGAACCACACCACGGTTGCCCGGCGGCTGACCGCGCTTGAAACGGCTCTGTCCACCACGCTTTTGACCCGCCGCACCAATGGCTCGACGCTGACACAGGCTGGCGAGGAGTTTCTGCTTGCCGCCGAGCGCATGGAAGCCGAAATGCTTTCTGCCCGCTCGCATGTCGGCAATGCGGATATTGCGGTATCCGGCACGGTGCGCATCGGCGCACCGGACGGGTTCGGCGTGAATTTCCTGGCGCCCCGGCTGGCGCGGCTGACACAGAAATATCCAGACCTGACCATCCAGCTTGTTCCAGTGCCGCGCTCGTTTTCGTTGTCACGACGCGAAGCCGATATCGCGATTACGGTCGAACGTCCGGAACAAGGCAGGCTGATTGCGCGCAGACTCGTCGATTATACGCTCGGTCTCTATGCGCATCGCAGCTATCTGGAAGCGAACGGCACGCCGGAAAACACTGACGAACTCGCCCGGCACCGGCTGATCGGCTATGTCGAGGATCTCGTCATCAACCCGTCGCTGGCCTATGCGCCGGAAATCAGCCGCGATTGGAAACCGGCCTTCGAAGTGTCGAGCGCGCTTGGACAGGTTGAGGCTGTGCGGGCTGGTGCCGGTATCGGCATATTGCACGCCTTCATCGCTCGCGCCGATCCCGATCTCGTACTCATTTTGCCGGATCGGGTTATCCGCCGTGCCTATTGGCTCGCCTATCATGAATCCGCCCGGACGCTCAGGCGCGTCACCGCCATATCGGCCCTGATTTCCGAACTGGTGGAAAGCGAAAAATCGCTTTTCAGCTAAATCAATTGAGCCGCATATAGGCGACCATGACGCCGACAATCATCGCAGCCGGAACGAACAAGGCGTCAAGGCCGATGAAATAGTGGCCGAGACCGCCGCCGACGGCGCCTAGCATCAGGGACAGCCAGACCGCCACATGCTGCATCCAGCGCCATTTCGGCGTCTCACCACGCAACGAACAGGCAAGGTCGGCGGCAGCATTGAAGAGCGTTCCGGTCACATAGGTCACGCCGAGACGCGCAGCCCCGATAGGCTGCACCGCAGCATTCTGCGCGCCCATGGCTGCGGCAAGCAGCAGCACCGGCTGGACCAGCAATGCACCCTCGCGCCGCAGCACGCCGACCAGCAGCAGGATCGCCACCACGCTCGCCATCACATAGAGACTGCCCCAGCGTCCGTAGGCCCGCACTGCAAGCGTGCCGAAGAAGGCGCCGGAAAAGAACAGCACGATCAGGATCGCGGGAAACCAGACCAGGACCAGACCCTGCGGGCCGGGCTGTCCGGCCAGCGCCGTGCCAAGCTGCGTGGTGTTGCCGCTCATGAAGGATGCGAAGAAACCGCCCAGTTGCAGGAAAGCAATCGCATCGACGAAACCGGCTGATGCAGTGAGAACAAGACCGAGCGAAAGTTTGGAATTCGGTGTCATGGGATTGAACTTGGGAATGCAGAAACCCGGCTTGCGGGAAGCCGGGCCTGTTCAGAAGAATATTTACAAGTCAGGCGCGTTTGACGATGCGCAGGATAATCAGGAGGATGGCCGCGCCGATAAAGGCGTTGACGATCGAGGCAATCATCCCTCCACCAACGGAAAATCCGAGACGCGGCAGCAACCAGCCTGCAAAGAATGCGCCGATCACGCCGACGATGATATTGCCGATCAGTCCGAAACCGCCACCCTGCACGACCTTGCCCGCCAGCCAACCGGCGATAAGACCGACGAAAAGAAATACGAGAAGACTTCCAACATCCATGCGTTTTTCTCCCTCTCAAAACGCAACCGTCCGGTGCGCCTGAAGCGAGTTGACTATATGTTGAGCGACGGCACAAGGGGGTGCCAGCGCCTCCCCCGTTAAATCAGGCTACCAGATGCCGGAAAGCAGCGACGACTTCCTCGTAGACCTTGCGCTTGAAGGGAACGATCAGTTCCGGCAGCTCGACCATCGGCTTCCATTCCCAGCGGTCGAACTCGGCGGTGTGTCCGCCGGGCGGCGGATTGATGGCGATTTCGCTCTCGTCGCCCTCGAAACGATAGGCAAACCACTTCTGCGTCTGGCCGCGATACTTGCCCTTGAGCGCCTGGCCGACCAGATGCCGCGGCAGGTCGTAATTGATCCAGTCCGACGCTTCTTCGAGCAGTGATACCGACTTCATGCCGGTTTCCTCGTAAAGTTCGCGGATAGCGGCCTCAAGCGGCTCCTCGCCCTTATCGATACCGCCCTGCGGCATCTGCCAGAGCTGGGTCGCGCCGTCCATCTCGTCGCCGGGAATGACGATACGACGGCCAGCCCAGACCAGACCGGTCTTGTTGAGCACCATAAGTCCGACACAGGGGCGGTAAGGCAAGCTTTCAGGATCGACAGGACCTTTGTGCTTCGACATGACATTCTCCATGATATGCAAACTTATAGCATTTCCAGCAAAAGTGCGAAGCGGTTTTGTGTAGGATAATGCGTAAAAACAAAGAGATAGAGTATTTCCAACGATTCAGTTCAAACTGGAAATACTCTACTGCCGTTCAGGATCGCGGACCAGCGCCGAAACCGGCACGATTTCAATGCCGCGCTTCTTGACCTCATTGGCCCATTCGGAAACGGCATCGACGGTCACCGCAAAGGCCGAGCCGGTGCCGATGGCGCTGCCGTTGGCGCGCGCGGTCCGCTCCAGCTCATCGAGACGATCGAGGATCGCGCCGCGCTCCTGCGCTGCATCGATCAGAATATCTGTCGCCGCGAAAGGCACCGCATCGCTTCCCGCAATCCGGTCGGCCTGGCTGCGCGCCGAGGTGCCGTCATCGAGATAATAAAGGCCGCGCTTTCCGATCTCGCCCAGCACCGGCGAAAAGGCTTCCGTCTCGGATGTAAAACGCGCGCCCATATAATTCATCACACCGGCATAGTTCGTCATCCGCGAAAGCGCCCACAGCAAGGAAGCCTGATTCTTGCCAGCTCCATCATCCACCGTCAGCGTATTGCGACCGGGGTTGACGCGCGGATAGTCGAAAGGCTCCATCGGCAATTGCAGCACAAGTTCATGACCGTTTTGCCGGGCCGCCTGCATCCAGCGCTGCAAACTGTTGCCCTGCGGCGCAAATCCGAGCGTGACTTCCGGCGGAAGCTTGTCGACCGCCTCCATGCTGCCAGTCTGTGACAGCCCAAGTCCACCGATGACAAGTGCAATCCGCGCGCCGCGCGCGCCAGACCATCCCGCCGCATAGGCATCCATCGGGCGCCGACCGTCTGCCCCGCGCATCGGCAGCGGGCCGGTGGGGCTTTGCTCGACCAGCGCCTGTTCCGGCAGATGGGCGACACGCTTATCCTGCCCGGATTGATGCGTATTCTGCACCACGACCACATTGCCTTCCGCCATGCCGGTGGTGGCACCTGGCATACCGGGTGGCATGTCCGGCGTGACCTTGATGATAGCAGGCCCCGGCTGTCCGCTTGCCCCGCGCAGCGCACTGCCGGGCGGCGGCGTATTGCCGGTTACAGGCTTCGCTTCAGTCTTGTTGGCGACTGGCGCTTCAACTTGCGTCGGTTCCGCGGCCGCGGTTTCGGTTTTGCGAAAAGCCGCCTGATTGCTCTGCCAGATGGCGAACACGGCGCCACCGGCGAGACAAAGTCCGCCTAAAATGACGAGGCCTGTCATGAACGAACGAAAAGCGCGGGAGCGTGAGCCCCCGCGCTTTTGCGGTTTCTTATCCAGTCCTAACGGGCTGTTCAGATCCAGCATGGAGCGATCAGTTCAACACGCCCTTCTTCGGGTCCGGCGGGAATGCGGCATTGGCCACCTCGCCACGCAGGAGCTTGAAGGCTTCGTTGAGCTGGATATCATCCTTCGGATCAGCCGGCACATAAGCTGACGAACCGGAGCCATTGTCATCTTCGGCATTGCCCTTGATGTGGCCCTTGAGTTCGGATTCCCCGCGAACGACGTCCTCACCCTTCAGTTCAGGCGGCAAAGGCTGGTCGACCTTGATATCAGGCGTGATGCCCTTGCCCTGGATCGACTTGCCGGATGGCGTGTAATAAAGCGCCGTCGTCAGACGCAGCGAACCGTTTTCGCCAAGCGGAATGATCGTCTGCACCGAACCCTTGCCGAAGGACTGCGTGCCGAGCACAGTGGCGCGGCGATGATCCTGAAGCGCACCGGCAACGATTTCCGACGCGCTGGCCGAACCGCCATTGATCAGAACGATAACCGGCTTGCCATCGGCCAGGTCACCCTTGCGCGCATCGAAGCGGGTCACATCCTGCGGATCGCGGCCACGGGTCGAGACGACTTCACCCTTGTCGAGGAAGGCATCGGAGACGGCCACAGCCTGATCGAGCAGACCGCCCGGATTGAGGCGAAGATCCAGCACAAAGCCCTTGAGCTTGTCGGCAGGAATCTTGTCCTGAATATCCTTGATCGCCTTCTTGAGGTCTTCGGATGTCTGTTCGGTGAACGAGATGACGCGCAGATAACCGATGTCATTCTCGACGCGATAGCGAACGGCCTTCACCTTGATGACGGCGCGCGCGATCTTCAGAGTGATCGGCTTGTCGACGCCCTGGCGCTGGATGGTCAGTTCGATAGGCGAACCGATTTCACCGCGCATCTTGTCGACCGCATCGGTCAGCGTCAGCCCGCGAACTTCCTGCCCGTCGATCTTGGTGATGAGATCGCCTGCAAGCACGCCAGCCTTGGAAGCAGGTGTATCGTCAATCGGCGCAATGACCTTCACGAGATCGTTGTCCATCGTCACTTCGATGCCGAGACCGCCAAACTCACCCTTGGTCTGCACGCGCATGTCCTGCGCGGCTTCCGGGTTAAGATAGGAGGAATGGGGATCGAGCGAGGTCAACATGCCGTTGATCGCGCTTTCGGTCAGCTTCTTGTCGTCCGGCGGCGTCACATATTGCGCGCGCACCCGTTCGAAAATATCGCCGAAAAGAGCCAGTTCCTTGTAGACATCGCTATCTTTCCCTGCCGCAAAAGCAGTGGAAGCCGGCGCGCCCTGGACCATCACCATGGCTGACGCCCCCAGAAGGGCCCCGGCGAACAGCAGCGATAGTTTACGTATCATTTTCACGTCCTTCCAGAAAGCCGTTCGGTCCACCACGGGGCGGGATCGACGGGTTTTCCATCCTTTCGAAATTCAATGTAAAGCAATGGCGCGCCATTGCCCACCTCTATCGGCGCAACACTTGCCAGAAGTTTTTCTCCCATTGCGCCGACCGGCTCTCCTGCAAGTACAAATTGGCCTTGCGATACGTCGATTCGACCCATGCCTGCCATGACGACATGATATCCATTGCCCGCGTCGAGTATCAAGAGCTGCCCGTAAGAACGAAATGTGCCTGCGTAAAGTATCACGCCATCGGAAGGTGACGTAATCGTGGCAGAAGGCAAGGTTTCGACAACCTGCCCCATCATGCTGCCGCCGACGCCATCCTTGTCGCCGAAGCGCCGCATTGTCTTGCCAGCCGCAGGCAGGGCAAGCTTGCCCTGCAGCGAGGCAAAATCGACATGGGCTCGCAGATGCGTATCGTCCGGCGTCGATTCCCCGGCCTTTTCCCTTGCTGCAGCAAGGCGATCCGCCTCGGCCTTGCGAGCCGCTTCAGCTGCATCGCGCACGCCTGCCATCTGCTTGTCGAGCCCGTCGATAAGATCTTTCAGGCTGCCTGCCTTGGCCGCCAGTTCTTCCGAACGTGCGCGCTGCGCGTCGATTTCCTGTTCCGATTGCGACTGCAGTTTCTTCTTCTCCTCAAGAAGAAGTGATTGCCGTTTCTGCTCTTCAGCCTGAACCGTGCGCGTCGTCTTCAGCTTTTCCTGTTCTTCGGTGATAGAAGCGGTGACCCGCTGCATATCCTTCAGGTCGCCGGTCAGTTCTTCCACTTGGCTGCGCATTTCAGGCACGACAGCGCCCAGAAGCACGGCGCTGCGCACTGAAGCCAGAGCATCGTCCGGCCGCACCAGAATGGCGGGCGGCGGGTTCAGCCCCATGCGCTGCAAGGCGGCCAGCACCTCCGCCAACACGCCGCGCCGTGTGCGCAACGACGAGCGAATGCCGTCTTCCTGCTCGCGCAGCGAAACCAGCTTATCGGCAATGTCGGCAATATCCTGCTGCAGCTTTTTGTCGGTCTTGGCCGACTGGATCAACGCTGCGGTAATGGTGGCCTGATCTTTCTTGAGCCCGGCCACCTCGTCTTCAAGCTGTTTCAGCTTGTCGCCGGTGACGGTGAGTTCGCTACTCAGCTTTTCATATTCGCTTGCCGCCTGATCGCGCTGTTGCTGCAAGGCTTCCTGCGCAAGAGCCGACGGCGCGCAGGCGAACACGCCAGCCAAAACGAGGCCAGCCTGCGCGAAAGCAAGCAGTCGTGGTCTTTTGAAAAGGCGTACAGGACTCATGCGTGTTCTATCAGGACGAAACAAGGCCAAATTCAGAGCCGAAACTAGCCCGAACCCGTTAACGAACCATCAACCATAATCATGGAGCGGGTGCCAGTTGTTATTGGTCGAGGTTATGATAAAGAGGAATCCCGGCTTTACTTCCAAAAGGAACTCCCATGCCGGAATTTTCCATCCTCATGCTCTTTGCCGCCGCCTCGCTGGTGCTGACCGCTACGCCGGGGCCGGACATGCTTCTCATCGCCTCCCGCAGTGTCAGTCAGGGGCGGTCTGCTGGCTTTCAAACCTATGCGGGCATCGCAGCCGGTACCTACTGCCACGCCATTGCCGCTGGGCTTGGCCTGTCAAAACTGTTTCTGTCCGTGCCCATTGCCTATGAAATCGTTCGGTGGGCTGGCTGCGCCTATCTGCTCTATCTGGCCTATAAGACAATCCGGTCAAAAGGCGCCAAGGTCTCCTCATTGGCACCGTTGCAAAAACTGTCAGGCAAAAGGATTTTTACCGAAGGTCTCGCGACAAATCTGCTCAACCCCAAAATGGCGCTGTTCGTTCTGGCGCTTTTTCCGCAGTTCGTTGATCCCGCCGGCAAGTCGGTGCTCCTTCAAATGATCCTGCTGGCAACCGTCCTGAACATAATCGGCTTTCTGGTCAACGGAACCGTCATTGTTGCGGGAAGCCATGTTCGTGACCGCCTCTCCGCGATGAACCGGCTTCCCCGACTACCACAATTCCTTCTTGCATCCGTTTTCACCGGACTGGCCTGCCGTCTCGCGCTTGGAAACCGGAATTAGAGCACGTCCTACGAAAGAGGGAACCGGTTTCGAGATAAAGACATGCGCAAAAACAAACAGATAGAGCATTTCCTGCACAAAGTATGAAATGCCCTTGCAGGAAATCAATCCATTGGACTGATTTCCTGCCTAAACTGAAGATGTGAAGCGGCTTCAGCGTCGCTTGGTCGCTTCACGAATCGATCAAACCGAGTTCTGCTTTTCTGCGCCGCATCATTTCGCGCATTGATGTCGTGCGAAGGGTCGCCTTTTCGTCGAGCTTTTCGGTCTTTTCCCAGATGCCGTAGTGCTGCCGGAAATAGTCGATCACCAGCAGATCCGCATGCACGCGGTCCTGCCGGTGCGCGACATGGTTCAGAAGAGCACTCACCCCGCTCGCCTTGCCTTCGGCACGGCGGCAGTTTTGGCCGATCACCCAGATCGGAATCCCGCGTCTTTCAAGATGGCCGGAAATCCAGGGATCGTCCACGGTCCACATGATGTCGGGAATATCGTAGAACAGTTCGTCGAACCATTCCGGATGGACGAGAACCCCGGCAAAACCGGAAATCTGGTCGGCATAGCCGGGCATGCTGCGGTCCGGCTTGTGCAGAAACAGGGAAGCAACGCGCTTCATTCTGTATTTATAGTCCTTGGGCTTCCAGCGGCTGCGTGGAAGCCGGTCGGCGGGCCTGCCCGCATCGGCAATATCAGGAAATGTTTCCCCGACCTCGATAATGCAATGGCCCGGTTTGCGCGCGGCTTCCGCTTTGAAACGCTGGTGCCAATTGGCGTCGTAAATCTTGTCGTCGTCGCAGAACAGAATATCCACGTCCCGCCCCTTGAGATCGCGGGCGGCTGGCAAAACCTTGGTCGCAGGTCCGAGATCTTCCTCGCAGCGGACAATTGTGATACCGGCAGGCACTTCGGGCAGGCGTCCATCCCAATCGGGAAACCGCCTGTACTTGTGCGGTATATAAAGGCGGATTTCCTCGGCTTTCAGTCTTTGCGACAGAAGCGACAAAAGAGTCGGCTTCAAAAGATCAAAACGCGGCGGAATGGTCGATAGCGTTATAACGGTAGGCCTGTTCAATTTTCCCCCAAGCACATTAGTTTATTCTAATAAAACAATGCATTATGCCCAATCAAATGCATTTCATGCCGGGAGCAATCCTAAGATTTCAACCTATTGTCAAGGCAATGAACAACGTTACGAACGGTGATCGAGCGAACCGGCACACCGGATAGTCTCCAGCCACTCCATGAGCGTGCGCCGGATCGCAACTTCCGATGCCTCGGAACGCGTGAAAGCCCACCAGATATGCGCGCCCTGCCAGATACTTGCCATCTGCCAGCCGAGACGTTCGGCTTTTGTCGTGTCGCCGGAAAGCCGCCGCCCGAGCGCATCTGCCAGATAAAGGCCCCATGCCGCTCCCCGTGCCCGCAAGACCGGGTTTCGAATGTCTTCACGCAGAAGAAGAAGCCCATCTGTGGCGTTATATTCCGCAGTATCACAGGGCATCAGCGCCATCAGCAGATCGACTGCACCTTGCGGCGTGCGTGCAGCGTTTTCATCGGCTGTGCGCGTTGCCGCATCGAGCAGATCCCACGCTCGCAACAGCACCGCCTCAAGCATGGATTGACTGTTGCCATAACGCTGGACGAGCGTTGCAGCGGAAAGCCCGGCGGCCTTTGCAGCCCGCGCAAAGGTAAGCCCATCAGGGCCTGCTTCAGCCACAATAGCCATCAATCGGTCGAGTACTGCCTCATCGGGCACGGATTTGGTTCTTGCCATGGGCAATATATAAACGTATATTCATTTATAAATCAACAGGAGCGTATATTATGGCAAGGATTGTCGGCTACATCGCCGTCAGTCTCGACGGATTTATTGCCGCCGAGAACGGAAGCCTCGACTGGCTGTTCAAATA
The DNA here is from genome assembly GCF_022488005.1 of Ochrobactrum sp. A-1. Lineage (NCBI taxonomy): Bacteria > Pseudomonadati > Pseudomonadota > Alphaproteobacteria > Hyphomicrobiales > Brucellaceae > Ochrobactrum > Ochrobactrum sp. A-1. Next base: position 552,986 of record NZ_JAKVQC010000004.1, read on the forward strand.
TGACGGTGGAGACATGGGGGAGCACGATTACCGCACCTTCATCAAAGGAATACGTACTGTTGTGATGGGCAGGGGGAACCTATGACTTCATCGCCGAAAGCGATGCACCCTGGGCCTATGGCGATCAGAGAACCATTGTTGTCACATCAAAGCCGATCAAGAAACCGAAAGGGCCGCTCGAAATACGTCAGGACGTGGATGCGCTGATCACCGAATTGCGGGCATTCGACGATGGCGATGTCTGGATGCTGGGCGGCGGGCAATTGCAAATGGCATTTCTGGAACGCGGCGCGCTGGATGAAATCGAAATCTACCTCATCCCCGAACTCATCGGCGGGGGCGTACCGCTGTTTCCGGCCACCGGCTTCAGGGCAAGCCCCGTCCTCCTCAGCGCCAAGACGCTGGGACGCGGCTGCGTACGCCTGCATTACACATTTCACGAACGATGATAGGGATGGCCCGCCAGAATGGTGGCGGCGCGATAGAGCTGTTCGGCAATCAGGATGCGGGCGATCTGATGCGGCCAGGTCAATTCGCCCAGCGCCAGAACCAGGTCGGCGCGTGATCGCAATGCCGGATCGTGGCCGTCCGGCCCACCGATCGCGACGATGAGCTGGCGCTTGCCGTCGTCACGCATCCGCCCGATGCGATCCGCAAAAGCTTCCGATCCGAGCGCCTTGCCGCGCTCGTCCAGCAGGATCAGGGCAGCGCCCCCGGAACTGGCATTGTCGAGAGCTTCATGGATGCGCCCTGCCTCTTCGGCCTTGCGCAACTCTGCCGTCTGGCCCCGGCTTTCGGGAATTTCGCTCACACCGGCGAATTCAAGCCCCAATGGTGGTCCAGCTTTCGAAAATCGGTCGAAATAACGCTCGACCAACTCCCGTTCGGGGCCGGCTTTCATCCGGCCCACGGCAAAAACACTCACACGCATGACGCTCTCAATTCATCGAATTAGTGCACTAACCCCGGCGCACGTTCGGTATCGAACGCGTCGAAACCCTCGTCGAGCCAGATCTTCTCGAGATTGTAGAAGTCACGGACTTCCGGTCGGAAGACATGGACGATGATATCGCCGGTGTCGATGAGAACCCAGTCGCCACTCTCGAGACCTTCGACCCGTATATCCTTGCAGCCTGCTTCACGCAGGGCCTGCAGGAGATGGTCGGCAACCGCCGTCACATGGCGATGCGAACGGCCCGACGCGACGATCATATAATCGCCGATCGTTGATCTTCCGCGAATGTCGATGGGGATGATGGATTCCGCCTTGGAGTTTTCGAGACTGGCCAAGGCCGCGTCGAAGGTCTGGGACACGAGATTGGACTCGTCCATCCTGACCGTTGAAGGCGCGTGATGAGCCTTCTTCTCAATTGCTGTTCTCAGTGTATTCCCTTTCTCAGCAGAACAACGCAGTGTGGCAGTTATAAGCACCACACTCCCTAAAATAGGCAGAGTCCCTGTTTTGTTTCAAGAGTATCGGCTTTTCTTGCCCGTTCACTTTTTCAGTTTATTCGCCGGTTTTGCATATATCTTGTCGAAATCGTCACGAAAACATCAAGATCAAGTACGGGATTTACGAATGGCGCTGGAGGAAAGCGACGAACGCGGTCCATGGATGAAGGTCCAGGCCGGAGGCGTGCGCCGCGCCAGCATCGGCGCATATTGTTCATCCACGCGGCTGTCGGAGAAAGTCTGCGCCATGCGTGACGACAGATAGGCCAGCGTTGAACCCGGTCGATCGATGACCGCAATCGGAAAATTCTGCGCAATCTCGCGCCAGCGCTGCCAGCGGTGGAAGGAGGCAAGATTGTCCGCGCCTATCACCCAGACAAAATGGACGCCGGGATTGGCATCACGAATGAGCGCCAGCGTATCCGCCGTATAGCGCACATTGAAGGCTGCTTCGAGCGCCGTCACCTTGATGCGCGGGTCGGATGCAATTTCCTCGCTCAGCTTCAACCGGTCGGCAAGCGGCGCCAGTTCGCGACTATCCTTCAGCGGGTTGCCGGGCGTCACCATCCACCAGAGCTGGTCGAGCTTCAGCCGCCGGATGGCAATTTCCGCCACCAGCGCATGCCCGCCATGCGGCGGGTTGAACGAGCCGCCGAACAGCCCGACCGCCATGCCCTTTTCGACATAAGGCATGCGCAGATAATGTGCATCGACACCGGGATATTGCTCCTTCAATGCGGAAAGCCCGAAGCCGAATTTCATCAGGGGATGATCCCGAAAAGTGGGAACCGCCTACGTGGGGAAATCAGTCCGCTGGACTGATTTCTGCTCCCGCTTCGATCGAATAAGATCATGCCAAATCTAACCACGAATCTGCCCGTCACCGCGCACACGATATTTGAACGAGGTGAGCTGCTCCACGCCGACCGGCCCACGCGCATGCATCTTGCCGGTGGCAATGCCGATTTCCGCCCCCATGCCGAATTCGCCGCCATCGGCAAACTGCGTCGAGGCATTGTGCAGAAGGATGGCTGAGTCGATCTCGTTGAAGAAGCGTGCAACCGCTTCCGCATCTTGCGCCACAACCGCTTCCGTATGGTGCGAGGAATAGCGGTTGATGTGTTCAATTGCGCCCGCAATACCGTCAACCAGCGCAACGGAAATGATCGCATCGAGATATTCGGTCGACCAGTCCTCTTCAGCGGCAGGTTTTGCCGCCGGATAGAATGCCAGGACCTCCGCGCTCCCGCGAATTTCACAGCCTTTGGCGGACAAATCTTCGAGGACCGGCGCCAGATGGGTCGCGGCAACAGCGCGATCCACCAGAAGCGTTTCCGCCGCGCCGCAAATGCCGGTGCGCCGCATCTTGGCATCGACTGCAATCTTGCGGGCCATGTCCAGATCGGCGGATTTGTCGATATAAAGATGGCAGATGCCTTCCAGATGCGCGAAGACCGGCACCCGCGCTTCCGACTGAACACGCGCAACAAGGCTTTTACCGCCGCGCGGCACGATCACGTCAATCGCACCGTTCAGACCTTTCAGCATTTCGCCAACAGCGGCACGGTCGGTCACCGGCACGATCTGGATCGCATCGGCAGGCAGGTTGGCTGCTTCAAGCCCCGCGACCAGTGCTCTATGAATGGCAGCCGACGAATGCGCGGAATCCGAGCCGCCGCGCAGAATGACGGCATTGCCAGCCTTCAGGCACAGCGCACCGGCATCCGCAGTCACATTGGGACGGCTTTCATAAATGACGCCGATCACACCGAGCGGCGTGCGCACGCGCTCGATATGGAGGCCATTCGGACGATCCCATTCGGCAATCACTTCACCTACCGGATCAGGCAGGGCGGCGATGGCGCGAATACCGTCAGCAATTGCATTGATCCGGCCATCATCAAGCGTCAGCCGATCAACGAAATAGGCTGCCATGCCGTTCTTTTCCGCATTAGCCAGGTCAAGCCTGTTGGCTTCAAGAATGTCGCCACGCGCCTCAAGCATCGCATCGGCGGCGGCAATCAGCGCCTTGTTCTTCTGTTCAGTGGTGGCAATGGCAAGAGGGGCTGCGGCAGCGCGTGCCTTGCGGCCCACTTCCGCCATCACTGCAGCAATGTCGTTTGCCGTTTCTGCCTTGGTCAGCATCCCATCTCCCCTATGCGACTTCCGTATTGCTGGCAGCGCGCACAACCAGATCATTGCGATGGATCATCGCCGCGCGCGCATCATAGCCAAGAATCTCACTGATCTCATCGCTTTTATGGCCTGCGATCTTGCGCGCGTCTTCGGCATCGTAAGCGATCAGTCCGCGCGCGATTTCGCGCCCGTCCTCGTTCATCACAGCAACCGTATCGCCGCGCTCGAACTGGCCGTCGATTTCCTTCACACCCGCAGGCAAAAGCGACTTGCCGGATTTCAGCGCTTTGGCCGCACCGGCATCCACCGTCAAACGGCCAGCCGGCTCGAGATTGCCGGAAATCCAGGTTTTCCAGGCATTGACCGGCGCACGCGCCGGTTCAAACAGCGTTGCGCGCTCCCCGCGATCGATTGCCGAAAGCGGGCCAAAACGTGTACCCGATGTGATAATCATCGCGGTTCCTGCCGCATTGGCGATCTTGCCTGCGTCGAGTTTGGTCTTCATGCCGCCGCGCGACAGTTCCGACGCTGCCGCTCCGGCCATGGCCTCGATCTGCGGGGTGATGGTTTCGACCAGCGGCAGAAACGCGGCATCCGGGTTCTTGTGCGGCGGAGCCGTATAAAGCCCGTCGATATCCGACAGCAGGACCAGCAGGTCCGCGCCCATCATGGTCGCCACACGTGCGGCCAGACGATCATTGTCACCATAGCGGATTTCGGTGGTCGCCACCGTATCGTTCTCATTGATAACCGGCACAGCCTTCAGCTTCAACAGCGTCTCGATGGTCGCGCGCGCATTGAGATAGCGGCGGCGCTCCTCGGTATCGGAAAGCGTGACGAGAATCTGGCCTGAACGGATGGAATGACCGCCGAGCACATCGGCATAGGCCTTGGCGAGCGCGATCTGGCCTGCGGCGGCAGCCGCCTGACTTTCCTCAAGCTTAAGCGCCTTCTTTGGCAGTCCCAGAACCGTGCGTCCGAGCGCGATTGCGCCTGATGAGACCACCAGCACTTCGACGCCTGCGTGATGAAGAGCGGCAATATCCTGCCCGAGGCTTTCCAGCCAGTCGCGCTTCAGCCCGGTTGCGCGATCCACCAGAAGGGCGGACCCGATTTTGACAACGATGCGGCGATAGTCTTTCAGTTTCTTCAGCATGCTTCATTCCCCTCGCCGCACCCAAAGCGCATCCCGAAAAGTGTGAAACGGCTTTCGGACAAGATGCGCGCCCAAATAAAATCCGACGCTTACTCTTCGGCTTCCGCCGTACCGGCCTCTGCGGCGCGGCTCTGATCAATGACGCTTGCAAGCTGGCGCAGAGCATCGTTCAAACCTTCATGGCTCACAGCCGAAAGCAGCAGCGGCTCACGCCCGCATGCCTTTTTCAGCGCCTTGACCTTGGCCTTGCGTGCTTCCGGGTCGAGCGTATCGATCTGCGACAACGCCACGATTTCCGGCTTGTCGGCCAGACCATGCTCATAGGCTTCCAGCTCGCCGCGAATGACCTTGTAAGCCTTTGCTACATCCTCTTCCTGCGCGGAAACCAGATGCAGCAGAACGCGCGTGCGCTCGACATGACCGAGGAAACGGTCGCCAAGGCCGACGCCTTCGCTCGCCCCTTCGATCAAGCCCGGAATATCGGCGATAACGAATTCGCGGCCATCCACACGCGCAACGCCCAGATTGGGATGCAGCGTGGTGAATGGATAATCGGCAATCTTCGGCTTGGCAGCTGTCACGCTTGCAAGGAAGGTCGATTTTCCGGCATTGGGCAGACCGACCAGACCGGCATCGGCTATCAGCTTCAGGCGCAGCCAGATGGTGCGTTCGATGCCGTCCTGTCCGGGATTGGCGCGGCGCGGCGCGCGATTGGTCGAGGTCGTGAAATGCAGATTCCCGAAGCCGCCATTGCCGCCCTTGGCCAGCCGGTAGCGCTGGCCGATTTCGGTAATGTCGCAGATCAGCGTTTCGTCGTCTTCCTCGAAAATCTGCGTGCCGACCGGCACCTTGAGAATAACGTCGTCGCCCTTGCCGCCTGTCATGTTGCGGCCCATGCCATGCATGCCGGTCTTCGCCCGGAAATGCTGCTGATAGCGATAGTCGATCAGCGTATTGAGACCATTTACAGCCTCCACCCAGACATCGCCGCCGCGTCCGCCGTCACCGCCGTCAGGACCGCCGAATTCGAGAAATTTCTCGCGGCGGAATGAAACCGCCCCCGCACCGCCATTGCCGGAGCGGATGTAGATCTTTGCCTGATCGAGAAACTTCATCTGAACGTAACCTTCTTGGATGCCCGCACTCTGGCAGGCTTTTGGGCGGCAGGCGCCCTGAATATCGTTACATGCGGGCGTGTGCCCGCATGTGGTGTGTTGCAATTACAGCAAAAGCGGCCTCCTGCAAACAGTCGAGGAGGCCAGATTTCATCCGAGTTTGTCTTTCCAGACCGGATCGGTGAAATCGATATAGATCAATTCCTGATCCAGATACTGGCCCTGCACATAAAGTGACTTGGGTTCGACACCGTAAGTCTTGAAACCCAGTGCATAATAGACGCGCTTGGCGGCTTCATTCGTGGCCACCACCTTGGCATCCAGAACGAGGACATGCTTTGCAGCATGATCAATGACCTTGCTGACGAGAGCTTTGCCGAGTTCCAGCCCGCGTGCTTCGGGAGCCACATAGACACCCCAGAGCGTTCCGCGATGGCGCTCGGACTTGCGATCGTGGCGGAAAAGGCCAGCCGTTCCCAGCAGGTTTTCACCGTCGAAGGCACCGAAAACCACATTACCGTCCACCTGCTCCAGACGACGTGCGAACACGCTGTCTGAATAGGCATTTTCTTCTTCGAAACTCGAACCGAAGGCCATTGGCGCACGCTGCAAAGCGCTTAATCTTATAGCCCGATAGCGATGCAGATCGCCCTTTTCGAGCGCACGCATCACGATCTTCTCGCGGGCGATTGCATGAGTATCCATCATTTCATTCCCCGTTTTTATTGGTCCTGCGGCCTACCCGATAAGGTTTGGCACGCAGGACCCTTATTTATGACTGCCAGCTTCTCAGCCCGATCCAGGTGCGACGATCAAGGACGTAGCGTTCGACCGGCACGTTGCCTGCGGCAAGCGAATCCGCCATGCCCATGCTGCTGAACTGGAACCCGCACTTGTGGATCACCCGGCGCGAGCCGCCATTGCTGGCCCGGCACGAGACATGAAGCCGCTCGATGGCGGTTGCGCGGAAAGCCAGATCAATCAGGGCATGAGCGGCCTCGGTGGCAAAGCCGTGCCCCCAATAGGGCTCGCCCAGCCAGTAACCGATTTCCAGCCCCTCGCCGTGCTTGTGCGCATGGATGCCGCAGCACCCCATAAAGATGCCGGTTTCCGCTTGCGTGATGGCGTAGATGCAATTGCCCATCTCGCCTTTTCGCACGCGCTCGACAAAATCGACGGCATTTTCACGCGTGTATGGATGCGGCATACGAGCAAGCATATCAGAGACGCGGGCGTTGTTGGCAAGATAGGAAATCGCATCCACGTCTTCGACATGCGGCGGGCGCAGGACCAGCCTTTCAGTGACGAGGACAGGACAGTCTAATTCGTAAGCCAGATCGGGGCTCAGATCAGAAGCCATCTTATCGACCCGGCCGGGCGACAGATCGGTGTAACTGTCTCTTCTTTCACTACTGCTTGCGTCGTAACAATCTTCTTCCAGAACTTCGACAACCATTTTTCGTACCTCCAGAGCGTTTCATTTTTACGCGCATCTCATCCGAAAACCGCTTCGCACTTTTCGGGACGCGCTCAAATGCAAAAAGGGAAGATGGTGGTCCCATCTTCCCTTCGATCTTTTGGCTAGGCTGCCATATACACCGGGTCCAATGGGACGCCGGTGGTTTTAAGAGGCCCGGCTTACTCTGCTGCTTCCGCGATCGGGTCTACCGATACGTACGTGCGGCCGTTGGCTTTCGTACGGAAAGATACGGAACCGTTCGTGGTTGCAAAAATCGTGTGGTCCTTGCCGAGGCCAACATTGGCGCCCGGATGCCACTTCGTGCCGCGTTGGCGCACGATGATGTTGCCGGCGAGCACAGCTTCGCCGCCGAACTTCTTCACGCCAAGGCGTTTGGATTCTGAATCGCGACCGTTACGCGAGGAACCGCCAGCTTTTTTGTGTGCCATTGGTGTTCTCCTTTAATCTCTCTACTTACTCAGCCGTTGCGGCCTTGGCTGCAGCCTTCTTAGGCGCTGCCTTCTTCGGCTTTGCGGCTTCGCCTTCAGCGGCGTCTGCCTTCGGAGCCTTCTTCTCGGCGGCCTTCTTGGATGGCTTTGCGCCGTCGGTGAGGATCTCCGAGATACGGATGGTCGTCAGTTCCTGACGATGGCCGCGGGTGCGCTTCGAGTTCTGACGGCGACGCTTCTTGAACGCGATGACCTTGCGGGCACGGCCCTGTTCGACGACTTCGGCGGTGACGAGAGCACCGGCGACGGTCGGGGCGCCAATGGTCGAGCCGACCATCAGGACTTCTGCGAATTCTACGATGTCACCGGCTTCGCCAGCAACTTTTTCGACCTTGATGAGGTCGTTTGCGGCAACGCGATACTGCTTGCCACCGGTCTTGATGACTGCGAACATTTGTTGTCCTTTCGGTTGTTCGGTCCGGCTCTCATTTCCACGACATTGGCGTCGAAGTGATGGGCCGTCTTTTTATCAGTCGGTTGATGAGCGGGCTTTTGGCCCCTGATCGCAGTCCGGAAAAGCCCGAAATCTGCAATCAAAACAATAGGCGCGGATTACCCCACGCCTAAGGTCTGGTGCTTATAGGTGTGAAGCGGCAGAAAAGTCAAGAATTTTCACGAGGGAATGCAAATTAGCTCTTGTCTAATCGGCGCTGGCCCGTTATTGAGCCGCTGCACGCTCGGCATTCGCTATTGATGCTCGTTACTGTGCGATTCTTCAAGGGTCGTTTTACAGTGCTGCATAACGCGGAGAGGTGGCTGAGTGGTTGAAAGCACCGCACTCGAAATGCGGCATGGGGGCAACTCCATCGGGGGTTCGAATCCCTCCCTCTCCGCCATTTGCTTCATCGGAATCAAATATTTATGCGCAATAGAGCTTATTCATTGGGTTTCACTTGCGCAGCTTAGCGGTTACCTCCAACCAAGGGCCACATTTGCGGCACTTCCAGAGATTCTACTCATATCGTTTGATAGGTTGAGAAGCTCCTTTCAGTTCCGCTAACGCCAACGTTATCAGTTCTTCCCATGCTTGGCTCAGCGAATTGGTTTGCCGATTCAACTCGCTGATTCTGCCCATTACTCTATCATACACGTCCTGCGGCACCCAGCCCTCTCCGGCAACGCGCCAAGTCATCCAACCACGGCCATCCGAGGTGTAGAGATTGAACAGGTCATGTAGAAATTGTTCAGCATCGTGACAAAGCTGTTCGTAGCGCGCTTGGATATTCTTATTGTGGAACGGGAAGATATCGTCGTTGCGATACTGCACGAGTTGTCGGATGCCATCGTAGTCGGTATCTCGAATAGAAGTCTCAATAGCGTGCTCGCGTAAAATGTAGGCTTGATGCCGGTCTACGAGCTTAAGTAGCGAGTTCAACTTATTTACATCATCGATCATCATACTGTCGCGCGTGCTGTTGTCATTAGAGAAATCTGCAAGCTCGATGCTGAACCACGTCACGAGTGATCCAATCAAGAGGATTACGCCCGCGATATTCAGATTATCAAAGTCAATCGGCCACTGCACCCAGATGAGGGACCCCATCACTGCCAAGCAAGAACCAATTCGTGCCAGCTTACTCGGATGTTCAGGGATTACGTGCATGTAAAATAACTCCTGCTAGACTTGTGGACCTCATCCCAGTTCAACACTTCCAAAACCGCACGGGATTTTGAACATGCTTCAATTCTGGATTCGTAATCTGCTTCCCCCGGTTTCCTACATACAGTTCCCAAACACTTTCCGGTGCTTCTTTGCCAATAAATCCAAATCGATGCCCCTCAGCATCTGAGGCGTGTGGCACATCTGAGAAATTTTCAAGCGTCGCGGGTAGCCAAATCTCAGGCGAGAACACTCCAACGGCCACACCTCGGACGACTGCAACTACGTAAGTGGCATTCTCCGCCCGATTCTTATTGATGCGCCAGCAGTATCGGGTGAGATCATACATCGCTTTTCGATTGAAACGCTCCTCAAGCTTGTTGATGCAAATAAGGACCAAGCTTTCTGTAGGTTCAGTCGGGAACTCAGGAAGACTGTATTTGTCGATTAATTCGATGTGGTTCATCGGACCACGATCAGTGCTTGCATGACCACCTTGAATGTTGGTTAATCCGGGATAAGCATCGATCAGAGCCGCTTCTACTTCGAATATCGCTTCGTCGGGAATTTCGTGCCTGTGAATGACGTGGGTGACCGAAAGACCGGCATTCTTGATTGCCCGAATACGATCCAGCTTTGCGCCAAGGATTTGATCACCGTCGCCGTCGCCAGCGGCAACGCCTGCAGCATGGTCAAACACACGGTTACCTTTTCCTTTTCCGACATAAAACGTCTCGCCGTTGCGCGGATCGATTAGTCGATAGACATAATTGCCAAGCTTCTCGCAAACTTCTTCAGAAAAACGCATCATTACATCTCAGTTCAAAGTGATGACTTTGGCAGGCGCGAACGTCTCGTATCGTTTGACACCCGTGACCAGCCCCTTCCCGAAGGTCGGTGACCCCACAGCTCCTTTTAGCCAACATTCCTTTTTCGGCTTAATGTAAGTGAAAGCTACGCACTGACTGTTATCGATACAGGCAAGGCGACACGCGAGAGGGTTTTTTGCTGCCGCGTGAGGCCGACGCGATAAATCCCCACCGGGCAGATCGATATCATCGAAAAGCGCCTTGGCCGGATCAATCATGCCAAGAGAAAATGGGGCAGGATCAGAATCGGCTCCGCTAAGGAAACGGCCAGAGAACGCCACGCTGTTTCCATCGGCTCGCCCCTCGCTTGCTTTCAAGAAACAATTCGGTCCTTTTTTGATCCTCGGATTGGTATTGAACGTAAACGCCTTACACTGCCCATTCAGTGCGAGACAGCTTTTGGCACACGCCGCAGCATCATCGACGCGAATAGTCGATATATCCTCGCCGAAGAGATCCAGTCCTGTATACAGAGCGATTCTGTTCGGGCGCTTGGTGAATTCTTCTAACGGTGAGAGCTTCGCTACAGATTCGGTTTCTACGGTGGGCTGCGAAGCCGGAGCCGTGATTGAAGCACCAGTTACAGGTCTCTCAGTTTCCTTTACATTCTCATCTTTTTCAGGAGGAACAACACTTGCCTCCGGTGTATTAACTACTGCTTGCTCCTTACCGGACCGATTGAGCTTGTATCGTTCAATTTCTTCCTGACTGAATACATGCATGTCGTCAGGCCGCGTCTTGAACATGACCTGCATAACTTCCGGCGGAGTGTCAAACCTGCTTAGCACTTCAATTATGTCGGAGATCGCCAATTGAGCGCCCACGAGGTCCGGTGAATCGGAGGATATCTGATGAACACCGAGCGCACCGTCTACCTTTCGTTCCTTGCCAGCCAAGAAAATATAGGAACATGCGGAATAGCATTTGCTTGTTTTTGGGATGTAAGTCGTCAAACCCTGTTGATTGATATCGTCAGCAATCAACAGCCCGGCTTGGACATTGCCACCACCGCTATTTAGTGTGATTAACTTCGCTTGTGGTGCTGCACGAAGGGCTCTACGAAAATCTAAAGCCGTGCCCTGTTCAACAAGACCATTCATCGCAATGACGTCTGGCTTGGCGTCATCAATAGAAAACGGCCCAAATGTCTTTTCTGCGGCCCAGACTGTTGTGCTCGTCATGGCCGAAAACAACCAGAAAATGCCCGCAAGGGCGTAACAGAACGACTTACGCATAACCCCACCCCAATACCTGAGCTATGTAACAACAGGCGCGCCAAGCTGACAAGGACGCTTTTTGTTCTGGCCGCATCCCAAACCGAGACAAACAACCGTGCCGGAATAATCCTTGGCTCCCCAGCTGGGGCATCCTACGCGTGATTTTCGAAAACAATCGGAGATCACATGGCAACAATCCGCAAACTCAGAGGGCGCTGGCAAGCACAGGTCCGCAGACGTGGGATGAAACCACGCTGCAAATCATTTGATAGCAAGACCGAAGCTGAGAAGTGGGCGCGTGAGCTGGAGAGCCAGGTCGACAAGTTTGGTGCTGCACCTGATACTCGCATCCTTGAAAGCACGACGCTCGGCGCGTTGATGAAGCGATACGCCGAAGAAGTGTCGCCTTCAAAACGCGGAGCCACTCAAGAAATTCAGCGCCTCGGCGTGATTCAGCGACATAATCTCGCTTACCGGACGCTGGTCGGCTTGTCGCAGCAAGATATTGCATCGTTCCGCGACGAACGCCTGAAAACCGTCAAGCCTGCGACGGCTGTTCGAGAGCTTGCGATCCTGAGCCACGTTCTTGACGTCGCCATGCGCGACTGGGGCTATCCCCTCGCCCAGAATGTCGTGAAGATGGTGCGCCGTCCGACGATTAACAATAGCCGGTCGCGTCGCCTGACTGCTTCAGAGGAACAACGCATTCTCGACGCCTGTGGCGATGGCAAAGTGGAGTGCTTCCGAACGCTGGTCGTTCTGGCAATCGAGACCGGGATGCGCCGTGGCGAGATTCTTGGCTTGAAATGGACGGACATCTCACATAACCGGCGCGTGATTTCCTTGGCGCTGACCAAAAACGGCACCAGCCGCGAGGTTCCCCTGTCTCAGCGAGCATATGAAGCGCTTATGATGCTGAAGCAGAATGGGAACATAGATCAATCTACGCCTTTTGCGATGACCACGTCCGCCTTCGAGCAGACATGGCGCCGTGTTCTGAAGCGCGCCAATGTCCGCGACCTAAAATTCCACGACCTACGCCACGAAGCCGTCAGTCGCTTCTTTGAGCTTGGTCTGAACATCATCGAGGTCAGCACGATTAGCGGGCATAAGGAGTTATCCATGCTGAAACGCTACACACATCTGAACGCCGAAAGCCTCGTTTCGCGCTTGGGGTGATGCCTCTTCGGTGTCACCGACTTGCGCAACCTTTACATTTTGCCTTGCGGGACGCTGATTGTGTCAAGTTCCGACGCTGGACAACGCCGAAGATACATATCCTTGGTTGTATTTTGACAAGATTCAAGACCGCAATCGTTGCGGAAACCTGACGAAACTTGCGCTAACTTTACGTTAACTTGACAAACAATCAGGGATTTCAACCTTTTCAGCCGAACTGTCAACTTTCCGAAACCCGCATGGGTTGTATCTTTACGCTTGCAATCCCATCCAGGTAGATTGATCTACGTTACCACCCGATACTGCGTGTCCACCGGAAGCGGACGCACCCACCGAGCAAGACGGACCCTTTGCGGACCAACGCCGAAAACATATCCGCAACGTCCTCGGCACATGACCACCGCATAACAATTCGCAGCACGACAGCATGAGATAATTGGACCGCGGCGTCATCGTCGAACTGAGAAAATTGGTTGTTCTGGTGATCGTTCGCCAACACCCGGACGATATTTCGGAACGCGCCGTCCTTTTGTTCGCGACCATCGGCTGGTCTGGAGCCTCCTGTCCTGTCATGCCAGCCATCGCCGGTTGAACGGAGTGCGGCACAGCCACAAGAGCGATGTCCTAGAAAAACGCAAGCCTCGCGATAGGGATGCCTTCCGTCGCGGCAGCGATCCGGCCCTTGGAACCTCCCATGCCAAAAATCGACAGGGAAGCTCACTGGCGAGCACCAAGAGGCGGGCGCTCTATACTGCAATAATTTGAACGGAATGCGCGAGCGTGAATCCTCGAGTCAATGAAGATCACCTGCGTGCCGTCAAGCCGGGATCGCCGCATCCAAAATCATTTCCATGATCAGCGCACCAACTGGGGCCGACACGGCGCATCTGCATCTCAAACACATTCGATCTAACTGGAGATAAGTGCCACGACCGGCGCGAAGGGCCGGAGTCATGCTTCCCGGTTCAGATATCTCCTCCCGGAGACTTCTTTCTCTTCCGCGGAGTTTCAAACGCAAGGAGAGACGCCGGAGCGTGAATTTTTGGCCGTTACCATTACTATTTTTAAGAAGTCTAATATTAGAAGTTATTATAATACCATTCTAATACGGCCAAAAGTTCACGCTCCCGGTTGAGAGAGTTCAATCTACAGATCATGACTTGAAGCGGTTCCTCCGGCTCGTCGCTATAAGTCTTCTCGAAGACGAACAGCAGAGGAACTTCCGGCATGGAAAATCTGGACGATGGCGACACTTATGTTTTCGAACCTGCGGTAATCAAGCTCACCCCGTATGATCGCCGCCTCAAAGAACTCCGCGATCTGCAGGACAGGCGTGAAGAACTTTTAACCTATCCGGACAGCCAGCGCCGCATTGCAGAACTTGAATACCAGATCAAGAAGGCAGAAGAGCGCTTCGAGAAGGAAAAGAAGCGTAGCACCGACGATAACTGGCGTCGGCGACGTGATATTGATGAATGGCGTTCTCGGGGTGGCAGAGAGTTACGTAATGCAAGTCGCCGCAAGGTGCGTAACAAACCGAATGAAGACTTATCTCACCTATCACCGGAGCAGAAATTAAACCGCAAGCGTATTCAGCGTTCGGACGCCAATTTCGTCAAACGTAAGCGGAAGGCGGGCGTTCCAGCGTTCGATATTCAGGCGGCGCTCTTGGATCGCCAACTGCGTCGAGAAACTGAGACGAAAGCTGCAGATAACCGGGCTCACAATCTTTATGGCGTTTTTTGATCCGCAGACAGCTTTCCAAATGTAACGTCGCTTGTGCAAAACGATACGAAGGTCGAAATATGTTAAGTGAAAATCTGAAGCAGCAGTTCAAGGATTTAGTCGACAAATATAGCCAACGTCGATCGAACGTCATTTGGGCATTGGATCGATTTCCTTGGCGAGATCCATGTCCCGAAAAACCCCGCATCCGGGTGAAAGCGGTTTATAGAACTCTTTCTAAGTCGAGCAGCGGATGCTCACCTAAGCTCGTGACCGACGAATGACCAAGCCCCGTTAACCAAGCCAAGGCCGTTCCGGGTCTTCCGGGTTGGCGACAAAATCGGTTCCGGTCTGGCGTTGCCGGGTCTGAGCGCTCGGTGCTCCGACGGATTTCTCTGCCGGTGACAGCGCAGCGATAACGATCAGCGCGACGAGACTGAACAGAAACCCCAGTGCAAACCAGCCAAGCGGGTCGCGTTTCTTATTGGCTGCGATGATCGCACTGCCCCCGCCGAATACCACGCCAGATGCGAAGAACACTCCCCAGAAGCCCATAATTCCCCCTTCGATTAGATGACCCGAGGGAACGAAAGGGAACCTTTGTCCGATAGACGATCCGAGCAGGAACTGAACTGGTCGCGTATTGGGTTTTCAAAGGCTTCCGGTTTTGTCCCAGTTTAAACCCGACAGAGCGAAAAGGTTCCTTTATGTCAATGGCTTACGTGATATCGTAGGAAGGGAAATGTGCAATGAAACTGGTCGGCTATGCACGGGTTTCGACAGTCGAGCAGAACCTCGATCTTCAGATTGCAGCATTGAAGTCTGCGGGATGCGCAGAAATCCTTACCGACCAAGGTTTGTCTGGTGCCGACTTTCAACGACCGGGCCTCCGAAAAGCTCTTCGGCATATGCAGCATGGTGACATGCTCGTAGTCTGGCGGCTCGACCGTCTCGGACGTTCGCTGGTCGATCTGATCCAGACTGTCAACGGGCTTTCCAAGCGAGGCTGCGAATTCCGGTCGCTCACAGAGAGCATAGACACCTCGTCGTCAGGAGGGCGACTGGTTTTTCATATGATGGGCGCAATGGCAGAATTCGAGAGGGCAATTATAAGCGAGCGCACCAAAGCAGGTATGGAAGCGGCAAGGAGCCGTGGTTCCCGGATAGGTCGGCGCCCCTCGATGTCGCAAGAGCAGATTGAAGCCGCCCGTCATGCGATTGAACTGGAACGGCGCGCACTCACAGAAATCGCTGTCAGTAACGGCGTTCATCCCAAAACCCTCGCCCGGCTCTTGCGCGATGCGGCTAAACCGTAGCATTTGCGGCCAGCCATTTTTCCAAAGCAGCAATCACACTCGGCTGAAGCCGTGTTCCTCTTGCTAACGCCATCCCCAAGGAGGCATTGAGGGGAGAAAAACCCATTTCCACCATCACTTGGCCGAGCGTCAGATGGCGTTTGGATATAATTTCATCGATACGAGCGACAGCCAGCGGAACCAGACATCGATTTACGGCTATTGGCGCGAGAGGTGGCGAGGCGGCGGCAATCGAGAGCATGAGCGCTCTGCTCGACCGAAGCCAGCTCAAAAATTCACGTTGCTCAACATGGCTGGCTTTACTCCACGCATTTTTCAGCTCGTGCAGCCGGGTGCGTCGGTTCCTGAGACCGGCAGCAATCGCGGCATCGGTGACGGTTCGATATTTTCCCGCTTTCAGATCGGCGTAGATGGTCGGATATTCTCGTTTGAGGCGATCCTCATAATACGCCGCGTTACGCACGGGCTTCTTTGCCATGCCGCTTTCCACCCTCGGTCTCATTAGATTAGTCAACCAGGTTCGCTGGTGCGTTTGGCATATCCGATGCTGCGCACGACGTCGGAGTGCGCCAAGCCAGCCAGCGACCTTCCCCGAGTCAAAGGCAGCTATCCCGCCGCACTCTCATTCAATCCACGGATAACTTCGACCAGCTTCTTTGTCTTCTCAAAGTCGAAGACCTGCTGCGGTCCCTCCGGCGCGACGTCGATGAACGGGCTCTCGTAGAGCAGGCCAGGATCCATCACGCCCTTCTCCGTCAGGTGCTCGATCACCATTTCGATGAACTCGATCTGGTCAGCCGTAGCGCCGCTGTCGGAGATGAAGCCGGAGAAGGCCTCGGCGACGGCCGCACGGTCGAGCCCGACCAGCGAGCGGACGAAGGTGCCAAAGCCGTGGGCCATCTCAGTTGCCTTCTCCAGATGCTTTGCATCACCGATGCCTGCAGCCAGCAGCATCGCCTGAAGTTCCTCGACGTCGACAGGCGTGAGCGGCTTGCCATGACGAAGTTTGGCGATGGTGATGTGATCCTCGTGCTCGCGCAGGAAATGCCGTGCCTTGCGCTTAAAGCGGGTGAAATCAACCTCACCGACCTCCGGTAGGTCGATTTCGGCGCCCTGACCGAGTTCATCCTCAAAGTCGGTGTAGACGATCTTGCGTTTGCCCTTCTCAATATGCTGCACGAGGCCGCGAAGTCTGAGCCGCACCAGTTCGAGCATCGGCACGGTGATACCCTCCCACCAAATATCGGAGAGGATGTCGAGGATCAGCGGATGCTGTGCGGCGATGATCGGGATCGCAGTCTGTTCGTCGAGCGCCGAGGCGATTTCGATCAACTGCTTCTTCAGCCTATCGAAGCTCTTCGAGCCCTTGAGCAACGCGAGTTCCAGGCCGAAGATCAGGAGATCGAAGCGTTTCGTCTCTTCCGCCTCGCTCTTCACCTCACTCGGCAGGGGGGCGACCTCTTCGAGCAGTTCGTTACGCATGGCGTCCGTCAGATCGCTCCAAGCCTCATCAGCTTTGTATTTCTCGACGACACGGCGCTTCCCGCGCACGATAAAATTATCGAAGTTCATGCTGGCGACATAGGTGCGCAGCACATCCAGTGCCTCGTCGCGGATCGTCCGCTCATCGAGCGGCTTCTCGCCTTCCCGCTTTTCGGCACCGGCATCATAGCTCTCCTGATCCGACTCCGCCATGCCCAGCCGCCGCTTCTCGTCCAGAGCGCGGACAAGGTCGAAGCGGGCGGCGAACAGCCGTTCGTTCAAGCTCCTGGTGTTTCGGCCATCGTCCGGCTGTGGGTTCTGGCGGAAGAATTCCAGGTTCTGGCAATAGTCGAAGACGCGGAAGAATTCCTTGTCTTCGCCGGGGCCGAACAGATCGGGGCAGAGCCGCGTGCCGCGTCCGATGATCTGCCAGAATTTCGTCTTCGAGCGGATCAGCTTGAACAGCACGAGATTAACCACCTCCGGCACGTCGATGCCGGTGTCGAGCATATCCACCGAGATCGCGATATGCGGATTACCGTCCTTCTTCGAAAAATCGTCGATCAGGCTCTGCGCGTATTCGGTCTTGAAAGTGATGACACGGGCGAAGTGGCCGGCGAGGTGCGGGTAGGCGCGGTTGAAGCGCTCCTCGATGAATTCGGCATGGCTCTGGTTCTTGGCGAAGATGATCGTCTTGCCGAGACGATCACCGCCGGCGACCTTCAGCCCCTCGGTCATCACATGCGCTAGCACCTTGTCGACGGTGTCGGCATTGAACAGCCATTTGTTGACGGCCTCGGCGTTGACGCTGTCGGGCGGGTCGCCCTCCTCCTCGTCCCATTCCAGCATGTCCCACTGCTCTTTCTCGTCATCGGAAAGATCGTCGTAGCGGATACCCTCGCGCTGGAATTTCAGTGGCACGGAGACCGAATGCGGCGGCACGAGATATTCGTCCTCCACCGCCTTGTCGAGCGAATAGGCGTCGGTCGGCACGCCGTCCTCAAGGTCGAACAGGCCGTAGGTGTTGCGGTCGATTTCATCCTTCGGCGTCGCGGTGAGGCCGACGAGCAGGCTGTCGAAATAGTCGAAGATCGCACCATAACGCTGATAGACTGAGCGGTGCGCCTCGTCGATGATGACGAGATCGAAATGACCGGGGCCGAAACGCGCTTCACCGGATTTGCGCTCGTCGATCAGATTCATCATCGTCGGATAGGTTGAGAGGAAGACGCGGCCCTCGCCGTTCTTCTCCGTTACCAGATTGACCGGCGACGTCTCCGGCAGCTGCCGCTTGAATTCGCGCACGGCCTGGTTCACCAGCGCCACGCGGTCGGCGAGAAAGAGCACGCGCTTCACCCAGCCGGCGCGCATCAAAAGGTCGACAAGCGCGATCACCGTGCGCGTCTTTCCGGAGCCGGTCGCCATGACCAGCAGGCTCTTGCGCTGCTTGTGGGCCTCGAACGTCTCGGCGACGCGGGAAATGGCGCGGGTCTGGTAATAGCGACCGGCGATCTGCTTGTGTATCGGCAGCCCCGCGATCGGTTTGCGGCTCGTGCGCCGCTGGATCATCAGCGCCAGCTCGTCCTTCTTGTAGAAGCCGGAAACGGCGCGCTGCGGATAGGCGCTATCGTCCCATATCCAATGCTCGTAGCCGTTGGAGGTGAAGATCACAGGCCGCTGACCGAACTGCTTTTCCAGACAATCGGCATAGAGCTTGGCCTGCTGCTGGCCGGCGCGGGGATCGCGCTTGGTGCGCTTGGCCTCGATCAGCGCCAACGGCTTGCCATCGTCGCCCCACAGAACATAATCGACGAAACCCTTGCCCTCGCTGTTCGGCATGCCGTCCACTGGAAACTCGCGGTCGCGCGGGTTATCCAGCTTCCAGCCCGCCTCCTTCAGCAGCAGGTCGATATAAAGGTCGCGGGTCTCGGCTTCCGAATAGTCGTGATGGTCGGATCGCGCCTCGTTCTCACGGCGGGCGACGGCTACTTCAGCGCGCAGGCGTGCGAGTTCCGCGTCGAGATCGGCCTTGTCGCGCAGCATGTTCTCGAAAGCCGCGTCCTTCGCCTCCATCTCGTCCTTCATGCGGGTGACTTCGGCAAAGGCGCGCTTCACTACATCGTTTTTGCGGGAGAGTGCAGCGGGATCGAAGGCGAGGCTGTCGGCGGGACGCTCCTTGCGCGCATAGGTGCGAGCCAGCCAGAAGCAAAGATGGAACAACTCGCGCACGGCATTGGTTGCCTCAGCGGGCTTTGTCTCGCGGCTTTCATGGACGGCCTGATTGCCGATCTTGATGATGACGCGCGCCTTGGAAAACACAGCTTGGCCGGCGAGCTTCTGGAAGCTCGGTTCGTGGATCAGCGCCGAGATATTGCTCTGATAGGGAAATTTCAGGCCCGGATCATGCGTGTAGGCCCATTGGACGGCCAGTTCCACCGTGCGCCGGGCATAGAAGGCTGCTGCCCGCGGATCGCCCTCCACTAATCCTTCCGCCCGCTTCGCGCTGTCGAAGATTTCGGGAAATTCGGCAGAGAGGAAGGCGAAGTTGGACATGGAGCCTCAGAGCTGACCGGAAAAGGCGCGGTGTTGGAGGGAGGAAAAAGCGGCGTCTATATGTTCTTGCGATTTATAGATTTGCCTATGATTTTCCTCAGCCGCAAGTAGCATGTTCTCAAAAGCCAGTTGCCTTTCTGCGGCCGGGATCAAAATCTCGACCGGGTATATTCGACTTCCCGAGATAAGTGGCTGCGCTGCTCGTCCTGCATACTGATTTAGGTTCGCCATACGCAGAGCCTCTGCGAGATATCTCAAGCGCAAGCCTGCCATGTTCTTAGATACGTATAACGCGTTATCCGTAATCCATGATTTAGGCTTCGTCACATGAACCGCTCCGCAATAGACACCTACACGGCCGATCGCAATTTGCGGATTATCGAACATGTAGGCCGAGTGACGACCGTTAATTCCGTTGCCGCCATAGACGGAATAAATGCCAGCGGTATCCATCTGCACAGATGTCAGGCCGTCGCCACTTGAGACTTTGATAAGTTCACCGAGCGGCTTTTTCTTAAGTCCTTTCGGATTGCTCACCGGATCCCCGAACATCTCCAGAAAGATCGACTGGGTGAGGCTGTCGAGCAGCGCGATAGCCTGACGGCGCTTCTGGCGCAGCTGATCGGCCTTATCCAGAATCGCCGCAATCCGCTTCTGTTCATCGAGGGGCGGAAGGGGGATTTCGAGGTCAAGGCACCTCTTATGATTGAGGTTGGATATATTTGTCGTTTGCTGCCCGAAACTACGTGCCGTCGCTTGGACGCGCGGAGACGAAAACCACCGATAGAGATATCGGGCGTCAATCTTCTTGTTTATTGTGCGCAATATCGAGGTGAAGCCACCAAACGTCGCTTGATAGGGCAGGTCGGGGACCCAACAACATTTGGCAACCAAATTCCAGCTATTCGCGCTCGAAACCAGAATATCTCCAGCCCGGACATTTTTTTCAGATTGAGCTAGCTCGCGAGGGACATAGACAAGATCATCATCCTCCAAGAACTCCTGTATGTTTTTAGTGCGTAGGCATGGAATTGCGTTCGCCTCGGCACCAGTCAGAACATCTGTAGGCTTGTAGGTAATACCACGGATGAATTCTCCCACATCCCCGAGACTTACCATTTCCAGACTCACAGCATCGCCTCCAGATCCTTCAGCCCCTCGGCAATCTCGTCCTCCAGCTTGAGCAGCTCAGCAATGATCTCCTTCGGTGGCCGATGCTCGGCGGCTTCGTGCACGACTTCCTTGTAGCGATTGAGCGACAGGTCGTAATCGGCGGCCGCGATCTCCTCTCGCGTCACCGTAAAACTCTGGCCGGTTCGCGGATTGTCGCGCTCGGTGCCGTTGCGCTCCCCCCAGCGGGCGACAACATCCGGCAGATTGTTCTTCGCGTGCTCGTCTTCGGTGAGCTTCTCCTTCGGCACCGGGCCGAATTTCTCCTCGGCCACCAGCATCTGGCGCTTGTCGTCAAGGCTCATGCCGTCGGCTTGCAGATCGTAAAACCAGACCTGATCCGTGCCACCGGAATTGGTCTTGGTGAAGAAGACGATCGCGGTGGAGACACCGGCATAGGGTCTGAAAACGCCGGACGGCAGCTTGACGATGGCGTCGAGCTTATGGCCGTCCACCAGCATCTTGCGGATCGCCTTGTGCGCCGTGGACGATCCGAACAGCACGCCATCCGGCACGATCACCGCCGCGCGCCCGCCGGGTTTCAGCAGTTTCAGGAACAGCGCCATGAACAGAAGCTCGGTCTTCTTCGTCTTGACGATGGAAAGCAGGTCGCTGGCTGTCGTCTCATAATCCAGCGAGCCGGCGAAGGGCGGGTTGGCGAGGATCAGCGAATATGTGTCGGCATCGTCGCCATGGCTGGACGAGAGTGAATCCCGGTAACGGACATCGGCGCCCTCGACGCCGTGCAGCTGCATATTCATCGAGCCGATGCGCAGCATGGTCTGGTCGAAATCGTAACCGTGGAACATGCCGTCATGGAAATGCCGATTGAGTGCCGCATCGCGGAACAGACTTTTATGATGCTCGCGCAGATATTCGCCCGCCGCGACCAGAAAGCCGCAGGTGCCGCTCGCCGGATCGCAGATCACGTCGTGCGGTGTCGGCTTGGTCAGCTCTACCATCAGCTTGATGATGTGGCGCGGCGTGCGGAACTGGCCGTTCTGGCCGGCGCTCGCGATCTTGCCGAGCATATATTCGTAGAGATCGCCCTTGGTGTCGCGATCTTCGAGCGGTATTTCCGCCAGCATATCGACAACTTTCGAAAGCAAACCGGGCGTTGGGATCGTAAAGCGCGCGCCCTTCATATGCTCCGCATGCGCCGTGCCTTTTTCTGCCATGTCGCGCAGGAAGGGGAAGACACTTTCCGACACAATGAAAAACATGCGCGTCGGGTCGTCATTCTTGAAACGCGACCAGCGCAGCATGGCATAGGTGATCTCTTCGGTAATCTCGCCCGTCTCTTCATCCCGCACGGTGCGATAGACGCCGTCTGGAAAGATCACCCGTTCCATAGGCCGGCCGAGCATGTTGGCCTTGTTCTCCTCACGGGTCTGGATATCGTCCAAGCCGCGCATGAAAAGCAGGTAGGTGATCTGTTCGATTACCTCGAGCGGATTGGCGATCCCGCCCGCCCAGAACGCATTCCAGACCTGATCGACCTTCGAGCGAATTTCACCTGTGAGCATGCGCAGTCCCTGTCAATATCCGAATCGGGTTTGACACTACGATATCAAGCCGTGCTACTGAAGATGCATCGGAGAGTTAAAGTGCTATGGGTGATGCATGAATCTGAGTGAGCTCGTTGGCCGCGTCATGAAGATCTTTATCACAGGCCAGGATCCGCGTAGTCTTCGAACGGTCGAGCTCGACAATTGGACAGGCGTCGCCATCACCGGACAGCCAGAGTTTTTCAAGAAGGCGCTTGAGGACGAAGTCCTCAGCCGATCTTGCTTCTATCTGTTGATCCGCTCCAGCGCCGATGACGACCTGCCGGAAATCTACGTCGGAGAAAGCGACGACTTTTCGCAGCGTTACACGAGCGGCAAGTTTCCCATCGAATTCGATTCCTTCCTCATTTTCACGAGCAAGGACGACAATCTGACACGAGCTCACGTCAAGTGGCTCGAGCGCGAACTGTGGTCAATTCTGAAGGGTAACAGTGGCAAGGTTCTGGTCACAAACACCAACAAGCCGACTGGTTCAAACTTACCTCGTGCAGACATCGCCACAATGCGGACCTATCTGAGCAACATGATATATGTGCTCGAGGCGCTCGGGTATGATCTGTTCTCCGTTCAGGAGCGCACATCTGCATCGCCAATGACCACCGGGCAGGCTGAATATCCTCTCGCTGGGACCGACGGCTTGGCGCTCAATCTCTATTCAACGCTGCCACGGCGCCCGGATGAGCGCGCATTCCTGCGCTACGAGAACGGCGCCTATACGTTAATGTCTGGCTCGAAGATCAATGCCAAGATCACCGATAGTCTGCCCGCGAATGTCAGAAAACTTCGGCAGCAGTTGATTGAGGATGGCGAGCTTGTCACACATGGTGATTATCTCGAACTCACACGAGACATACCATTTTCTAAGCCTTCTCCTGCGTCCGCGCTAGTTAAAGGCAGGAGCTCAACCGGATACATAGATTGGGCTAGGGAAATCGATAACATGCCTCCAGGTGCTATTCTTGGCATTGCTGCGACAGGCCAATCGCCGGACGATCCGGCACAGTGAGGCCACGCCCGGCCTATCGATTTACGAAATTGCCTTACATGAAACTGCCGTTATTGAGCCGCTGCACGCTCGGCATTCGCTATTGATGCTCGTTACTGTGCGATTCTTCAAGGGTCGTTTTACAGTGCTGCATAACGCGGAGAGGTGGCTGAGTGGTTGAAAGCACCGCACTCGAAATGCGGCATGGGGGCAACTCCATCGGGGGTTCGAATCCCTCCCTCTCCGCCATTTATTCTCCCTGAACGAACAGCCAGCCATCCGGCGCACATGGTCTGTCCTTTGCCCCTGCAGAATTGAGCGCACGCTTCTCCGCACCGCGCAAACCATGCTAGAAGCGTATCATGACCGTGTTATCCGACGTTGCTCCCATCTATCATCCGCCGCTCGATCCCTATGTCTCGATCCTTCATCGCGATCCGGGCTTTCTCGTGCTGGACAAGCCAAGCGGCTTGCTGTCCGTGCCGGGCCGTCACCCGGCACTGTCGGACAGTCTTGCAACGCGCATTCAGGAACAGTTTCCGCAAGCCGAGATGATTAATCGTCTCGACAAGGACACGTCCGGCCTCGTGCTGATGTCGCTCAACCGCAAGGCACATGCCGCCATCGCCTCGCAATTCGAGGCGCGGACGACGGAAAAGTCCTACGTCGCGGTGGTCTGGGGACGCGTCGAAGATGACGAAGGGCTGATCGATCTGCCATTGGCAATAGACCCGGCCAACAAGCCGCGCCATCGTGTCGATCATGAACATGGCAAACCCGCACAAACATGCTGGAAGGTGATGGATCGGGGCGAAAACACAACCCGTCTGCGGCTCTTTCCGCTGACAGGGCGTACACACCAGTTACGCGTGCATATGAAAGCGCTCGGTCATGTGATCCTCGGTGATGAATTCTATGCTGAAGGTGAAGCGCTCACGGCCGCAGATCGTCTGCTACTCCATGCGGAAGAACTGGCTTTCCGTCATCCCGACGGCCACGCCGTGACCTTTACCGCGCCCTGCCCGTTCTGAGAGCATTCATGTCGCAGAAAATCGAACCATCGGAACTGGTTGTTGACTTCGTCGGAGGCGCTGTCGGCCACCGGTTTCGCTCTGGCGAAGGACGCGGGCAGGCCCTCGCCAAGGCAGCCGGTTTGACCCGCGATGTCACGCCGGAGATCGTCGATGCGACGGCTGGCCTCGGGCGCGATGCCTTCCTGCTGGCCTCTTTGGGGGCAAAAGTGACGTTGATCGAGCGCTCAGAAAAGATGCATGCTCTGTTGGCAGAAGGATTGGCGCGTGCAGCTGCAGAAGGCGGTCGCTATGCCGAGACCATCGCGCGCATGACGCTTCTGCTGGGCGATTCCTGCCTGCTCCTGCCCGAACTGAAGCCGCAGGTCGTGCTGGTTGACCCGATGCATCCTCCGCGTGGCAACAGCGCGCTCGTCAAGAAGGAAATGCGGCAAATCCGCGAGATCGTCGGCACCGATCCGGATGCTGAAAAATTGATGCTGGTCGCACTGGAGGCCGCGCAGAACCGCGTGGTGCTGAAATGGCCCTTGCGCGCCGACCCGATGGCTGGATTGCGAAAACCATCCCATCAGATACTTGGCAAAAGCACGCGTTACGACGTGTTCGTCAAGGCCAGGATCAGCTGAGCATTCCGCAAAAGCTATGATTGTCCGCTACAACCTGTGGCGCGGTTGCGTGACATTTGATCGGAATAGATACTGACACTATTGCGGCCCTTCGCCTTGGCATCATACATGGCTGTATCCGCAGCCGCTAACAGTTCGGCAGCCGACTGACCATGTTTCGGAAAGCAGGCGACACCAATACTGCAGGTAACTTCTAGGAGTGTTCCGTCCATATCCACCGGTTCGCTGATCTTCCGCCTGATCTCATCCAACCGCGAGCAGAAATCGCCATCATCCGCCTGCAAAACCAGAATGAATTCATCACCACCCAGGCGACCAGCAAGTTCACCGTTGCGCAGCAAAAGTGAAATCCGTCCCGCAATCTGCTGAAGGAGCCTGTCACCCGCTGCATGACCCAGCGTGTCGTTGACCGGCTTGAACTGATCCAGATCGAGAAAACCGACAGCCACCCGCTGGGAACGAGCCGCCGCCTGTTCGAGGATCTGTTCAAGACTTCGCTCCAGGAAAGCCCTGTTTGCCAGTCCCGTCAACGTGTCGTGTTCGGCCAGATAGCGTATGCGCTCGTCGGCGATACGCCGGTCGATGGCAATTCCGGCCATTCCGGCGGCGGCGGTCAAAAACTCGCGGAGACCGCGATTGCCCGAGGGCTCTCCATCCACCACGAAGCCGAGAACACCGTGCCCCTTACCGTCCGCAGATGGAATCTCCATGGAGAATATGACCTTGTTATCGGAAACGAGAGCTTTCAGCTGCGCCTCAAGGTGTGTCGCAGATAGCGGTACAAATCCGTCTCTCAAAATGCTCGCCAGAGGCTGCAACGACGGTGCAGAAATAACAGTATCGTCAGCCCTATCACCGGTCACGACTGCAACACAATGAACACCAGCGGCAAGGCTCTCCAGCAATCCGGTCAGCTGATCAACGAATTCTGGTATGGCAACCGCACTCACCGTCATTTCCAGAATACGAGCCTGAGCCTGCATGAAGCGTTCAGCCCGCTTCTTGATGGAAATATCGCGAGACACGCCGACAACGCCAATGATGTTGCCGCTTCTATCCCGCAAAGGCACCCGCGAAATCATAAGCCAGCGATCAGCTCCGCCGCGCATGGCGCGCTCTTCATAGCCGAGATCCGGCTGACCGCTGTCCATGACCTGCTTTTCGATTTCAGAAATGCGGGCTGTGATCGCAGCTTCTCCGTGAATATCGAAGTCGGTAAGCCCGATGAGTTCATTGATGTTCGAGAGACCGTTGTTGCGAACCACCGCTTCGTTGGCGAACAGAAACCGCCCCTGAAGGTCTTTGGCATAAATGAAATCCGGTACGTGATTGATCATCGCAACGAGCCAATCGAGCTGCTCCGTGCCTATTATAGGAGTATTGTCGCCCGGCTCTCGTTGTAACCGCTGGGGCGCGTCATCCGCAGGGTGCGGATCACCGTTGATTTCTCCGGCACCTGGCGCCGTCTTATCTGCCAGACCTTTCATGGATTGAGCCCCTCCATGCTTGCTAGATCATATTAGCAATCTTTTTATTACTGGGAATGGCATAAAACAGTCGCCCACGCTTTACGTCATATTCGACACTCTTGTCCGTGTCTTTACGCGCAGCCTACAAACTGCCAACATCGCTTCTGTTGGTACAGTGATTTACGATTTCTGTGCCGGGTTCTCGGGATTTATTTTAGTAATTACTTCACGAAGCATCATTTCGATACGAGGTCTCATGAAACAGAGCATCGACCTGACGACTGCGCCGATCAAACAGGCTTTGCTGCTTTTCGCATTGCCGACGCTAGGTTCTTCGATATTGCAATCGGCGAACGGGTCGATCGACACAATCTGGATCGGACAGTTGCTGGGCGAAAATGCACTTGCGGCGACGACAAACGGCAATCTGGTGATGTTTCTGCTGACCGCTTTCGTCTTCGGTTTCGGCATGGCATCCACGATTCTGATCGGACAGGCGTTCGGACGGCGTGATATCGAAACGGCGCGTACGATAGCGGGCACCACAGTTGGCACTTTCGTACCGCTCAGTATCATCGTCGCCATCATTGGCTGGATGCTCGCCCCCAAAGTGCTGGAACTACTGGGGACGCCTGAAACTATCGAACCGCTGGCCCGTGCATTCCTGCAAGTCACGTTCCTGGCCATGCCAGCCATTCTGATGCAGACGATTTTGATGATGGCTTTGCGCGGCGGCGGTGATGCCATGACCCCGCTTATATTCATGGGAATGGCCGTCGTACTGGATATCGCGCTCAATCCCCTCTTCATTCTCGGATGGGGGCCGCTACCCGCGCTGGGGATCGCTGGATCGGCATTGGCGACAGCCGTTGCCAATTATATAAGCCTCGCGGCGATGCTTTATTACATCTATCACCGCGATCTTCCGTTGCGCCTGCGCGGCAAGGAGTTGTGGCTTCTTATCCCTGACAAGGAATTACTGCGGCTGATCTTCACCAAAGGATTGCCGATGGGCATCCAGATGATCGTGGTCTCAAGTTCAATGCTGACCATGATGCGACTGGTCAATCAGGAGGGTGTCGACACGACCGCCGCCTTCGGCGCCACGCAGCAACTCTGGACTTATGTACAGATGCCGGCCATGGCATTGGGCGCTGCTGTCAGCGCCATGGCCGCCCAGAATATCGGCGCTGGAAAATGGAACCGCGTGAGTTCGATAACCCGCATCGGCGCCATCTACGCAGTACTCATGACGGGAGCACTCGTCGTGTTGTTGCTACTCGCCGACCGGCAAGCGATGGAAATATTTCTCGGCCCAGACAGCGCGGCAATCCCGATCGGCCAGCACATAGGGCAAATCGCGACCTGGGGCTTCATCGCCTTCGGCGTATCGATGGTTCTTTTCGGAACGGTGAGAGCAAATGGTCAGGTTATCTGGCCGCTCGTTATCCTATTCGTTTCTATGTATCCCGTGCGTCTTGGGGTCGCCGTTGGCCTGCGCGAACAGCTTGGTTCGGATGCACTCTGGCTGAGCTTTCCAGCCGCAATGGTGTCAACCTTGCTGATGGCGACAATCCTTTATTTCCACGGAGGCTGGAAAAAGAACGCTTCTATGCGTATCGATGCTCACGAGCTTCAAGGGGAAGCGGCTTGCGTGTCGCAATCGACAGAAGCCGCCCCATCGAGTAATGCGTTCGCTCCGAATGCACCGCTCATCGCTGAAGTAAAGCCTGACACCTAGAGGCTCAGCTACAACCGCCTATCGACTAAAGGGCTTTTATGATCGCCGCGACACTTTCTTCTGTGGTCAGGAGAAACGTGTCCAGACGCAAATCCGGCTTCCAGGGCTCGAAGTGGCGTTTCAGTATCTGAGCCCAGCTCGGCAGGGTCAGGCCCTCTATGGGTGATACGCGCGTTTCCGCGCGATGGCGGTGTGTTGCGGCGTCGGAACAGACGACTTCAACCTCGAGCGATCTACGACCCGTTTCTGCCGCGACGCCTCTGAATGCCTGACGGGTGATTTCGATGGCGTTGACCGAGCCGACAATGACGGTATGGCCCAGTCGAAGGTTATCTGCCGCCAGCCGATAAAGCGCTACGTAACCTGCAGGGCCGACATCATTGTCTCCCGGCAGCGGCATAGCAGAGCGAATTGCCTGCTCGACCGTATCCAGGCGAAGATAACAGGCTCCGATACGAGCAGCCAAGGCTTGCGCGATCGTGCTCTTTCCAGAAGCTGGCAGTCCACCCAGGATAATCAGCATCAGGCCCCCTGATTAATTCAATTATACTCGCGGGCCTTAAAACTTCTATGACCGTGTCGAGCACACAATCCGAGATTATCTTCCGTTGGCGAACTTTTCCTTGAAACGCCAAAACCCCGCAGCATGGCTGCGGGGTTTTGTTGATTTGGTTGCGGGGGCAGGATTTGAACCTGCGGCCTTCAGGTTATGAGCCTGACGAGCTACCGGGCTGCTCCACCCCGCGATAAACTTTTGAGTGCCGTGCTTATGCCCGGTCTTGTTTTGTTTTCCGTCCTCGCCGGCTGTGCCGGCTGCGGTCGGAAGGGGCTGCTCCACCCCGCGATAAACTTTTGAGTGCCGTGCTTATGCCCGGTCTTGTTTTGTTTTCCGTCCTCGCCGGCTGTGCCGGCTGCGGTCGGAAGGGGCTGCTCCACCCCGCGATAAACTTTTGAGTGCCGTGCTTACGCCCGGTCTTGTTTTGTTTTCCGTCCTCGCCGGCTGTGCCGGCTGCGGTCGGAAGGGGCTGCTCCACCCCGCGATAAACTTTTGAGTGCCGTGCTTACGCCCGGTCTTGTTTTGTTTTCCGTCCTCGCTGGCTGTGCCGGCTGCGGTCGGAAGAGGCTGCTCCACCCCGCGCCAGGGTGTTTATTATGAACTGGTTTGGGTATTTTTTGGCGCCTGACGCTGATGCGAACTGTTTTGCATGTTTTGTTGAGAAGATGTTTTTATTTGTGTGCTTGGCAGACCTGGCAGCGACCTACTCTCCCGTGTCTTAAGACAAAGTACCATTGGCGCTGGAGCGTTTCACGGCCGAGTTCGGAATGGGATCGGGTGCAGCCGCTCCGCCATAACCACCAGGTCGGCGAAGAACACAAATATGAGAAGCTGGTTTAGGGCAGTAAGGCAGTAGGGGATAGGGCAGTATGTTTAGGCTGCGCCTGTCCTTTGCCTTCGTGCTTTGTCTTTCGTGCAGATAATAATAAGCACACGACTGTGTGCCGCCGGTAGTCCGGCGCCCCGTCCGGAGCGAAGCGGCTTTAGCCGCGACAGCGTGAGGACAGGAGAATGATTTTGGCTTGAACTTTGTTCAAACCAAAATGATGGATATTGTAAATGGGAGTGATCAAGTCGATCGAGCTATTAGTACCGGTAAGCTACATGCGTTGCCGCACTTCCACACCCGGCCTATCAACGTGGTAGTCTTCCACGGCTCTGATAGGGAATACTCGTTTTTAGGTGGGTTTCCCGCTTAGATGCCTTCAGCGGTTATCCCGTCCGTATATAGCTACCCTGCTATGCCGTTGGCACGACAACAGGTCCACCAGAGATACGTCCATCCCGGTCCTCTCGTACTAGGGACAGATCCTATCAATATTCCTACACCCACGGCAGATAGGGACCGAACTGTCTCACGACGTTCTGAACCCAACTCACGTACCGCTTTAAATGGCGAACAGCCATACCCTTGGGACCTGCTCCAGCCCCAGGATGCGATGAGTCGACATCGAGGTGCCAAACAACCCCGTCGATATGGACTCTTGGGGGTCATCAGCCTGTTATCCCCGGCGTACCTTTTATCCGTTGAGCGATGGCCCTTCCACGCGGGACCACCGGATCACTATGACCGACTTTCGTCTCTGCTCGACTTGTCAGTCTTGCAGTCAGGCAGGCTTATGCCATTGCACTCGACGAACGATTTCCGACCGTTCTGAGCCTACCATCGCGCGCCTCCGTTACTCTTTAGGAGGCGACCGCCCCAGTCAAACTACCCACCATACACGGTCCTGGACCCGGATAACGGGCCGCAGTTAGACATCCATAAAAACAAGGGTGGTATTTCAAGGTTGACTCCACAAAGGCTGGCGCCCCTGCTTCAAAGTCTACCACCTATCCTACACATGTCGTCACGAATGCCAGTGTAAAGCTATAGTAAAGGTGCACGGGGTCTTTCCGTCTAACCGCAGGAACCCCGCATCTTCACGGGGAATTCAATTTCACTGAGTCTGCGTTGGAGACAGCGGGGAAGTCGTTACGCCATTCGTGCAGGTCGGAACTTACCCGACAAGGAATTTCGCTACCTTAGGACCGTTATAGTTACGGCCGCCGTTTACTGGGGCTTCAATTCAATGCTTGCACATCTCCTCTTAACCTTCCAGCACCGGGCAGGCGTCAGACCCTATACGTCGTCTTGCGACTTCGCAGAGCCCTGTGTTTTTGGTAAACAGTCGCTACCCCCTGGTCTGTGCCACCCCCACCTAGTTGCCTAAATGGAGGTCACGCTTCTTCCGAAGTTACGCGTGCATTTTGCCGAGTTCCTTCAACGCAGTTCTCTCAAGCGCCTTGGTATTCTCTACCAGTCCACCAGTGTCGGTTTAGGGTACGGTCTATATGCAGGAGCTATTTCCTGGAACCGCTTCGCTGCAAGATCAATCCAATAAGACCTCACAACACACGCAATCCGTCACTACCTGCAGGCCCACGAATATTAACGTGGTTCCCATCGACTACGCCTTTCGGCCTCGCCTTAGGGGCCGGCTAACCCTGCTCAGATTAACTTTAAGCAGGAACCCTTGGACTTTCGGCGAGGGAGTCTCTCACTCCCTTTATCGTTACTCATGTCAGCATTCTCACTTCCGATACCTCCAGGATGTCTCACGACTGTCCCTTCACAGGCTTACGGAACGCTCCGCTACCACGCACAAATGTGCATCCACAGCTTCGGTGTATGGCTTTAGCCCCGGTACATTTTCGGCGCAAAGACCCTTATTTAGACCAGTGAGCTGTTACGCTTTCTTTAAATGATGGCTGCTTCTAAGCCAACATCCTGGTTGTTTTGGGATCCTCACATCCTTTCCCACTTAGCCATAACTTAGGGACCTTAGATGGTGGTCAGGGTTGTTGCCCTCTCCACGACGGACGTTAGCACCCGCCGTGTGTCTGCCGACTAGTACTCCCCGGTATTCGGAGTTTGATTAGGATCAGTAAGACGGTGAGTCCCCATAGCCCATTCAGTGCTCTACCCCCGGGGGTATTCGGTCGACGCTCTACCTAAATAGATTTCGCGGAGAACCAGCTATCTCCAAGTTTGATTGGCCTTTCACCCCTAGCCACAAGTCATCCCGATCTATTGCAACAGATATGGGTTCGGTCCTCCA